>JBGCEP010000012.1:0-72975 GCA_045106415.1 Oligoflexales bacterium | reverse complement strand
AAAATTTAGAAAATTTGTAGAAGAAAAACCTGATAGAAGTTCCGAAGAAATGGCTTAAGATTGGGGGGATATTTCTCCACGGAGTATTCGTCGATACTTGCGGATTATCGGTTTTACAAATAAAAAAAACATTTGGATACAAAAATCTCTGCGATAAAAATCGGAGTGACTTTCAAAAGGAAATAAATAATAAAAGTGATAAAAACATTATTTATCTCGATGAGTGTGGCGTTAAGAAAAATGAATTCTGTCAACATGGATGGAGTCATAAAAGTTCCAGGATCCATGGTTTAAAAGAAAGTTTACAACATAAAGCTGTTAATGTCATTGGATCACTCAACAACTATAACGAAATTATTGCTTCATTTGTATTTAAAGGAAGTTGTACAGCAAAGGTTTTCAATGCGTATCTTGAGAAGATTTTAAGCCGACATTTGGATGGAAATACAGTTATTGTGCTTGATAATGCTTCATTTCATAAGTCCTCAGATATAGTTCAAATAGCTCAAGAGTATGAGGCAGAAGTTCTATATCTTCTCCCATATAGTCCAGATCTCAATCCTATCGAACACAAGTGGCATCAAGTTAAAACAAAAATACGAAAAATTCTCAGAAATGGATGTGACTCTATTTATGATGCTGTTTGTGCGGCTATGAAGATGTTGAGTAAATAAATGTAGCCAATGCTATATAAGATGATTGCAGGAAAATCAAAACAACTTATTTATAATAATAGATTTCATGATGTGTGTATCAAAGAAAAAATGGTGAATGGGGTTAAAATGATGGAAAATAAAGGTATAAAATAACAGAAGCTAGTAAACAACGATAAATCGCGAAAATTCCAAATCCAGCTTGCTTAATCCATTTAAGAAGAAAATGAATGGTGAAACATCCTACCAGGCAAGAAGTTGTGATGCCGATTTGAAATATTGGGTTGTGCAAACTTGATAAAATATCAGGTGCGTGTAAAAGAGCTGCACCACCCATTGCTGGAGTTCCTAATAAAAAAGAAAAACGAGCAGCGTCTGTGCGATTTATTTTTAAGATTCTTGCTGTGAGTATTGTGGCGCCACTGCGTGAAACTCCAGGAATAAGAGCACAGGCTTGAGCGCACCCGATAAGAACTCCTTCTTTAATTGAAATTTGATCGATGTTTTTAGTTTGGCTGCTTTTATGATCAAACCACCAAAGTAGAAGTCCGACAATGAAAAGAGGGAGTGCAGTACTTAGGGGATTGTGAAAATGATGTTCTATAGCATCTTTAGCTGTGAGCCCGATGATACCTGCAGGAAGGGATGCAAGTATGAGAATTGTCCATTTTTTTAGGTGTAAAGAGTCTTGAATTTTTTTCCTTTGGTATAGATCTTTGCAAGCTCCTGTGAATAGATCAAACCAATCTTGACGAAAGTAGAAAAGAACTGCAAAGAGAGTCCCCATGTGAAGTGAGACATTGAGAGGTAAACTTAAGGCTTCACCTTCCATCCACCAAGAAGTGATAATAAGGTGAGCTGAGCTTGAGATTGGTAGAAATTCTGCGATACCTTGAACAAGGCCAAGTAGAAATGGGTACATAAAAAAGACTCCTGTGAAATGAGTGACTTTCACCTTAACCCGTGGAGGAAAAGGAGGCGAGCTTTTTGCGACTTCTTGCTATTTGGTTATGAAGACTTATCTTACTTAATAAGGAGGTCTGCTGTGTCTTATATTTATATTGATCATGAATCATCACGTCGAAGAGCTCGCCGGGTCGGTCCAAATCGTTTTCGTGGGTTACAGTGGTATGAGAAAATATTGGCGATGATTGTAACGCCAATACTGGTTTTTGGTATTGTGAGCTTTATAGCGATGTTAATGTTTTTGGGCTTGTGCTACGTCATGTTCCAGATTGTGTGTATGAGCTTAGCTTTTTGGAGGAGTGCCGCCCGTCTTCGCTGAGGCATGGTGATCGAGAAGAGAAAAAAATTGTTCTTCTAAATGATTAGAAAAAGCGCCATAACCAGTGAAAATTGTCTTACCTTGTTCGTTGAATACGAAAATATCATGAGAGCTCTCTTCTAGGCCCCATGCTTTTGCTATCGTGTGCTGAGTGTCTTTAAGGTAGATAGCACGAGGGGATTCTTTTTGATTGCTACGAATTTTAGTGTCAAGAATACTTTCAGGCCACCATGAAGGTGCTGTATTAACAATGACAAGTGTTTGAATTTTATCTAAAGGATATTTCTTCTCTTTGAGTTTGTCGACGATATGTTGATTGAGGGACTTTTTAGATGGAGCAACGTAGAGTACTACATGAACTTTTCCTTTAAGACCTTCTGTAGAACTCCACATATTCCAATGGTCATTTTTTAAGACCCCTCCGTTCCCAGCGGCTAAAACAATTGAACTTGGTTCTTGCCCCAGCACAAGTTTTGATTGTGAATACATTGGTTCTGCTATGAAAATGGTGATTGCAGTCAAAATTTTAAACACAATAAGATCCCTTTAAAGATGATTCTGGTGAAAAGAGAAGACCCAGTGTATCCTCTTTGCTTGATAAGAGAGGTGTTCTCTCTATGATGAAAGTATAAAAAATCATGTCAATTCAACCAACAGATAAACCTAAAAACAATTCTTGGCTAGTAAAATTTTCAGCACTAAGCGCTTTGTTTGTAGTTTTTCCTGGAAGCTTTTTATTATTTTTACCTGTTGAAAGCCTCTTTCGAGCTGCGGCAGAGGCCATGACATGGCTTGGGGCTATAGGTTGTGTTTTTGCTGGTTTGTGTATGTTGATTGTTCGAATTTGGAGACAAATTTGGCCACGATAAGTTTTCAAGATGGACTTGTTGTTTTGCGAGATATTGATAAAAATCTCGCTGAGAAGCTTCCTAGTGTCTGTTTCGATGATAGAACACTTTGCTGGACGGCTCCAGCAATGGCTTATCGAGATATTATGATGATGGCTCATAAATATCATATTCCATTACAGGACCTCGCGCGAGGCTATGAACATCAGCCATTAGAGTTAACGCTTGGTGATAAAACTCCACGCCCTTATCAACAACTTGCAATTGATCGCTTTTGGGAAGTAGGCCAAAGGCGAGGTGTTGTCATTTTACCTACAGGTGCCGGGAAGACCTTTGTCGCTATGATGGCTATGGTTAAGGTTGCCCGCCCGACTTTGATTATTGTTCCGACGATTGATTTGATGCATCAGTGGCGTGAAGTGTTAACACATGCGTTTAAGCGAGATATAGGCTGTTTAGGTGGTGGTGAAAGGCAGGTGGAAGATATTACTGTCTCCACATTTGAGAGCGCAAAACTTCTTTTAGATCAAATTGGTGCGCGTTTTGGGTTTCTTATTGTGGATGAGTGCCATCACCTACCAGGCCCTAACCATCAGCTCGTGGCTAGAGGGTGTTTGGCGCCATTTCGCCTTGGTTTAACCGCAACGTTAGAGCGAGGAGATGGTCAGGAAGGTTTGGTTTTTGAGCTTCTAGGGCCAAAGGTTCATGAAACGAGAATCGAAGAACTCACAGAGAACGTTTTAGCTCCTTATGATGTGGTGGAAGTTCCTGTTGACCTGACAGAAGAAGAAAGACAGGTTTATGAATCGCAAAGACAAATATGGAAGACTTTTTGCCAGGTAAGAGGTGTGCGTTTGGGAGGGGCTCGAGGATGGCAGCATCTTTTAAGTGAAGTGGCTAGAAGTGGTGATGAGGGTCGAGAAGCACTTCGTGCATGGAGAACGCAAAGTAAGGTGGCTTCAAGCGCTGATGGTAAATTTAAAGCTTTGTGGGAGATTTTATGTACTCATGCTGGGGAACGGGTCATTGTTTTTACTTCAACTAATCGGGTGGCTTATAAAATTGGGCAAATGTTTTTATTGCCAGTTTTAACGTGTCAAACAAAGCCGCAAGAAAGAAAAAAATTGCTTCAATCTTTTCGAGATGGTGACATTCAATCTTTGGTAACTTCAAAAGTTCTTAACGAGGGGGTTGATGTGCCCGAAGCAAGTGTTGCCGTTGTCATGTCAGGAAGTGGGCAAATACGTGAGCATGTTCAAAGGTTAGGCCGTATTCTACGGTCTGCGCCGGGGAAGTCTGCTGTGATGTACGAAGTCGTTGCAAATGAAACCAGTGAAATGTTTGTTCATGAGAGGAGGCGTCAGCATAGTGCTTACCAAAGACCTTCTTAAGCATACAGTAAGACAAGGGCGTGTGTATCCGTCATTATTGTGTGAAAAAGATTCAAAAGTTTTAGCGTCCGCGCAAAACCTCTTGAGTATTTTTCAACAACATGAAGGTTTGACTCAAGGAGAATTAGATCAGAGTTTACAAGACCTGGGTTTAACAACACAAAAAAGAGATAGAGGTTTTTCTAAGCTTTTAAAGGATCAAATGGTTTTGAGTGAGCCAGAATCATTTGATCAGATGAGATGGGAAGTGTATCGAAAATGGCCGTCATGGCATAAGAAATCACAGGGCTCTTACGAATGTTTCCAGCAATTGGTGGCACAAGATGTACATTGTGATTTTGATACATTTGGGGATAGTTTTTATGCCGACCTTGATGAAAATCGTATATTGAAAAAACAGAAGGTAAGCTCTGCTGTTGAGTTGATCCGTCGATATAATTGTTCTCAAGTTCAAGGTTTGCTGTTAAGAGCCAAGAAAGTTATTTGGACTTTAAAGAATGTTGACGTTGCTGAAAAAAGAAGGTTTGTACGTGGTTTAAGATTTTTCCGATTGTTACTTGAGCCGTACTCAACGAAAGATGGTGTGTTTCGAGTCGAAGTCTCAGGTCCCTTGAGTATTCATCAGCAATCACAAGCGTATGGATTTAAGTTAGCAAGTTTTTTAACTTGGGCGATTGCATCATCACATTGGGAGCTGGAAGCTGAAGTCGATTCTTTACGAGGGGCTGTTTTATTAAAACTGGATGAAACCTCTGGATTAAAACCTCCGCGTGTGCATCAAGCTTCTTGGGTTCCCGAAGAGTTTGGTAGTTTTATGAAGGGTTTTAATAAAAGTTCAACAGATTGGCAGGTGAGAGCAGGAAATAGTTTTTTTCATTTGGGAGATGAAAGTTATTGTTTTCCAGATATGGAATTTTTTTCAACACCACTAAAATCTGGTGGCACCAGTGTTGTAAAACCAGTGGAGTTGTTTCATAAATGGCATTCAAGTGCATGTGAACTGAGGTTGCAGCAGATGGAGTCTTATGTAAAAAATCCGCCTATTCTTATTGGTGTTAGTCAGGCTCTTGCAAAAACACCGCATATTTCTCAACTGATTGAAAATTCAAATTATTTTCCAAAAAATGGGTTCTTGTTTCGAGACTTTCCAACAAATCGGAAAGTTTTGCAGCTGTTGAATCTAAAAACTGTGGCATGTTGAGGTGAGTGCAACTCGGAAGCACATCTTCTGTATGATATAGCGAGGCTGTAGATGGCAAAGAAGGCTATAAAAAAAGTCATGGATCCTCAGGTTTCCGAGGTTAGAGCAGTTCGAGAAGGAAAGAATATGGGAACTTCGATGATAACTCCAAAATCAGCAGCTCTTTTTGAAGCGCTTGAAAAAGCACGTGGAAAAAAACTTTTGATCTGTATTCGAGGTTACCCAGACCCAGACAATATCGCGAGTAGTTTAGCTTTAGAGTGGTTAGCTGCTTGTTTTGAGGTTGAGAGTAAAATTATTTACTTTGACGAAATATCTCACCATGAAAACAGGGCTCTTGTTAAAAAGCTAGACTGTGATTTAGAGCAGTGGAGCGAGGGATTTGATCTCAACGCTTATGCTTACTATGCAGTAAATGATTCACAAAATGCAGATCTTCCGATTGAGCTTCCAGGTGCGTGTGAATTATTGGTTTTTGTGGATCACCATAAGTCGCTTGGAACGATTGAAGGTGAGTTTGTTGATATTCGTGAGGACTCAGGCTCAACAGCAGCGATTTATACTGAGTATATTATGAGTTGTCCGCGAGAATTTATTGGCACAAGTTCGCAAGAAAGCCGTATTGCAACAGCATTAATGCACGGTATTCGGGCAGATACAGATGATTTTGTGACAGCAACGGCCCTCGATTATGCAGCGAGTCAATTTTTAGCAGAGCATGTGGATAAAGATTTTTTAGCGTTAATATCGAAGCAGGCGATTTCTGCGCGTACGATGGATCTGACTCAAGTCGCTTTACAACATAAAGATATTCGTAGCACATATTTATTTTCGGGTGTGGGCTATGTTCGTGAAGAAGACCGAGATGGTATAGGTCAATGTGCAGATTATCTTTTACACCGTGAAGGCATTGAAACAGTGGTTGTGTATGGGATTGTCGGTAACGCGTTTGTAGACGGCTCTTTAAGGACAAGGTCGCATACTTTAGATCCTGATAAATGGCTTAAGGATGTTTTTGGTAAAAGCCAGGAAGGTACTTGGTATGGTGGTGGGCGAAAAGATAAAGGAGGGTTTCAGATTCCTTTAGGTGTTTTCGCCCGAGGAAGTGACCGAGAGTTGCTTTGGATTTTGGTGAAAAAGACAATTGATGAATTGTTTTATCAAAAAATTGGTGTGGACTCTCAATCGGCCCGAGAAGGAGACCTCGCAGCAGGGAAGGTCTAGTGTGTGTTGTGTGTTTTATTCTGGACGGAACTCAAAGCGGCCTGATACAACTATCTCAAGCAGGCTTGAGAGAAGTGGTCTCTTTTGCTAGCTTTTTATAAATTGCTGTAACGCTTTGGATTTAGAAGAGTTGTCTTTATGAATATGGACACACACAGAAATCATGTTTGTGGTTTATTGGAAGATTTAGGGGAAGACCCTAAGCGTGAAGGTTTATTAAAAACACCTGACCGTTATTTAAAAAGCATGAAATTTTTGACATCAGGTTATGAGACAAACCCTCAAGAAATCGTAAACGAAGCTGTTTTTCGTGAAGATTGTGATGAGATGGTGGTTGTTCGTAATATTGAATTTTACAGTTTATGCGAACATCATTTATTACCGTTTTATGGTCGTTGTCATGTGGGTTATATCCCGAATAAAAAAGTGATCGGCCTTTCTAAGATTCCAAGGTTGGTGGAGTGCTTTGCGAGAAGACTGCAGGTGCAAGAGCGTTTGACTCGCGAAATTGCCAATGCTTTACAAGAAGGGCTAAACCCTCAGGGAGTTGGAGTTGTGATGGAAGGCTATCACTTGTGTATGATGATGAGAGGGGTTCAAAAGCAGAACTCATTTACTATTACAAGCTCTATGCAAGGTTGCTACCGGACCCCTGCAACTCGGAATGAATTTCTATCTTTTGTGAAACAAGAGGGCCCGTAATTTGGCCGAAATGATTTATACATGGGTGAATCCTACCTCAGAAAAAGATATGGCAAAGGCGTGCTATGTTTTGGAGAATGACGGTGTCATTGCATACCCAACAGATGTAAACTGGGGATTTGCTTGTGATGTGCGCCGGGCAAAAGCTGTGCAAAAACTGCGTCGCTTGAAGCCTTCCCACCCCAAACAGCAGCCTTTTACTTTGATTTGCAAAGACCTTTCTATGGTGTCTGAGCTAGCTATAGTGGAACAACCAGCATATCGAATTTTAAGAAGAATTCTCCCTGGTCCTTGGACGGTTTTATTGAAAAGCCAAAAGTCATTGCCTAAGCAAATTTTTGATAAGCGAGAAAATGTTGGTGTGAGAGTACCTCAATCACCCCTTGTGCTAGATCTTATTGAGAGACTCGGAGCACCGCTTTTATCAACTTCGATGCCGCAGGAAGATTTGCTGCAGTTTGGTTACCAGGTGGATGAGAAATATGGTCATGCTTTAGATTTAATCTTAGACTTGGGAGATGCGGTTCCTTGGCTGGAAACTAGTATTTTGGATTTGACTGAGCATGAGCCTATTCTTGTGAGGCATGGGGAAGGAGATCCTAAAGAGGTTCCGGTATGACTTATCACCCGAGAGGACTTGCGCAGGTTTATGTTCGTCAGATGGTTGATGTTGCTCATGCAGCGTGGTTGCGAGGCTGGGCAGCTGGAACAGCAGGGAATTTTTCTGTAGCAAGCCCTCATGGGGTTTGGATGAGCCCATCTGGTGTGTGTAAAGGAAAACTATCTACTGAAAGATTTATTCTGATTGATTCACAACTTGGAGTGCCTCTGAGGCACGGCTCCTGGAAAGCTTCAGAAGAAGCACCTGCTCACTTAGGTATTTATCAACACATGGGACTGAGGGGCTGCGTTGTTCATGTCCACCCGCCTATTTTAGTTGAAAAAAGTCGAGGGATTTCTGAATGGGTGTTTCAGGCTGATGAGCTCCAAAAAGCTTTAGGCTGTGATGAGGCCTCAGAAATATTGAAACTGAAGTTAGCTCCGAATCCTAAAAGGCATGATTTTAAAGACTTGCAAAACCAATTGACAGAGTGGTGGTGTGAGAAGGCGAAATTGCTGATTGTTCAGGGTCATGGAGTTTGGGCTTGGGGAGAAACTCCACAAGCTGCTATGAATCGTATTGAGGCTATTGAACATTTATGCAACGTGAACACTTAAGAGCTATTCGTTTAGGCAAAGTTCCATATCAGAAAGCAGTTGCTTTTCAGCAGCTTTTTCTGCAACAGAATGAAGCAGTGAATAGGCGTGTTGATGTTTTGTGTATGGAACATGACCCAGTCGTCACATTGGGTAAGCACGCAGATCGTACAGATCTTTTGTTGGCGGACGAGGAGTATGATTTACAAAATATTGGAGTTGTGCAGAGTGATCGAGGAGGGTTGATTACAGCTCATATGCCAGGTCAATTGGTTGTTTGGCCTATTGTAAAGATGGATCCGAGAGAATCAGTGAAAGATTGGGTAACTTTACTTGAGCAGGTCGTGATTGATACAGCTGCTCTCTGGGGGATACAAGCACACCGTGATGATGTGAACCCAGGGGTCTGGGTCGGTCATGAAAAGCTGTGTGCAATCGGTTTAAGAATTCAAAGCCGGTACAGCACACATGGGCTGGCTCTGAATATTAATAATTCATTAAATGTTTTTTCAACAATTGTCCCGTGTGGTTTACGAAACCGTGGCGTTACGACCATGGAGCGTTTAACTGGCACTTCAATTGAAGTGACAGAAGTGTGTGTGGAGCTTTTGCAGGTTTTAGGAGAAAAAATGTCGATATCTTCATCAGAAACGAAAAATCTTTCTGAGATTGGCCTTTCAGCAGTAGAGAAACTTGACATTTTATGACACTTTGAACAGGATGCCGCGAATGTTCTTTTTGATGAACTTTCGTACGCTCGTATTTTAGCTCTACCCGAGGCCTTAATGATGGATATATCAGCACAGAAACATGAACACACAAAAACACCGGCACCAACAAGCTCGAGTGGTTTTCGAGATTGTTGTATGCGTACTGTGCGCGACAACGCGAAATTTAATCCTATGATGGTTTGCGCGGAGTGCAAATATCTTATTAAGTGTTTTACTGATGACGCAGCTTACCGTAATTATCTAAAATTTTGTGCATCGCGAGGCCGGCAGGTCGAGCATGGGATGTTGGATAGCTACCGCGTCACCATTTTTAAAGCTTTTGATCAATATCGTTGATTTTTTGTTGAGCCTGCATGTGTTCTTGAAGATGAGTCGCCCAAGCTCGTAGATGGACAAAAGCTGTGACAAGTTGATGATCTTTTCGCAGAGGTTTTGGCCATTTTTTAACAGGATCTCTTAAACTATGCCCTTTGGATATTTCGCTTAAATGCCCGCCGGAAATATGTCCTTTTAAATCAGCTTCTTTCCGTGTTGCTTGCTGTTTGTTTTCTTGGTTGGAGACAATAAGGTCGGGGGTTATTCCTTTTCCTTGGATGGAGCGATCTAAGGGGGTGTAATATCTTGCAATGGTGAGCTTGAGGCCTGCTTTATTCGGTAGAGGAATTAAGGTTTGGACAGACCCTTTTCCAAAAGTAGGGGTTCCCATAATGAGCGATCTTTTGTGATCTTGCAACGCTCCCGCAACAATTTCAGACGCGCTTGCAGAACCTTGGTTGACTAGAGTAATCATTGGGAATCCTGCGTATGTCCCGTTTTTTCTTGCGTATTCTCTTTCAATGCGGCTGCTGTCCCTGCCGACTGTCGAAACGATTAGACCGCTATCGACAAAAAGGTCAACGACTTTGACAGATTGATCTAGCAGACCTCCGGGATTATTTCTAAGGTCAAGAATCAGTGCTTTCATTTTTGGTTGGTAGAGTTTGAGTTTTTTTCGAAGTTGTCGTGCGGTGTTTTCTTGAAAAGAGGAAATACTCATTGTGATGATGCCAGCCCCAAGGTCTCGAGCATGTACAGAAGGGGCTTTGATCAGAGCTCGTGTAATCTGAACAGAAAATGTTTCTTTGAGCCCTTCGCGACGAAGAGTGAGTTCGACTGTTGACCCGATAGAACCTTGCATTCTTTCTACGGCTTCATTGGGAGTGATTGTGATTAATGAAACATCATCAATTGCGGTAATTTCATCACCTGCTTTGAGCCCTCCTTTTGCAGCTGGAG
Organism: Oligoflexales bacterium; assembly: GCA_045106415.1. GTDB lineage: Bacteria > Bdellovibrionota_B > Oligoflexia > Oligoflexales > Bog-1112 > JBGCEP01. The sequence continues at coordinate 62,468 of JBGCEP010000012.1, read as the reverse complement.
TACCCTCTATCACGGATACAATCATCAAAGTAGATGGTGATGTTGGTTTTTTTTCATCTGGTTTATTTTGAGAAACGATGATGCCAATGCCGCCAAATTTTCCTCGAGTGTCCATTGTGAGTTGTTCAAAGGCCTTGGGAGGAAGAATTACGGAATGAGGGTCGAGGTCTTTCATTAATCCGTTGAGAGCATTGAGTATAAGAGGGTCTTGTTGAACTTTTTCTGGGTCGACATACATTTTCTCTAGATGAACGAGAGCTGTCGCAAATGCTTCAAGGCTTTGATAACGAGGGATAGGGTTTTGTTCTTGAGTGTTCTGTGTGAAAGATGGTGAGTATTGAACCCAAATAAGAAGACTGAAAAATGTACGAAGGATTTTCTGATTCATGATCGTCTCTTTCTCTTATGAGCTCTTTTTGCTACCGCTAGTCGAGATAAAGAACGTAGAAGTGCATGAGCTTCTTTGGGGTGAGTAATGTCTTTTACTTTGAGGTGTTGCCGAAGAGTGCGGATGGCTTTGTGGTATTGATGTTGTTGTTGATACGATAAAACAAGTTCTCGAACAGGGTCAAAGCACGGTGTGCAAGATGCTATGGCTCGTTCAAACAAACTAGCCGCTTGGTCTTCTTGGCTGCTTTGCATTTTTAAACGTCCTAGCTGAAGCAGTGATAGATAAAAAATTGGATATTCCGATAAAGCTTTCTCATACCAGTGGATGGCAATTTTGTTGTTTTTTTGATGTTCTGATGCAAGAGCAAGGTTGTGATAGAGGCGCTCTTTATGAATGTAATTTGAATCGTTAAGGTGAGGAATCAGAATATTTTTGACATGCTCTGGAGATCCAGCTGACAGCATAGCGGAGCTTAGGTTTAAGGCGTTTTCAGCAGAAGATTCGATTCTGTAGGCTGCTTTGAATTCTGAGATTGCTTTGCGGTGGTTTTCTAACGCAAGGTGAATTAAACCTGAAGTTCTTAGCACGTCGATATGATTTGAAACTGTTTGCCTAAGAGGGCGAATTGCATCGAGGGCATCAGCGGCACGGCCCTCGTTTAAACGGATTTTGGCGAGTTTGAGTGTCTCTGCCACATGTGGAAGATCACGTTGTTTTATCGGCGCAGTTTGACAGGCCGTAAACCCGAGGACTAGACTGATTAAGAATGTCTGCAAGGTGTAATCCTTGAATGATTGAAACCTACTCTTCAGTTTAGGTAGATATGGGCGACGGTTGCAAGCTTACGATTGATGGAGATTTGCCGATTGAAACAAAACGGCAAATTTTTGGTGGCTTTTTGCGCGCTGCGCGAGAAGGTCGAGAAAAATCTTTAACAGAGCTCGTGCACGCGACAAGAATTTCACCGAATTTTGTGATGGCCTTGGAAAGCGGTGACTTTGAGTCTCTACCAGGTAAGGTTTTTGGGCGAGGTTTTATAAAAAACCTGTGCGTTGCGTTAGACGTGCCGCCTAAGGATCTTATTGATGTTTATGAAATGTGCTGGGATGATGAACCGGCCCGTTATGAAGTTCCTCACCACAGCAAAATGTCAAGATCAAGACGATCTTTATCCCGCTTATGGGGCCGCCCTGTGTTTTTTGCAGGGTTGGCTGCTGCGGGGCTCGTGACGCTGGGTGGATGGTACTTTCTTTTAGGAGAAAATCGAGAGGTTGAGCTTACAGTAGAGCAAGCGACAGAGCCTGCTGAGGTTGTAGCTTCATCTCCGCTTACAGAGCCTGCTGCGCCCCCTATAGTCGCTGCAGCGAGTGACAGCGCGATGAATACAGATGAGTCTGTAAAGGGTAGTGATCCAAAGCTGCTTGTTGAGCAAGCGATAGAACCGCAAGAAGGAGGGCTTCTAAAGCTCACTGTTTTGGAAGAGGTTGGGATCCGTTGGACTTCTGATGATCATGCTCAAGCTGAAAAACTATGGAAGGCAGGGGTAGAAACTCTTTCTTTTCAAGAGACATTGTCAATAACGATCAAGGACGCAGCAAAAGTAAATATCTTTTTTCAAGGTCGTGATCTTGGCCCTCTTGGATCAGGTGAGAGAAAACTTACATTTTCTGCAGCTTCTAAGCCTATATATGCGGCGAAAAAAATATGAGAGAATCAAAAAGAACTAAAATCATGTTTTGACTTGGATTTTAGTTCTTTTTTGCAATTTATAAATACGGTTTGCAGTCTATATAAAAAGTATGGATTTCTTGACCGGTTTCTCTTAAAAATGGAATATATAATATTTTCAAATATGTTGAAGTTTTACTTTGATTCTTTGTTGAAAATATTTTTTTAGAAAAATGGTCTTGTGATTGTAATGAGACCGAATGAAGTCTTAACAAAAATGATGCAGTTGTTTCTTGCGATATGCTATTGATTTACGAAGTTTTTATCTGCTTTTTTATTGAGAATTAACTTTTAAAAAAGAGAAAATCTGTTAAGAATAAATAGAATTTTTCATTCTTGATCTTAGTCTAGGCTTAAGGTTCTCCTCAAAACACCGAAGAACATAGTGTGCGTCGGAAGAGCTAGATGTAGTTCATACGAAGGTGATAACGCGAAAGCGAGAGCAGGTCTATGATGACCAAGTTTCTATGAAGGAAACTTTTAATCTTCCAACCGATCCACCTCACCACATGCCTTGAATTTAAGGCGTCTTCATTCGTGTAGCTGAGCGCTATCATCTCATTTCTACCTACAAGAACTTATTGTTACTTTTTTGTTCAACCTACTATGAAAATATTTTGTTTTCATAGTAGGTTGAACAAAGAAAACGGACTCTTCATTGAAATCTCTGTTCCGTGTTTGTGCGTTAGTTTTAAATAATGATAGTCGCAATCTTAAAACGAGGGCTTCATGCGTGTGCAACATTTACAAAGAACTTTTTTGAATCGTGTACAAACATTGTGTCTTTATATACTACGATGGTTCATGAATCTTTGGGTTAGAAGTGAATTGTTTGGCGTTGAGCAATTAGAGGGATTGGATCCGAATAGTATTCAATATGTTTTTAGGAGTCGCTCTTTAACTGATCTTTTAGTTTATGATGGTCATGCTGAAAAACATCATCTTTTATCACCGCTGAGAAAAAATTTTGTACTTGGTCCTAAGGGTATGTTGCGAAGCCGTTCAAAACGAGGCATTCCTAAAGCACTTAGGCTTATTTTAAATAATGCTATAAAAGAAAATTCTAAAGATGTGATATTGGTCCCTATTAGTGTTTTTTGGGGAAGAGATCCAGGTCGAGAAGAGAAGTCCCTTTTCCATCTTTTGTTTTTTGATGATGAGTATGGTGGATGGCTTCAGCGTTTGGTTATGTTTTTTGTACAAGGACAAAGAGTCTCTTGCCATATAGGATCTCCTCTTTCAGTGCAAAAAGCATTGCAAGAAGAAAATAGATCTTCACAAGAAACAGGTCGAAAGCTCAGGCGGTTATTAAGAATCCAATTTAAAAAGCAGAGAAATTTTTCTTTGGGTCCTCAATTATACGACCGTCAACAGTTAATTAGAGATGTTGTCATGGCACCTGAGATTCAAAAAATGATCCAAGAAGATGGAAAAAATGAATCTCAAAGGCGAAAAATGCATATAAAAGCCGAAAAGCATGCAGACGAAATTGCAGCAAAGCCGACTCAATCTATTATTCGATTTTGTTCTGTTCTTTTAGAAAAACTATGGGCTCGGATGTATGATGATGTCATGATACGAGGTCTCCAAAATTTAAGGCCTTACGCAGAAAAGCACACATTAATTTTTATGCCATGTCATCGCAGTCATGTGGATTATCTCATGCTAGGGCAAATGATTTATCAAGCGGGTTTGACCCCTCCTCATACGGCAGCCGGTAAAAATCTTGATTTTTGGCCTATTGGCGGGCTTTTGCGTCGAGCAGGAGCTTTTTATATTAGACGAACTTTTGCAGGGCAAAAGCTTTATACAAGTATTTTTCGGCAGTATCTTTCTTATTTAATTCGAAAAGGTTTTCCTTTGATGTTTTTTCCTGAAGGAGGAAGAAGTCGAACAGGTAAACTTCTCTCACCCAAAACAGGAATGTTAAGCATGGTTTTGCAGAGCGCTAAAGATGCTGATCGTAGTCTTGCTTTAGTGCCTGTTTATATTAATTATGATCGTTTGTTTGAAGGAAGAAGTTTTGCAGCAGAACGACGAGGGAGACGTAAAAAAGTAGAATCTATATGGCAACTTTTTCATGCTTTCAAACTTATTGGTGCGCGGGCAGGTCATGCATACTTTCATTATGGAGAACCTTTACTGATTAACAATCATGGGAGTTATGAGTCTGATGATATTAAAAAAATAGCTAAAAACATGATGATAAAGGTCAATCAAGCAGCCCTTCTTACGCCAATGGCACATGTTTCGACACTCCTTCTGTCATCTGATGGAGATGCGTTAGACGAAGTGCAAATATTAGATTTGATTGAAATCTCGATGAGAATGCTAGTGAAAATCCATGGAGAAAACATTCAGTGTGATTATAAAAGTGCGCAAGATATTCTAAATATTGCTCTGACCTTTGGAGGTGTGAAGCGATTTACGCATCCGACTGGAGCTGTTGTTTATGTCGATAGTCAAGAAGCTGATGTGTTGCAATATTATAGAAATAATACTTTGCACCTTTATGCTGCTCCATCTCTGATTGCTGCATTTTTTATGCATAATGATATCATCCAAAAAGATGAATTATGTGCTTGTGTAAGTAAAGTGATAGAAATCGTAGGGCAGGAGCTCTTTCTTGAAAAAATGACTAAAGAGCAGGTTTCTGCTGCTGTTCAAGTGATGGTTGATGAAAATCTTTTACATCAAAATCATGATGAAATTCATAGAAGTTATGTTTTGAGCTCTGAATTTTCTGATTTGAGCGTCTTTGCCCGATTGATGAAGCCTGAAATTGAAATATTTAGTCATATGTGTCTTTTTTTATCTCAAGAGTTGAAATCAGGCGGTTTATCGTTGCAGTCGTTTGAAGTTAGTTGTTTAAAAATGCTGCACAGACAATCATTGTTGTCTGGGTCAAGAGAGCTGATTGAGAGCAAGATATTAAAAAGTAGCTTACTTGCTCTTGAGACGGCAAAGGGCGTGGAAATTCGAGATGGACATTTATACGCAGGTTCAGAAATAAAAGAAGCTGTTTCAAGTTTTTTCTTATTAGTGAATCAAGGCTTTAGAGAGAAGCTTAAGACTCCTTTATGAGTTTAGGCATATACGCTATAATTCTCGCTTTTTTAGTGAAAGTACGATATGAGGCACGGTACCTATTGGTCTATCCCTCGGTAGAGAGTGAGCGTGAAAAAATCTCGTAGAAACAAAACAAATCGTGAATTCATAGAACCTATTGAGCATTGGGATCTGGAAAAAGGATTTCAGGCAAGAGTTGTTGAAGTACACAAAAGATACGCTTTTGTGTCCACAGAGCCTAAAGAAGGAGAAGTGGATACGACAGATGTTTGGATGGCGACGGTTGCAAGGCGGCATCTTCAGTCAGAAAGACAAGAGCGTCACTTTGTGTGTGTTGGCGATCGAGTGTACTGTCAAAAAGCTTCTGAAGATATTTGTGATGACCTTCCTCAATGCACCATTGAAGCCAGAGCGCCAAGGACAGCAAAGATTTTTAGAAAAGATCCTATGGTTGCAGAGAGGCTGCATATTCTGGCTGCAAACATGACCCAACTCATTGTCGTTAGCAGCTATCAATCTCCATTAGTCAAGTGGGGGTTGATTGATCGTTATCTTGCTTTAGCTGAGGCTGAAGGTCTTGAAGCCGTGATTGTCTTGAATAAAGAAGATTTGCTTGTAGGCGCCAAAGAAGGATTTCAAGAAGAGTGCGCTGAACAGCAAAAAATTTATGAAGATATGGGTTACAGGGTTTTATCTCTTCAAGCCTCAAGCCCTAGCGCAATGAAAGAAGTGCGTAAGCTATTTCGAGGTCATATTAGTTTGGTTTCGGGCCATTCCGGAGTTGGTAAATCTTCCATGGTGAACCTTGCTCGTCCTGAGTTGAAACAAGTTGTGGAAAAAGACGAAATAATGACTAAAGGCCGTCATACGACGAGTTTTGCAAGCTTTATACGTTTAGGTTCAGGTGGGTATGTTGTGGATAGCCCAGGGATTCGAAGTTTTGTTGCTCCCGATATGGAGGGTGCAACTTTGAGTCGTTGTTTTCGAGATATAGAGCCCTATGTTGATAGTTGCCGCTTTCGTGAATGCCTTCATAATGAAGAGCCGGGCTGTGCTGTAAAAGCCGCTGTGGAGCAAGGATTGGTTGCACAGAGGCGTTATCGCTCATATCTTGGTATTCTACTTGGTACAACTGGGCGTGAAGGTCGACTTAGGAATCATTGACCCCACGCGAGACATGATGTGGAGGTTAGGATGTCCTGGAGTTTTGAAGATAGCGATGATTTAAAGTTGATGCGTGATGCGATTCGTGAGTTTGCTGTGCAGGAAATTGCACCGAAAGCTTTTGAATTGGACCGGGATGAAATCTTTTCGGAGAGTCTGACCCAAAAAATGGGTGAACTAGGCCTCTTGGGGGCTCTTGTTAGTGAGAAGTACGGTGGGCAAGAGCTGAGCTCTTTAACGTATATCACTATTGTTGAAGAACTCGCTCGAGTTGACGGCTCTCAAGCTGCTACGATTGCAGCTCATAACAGTCTCGGTGTAAAACCTCTTGAAAATTTTGGAACTGAAGAGCAAAAAGAACGGTTTTTGCCGCATATATGTGCTGGAAAAGGTTTATGGGGTTTTGCGCTTACAGAAGCGGAAGCAGGAAGTGATGCTCGAGCCTCAAAAACTGTAGCAGAGCAAGATGGAGATGACTGGATTCTACGTGGTTCAAAAATTTGGATTACGAACAGTGCGTGCTCTATGACTGACGGTATGACAGTTCAAGCTGTGACAGGAAAAGACTCTAAGGGGCGTACAGAGTTAAGCTGTTTTTTACTACCAGCTGGGACACCAGGTCTAACTGCAAAAACTATGAAAGATAAAATGATGTGGCGTGCTTCAAATACAGGGGAGTTGTATTTTGATGATGTGCGTATTCCTAAAAATATGATGCTAGGGAAAAGAGGTGAGGGGTTTCATATTATGATGCAAACTCTTGATAGTGGGCGCCTTTCTATTGCAGCAATGGGTTTAGGGCTTGCCAAAGGAGCTCTAGATATGACTTTAAAGTATGCGAATGAAAGAAAAACATTTGGTCGGCCTATTGCTCAACATCAAGCCGTAGGCTTTAAACTCGCGGAAATGGCAACTCGAGTTGAAGCTGCTGAAGGCCTTTTGTATAAGGCTTGTTGGCTGAAAGATGAGGGAAAACCTTACGCAAAACAGGCAGCTATGGCAAAGTTATATTGTTCTGAAGTTGCAGAGTATTGTGCAAGAGAAGGTCAACAGACCTTTGGAGGCTATGGATTGATGAAAGAGTATCCTATCGAGCGTTTTTATCGCGATGCTGCGCTTCTTCGTATTGGTGAAGGTACGAGTGAAATACAAAGACTTGTGATAGCGAGATCAATTGGGTGCTAAGAATTATATATATGGTTTTTATAACTGTTGGCTGCGTCTCTGATGGAGGGCTGAATCAGCCTTCCTGGGATAGTCGACAAATGACAGTTCAAACTCTTTCTCTTTTTCGTCAGCAGGGTGCTGATGGGAAATGGGAAGGAGATTGGATCTTACGCCGTCGTCGTCTTGATATGATTGATAGAGAGTTGAGGCAATTTAAACCTGATCTTTTATTTCTTCAGCAGGTGATGGCTAAAGGTGGCGACTATTCCCCTGAATCAGATAAAAGATTGTTACGAGCGGGCGCTTTAGGAGGAGATTATCAGTGGTCCGGCAGTGTTGCGCATGAGCATGAAAAAAGTCATGAAGAAGAGTCGATGGTTACAGTCGTTGGTCTTCCTGCTAATTTTAGCCGTCCAGCCCCTGAGGTTTGTATTCGAGGTGATGCGAGGCAGTGCTGGCCTTTAGGTTATGATGGTTGGGCTGTAGCTTCAGTGATAGATTTTGAGGGGCAGGCGGTTGCGGTGATTAATGTTGATATGCCTGAGCAACAAGAGCGTATTGGCCATTGGTATGGTGTTTTACGTGATCGTATTGATGTTTTTTTAGATCGTGAAAACATATGCCCACAACGAGTGATTGTTGGTGGCTTCATGCCACAAGATGTTGGCGTTGGGCAGTATGATATTTTTAAAAATGGCCTTGAATTAATGGATACAGCTCAAGAGTTTTGTGAGCAAGAAAGTCGCTGTTATACCGCGACCCCTTTAAATGAATTCTATTATGGGGTGTATGGTGACCGCAGGCCTACGCATACAGATCGTGTTTTGGTTCATAAGTCTGCACTTGTTTATAGCGGTAATGTGAGTTTTAAAAACTCTATGACTGCCGACGAATATTTACAGTCAAAAGGGCTTCATGAATTGTGGGCTTCAGACCGGTTTGGTTGGTCTACGGTTGTGAGGCTCGCCAGATGTGTGGTTAAAACGACTTCAATACCAGATGATTTGTAATCCATACTCTGCATGATTTATTAAATAGAAAACCCTAAGAGACAAGAAATTTGAAATGCATGGAGGCGATGTGAATAAGTCCCTCTCCATCTTTCAAATTTAACGGCTGAGAAGTAAGAAGGTTTTGTCCACACAAACCATGCGCTCCACCCTGCCCCAACCTCAAGTGGAAAGTCAGGGTCTCTTTGAATGGGAAGCATGCCTTTGCGCGTCGGCAATAGGTAGAGAAGGCTTGGTCCTGTAAGCAAATAGAGTGGGTGAGAAATGCGGATGATACCGAGGGATTCTTGGCTGACACTCCAAATTGCAATTCGAGGATCTTGGTTTTGGCCGGTGATTTGAAAAGAAGACTTTTTATCTAAAAATCGAAATCCAGCTTGGACATTCAAAAACCATTCTTGGTGGAGTGTGTGCCCAAACCCTATAAATGGATGAGCTTGTGATGGGCCAAGAGTGTTGAGGCTGTCTTTGACTGGGAAGTTTCGATTCATGCCAAAAAGAAGATATTGCTCTTCAAAAACAGAGAGCTTATTGAGTTCTGTGATTTCAGAAGGCGCTTTTTGAGCCATACATAAAGAGTAAACGACTAGGCAAAGACAAGTCGAAAGAGATAGGGAGCTGCGTGGTAGACTGATCATATCTATATCCATTAATTGATTGATGACATTTTAATTCATGATGGAAAACGAAACTACAACTCGTATTGCAGATAAGCAGAGAATTCGAAGAATTCTCCAGCGGTTGAGCCATGAGGCAATTCCTTTATTTGTGCGCACACAGTCGTCATCTCCGGTTGCTGTGAAGGCTAAGTCGGGGCATTTGCAAATGAAAGGTGAAAGAGTTGAAGGGTTTCATATTCATGGAATCTCGCAAAAAGGAGTGAATCATTTATCGAGGTGTAGCAAAGTTTATGTTGAATTTATGATGCTCTCTACAAAAATTATGACAGTGGTTCCTCTTCTTAAGTCATTTGAGGCAGAAGGTCGAATTTATATTGGCATGCCAGATGTCCTTTTGAGTGTGCAGAGGCGAGAGAATGAGAGGTTTAAAACATCTGGAACTCTTCAGCCCTATCTAAAATTGAGTAAGAATCGCTCGGGTCTTGATGAACGGCGTAAAATGAGTGCCGACGATGAGGAACTTTCTTTTTTTCCCGTATGGGCTCCTTACCAAGAGCTTCAAGAGCTTTTTATAGTGAAAGATTTAAGCCTGGGTGGATTTTCTATGCAGACGGTTTTTCCCGGGCAGGTGAGAAATTTAGAACCAGGGATGCTTGACTATGACGCCCAACTTTTATTGTCTTCATTGGGAAGAGTTCAAGTCGGAGTGGAGCTCAAGTGGTCTAAGAGGCTGAGGCAAACCGAAAAATTTAGAGGAAAAGAAAGCTCTTATTTCACTCACCAGTTTGGGTTTTTCTTTCTAAAAGAGCAGAGCCAAAATGGTTTTCAAGAAATATTACATCAATACATTCGGCAGCTGAGTCGGTTGGAGGGAATATGATGGATTGGAAAATTTTTATTGTTTTATTGCTCCATGTGAGTTGCCAGATATGGGATGATGACCAGCGGGATCAGCCTGAGATGGAATCAAGCGCTGAAGAGAATCAGCCTGAATTAGCTGAAGAGGATCAAAAAGATGAAGTTGTACAAGAAAGTGTAGATGACGATGATGATGATGATGATGATGATGATGATGAAACCCCTTGGGTGGATGCTCTTCGTAACCAAGTAAAAGATATGAGGCTTGATCAATCGCGCTTGTGGTCAAAAATAGAAGGTCTGGAGTCGATGGTTCGATCTTTAAAAGAACAGACGCATTTGCTGCGTAAAGGTTTGATGACAGGAATTCCCCCTGTTGGATTAAGTGGGATGTCTGAAGCAAGGCCAGACCCGCTCATGATGGATGATGACCTAAGTGAAGATATGCATGAAGTTTCAGCTAAAGAATCAGAAGCTTCAAGAGATCGAGAAGGGTATGCACGTCGATATGCTAAGGCTCGGCAATTGTTTCAAGAAGCAGAGTATGGCAAAGCCTATCTTGAGTTTATTGACTTGAAGAAACGCTATACTGTTGAAATTCATAAAGATGAACCTTTGTATTGGGTTGGGCGCTGTTGGGCGCTACTTCAAGATTACACTGAGGCGAAAAAATCATTTGAAATGTATTTGAAGCAACAGGTGAATACTCCATGGGTGGCTGCTACTCATTTAGAGCTGGCGAAAGTTGAAATGAAAATTGGTTCACAAAAATCAGCTGTGCAACGCCTTAAGAAACTGCTTCAGAAATATCCTTATGAAGCTTCTTCGGAAGAAGCTCGGATGATTTTAGGGTCACTGGACCATAAGTTATGAGAGTACTTTTAATTCTTTTTTTGTTGAATTATGACGTTTTGTTTTTTTCTCTTCATGCGGAAGACTTCACAGGTAGCGAAGTGGTTCGAGGTGAAGATATTCTTATTGGTCCGATTCCGGGTAGTAACATGTTTTCGGGAGCTCCATACACCCCTGGTGAAACTCAACCGCTAGATGCGATTGATGCGCCCGAGATTTATACAGTTCAACACGGTGATACCCTTATTGATATTTGTGATCAATTGCTGGGTAAGCCAGGATATTGGCCTCGTTTATGGTCTCTAAACCCTTTTATTAAAAATCCACATTTTGTTTGGCCGGGGATGAGACTGCGATTTTACCCAGGGAGTGACGACCTTCCACCATTTTTAGAAGTATTGGAAGATGATGACATTGTGTTTTTAGAAGATGACATTGAAGAGAAGCAGCTTTTAGATATTGAAATTCCTGAATGGAGGCCTTTTGCACCTGGCTCCGCTGAGTTAGTGGGTGTTGAAGATTTGTCTTCAATGGAAGAAGGAAAGATTTCATACAGTGGGCCTGTTGCTGGTGATATCCCTGATGTGACAACGCAGCCTATGTTTGTTGTGGATCAGCGTATTAGAGTCCTAGGCAAAGTGAATGGTGTTGGTGAAGGTGGAGTTCGTTTTGGTCGAGTGATTTATATTTTTCCTGAAGAAGAAATTCAGTTAAGAAAAACCTATGTTTTGGCTAGACCCGCAAAGGATGTTGGCAGGCAAGGCCGACGTTTTTACCGGTATGTAGGGCAGATGGAGTTGTTAAAGTTTGAAGGAGGTCGTGCGTGGGGTCGTTTGCAGGATCCTTATTTAAAAGTTGAGCCAGAAGACATTCTCATTGAATATAGAAATCCTAAAACTCAAGTGCCGCGCTTTGTTGATTCTCAACGTACTGTGAAACCCGGCCGTTCGGGGAAGATTTTAGCTTTTGCATCACCTGGGCGTAGAATTGGACATTCTCATAACTTTGTTGCTGTAAATTTAGGCCGATCAGATGGGGTCCAAGCAGGAAATTTGTTGGAAGTTCATCGTTTGATGGCTGGGCGCTTGAAGTCAATTGGACAACTCTATGTTGTCGAAGTGAGTGACTCAGGGGGCGTTGCGGTGGTTCGACCTGGAGCTGTAGAGGTGTTGCAGGGAGATTTGATTATTGGGAGCTCGTTAGCTGTGGCTCCCAATAATCAGTAGTTTATTTTTTGAGCCATCCAAAAAAGACATTGAAAAGTTTACGCGCAAGAGCGCCTACACTTGGCGTTGCTTTTTTAGTTGCTACTGGCGTCTGAGTTTTTTTATTGCCAGAATGAGCATCCTTTTTAGGGTGCTTTTTCTGAGGCTGGTTTTTATTCCGATGAGGCGTTTCTTTGCGTGTATCAGGCTTGCGGTCTCTTGAGTGAGGGCGAGCATGATCAGGCCTTCTAGGCTCTGGTTCTGGCTCTGGGCGGCCAAAGTTATCATCGAAAGGGTTTCCAGCTTGGTCTTTGATTTCAAGATATTTGGAGTCGAACCAGCGAGATTTAGGGGCTGCTTCGCCTAGCATCTCTTGGATGGGCGCAAAGTTCTCAGAGTATACGTCACAGACAAGGGTGTAGCTACTGCCAGATGCTCCAGCTCGTGCTGTTCGGCCAATTCTGTGGACATAGTTAGAAGGGTCGTCAGGGATGTCGAAATTGTAGACATGAGTGACGCCTGAAATATGAAGACCGCGGCTTGCGACATCAGTGGCGATAAGGTAGCGAACTTGACCTTGTTTAATGCATTCAATGAGTTTGATGCGTTTATTTTGAGGCAGGTCACCCGTGATGATACTTACTTGAAACTGGTTGCGAGACAGTTTGTACTGGAGCCAGGCAGCTGTCAGTTTTGTGTTTGCAAAAATGATAGCGCGTTCTGGGTTGTGTTCTCTGAGTAAACCCATAAGAACTCTGAGTTTTTCAGGAGTTTCACAAAGAAGAGCGTGTTGTTCAATGCGTTCAGGGGCGAGTTCTTCTGGATTGACAGAAATGTACTCAGGTTGATCAAGGTATTCAAAAGCGAGCTCATGCACACGATCGTTTGTCGTTGCTGAAAAAAGTAGTTTTTGACATTTTTCAGGGGCTTTTTTGAGAAGTTTTTCAACGTCGTCAATAAAGCCCATATCAAACATGCGGTCGACTTCATCGCACACGAACATACCAAGTTTACTGACATCGATGACGTTTTTGCGTTCGTAGTCAAGAAGTCGGCCTGGAGTTGCGATAATGACATCAACACCCTTGCGGAGCTTTTTCGCAAGTTGTTCCCAATCTGTCCCGCCATAAACAGCGAGAGAGCGAATTTTAAGAAGTTCGAACAGCTTGCTGCAATCATCTTCAATTTGAACGGCTAACTCGCGGGTTGGAGCAAGCACGAGTGCAAATGGTTGGCAGCCTTTTGCATCTTCGTTTTTTGCTTCTTCTTGGCGTTTACGGTGCTGTTCCAGTTGATGTGCAAGCGAAACAAGAAAGACGCCTGTCTTCCCTGTTCCTGTTTGCGCAAAACCAGCAACATCACGATTGTCGAGAGTGTAGGGTAAGCATTCAGCTTGGACAGGGGTTGGAGTTGACCAACCCATGTTTTCAATCGCTGAACGTACAGAATCAGATAAAGGGAGTTCGCTGAACGTACTTGCTGGTTTTTTGGGTTTGTGTTGGGGGCGAGGTCGGTCTTTTTTTCCGCCTTTAATTTCATCTTCTAGAGCAGAATCCCACTCGATCTCGAGTGCTGGAGCGACAATTTCTTCAGCGACAAGGGCAAGAGACTCTGGTTGAGTGTCTTCTGCGGGGTTTGTCGTTTGCTCGGATACAGACGGTTCAAGGTTGGAAGAAACCGCAGCTTTATCAGCTGTCTTCGTGGTGTCTTCTTGTGTCTGTTCATGGTCCGTCATAAAACTTCCTTGGTCTAATATTTGTCTCAAACATATTTATATTTTGCTTGGTCTTTGCATAGCTGGCTCATCTTTGGTAGCAAGACTTCCGATAGGAGGTTGAAGTCCAATCATCAGTAGAAAGGTCAGGACTGTGAGCGAAAATGCGACAGAACCCGCAGAGACCGATGAGGAAGCGGCAGAAACCATAGAGTCAACCACAACCGAGGATACACAGGAAAGCCCTTCTGGCCAACCAAAACCCCTCATTGAAGACAAGTTTTACGTAACAACTTTTGTTGCGGATGAAGATTTTTGTTCTAAATCAACAGAAAAAGGCTTGGAAGAGCATAGAAGTGAATATTCTGAACAAATTCATAAAAGGCTGCTTAGGAAAGAATCTCTTTCTTTAAAGGCAGTTGCAGAACATATTCACAAATCTTATTATTTAGATTGGAATTTTGATGCAAGAGAGTTGATGAGGCTTGTTGTGCGCAGGCAACTAGTGGAGCGTGGTGTCGAGAAAGCTCGAACAAGCAAGGTTGAAAGCCTTATGCGTGTCGATCCTACGGCAAGCTCTAGAAAACGCCGAAATTAATCGACCTTTCAGATATTAATAACTCACATATAATAGATGTCAGATGTGGTCACATAGTGTGATGCTAAATCTATTGAGTATGAGGATATTATGAAGATTCATATGGTGACATGTGTTTTTGTTTTATTAAATTCGATTTCTTGCGCGTCTCGAGTTCAGCATAAAAATTTAAAAGCTGATCTTTTTCGTGTTCAAAAACGGCTTTTGCACTTAGAAGAGCAGCAAGGAGTCAAGGGCGGAGATATTGATGGCGTCAGAGAGCAGGTGGCGAGTGGAGATACTCGTTTTCAAGAGATTGAGCAAACTCTTCGTCTATTACATGGTGAAGTAGATATGCTCAAAGTTGCTGTGCGGCGTGGTGGGGTTCCAGGTGAAGCGATAGATCCCTCTTCCCTTTTGGGTCGAGTCGAATCCATAGAGGCAAGTCTACAGCAGGTGGGTGAGAAGGTTTCAGCTGGAAAAAAAGAAGATGTTGTCTCAAGTGACCAGTCTGCTTCTGGTCAGAGTTACTCTTCTCTCAATCGAGCTTTTCATGATAAGCGCTATGAAGAAGTACTGTCGGGGATACCTAAATATTTTACAGGTTCTCATGCGAAAGGGAGTCGTTATTTAAAGGCAGAAAGTTTATACCGTCTTAAGCGATGGTCAGAGGCTGCTTTAGCGTTCCATGAATTGTTAGAAATGAAACCCTCTGATAAAGTCCTCCCTCATGTTCGGATGCGGATGGGGGATTGTTTTCGTAGAATGGGGAAATCGGATGCAGCAAGAGTTTATTATAAAGAATTGTTAGAGAACCATCCGAAATCGTCAGAAGCAAAATTAGCAAAAAAAAGCTTAAGCCGCTTACAAAAAGTGAATAAAAAGGGTTAGACGTGCTGGTTGTAGGAATTGAATCCAGCTGTGATGAAACAGCTGTTGCGCTAGTAAAAGATGGAAAAGAAGTTGTTTCTTCTTTGGTTTCCTCTCAGATTGATATCCACAAAAGGTTTGGTGGAGTGGTCCCAGAGGTCGCTGCGCGAGCGCACCTGGAAGCTTTGCCGTCGCTGTGGGATGAAGCGATGGCAGGGTATAAAGTGAGTGATCTTGATGGGATCGCTGTGACTCAGGGCCCCGGTCTTATTGGTGCTTTGCTGGTTGGTGTTTCTTTTGCAAAAGGTTTACATCAAAGCAGTGGAGTCCCTTTAATTCCGGTGAACCATGTTCATGCCCATCTTCATGGAGCTTTTTTGGGATTAGAAAAAGAAGTCCAATTCCCATGCCTGGCTTTGGTGGTGTCAGGGGGGCATACGAATTTATATCGTATGGACCATCCTCTTGATTTTCAATTGTTGGCCGTCTCGATTGATGACGCTTGTGGAGAGTCGTTTGATAAAGTTGCTCGTCTGTTAAAGCTTGGATATCCGGGTGGTCCCGTGATTGAGAAGCAGGCTCGTCTAGGTCATGGTCAAAAAATTCCTATGCCTAAAATGATGCATGGGAGTGGGCGTTTTGAGTTCAGCTATTCAGGATTAAAAACTCATATGATGAGACTTGTTCACCACTCAAAGGAGTCGTGGGAAGTTCCGGATCTGTGTGATGCTTTTCAAGAAGAGGCTTTAGGTCAGATTGTGAGAATGGTGGAAAATGTTCTAAAACAACACTCTGATTTGAAAACATTTGTAATTGCAGGTGGGGTCGCTGCGAATCGTCGTTTTCGTGATATGCTGGAACCTCTAAATGTCGACGTTGTTGCGCCGAAGTTAGAATATTGTTCTGATAACGCAGCAATGATCGCAGCGCTTGGTTCTGAAGAACTTAAACAATCCACAAAACTTGATTCAAGTTCCGATTTAGAGCCTTTTGCACGTTATCCATATGAAAATTATTGGCAATAGGGTTCGAGTTATGAAGCGACTTGCACAAAAAAAGTCATTAGGTCAGGTTTTTTTAAGTGAAGATTGGCCATGTCGTAAAATGGTTGAAAAACTGAAAGACTGGAATGTGGTCTCAGTTTTAGAGATTGGTCCTGGGCCAGGAATTTTAACACGGCACCTTCTGGATCAAGGTATTCAAGTGCATGCTGTTGAAAAAGACTCCCGGTTTGCAGATCTTCTTAAGGAAAAGAAGTGGGATCACTGTAAAGTGACGGAAGCTGATATTTTAAGGTTTTCTCTGGATGATTGGCTCAAAGAAAATAAAGGAAAGCGTGTCGCGATTTGCGGTAATATTCCTTATAATATTTCCAGTCCTATTCTTCAGAAAATATTAGAAGCTCAACTTCCTGCGATTTTGATGGTGCAGTTAGAATTTGCGCAACGAGTGGTTGCACCGTGTAATCAAAAATCTTATGGCAGCCTTAGTGTTTATACGCAACTGCGTTCTAGAACTCAATTTGAGTTTCATGTACCGGCAACGGTTTTTAGGCCACAACCAAAAGTTGAAAGCGCTGTTTTTTCTGTACAACCTGGGACAAAGTATTCTCCTGAAGTTTTAAAAAATGTTGAAATTGTTTCAAGAAAATCTTTTATGCAAAGACGCAAAACTTTAAGTAATAGTCTTTCTAGTTTTTTGCAGCAAGGAGAACTCCAAGTCAAAGACTCCCCTATTGATTTGAAAAGGCGCTGCGAGACATTAAGTCCTGATGAATTTGTGATATTGACCGAATTTTTACTTTCGGGAACAAAACCACATAACCCTTAGTTTTGAGGTGTACTGTGCCATATCTGCGGCTTTCAAATGGTAATGAATATGAAGTTGAAGTAGGAACTCGTCTTCTTGGTTTTCTGGTGCGAGCAAAAGTGCCCTTAAAGTATGGTTGTGCTTCTTGCCGTTGTGGGACATGCCTCATTCGAGTTGAAGGCGAATGCTCAGATATGGACTCAGACGAAAAAGAGCTTTTAAAGAGAATGGGCTTTGAACAAAGTGAGGTTCGTCTTGCTTGCCGACTGATTATGGGCGATGCAGATTTATTCTTGGATTTAGAGTCACAAGAAACTCTGAAAGGTAAAGACTTGCAGCATGACTTTTAAGGTCATGCTGCAATTTTTTTACACGGAGAGGGCAAATTCTCTTAAAGCATTATTTAAAGATGTTTTCTTATCCGTTGACGCAGATCTTTCGCCAATAATATAAGCGCATCCGGTTTGGATAGAGCCCCCCTCCGTTGGTTTGTCTCGTGTTCCTGGGACAACAACGCATCGATCGGGAACAGTCCCTTTAAGTGTAACGTGTGTGCCGGAGCGAGTATCAATAATAGGTGTGGATGCTGTGAGAGTGACGTTCGCTGCGATGACAGCATCTTTGCCAACGCGAACACCTTCCACAATAATGCTTCTTGACCCGATGAAAGCTCCGTCGTCAATAATGACAGGTGTTGCACTGGCTGGCTCTAAGACTCCACCAATACCAACTCCACCGGATAAGTGCACCTGAGCACCAATTTGAGCGCAAGAGCCAACTGTAGCCCATGTGTCGATCATTGTTTCTCGCCCGATCCATGCGCCAATATTGACGTAAGAAGGCATGAGTACAACGCCTCGCTCCATGAAAGAGCCGTAACGTGCAGTCGCCGGAGGGACGACCCGTACACCAAGCTCTGCGTAATTTTGTTTTAAAGGAATCTTGTCGTGATAGACATAAGGGCCAACATGATATTGAGACATTGGCTGTGTCCTGAAATATCCAAGAATTGCTTTTTTGACTCTTGTGTCGACTTTTCCGTTTGCATTTAAAACGCGTATGGATCCGTCGTCTAAACCTTGAATAACTGTTTCTATGGCTTCTGCTGGAGCTGTTTTGTCATCGTTTTCGATGATTTCAAGAGCTTGATGAATATCCAATTTTATTCTCCTCAAAGGCTCGTAAAAGTTGTGGTAGCGCGCGCTGAATATCATTTTGATCAGGCACAAGAGCTAGACGTATCCAACCTGTAGTTTTAGCTGAAAACCAGCTAGATGGGCTCGCGATAATAGCAGAGTCCGTAGCGAGTTTCTTGCAAAAAGCGACATCACATCCTTGTGGGATTTTGAGCCACAAGTAAAAAGTTGCTTCTGGCTCAGAGTCTAAAAATCCGTGTTTGATGAAAGGAGCTGAAGCTGTTTTCATGCGAGTGCGAAAAATTTGACGACGCTCTGCGACATGTTTATCGTCGTCCCAAGCAGCGCAAGATGCGGCTTGTATAAATTGTGGTTGGCCTAGTCCAAAATTTGCTCGAGCTCTGGTGTGAGGCTGTAGTAAGTCGGGGTCTCCGACAAGCATACCAGCGCGGTATCCTGTGAGGCCACTTCGCTTTGATAAACTCACGACACTAATGATGTTGCGGGTTGTGAGCTCGAGAGGGTGAATAGGAGGCGTGTCTTGATAAATCTCGGTGTAGCAATCATCTGATAACAATAGAGTTTTTGTATCTTTGCACCACTGAATGATATCAATCCAATTATTTTTGGAAAGAACAGACCCTGTTGGGTTGTGAGGTGAGTTGACCCAAAGAGCAGCAGCCCCCTGCTGAAGATCTGGAACGTCCCAAGGTGCAAATGCTTTCTTAGGGTGCATAGGCACAGCGACTGGGATTCCACCTGCAAAGAGACAAGAACTTCGGTAGACAGGATAGCCCGGATCAGGGAACGCAAGGGTGTTTTTACCATTTCTTCCTATGACACTTAGGGCCAAATGAAAGATAGCTTCCTTACTTCCACGAGTTGGAAGAGTGATCCAGTGATCATCAAGTGGCTTGATCGTGCGTTTGACATAGTTGTCCTGTGACATTTGAAGGTCTGTAGTTGCGCGAATGGAAGGGTATTGACTGATAGGCGAAAGGCTTTGGATTAAAGCCTCCTGAATAGGAGGCCATACCGGAATTTTTGGATCCCCGGTTCCAAAATCAAAAACCTCTCTTTGTTCAGAAGCAAGCTTTTGGCGTATTTGATTAAGCTGTTCCATGGGGTACGGCTTCAAAGAAGCCGTAAGGTCATTTACAGGCATAGGTTCATCCTAAATGGAGAGAACTGTTAGCCATTCAAAATGCCCGGTTTGTGGAAACATGTCAAAAGCTTCAATCTGACGAACCTGGTAACCTGTTTCGCAAATGTCTTCCAAATCACGAATAAGAGTGTCTGCGTTGCAAGACATGTAAACGATAGGGCAACGGTGTGTCTTAATGGCTTCTTTGAGCCATTGGCGAGCGCCAGAAGCCATTCCGCGACGTGACGGATTTGTTACAATGAGGCTTGGACTATCTGCAAGAATTGTGTTTTCAACGCGACTCGGAATAAATCGAGCTTTGAGTTGGTTGCGGAGAAGGTTTTTCTCGGCTGATTCAACAGCTTCAATATTTTCTTCAACTCCAGTCACTTGATAACCAGCGCGAGCGAGGACCATTGATATTGGTCCACATCCACTATATAAATCCCATGCTCGGAGTTGATTGCCGTTACCAGCAATATGCTCTATGCGGCGATAGATTTGAGAAGCAACCCAAGGGTTGACTTGGAAAAAAGTCTGCGGCCCAAGCTGGAAGGCCAAGTCACATACAGATTCCCTTAGTCCGGGGGCACCTGCAAGGTGACGAGGTGTTTCTCCAAAAATTCCATTGCCCTCAGGTTTATGGACGCTTTGATAAACAGAAGCGATATGACTCCGTTGAAGACCTCGGACGATTCGGACGAGGTCTCGTTTACAGTCTTTTTGAGTGATAAAGGTGACCATCAACTCTTTTGTAAGGTGAGAGGCGCGGATCACAAGGTAGCGGATATCGCCGGTTTCACCATTCCAAGGTGTTAGAGAGCTGTGATTGAGTCGCTCAGTCAGTTCTGGGAGAAGGTTGCGGATCGCTTCTACATGAAGAGGGCACTGTTCAATGCTAATGACATCGTGAGTACCGGGGGTATAGAGGCCAATCTTGAACTCCCCACTGTGATCAGGTTGTACAGCTAGTTTTGCGACACAGCGGTATCCAAGTTCACGAGGGCTTGCAACAGCAGGAAGAAACTTCGTGTTCTCAAAAAGAGGGTGTTGCTTGAACTGCTTGAGTTCTTGCTCGACTTTTATAGGCAAGGTCTGTGAGTAAGGCTCATTAACATCTGGGCATAAGCCACATTGTTTTTTGAGTGAGCACGCAACTCTTGGACTTGGAGCGCGTGAACGCACACTATGAGACGATTGATCTTTCATGACTCGTCGACGCACTAGAACACCCGTTTGAAATGAATTTGGTTAGTAGAGCCAATCGACAGGGTCGATCGGGAGCTGTTTCTTAACATGTTCCTGAGATCGGCGAAAGACTTTTATACCCAGTCTTTTGGTGTTTTTTGACCAGCGATCCCATTCTTCGTGAAAGGTTTTAACTGTCCAAGGGCTGTTCGGTGATTTTGACCCTTTGGAGAAAACGTAGCCATCGAAAAGCCATGTAGCAGCATGCTTGATCCAGCGATAATGGAGATCTGTATGGGGTTTTTCGGGAAGGTCGGCAAAGACCATAAGGTCTCCATATTTGAATGGTGGTTGAACTGGATAAAAATATTGTTTAAGAGCGCGATCAAGTTCGTCGTGATTGATCATGGACTTATGATGATTTTTTTCCCTTCTAATATTGACGCCAGCAAGCTTGGTCCATTGCTCGTTTTGGAATGCCAGGCTTGCATGAAAACAATTAGGGCCACGAAAAATTGTAAAATGACGAACAGCACGTTTTGCAAAAGAAGGAAGAAGGTGTTGATCGACTCGAAGAGATTTTTTGGATAAAAGTTTCTTTTTCAGACTTTGATATTGTTTTTTAATAAAAAAAGGCCGCATTCGTCGACTGAGCTGGCGTGCTTTTCTTTTAGGAAGAGGGTGGAGTTTGAGATCGTGATGAACTTGTGCAAATTTTTCAGATACTTTTTTAAGATTAATCCACTCTAGTGTCTCAGGTGTTAAGGTTATGAGTTTGGCTGAACTTTTTTCCAATTGAGAAAGAGCCCATTTTTTAAAATGTTTCCTAAAAGGAGGTTGTGAGTATTTTATGGCTTTTTCATCGATATTTTTTCGAGAGATATAGATTGTAATGTGTCCGATCTCTTCTCTTGTTTGTGAGCTTAATATTCTTTTACGGATCTGTTGCTCTGAAGGTTTAATTTCAATGATCTTGTCTTCAATGGGCAGGTTTTTTGGAATTTTGAATATGCTTGGATCCATGGCCCATTGGTGGTGTCCTGGAGTATATGGGGAATCGACAGCGCCTTGAAGTACGCAGGCTAGCATGTATAAGGTTAAGGCTATTGTGACATGTTGCAAGAGTCATCCCTCCAATAACATACGGGTCGGTAGATTCGGCAGCCTTCTTGAGTTTGAGAGTGTCATATAATCGACAAAAGCGATGATTCTGAGGAGGGTGTGTTGGCGAGAATTTTGATTGCTGATCGTTATAAGTCTAGTGTTGTGATGACATCTGAGGTTTTCAAAGACACTCTGAGTGGTGTTGAGATTACTCTTGCATCCACAGGGAATGAATGCCTTGATCTCGTTAAAGCTGATCCAGAAGGCTTTGAAATGATTGTCGTTGATTTTGATTTGCCTGATACAGATGCTGTTGTTTTGACCCAAAGTCTGAAGAAAATTACTGGCAAGCCCATTATTATGACTGCTTTTGCACACCCTGTTGTGAAAAAGTATATCCAAGAAGAGCTTTTCTACTACAGTGATTCTTGCGCTTGGGTCCCAAAGCCTATTCGATCAGAAAAGTTAAAAGAAGTTGTTACTAGATTTGTTCTTCAGAAAAAACGAACACTTAAACGTTACTCTGTCGATGCTACGGCTGTTGTCGTAGGGCAAGGAGCTGGTCGTGGTAAAAGAGCGCCTAAGCTCCAAGGACAAATTGTAGATATTGGGGTTAATGGTCTTGGGGTTGAATTTGATGAGGCTGGTGCCTTTAAAAAAGGTGATGAAGTCACAATTCACCTCTCTTGTGTTGAAGGTGGAGCTTTGCCTCCGAGGGTTAAAGGAAAACTAGCATGGTTTCGAGCAAAAGACGGCAGGGCTGGAATTGAGTTTCAAAAATTGATGGATACACAAAGAAGAGCAATTGAGGCTTACTTAAGGCCTATTGATAATGCCCATGAAACGAACGCAAAAACTTGATCTTTATTCTGCATGTGCCGATGAACTTTGAGTCAGCGAGAAGGAGGTGACGTGCCAGACCTTAATGAACTTGAAGTCGGTCGAAGTGTGTTTGAGCTTATTGAATTTACATTGACTCGATATAGAGCAGATGGCTCTCAAATAACAGGACGTTATGGTGTTAATGTAGCGAAAGTTCGTGAAGTTGTACGTATACCTGAGATTAACCCATTATCATCACGAATCCCCGGTGTGGCTGGGGTTTTTGAACTTAGAGGAATTCCTATTCCAGCTATTAACCTTGCCCAGGTCTTAGGCGATGACCATGGTTCTTATAATAGTAATGATAGAGAAAAGCGTATTATTGTGACTGAATTTTCTTCAAAGAGAGCTGGTTTCGTTGTTGATAGTACAGAACGCATTCGCCGTATTGCTTGGGATCAAGTGTTGCCACCGGCTTCTGAGAATGAAGCGTGCATTAACGGAATGACTCTTGTTGAAGATAATCAATTTCTTTTTATTTTAGATTTAGAAAGAATCCTACTTGATTTAGAGAGCCGGACTGGTATGGGGTCTGCACACTCGTATGGAGCCCATATTCAGCGCGGGGCTGGAGCTGCCCCTACCCCTCATCAATTAACCGTGTCTTCAGCCCCGTATGCAGGTCGGCTATTGGTTGTTGATGATTCTTCATTGATCCGAAATGCATTAAAACCTTTTTTAATGAGCAAAGGGTATGAAGTTCATGAAGCTGTTGATGGGTTGAATGCAAAGAATATGATTCTTGATATGCTGAGCAAAGGAAAATTACCTGATTTGGTGATTTCTGATGTTGAAATGCCTCAAATGGATGGATTAACTTTCACTAAGTGGGTGCGAGATTTTGAAGATCTAAGAGTTTCGAAACTTCCGGTGATTTTGAATACATCACTTTCTGGTCAAGCAAACCAAGCCGCTAGCGAAGAGGTTGGAGCGACAGCATATGTTGTTAAAAATGACATGCGAACCCTTATGGATCTCGTGCAGGAAACTCTTGCAGCAACAACGATACAATCTGCGTCTTAGTTCAGCTGTCTGTGGTTGCTTGTGTTTTTCTGTCTTTCTAGCCGAGCTGTACCAATTTGGTGTTGATTTTTTTTATGTCCTCCCTTGGCAGAGCGCGCTAGTATTTCATGCCTTTCTGGTTTTTATTCTTTTTTTTCTTGAGAAAAACTCTTCTATACAGCGTGTGACATTGAAATTGTGCGGTGTTTTTGCTGTGCTGCACAGTCTCTCTCATCTTTTTAATCTTTCAATACCTCTGTGGATGCTGACGTGGATTCCTTTGGTCGAGGAATGGGTGTTCAGAAGAGGTTTAGGTGGTGCGCTGCAGGTTTATTTAAAAAAAGATGAACATGTGATTTATCTCCAAGCGATGACGTTTAGTTTCCTTCATAGTTGGCCCACGTTTGATCGTATATCAGTGTTAGAGATAGGGCTTGTTCCCGGTGCATTTTTTTTGGGTTTAGTAACAGGATTTATATTCCAAAAAACAAGAAGCCTTCTTGCTGTGGTGGGTTTGCATAGTGCGGGAAACTTGTGTGCATGGATCATTGCAGCCTCTTCTTAAGAAGTCGAGCCACTTTCTTTATAGAGCCAGAGTCTATCTATTTCAAATAGCGCATATGGAGCTGCTATTTTAAACACCTTGCGATAGCGTTCTTTAATATCTGAAGCTGGAACATGTGTGGCTTTGAGGTAATTTATTTTTTCAATAGTCTCTTGCATTTCCCAGAAGACATCAAGAGGAATATATAAGTCAACAGTCCGGCCCTGTTGGTCCAGGTCGTCATCCCATTTTGCTGAAGAAAGGTGAAGTTCAGCGCCAATCGTAAGAAATTTTCGGATCACAAGAATCACTCTGCTAGTAGGTTCAATGACCATTCTAGCAGAGTTCTTTATTACTCTGCTGCGGTTGTGTCGGCAGATTGTTCAGTGCTGGAAGGAGTGCTCTCTGCGTTGTCTTCATCGTTCATTGAGTTGTGAATATAGTCATAAAGGCGAGACCATAATTTTGGCTCTTTGCGAACCCAGGAATCGAAAAGGCGGCGAGCATTACGATTGACAAGAGCTGTGCTTCGGAAATATTCAGCGAAAGGTTTTTTCTCTTGTTTTTGTTGGAGCTCTTTGACGTATTGATCTAAAATGAGAAGCTCTGTGTGGCCATTTTGTAAAATAACATGACCTTGTGCGTGTGCGATGAGTGTTGCCATAACATGTGTTCCTATTTTTATAAATTTATGACTAGAGAGGTTTGCCACTTTGACAGTGAGCTGTATCCCCAGATGATAACGATTCTTGTTCAAGCCTTGCAGCCGCCCGATGTCTTGAGCGAAAAACTTCAAATGGGTAAGAAGCTTCTCGAGATGAGGGGCTGTAGCCGATGATATCTCTTAAGAAAAAGCCTTTAAGAAACGCAACCATCTTCTCCCACTCGTCAAAAAGCTCAGGGTTGATTGTGAGATGTTGGCAATAAATCATAAGGTTCCAGCCGCTGTGCCATTGCATAAGATTGTTCGTAAGCTTGGATTTAAGAATGTTGAGTTGTTTTTTTGTTTCAATCGCAGTTGGGTGCTCAATCATTAATTCAACTGTTTGTTGACGGAAATGATTTTCTAAAGCGAGCCTCGATCGGAAGTCTTGTGTATCTTTCGCGGTTTTTTTTTGCGCTCCTTCACACTCTTCTCGTGAAATGTGAACGGAAAAGGGTAAAGAATCATGTCCTTGTGCAGTACTGTAGCCAAAGCCTTCAGCTTTTTTAAGAAAAAAACCTTTTAGAAAAGCCATCATGGTTGCCAAAGCGTTTTCAACCTCAGAGTTTTTTTCGACACTGAGGTTTTCACAGTTAACGATTGCTCGATAAGGGCTATGCCAACTTTTGAGAGCATCCGTCCATTGAGCTCTCAACTGTAAGACGTCTCTGCGGGAGGCTAGGACGGTTGGTTGGGTAAAGTGAATATGTAGGATTCGTTTCTGGTAGTCTGCTTCAAATTCCATATTTTGTGCCATTAAAGCCTCCGTCATGAGGTTCATCCATGACGGACAATAACATGAATGTCAAGTTTCAATTTTTGAGATAAGCTTGTACAGCTGTACGAAGACTGCTCAACCTTGAGTCTAACACCTTGCGACCATTGAGGAAAAGACTAGGAGTCCCTTGTACTCCTAAGGAGTTTCCGAGTGATATGTCCTCAGATATTTTATCTTGAATTGCTTGAGATGTTTGACATGTTGAGATTTGATCCTGATTTAAACCGATGTCTTTCGCCCATGCTATAAGATTACTTTCATTCATTTGAGATTGGTTGGCGAAGATTTTATCGTGCATGTCAGAAAATTTTTGATACTCACCAGCACAACGAGCTAGAGTTGCTGCAAGGCAGGCGTGTTCGTGGAATCCTCTTTGCATACTTTTATTACAAGAGTTATCAAGAGGGTAATTCTTGTAAACAATTAAAAGTCCATCGCCAAATTCTTTTTTGAGTGTTGATAAAGTGTGTGACATATTTCCGCATGCAGGACATTGAAAGTCAGAGAACTCAACAATAACAGCTTTTGCAGAATCACTTCCCCATCTATAATCTTCGCCTAAGCCGGAAAATTTTGAAGTACTGATCGGTATGTTTTTTTGTTCTGTGGCAAGCAAAGGGGCTGAGAAGTCTTTAAGTTTAGGGGGGGCTATATCTTCTAAATTGGAAAACCAGGTGGCTGGAGCCCAAATAAGGCCTGATGCGAGTAAAAAACCTGAGAGTACAATATTTTTGATAAGATGATCTGGAGATGAACTTGTGATGTGTCCTCGAATCTGAAAAAGAACGCCTGCGGCGCTTAAGATACTGGCATAGACGCCAAGACAAATGAGGCAGAGAGAGCCTAATGAGAATGAGAGCGCGCCCAGAGCGAGGGTTGTAAGACACCCTAATGCCACCAGTAGAGTAAGCCATAAAAGGTTTTGAACCTGACCTAGAGAAATAAGAATTCCATAAAAAATAAAAGCTGTAAAAAACCCTTGCCCCCACTGCCCCAAAGGTTGTCCAAAGAACTCACTGTAGGCACTATTTGCTATAGCATCACAGTTAATAGAGGAATTGATGTTACAGGCTGCGTCTGTAGTGCCTTGCAGTTGGACTTGCTGGTGGTGGAGAATTGAGTAAGAGGAGAATCCAAAACCTATAGCTCCAATTAAGATCAAAAAAATCATCGCGCGCTGCATGCTCATTATTTTTTCCTTAATCAATTTTTTATACGATCATATCAGCTCTCAAACTGAGAATGGAGATTTACGATTGAAAATTTTCGACCTTGACAATGTATTGTAAGTGTTGTAGATCATTTTATCTTCAGGGGATATAGCTCAGTTGGTAGAGCGATACAATGGCATTGTATAGGTCAGCGGTTCGATTCCGCTTATCTCCACCACTTTCTTTTTTAAAATGATTGTAAGTCAGATTGTGCGGTATGAAATGGGCATTGCACCTTTTCTCCTTTTCCTACGGCGTAACTTGATTTGAGAAGATTAACTGCTTTTTTTGTTTGATAGAGAGTCTCACCTGGAATTGTTTGATGATCATTCAGGCGCCCGCTAAAGGAAAGGCCTGACTGTAGTTTTGTTAATGGAATATTTTCTAAAACGAGGTTTTTAGTCATTTCCACTAAAATGCTTTCAGCTAACTTTTGGCCTAAACAGCTTCTTGCTCCAGATCCAAAAATAAATGATTTCATAATATTTTTATCTTGGTTTTCCCAGTATTTCAGATGAATATCTTTTTCCATAGAAAAAGAATCAAGAAGGATAAAAACTTGAGTTCCTTTTTTAAGAGTTTGATCGCTAATGCTTAAGTCTTTGATCATTTCTCTTTCGAATATTGGGAAAGGGTGATGAATGCGAATGCACTCTAGCATGAAGTGAAGAATATTCATGCTTTGATTGTTCGCGACTTGCTTTTGCAACCATGAACCCCATTGTGGGCTTTTTTCGATTTGAAAACTGAACGACGCATAAATGTCTGAAAAATTAATCATAGGAGATAAAATAAAAGGTTGTGCAAGAGAGGAGATAAATATCATACGCTCTTTGGTATTCATACTTTTCATCTCAGGGTAGTGAAAGGAGACTAAAAGGGAGAGTTCTTGCCAAAATTCTTTTTTAAGTTGAGGATTGCGTGATCCTCGCATGGCGATTTCTTTAGACCATTCCATGGATGCTGAGCAAAAGAGTTGAATCTGTTCTTGAGTTGGCTCTATATGAAAAAGGACTTCAAACATTGTTTGACAAATGATTTCTCTAATGAAGGTGTTATTGATATCTTTAGTTTTTAGGAGTGTTTTTTTTATGTATTTTTTAATGAGTTTTGGGATTTTTTCTTCCCATGACAGTTGAGTAAATGTTGTTTTAAATCGTCTTTGTAATTGTTTCCAGAGGTCTCCATCTGTTGATTCTATGGATAAAACAGGGCTCCATGCTGGACATGCAACAAATTGCTCTATAAAGAGACCTTTGATATGGGAGTTCTTTAAAACAAGATAACAGTCATGGAAATTTTTGGTGAGAAAAACGGTTTTCTTTTTTTGCAGCAATCCACAGGTGGAAATGAGCAAATTTCTAGCATTTAATAGTTCAGAATATCGAAAACTAAACATGATGTTCTCCGTGGTATTTACGGTAGCCATCTTAGATGATTATGGATTTAAACACCAATGGTTGTTTTTAGAGTATATTAGAAATAATGAGATGTTCTATTTCTATTCAGGGGTTAAATAATGAAAGTGTCGTCACGATACACGTCATTGTTAGTTTCTTTGCAGGATTTTATTTTTTCACCACACTTTGTAGTTCTTTCAACTTTAGGGAACTTTTCTGTCTTTATTTTTTCTGAACTATTTTATTTTTTTGAATTTGGTCAAAATCCTGATGTTGATGAGCGTATGGACGCAATTTGGTGGGCCTTTACTACGGTTACAGCAGTGGGTTATGGAGATATTGTTCCGGTAACTTTCTGGGGAAGGATTGTTGCTATTGTTTTAATGATTATTGGTACTGTACTCTTTGCTTCGTATTTAGCTTTGTTTGCAGATACTTTTTTGAGTCTTGAGTTAGGAAAAGATCGCCGTAAGCTTTCGAAATCACGGCGACCTTAAATTTTTTAGTTCACTAAAAGACTCTTTGAACGCCCACTTGCAGTGCGAATATAGACGAGCCCGTTGTTGTTTTTTAATTCATCGTCAATATCAACATGCAGGGAGAACATTTTGTCGTCCCGGTTGCAGAT
Source organism: Oligoflexales bacterium (assembly GCA_045106415.1). Lineage (GTDB taxonomy): Bacteria > Bdellovibrionota_B > Oligoflexia > Oligoflexales > Bog-1112 > JBGCEP01. The sequence goes on along the minus strand of JBGCEP010000012.1, from coordinate 33,714 downwards.
ATTTTCATCTTTAGTGATAGCAGCAATAGGGAGAATCACTAGGATATTATCCATTTTATATGTTTCAATTTTTTCTATGACCATACAACCTTCCAGGACATTTGGGTAGCTACCTTGAAGAAGAACTGTTGATTGGCCTGGTTCCAAAGAAAGAGATTGAACTGGTGCATAGAGCTGGTCATCTTGTTGTGAGTGATAACTTGTATCGATTTTGAGTTGGCTTTGAAATATATTTTGTCCTACAACATCAATGCTATAAGATCCTGCAGCTAAGAGGCCTATATTGATAGTTTCTAGATATGGAGTACGTATCTGTAGGCAAGACTTGTCTTGCTGAAAAAATGCTGTGGCATTAATTTGAATGTGTTTGTTTTCATGATCTACATTTACTGTTGTCCGTCCAAGTTTGTGGCAAGTATCTGGTAAGTAACCTGAAATGAGAACTTCAACATTGTCATTGTTATCAAAACCCTTTTCTATTGAAAATATTTTTTCAATAGGTGCGGGTATTTCGATAACATTTTGCCCAAGCAATAGATTTGCAAATAAAAAATTCATGAAAATAGATTTTTTAATCATTACGATGCCTCATATGGAAGGTGATTGTTTTTCAACAAGATTGTCTTCTTTCTCGATATCAATTGTCAAATATACGAGTTTTGTAGTGAGGTCACAAAATTGCCGGCATAGCTTTGTGATGGGACGAGCTATCATGACAATAAATTATCATGTATGGCAAAGAGTTGGGTGAAATGAATTTTTTAGAGATCGAAAAATACAAGGAAATTTTTGCCAGTTGGATTTTTTGGGATTGTGACCGAAATGAATACTACAGGGGAGTTCAACCTCTGGAGGATAGAGAATGAGAAATTTTTTATTATTTTTGACCATGGTATGGATGCCTGATTTTTTATTAGCTTCTTCTGTAGATGCTGACGGTATTCGTGGAGTTCAGTCTCGTAGGCCTGTATCAGTATTGCAGCAAAGGTTTTTTGAGAAATCGAACAGAATCCAATTTGGATTGAATACGAGTATGATTTTACGAGAAGCGTACAATGATACTTTCCTGACAGGTTTACATCTTTCTTATTTTCTTAAAGAAAGTTTAGGCTTTGAACTCAATATAAATCAATCACACATCACAGATAGTGATGATTACAATGCTTTAAGGTCGTTAAGTTATAGGCCTGTTGTGACGGATACTGCTGATCCAGATCGATTAGTGAGTGTTGATCCTGAAAGAAATAGGATTCACTCAATGACGGATCTTGGGGTAGTCTTTGCTCCTTTTTATGGAAAATTTAATATCTTAGATGAAAATATTGTTTACGCAGATTTTCTTTTTCTCACAGGACTTACATCTCTAAAAACAGATCAAGGCCAAAAAATAGCTCTTAATCTCGGCTTTGGTGAAGCTATGTATTTTATGGAGCAGTGGAGCATAAAGTTCTTATATAGAAGCCGTTTTTTTCAAGAAGAGAGAAGTCAGCAAAAATATACGCGTCACATCATGAATTTAAGTCTTAATTTAGGGTATATGCTCTAGGAGTTTTGGTGAATAGTGTTGTGAAAATTTTTATATTTTTAATGATTTTGTCGACGAGTATGGCGGCTAAGAGTCAGCGTGTATCAGTTTCTCATATCAAAAAAAATGTCATAGCTCATAAATCTAAAAAATTATCGACTTTGGAGTTATGGAAATTCTTATCAAGGCAAAGAATAGAAAAAATGGACAGAAAGACAAAGGCTTATTATTTTAGCGTCTTGTCTGGTTTTATGGAAAAGAAATATCCAGTGGCCTCTGCATTATATGCTTATGATGCTTTATCAGCTATTCAAAGACCGATGAAAATATCTATTAAAAAAATTGATCGTGTCGCAAGCCGCTACCATTTAAACCATATGATGGATGAACTTGTTACAACTTACTCAGAAAGCACAAGAGTAAAGTCATGGAAGTATTATTATGGGATTTCACTGGAGAAAAAAAATAACATTAGAGATGCCGTAAAAACCTTTAAGAGTATACCAAAGAACTCTCGGCATTATTGGCCTGCTCAATATAGAATTGCTCTTATTCTTGTTGATCAGGGTCGAAATAATCAAGCTTTGAAAATTTTATTAAAAATGCGTAAAGAAGTCGTTGGTGGAGATTTTTCAGATACAGAAGAAACAAGGCTTGTTGACTTATCCTCTTTAACGGCAGCCAGAATTTTTTATGAAGAAAAGAAATTTTTACAATCTATTAAATTATATCGTTCCATCTCAAGAGATGGACTATGGTTTCAAGATGCTTTATCAGAGCAAGCTTGGGCATTCTTTATGTCCGGGCACCCTAATCACGCATTAGGAGCTTTGCATGGTGCCGGAAGTCCTTTTTTTGATACATACCGTCCTGAAGATCATGTGTTGCAAGCTATTTCATATTTTTGGATGTGTCGCTATGATCAAAGTCGAATTGCTCTTCAGAGCTTTATTGATAATGACAGAAAAGTAATTGTTAAATTAAAAACATGGCTTAGTAAGCGTCGTGTTTCTCCTATGTCTGCTTATAGGCTTTTTGAAGATGTCCTAGCAGGTGTTTCTTCAAGTTCTTTAGAGCTCCCTAGGCCTCTTTTACAATCAGCGATGAATCAACCTTCGATGATGGCTATTCGATCGCAATTAGCTGATGCTTTGGAGGAGAGAAACAGAATGCAAAAAGACAAGATTTTTAAGTCGACTCGTAATCAATCAATACGTCGGATTATGAATTGGGAAAAATCTTTGAAACAAGAACTTGGACGGCAATTTATTACTGAACTTAAATCTCTTGAAAAAGAATATGATGGTTTAAATCAGCAAGTTGATTTTTTAATGGTCGAACTTTTAATGAGTGAGGCCGATCAAGTACTAGGAAAAGAGCTTCACTCTTCATTGAAATTCGATAATGTTTCGAGGAGGTTAAAAGTCCAAGGCTGGGGCCGTGTGAACAACCAAAGCTGGGCGAGTGATAATAAAGGTGAATATTGGTGGGATGAAGTTGGATATTATATTTATCAAGAAAACTCTGCGTGTCGTGAGTAGGTTTTCTTTTCTATTGGAGACGATATGAAGTCTAAGTTTTTAAATACTATTATCTTTCTTTTTAGTGCTTTTTTAAGTGTTAGTCTATTAGCAAGAGAAGAGCGCCGTCCTCCTTCGATTGAAGATTATGCAAAGTATTTTTCGAAATTTGATCATACGGCTTCAGTTAAAGAAAAAAAACAAGCTGAAAAGCTTAGGTTGAAAACAATTAAGGCAATTTCAAAAATATTAAAATCAAGAGCGTCATTAGGGGAAAGAGAGTTTGAGTTGTACCTCCGTTTAGGTGAAATTATGACGGAACGCCATGACTATTATAGAGATTTAGAATATAGCCGCTATCAATTACAGTATAAATCATGGGTGAAAGGTAAAAAGAAAGGTCCAGAACCACAATTATCTCATAATGATTCTAGATCTTTATTAACATCTGCAGTGAATGTTTTTAGAAAACTTGTTAGTAAATTTCCAAAACATCCCCGTACTGATGGAGCTCTCTTTGCTTTAGGAACAACATTAGCTAGGCTTGGTAACAGTAATGCTGATTTATATTTTAATCAGCTCCTTAAGACACATCCTCGTTCACCACTTGTTCCAGATACATTTTTAGCCTTAGGTGAGCATTACTTTGAAAATCAGAATGTTCAAAAATCAATCCAAAATTATCGAGGTGTCTTAAAATTCCCTAAACACAAAGCTTACCCTTATGCTGTTTATAAACTAGGATGGTCCCATTATAACCAAGCTTTCAATGATGAGTCTGTGAAGCAAAAGCATCTTACAAAAGCAGCAGCGGCATTCAAACTTGTTGTTAAATTAGCAAGTAGCACAAGTCGTGATACACAATATTCACTTAAAGATGAGGCTTTGAACGATCTTGTGATGGTATGGGCAGATGCTGAAGATATACAAAGTGCTTGGGATTATTTTAAAAATTTAGATGAAGAAAATAAATTTTATGCAATGCTTGAAAGGCTAGGTTATTTGTATGAAGAAAATGGTGAACAAGAAAAGTCTATTCGAGTCTTCGCTAGACTTTTAAGAGAAGCTCCTTCAAGAGAGAGTAATTACGAGGTTTCTCTCACCGTTGTTTCTCTTTATGAAGGGTTAAATAAGCCTAAAAAAGTTGTTAGCAGCTTGAAATCTTATTCAAAGACTTATCTGGGTAAGTCTGAATGGGTGCAAGATCTTAAAGAAAAAAATGCAGATGCTGTCATATCAGCAAAAGAAGATTTTCAAAAAGAGCTTCAGAGGTATGCAACATCTTTTCATCAATACGGCGCTGAAAACGATAAAAAATCCTATGTTGCAGCTGCAGCTTCTTTATATCATTTATATTTAAAACATTTTGAATCTTCACAAACATCCGTGGAGATGCGTTTTTATCTAGCGACAATTTTAGAAGATTTTAAAAAGTATGAGCTGGCATCTGATCAATACGCAAAAGTGGCAGAACCCAATACTAAATTTCGTCCAGATGCTGCTTTGTCAGCAATTTCGACATTGAATTTAGCGATTCTCCAGCAAGAGAAATCCAAATTGCCGCCGAGAGGAAAAGCAGCAAAAAAAATAGATATTCCAAGAGAACAGAAAAAGCTTATAAAAGCAATTCATGCTTATCATAAATTTTATCCACAAGATAAAAGCTTAGCGAAATTAAAATCAACAATTGCTGAAATTTATTTCACGCATGGTCATTATGAAAGATCATTTGATGTTTATTTAAAAATAATGAAGCAGCATCCTGCTACACAACAAAATAACGAAGCTGTAAAAACTATGATTAGTTATCACGCTGACCGTAAGCAATGGGAAGATGTTATTAAGGTCTCAAATCATATTGCTTCACATGATGGAGCTTTAGCAGATAATGGATTGAGATCTTGGGTTGCGGGTCTTGTGCAGGGATCAATGTTTAAAATCGGAGAGAACTACGAGAAAAACAAATCTTATAAAGATGCTTCTTCTACATTTATGTCTTTATATCAAAAATTCCCAAAAGCAAAAGATGCAGATTTAGCTTTGTATAAAGCGTCTCTTAATTTCCACCAGATTGGAGAGGTTGAGAAATCACTTGATGCAAATCGTATCTTGATTGACAAATTTCCAAGTTCTCCTTTGAAAAAAGATGTAAATGCAATTGTTGCTCAGACGTATGAGTCTTTAGCGCAATTTGATTTAGCTGCTAAATACTATAAAACATTAGGAGAAAAATACCCGAAAGACTCTAGATCTCCTGGGGCATTATATAATGCGACTGTTCTGTATCGGGGTTTAAAAAAGTATGCGTTAGCAATTGAAAGCGCTGTTGCTCTTATGAATCTTCATCCTCAATCTCCACTGTATGAAAAAGTAGCTTTTGAAACATCAGAAATATTAGAGGCGGCAGGTAAGAAAGATGAAGCCCGACGATCTTATGCTGGTTTTCAGAGGAGGTTTCCTAGATCTGAAAGATCTTTAGTCGCAGCTGCAAGGTCTGCTCATTTAGAATCTCAATTAAATCCATCTAAAGGTCAGCAATCATTATTTCGTGTGCGACAACAGCTTCTTTCAACACAAAATGCTCCTATAGAGGCACGAAATTTAGTAGCAGAAGGAATGTTTAGAGTGGTAAATGCAAAATATAAAAGATTCCTTGATTACCCTCTAGGGTCATCTCAAATTGAAAAATCGATACAAAATAAAAATAAAATGCTTATTTCTTTAGTTAAAGATTATGAAGTCGTGATTGAAACAGGGAGTGGTGAGTTCACGGTAGCGTCTCTTTATAGGATGGGTCGTGTTCATGAAAAATTAGCAGAAGATTTATTTAATGTTGAAGCACCTTCTGGTGCTGGTGAAGATGTAGTGAATGCTTTTAAATCATCTTTAGAGCAGGTTGCTTTCCCGTTGAAAGAGGAAGCTTATAAGTATTACGAACATGCGTATAATAGTTCTCGAGATGTTGGTACATTTTCAAACTGGACGAAGCTAGCATATGAGAAAATGGCAGAGTTACGACCTGCTGATCATAAAAAAATTAATGCTGAAACCGTAAATCCATCTTATTTTTCTCATGTATTAAAAGTATCAGATAGTCGTTCTAATCTTGTTCAATAATAGAGGTTTCTATGAAGTATTTACTATTTATATGGGTTTATGGTGTTGGGTGTGCAACTTATCATCCAGAAGCAAAATCTTATGATAAAGATGTCCATGTTATTTCGAATGATGATCTATCTTCTCCTTTAAATCATGGGAAAAGTAAAGAATCAATTCAATATGCGATTCGTGATTTAAAACAAAATATTTCTATGAATAAAGAATCAACCTCGAAAATGCTTGATTTATCTGATCTTTATTTAATGCTGAATAATATTGATAAATCTGAATACTGGGTAAGGCAAGCTCTACGATATGACATGAAAAATAAGAGAGCGAAATTGATTTTAGCGGGAGTCTTTTATCGGAAAGATCTTTTAGATATGTCGTCTATGATGTTAGAAGTTTTAGGAGGGAAAGATTCAACAGATGCCTCTGTTTTAAATCTTCTAGCTTTAGTAGAAGTGCGTAGAAAGAATCATGATTTAGGAATGCATCTTTTTTCAAAAGCTCTTGATGTCGATCCTGATAATACAGCTATTCGCATGAATATGGGGGTTCAGTTTTTTCGTTATAGAAGGTTGAGTGAGGCTGCTATTCAATTTGAAAGAGTTTTAAATGTTGTCCCTGAGCATAGAGATGCTGAAATGCACTTAGCTATGATTGATGCAGCGAAGGGCAAATATGATCAAGCTTTAGATAAAATAGATGACGTTCTAAGCTATGATAATAAAAATGCAGTAGCTCTTTATAACCGAGCATCTATTCTTGCTGATATGAAAGAATATGATGATGCGATGGATGATTTACGACTCTTGCTGAAAAGCGAAGAAAAGTCTTCAGCAAGAACACAATCGGCCTTTGCTTTAGTGAAACGACTTAATACGCTTATTAAAGATCGTGATGAGAGAATGTCGTATAGTGAAATCAACCGCCTCGCAAGTTCATTAAAAAACAACTCAAATTCAAGATCTCGAAAATCTGCATCATCAAGACAAAGATTAAATCGTAGTAAACCTGAAGTGAAACGTTCTCGCTCAGAAAAAAAACGTGATTCAGCTTCAGCGGTAAAAACACAAGAAATTGATGAGTTAGAAGAGCTTGAAAAAGAGCTACTAGGAGAAGACTTATGAGATTTCGTTTTTGTGCATTTATAGTTTTGTGTTTTTCTTTTTCAACGATTTCAGTTGCGAGAAAAAAGTCAAAAAAAGCGAAGTCCGTAACAGAAATTGATTTTGAAGGATCTTTGTTGGAAGGAAAGATGAAAGCTCCAAGTGGATTTTTTTTGAGAGGGCGGAAGGCGCAATCTTTACAATCTATTATTAAATTACGATCAAATTTTCGCGGTCGCATTCAGAAAAGTCGTAAATCAGTTGAATCTATTGTTAAGTAATTGAAAATAGGTAAGCCACTGGTTTGGCAAGTGGAATAAGAAGATGTTGGACTATAGCAGTGATGTAGAAGACCTCTCTAAAGGAGGTGTCGCGTTTATAAAAACTTTTTCGCTGCGAAGCAAGATCTCCAAATTTAGATGTAAAATGGTGTTGCTACACGATCGTCACCTCGCACAATTTGAGGTCGCGTGCATAAATAATTGACTCGTTAAGAATGGAATTGTCATTGCCATATGGTTTTCATCTAAAGTAGGGCATATGTTAAAAATTAGGAAATTGAGGATATGAAAGCTGACGGAGCGTTTTAGTTGGATACAGCGGGCATACCCAAGGCGGACTCTTTTTCAAGACCGTTGTTTCTTACCAACAAATTTTAAAATATTTTGATAATCATACATGTGGTGACCACCTGGTGTTTTGCGTGATGATTATAAGGTTTTTTCTTTATCCCATCTGCGAAGAGTTGTTTCGCTGATAGATATAAAATGCATCACTTCCCCCACCAAAAAATCTGATGATTTTTATGCTTATCCAGCCTTGTCAGCAACGGAAATAATTAGGATTTTAGTGTGCTGCTGTTAGTCCTCTAATACGAAACCAGCTCCATAAACAGTTCTTATTTTTATCTGTAACGAAAGTTCACCTATGATTTTTCGGATTTCACATATCTTTCTATTTAGAGCATTGTCGGTGACGTGTGTTGGCCCCCAGCAGCGCTGTTTGAGATAATGTCGTTTTAAAATATTTCCTTTAGACTCAATGAAACATAAGAGTAGGTTCACATCGGTTGAAGAAATATAGCGAATTTCTTTTGTGCTCTCTGAAGAGATATATCGCTGATGAGTATCAAGTTTGAGATCGCCAAAGAGAATTTCTGTTTGATTTTTCCTAAGGTGGTGTTCATGTGTTCGTACTTGCAGACGTGCGTTGACTTCTTCTTTATTAAGAGGTTTTCTTATAAAATCGTCAGCTCCAGATGCAAGGGCGTCTGCGATAATAGTTTTATCTGGGCTTCCGCTGAGTACAATAATAGGGGTGTGAGGGTAGGCTTCTCGAAGCCTTGGAATCGTTTCTAAACCGTTGTCTTTGACGCCAAGATGAATATCAACAAAGCATGCTGTGGGATTTAATTCTGTGATGTGCTCAAGCGTTTCGTTGGAGTTTTTGAAGTGTTTGATTTCATGTCCAGTGATCGAGTGTATAAGCATAGCGACAATAGGATCGTCATCTAATACGAGAATGGGAAACAATGCAGATTCAGGCATAAAAATCTCTTTGCTTTAAAGCGTCAAAAGTTGTTTTTTATATTTTAATTTTAATAAGCTTGTGGGCTTATGAAGCCTTTAAAAACAGTTAAAAAAAGAATTTTTATATCAAGCCACAAAGACCAGTTTTGAATATAATAGAGGTCGCATTCGATTCTTTTGTGAATACTTGTGTTGCCTCTCCATCCGTTGATTTGAGCCCACCCTGTCATACCTGCTCGTACTTTATGTCGTAGCATATATGCAGGTATCTCTCTTCGAAACTGATCAACAAAAACAGGTCTTTCTGGGCGTGGTCCAACGAGGCTCATATCTCCAAGTAGGACGTTTAAAAGTTGTGGTAGTTCATCTAGGCTTGTTTTTCTCATGAAGCGTCCGAGCCATGTTGCTCTATTGTCTGTCGCAGTAGCAAAAATTGCACCAGTTTGTGCTTCTGCGGAGATTGGCATGCTGCGAAATTTTAGAATTTCAAATGTTTCGCCATCGATTCCTATTCTTGTTTGTCTATAAAGAATAGGGCCGCGGGAAGAAAAAGGAATGAGAAAGCTTAGAAGGATCATGACTGGTGAAAAGATAAAGAGTGCGACAACAGCACCGAGAAGATCTACGCAGCGTTTAATACTAATATTGAACCCTGAAAGGGGGCAGGCTTGTAGTTGTATAATTGGAGTGTGATTGATGATGTCAATGTCCACTCCGAATCGTCTGTATTCTGAGATGTCAGGAATAACTTTTATGTCAAGAGTTTGGTCCACAAGGGTCGGAAGGTCTTTTTGAAGAGTTTCTGTATCTGTATGGTTTGTGAGAATGACAATGTTTGTGTACTGGTACTTAGAGAGAAAATCTAACCAGTGTTCCGGTCGCTTGTGGGTTGGGTAAGGAATTCTTTCTTGAGAGCCAGAAAGCAAGATGACGCAATCGATTTCATGTTTTGGGAATAAATCTTCAAGTTGTTTAAGGCGTTCATAGCTGGCGATTACAAGTGTTTTTTGAGGTTTTTGTTTTCTTAACATTTTTCTTTGCAGGCTGTGCCAAAGCATGAGAGTTACAGGGTGTAGCACAACAAAGAAGAGCAAAGCTCCTCGTGAATAACGAAATTCATGATAAAAAGACGTGAGAGCAAGAAAAAATATTGTTGCGAAAAAACAACTTTTTATAATTTCTTTATGAGTTTTCCGGATTGAAATCTTAGGTTGATAAAGGGTGCTGAGAGCAAGAATGAGACCCCAAGAAATACCAACAAGGGGGATCAGTTTTAGGTAATGAGAAAAATCTGGAGTGCCCTTGGGTATAGGTAAATGAGTGTGAAATCGGAGAGCGTAAGCACAAATCCAGGCTATGATAACTAAAAGTGTGTCGAATGCTATCTGGAAAGGTTGGTTTGAGTATGATTTTGACATCAGTGTGCCTCTTTTAAAACTTGTTTAATGTGACTTTGAATATTTTGGTTAAAGTTTTCACATGAGAATGGAGTCGCGCTTTGAGATATTTCTTTATGATTCCAATTTTTGTCGTAAGCCTCTTGAGCTGCTTCGGCTAAACTGTGTGCTGTGACCTGAGAGAGTAGTAAACCATTTCTTTGGTGCTGAATGAAGTCGCAAGCCCCCCCTTTTTTTGGTGCGATAACAGGAGTGCCACAGGATAGAGCCTCTACAGCGATGATGCCAAAATCTTCAATGCCGGGAAATAAGAAAATTTTAGCATGCTGAATAAGCTCTAACATTTTTTCATCGCTGGGAGATTCGATAATTGTGACTAAATTGTGTGCAAGGGATCTTAATTTTTTTAGCTCTGGGCCGCGTCCTGCAATGATAAGGGGCTTTTGAGTGATTCGACTCACTTCGATTGCTAGGTCAAATCGTTTGTAGGATACCATGGCTCCAGCGCAGAGCATGTAGTCATGTTTTGGGGTGCCGGTATAGGCAAAGCGGGTGAGATCAACAGGTGGATGAATGACTGTGCTTTTTTTTCCGTAGTATGTCTGAACTCTGGCTGCAACGTATTGAGAGTTTGTGACAAAGCTTGTGACTCGTGAAGCACTTGTTGTGTCCCAGATTCGAAGTTTTGAGCTCAACCAATGGTAGCTCCATGAGAGACCAGGAAATTTTTGCAGGCTTTGTAAGTATTCGTGTCTTTGATCCCAAATATATCGCATGGGGCTATGTATATAGCATATGTGGGGTGTTGTTGGTGGTGGGATGATGCCTTTAGCCACGCATGATGAGGTTGATATGATGAGATCAAACTCAGATAGATCGAAACTTTCTATGATAGACGGAAAAAATGGCAAAAGAATTTTTCTTATTTTTTGAAATTTTTGGAGAGCTTTTGGATATCGGATGTCGCGTTCAGAAAGTTCTGTGGGGAGAGATTCTTTCTGAAAAAACAGAGTGTAGATTGGAGCTTCAGGGTACAGGCGAGCAAGCTCAAGGAGCACCTTTTCTCCGCCGCGATACTCAACAAGCCAGTCGTGAATCAATGCAACTTTCAAAATAAGCCTCCCATGTACTCTGTTTGAATTTGCTCGTGCTCAATCACCTGAGGTATTATGGAGATATAGACCTCAGTGACATTTCGTTTGTCTCAACCAGACTACATCGATTTCTTCATATAGTCAGTCGTGGATATCCTTAGGAGACTGAAATACGTATGAGTATGCCAGATTTGCCATTTCGTGCGTCTTCCGAAAGCGGTTTGCAATGGAAGGGTTTTGAAAAACCCTTGAGTTACCATCGAGAACTGTTTCCGGAGATCATAGGGAAGTCGCGAACAGTTTGTCAGATCCTTGAGACCGTGAGCAAGGTGGCGCAATCAGATAGCGCTGTGTTGATTCAAGGTGAGAGTGGGACTGGTAAAGAACTGATTGCTGCCTCTATCCATCGACTTTCTCGTAGAGCTTCGAAGGAGTTTGTTGCTATTAACTGCAGCGCTATTCCGGAAGAACTTTTGGAGTCAGAGCTCTTCGGTCATGAGAAAGGTGCCTTCACAGGAGCAGATAGGCCGCGTCTAGGGCTTTTTGGTCGTGCTGTAGGTGGTACAATCTTTTTAGATGAAATTGGTGACATGCCTTTAAGGCTTCAGGCTAAATTATTGAGAGTGTTGCAAGAAAAGCAATTTACTCGTGTTGGTGGGCACGTTGTTCAGCAAGCTGATGTGAGAATTGTTGCTGCCACTAATGTTGATATTGAACTGGCAGTCTATGAAAAGAAATTCCGACTTGATCTTTTCTATCGTTTAAATGTTCTCCCTATCTTAGTTCCATCATTGCGAGAGAGGCCGGAAGATATATCGGATCTTCTTGAGCATTTTTTGAACTGTTCTAACAGGTCTCATAAGCTCCGCGATGACTGCTGGTTGTCTCATGATGCATTAGAGGCTTTAAGAAGCCATTATTGGCCAGGGAATGTTCGGCAGCTTCAGAATTTGGTTGAAAGGCTTGTGATTACTAAGGGTGGCGGAGAGATTCGTCGAGAAGATCTGCCGGCAGAGTTTTTGTCAAACGAAGGGTATTTTCAGAATTCGTTTGAACAGCGAATTCATGCAAAAAAATCTGAAAGTATAAATGCTTGTCCGCAGTCTTCTTTAGAGGTGTTGCCCGAAAAAGGAATCGATTTGACTCTTCATTTAAGAGAGATTGAGAATAGTTTGATTCGTCAAGCACTAGAGAGAACGGGAAATAATAAAAATAAAGCAGCCCAGCTCCTTAAGCTAAATAGGACAACGCTGGTGGAAAAAGTTAAGAAAAGAAGGCTTGAGCTAGATGGTCTTGAAGACTGAGGCTGTATCTAGAGATTATGGAAATGATTTTCCTTAATCTGGGTATTTCGCATCGATCCTCACTTTCGAGTGGTGAGGTTTTCGATCATCCCGAGAAATGACAAGGACTTTAGCGTATCTGGAGTCGCATTCAAAAAGACTCTTGCGCCAAGCTGGAGATTAAAGAAATCTGCAAGTATGTCGTGCTCGTATCGCTTATATACGGCAAGGTAATTTTCATAAATTGATGTGTTGCCTTATTGAGCTTTATGGTTGTCTTTCTATTGAGAATCTTCATGTTACAGAAATGATGAAAACTGCTGTCAGCTTAAAATCAACAAAATCTATAGCGAGCATGGCTCTGGTGGATTTAGAAGGCAGTTTGAAGACGCAGCCAAGGCGAAAGATCTGTGGTCATTACTGTGGATCGTTCCAACGAAAATTTTTTCAAAGTGAAGCATATGCGTTGAAGCAAAAATTTTATTTTAAATCTGAGTAGGTGACTTTAAGTTTTTGCAGAAAGTGGAGCTGATGGCTTAAGTGAAAGGCTGCGGCTTTTTAGGTCTAAGTAAAAAAGAGTTTTCTTTGCATGGTGATGTGTATTTAACTGGTTGTCTCATATCGGTTGAATGTGTATTTTTCAACTCCACCGATATGAGAATGCGAAAGAGATTAAACTGTCATGACTTCTTTTTCTTTAGCGCTTACTTTTTCATCGACAATTTTGACATAACTGTCGGTTTGGGTTTGCGCTTCTTTTTGCAACTGGCGACTTTCGTCTTCAGATGTCTCTTTTGATTTTTCAGCTTGCTTCATTTTGCTATTGAAATCTTGTCGAACTTGTCGAATTGAAATTTTTGCGGTTTCTCCAATTTTCTTGAGAGATTTGGCTATTTCTTTTCTGCGTTCTGCATTCAATGGAGGAATGGGCAAACGAACAACGTTGCCATCGTTTGATGGCTGAATTCCTAAGTTTGACATTTGAATAGCTCGTTCGACTTCAGAAATGATCTTTTTTTCGAAAGGAGCGATGACAATACTGCGAGCGTCAGGAATGGAGATAGAGGCAACCTGATTGAGTGGTGTTGGTGAGCCATAGTAGTCTACGCGGACGCTGTCTAAAAGAGAGGCTGAAGCGCGGCCAGTTCGGACTTTGGCGAGCTCGCGCTCTAAAGATTCAATGCTTTTTTGCATTTTTGTTTTGCACTCGTTGAGGGAGTTTTGCATGTTTTGATCCTTTATTTCACAGTCGTCCCGACTTCAGGGTTTTGGATAGCGTTAAGTACACATCCAGGAGAGTCGAGTTTAAAAACTTTTATAGGGATGTGAGACTCCATACACATTGTCATTGCGGTGGCATCCATAACACCGAGCTTTTGTGAAATGACATCAAGGTATGAGAGAGTTTGGTAGCGTTTCGCGTCAGGGTGCTTGAGAGGATCTTTGTCGTAAATGCCGTCCACTTTTGTAGCCTTTAAAATCATATGAGCGCCGATTTCTCGAGCTCTTAATGATGCGGCTGTATCTGTCGTGAAGAATGGGTTGCCAGTCCCGCCTGCAAATAAGACTATGGACTTATTTTTAAGGTGCTTATCTGCTCTTCGGCGAATGTATGGTTCTGCGAGTTCTGGGATACCTAGAGAGGTCATAACTCGAGTGGGTATGTTACATCGATTTTCCAGAACTTCTTGTAGAGCGAGAGCGTTAATGCATGTCGCAAGCATGCCCATATAGTCGGCGGAAGCGCGGTTCATGCCAAACTCAGAGGCGATGGCGCCGCGCCAAATGTTGCCGCCGCCTATAACGGCGGCGACCTCATAATCGGCTTCGTGCAAGGATTGAATCTCATGAGCAATGAGAGAAAGAGCGTCTGCGTTGAAATTTGAGTGGTCTTGACCACCTAACATTTCCCCTGAAAGCTTAAGCATCACACGTTGCGACATGAGATTCCCCTTATCGAGGCCGAGAGATTAAGATTTAATTTGAGCTGCAACTTCCTCAGCAAAGTTTGTCTCGGCAACCTCAATGCCTTCGCCAAGTTGGAAGCGAGCAAAGCCCGTGATAGTAGAATCAGCATTAGATTCTTTCACGTATTGTGCAACCTTCTTCTTGGGTTCTTTAACAAAAGGTTGGTCTATAAGGCAAACTTCTCCGTAATAGGAGTTGATTTGACCAAGAAGTGCCTTTTCAATAATTGCTTCAGGCTTTCCTTGTTCTTGCAGACGCTTACGAATGACTTCTTTTTCTTTGTCAAGCTCTACTGTGCCAACTTCTTCTCGTTGTAAGAAACGAGGGGCAGCAGCAGCAATGTGCATAGCAACATCGTTGGCTGTTGCTTCTGGAGCAGCTCCAGAAAGAGCGACTAAAGAACCAATTTTTCCACCCATGTGAGTGTACCCAGCGACAACGCCGTCTTTTGCCTCAAGGCAATGAACACGGCGAATTTTCATGTTTTCGCCAACAGTTGCAATGAGTGCTGTAAGTGTGTCTTGAAGGGTTTTTCCTTCATGATTGCACTCAAGAAGCTGTTCGGCGCTATTTGTTTTGTTTGCTAGAGCGACATCAGCTGTGACAGTTGCGAACTTTTGGAACTCTTCGTTGCGAGCGGAAAAGTCTGTTTCGCAGTTGAGTTCAATGACTACGCCGGTTTTGTTGTCTTCGCTTACGCGAACAGTGACAACGCCCTCAGCGGCTGTGCGGCCTGCTTTTTTTGCTGCGCGAGAAATACCTTTTTCACGAAGCCACTGGATTGCTGATTCAAGATCTCCATCTTTTTCAGTAAGAGCTTTTTTGCAATCCATCATGCCAGCGCCTGTGCGCTGACGAAGTTCTTTAACTTGAGATGCGGTGATAGCCACGAGAATCCCCTTTTAAAAAGTATTGTCGAACTTATTTCTTTTTTACAACCTTGACACTGTGACCTTCGCGATCTGTGATCGTTCCGTCTTTGTGTTGGCTTTCAGCTTTTTCTTGCTGGTTGTTGCGGACTTTTTTGCGTCCAGCGATACAAGCGTCAGCAATAGTGCTTGCGAAAAGTTGGAGAGATTTGATGCTGTCATCATTACCTGGGATAACGAAATCGATAAGTGCTGGGTCAGCATTTGTATCTGTGATCGCTACGATTGGGATACCAAGTTTGCGTGCTTCTTTAACAGCAATGTGCTCTTTGTGTGCGTCAGCAACAAAAATAGCAGCAGGAAGACCTGGCATGTCTTTGATGCCACCAAGGTTACGGTCAAGCTTTTCGCGTTCTTTTTCTAGGCTAAGAGCTTCTTTTTTAGTGAGCTTGTCGTAAGTTCCGTCAGCAGCCATTTTTTCAATACGCTTTAAGCGGTGAATGCTTTTGCGAATTGTTGGGTAGTTTGTCAATGTGCCACCTAACCAGCGGTGGTTAATGAAGTACATGTTTGATCGGTTTGCTTCTTCTTGAATGATTTCAGAAGCTTGGCGTTTTGATCCAACAAACAGGAAGTGACCACCTTTTGCTGTTACGTTTTCAGTAAACTCGCAGGCGCGACGGAAGCAGTTGACTGTTTTTTGAAGATCGATGATATGGATTCCGTTGCGAGCGCCGAAGATATAGCGTTTCATTTTTGGATTCCAACGGCGGCACTGGTGACCGTAGTGAGCGCCGGCTTCGAGAAGTTCTCGAACACTGATGTTCTGGGACATGTTTGACTCCATTCAAACGAAGGTTGTTCCTCGGTTTCCTTAGGCATTAATAATGACCTTCGTATAGGAAACCTGCGTATTAAAAATTCCGCATACAGCGGAACCGAAATATACTAGAAAATTTCTCAGCATTCAATCTGTTTTTTCATATTCTGATTTCTTTTTTTATAAAAGAAATCAGTGGTTTGGGGTGTGTTTAAGTTTTTCAAGGACAGCAAAAGGGCTGTTTTTTGAAGGAGTGCTGTGCAAGAGGGTGTCCCCATCTTTATTTTCAGCTGCTTCGGCAAGGCATTTATGTTCTTTGATAAGGTGTGTCTGAGCTGGGATATTCAATAAAATTGTGTCAAATAAAAACTGACTGAGATCGACCTCACTATTTTCGAGGGGTTCAGGTGTGTTTTTATTAAATTCAATGCTTTCGTGTTCACCTTGAGAATCTGGGGTGTTGCGTGTTGTGAAGTGACTGAGGATCTTCTCATGGAAGGTGTGAAATAATTTGGTATTACAGCGAGTGCAGGTGATATGCAGAGAGCATGTTACCTCACCTGTTATTTTATAATCTTGAAAACTAACCTGCCTCCAATTGAGTAAGCCTGTCACTTTTGGGGGGTGTTGCGAAGTTGTGCTTTTAAATTCGTCATAAATGAGTTGAAGCCAATTTTCTGAACCGTCGATGTGGATATCATTGCTTTTTGTCAGAGAAAAATCGGATGTAGAGAGTTTCATGTTTGTGTCCAATTGCTTGTCGAAAGTCCAACAGGTTTCGGATGATAGGCACAATATGTGTTGATTGCAATATATTTATGATCTCTCGGGATTATAATAAAGAAAGAGCGATAAAAAAACTGGATGAGAAAGGGTTGCTATGGCTCAGTGGATGATTATGAATGCGTCTTCAGGACAAAAAGAAGGCCCTTTCCAAGGGCGTCAAGTTCGTGAGCATCTACGTTTGGGTAAAGCACATCTATATGATTATATTGCTATTCAAGGCTCTCCTGTGTTCAGAAAAATTATGCAAGAAGAACGAATTTTTGAAGTAAGAGGGGCGGCGTTCAAGGATAAGGAGGAAACTTTATTATCTCAGCATGGTGACCGTAACTCTTTTCTAGGGCTTGCTTCTCCAGAAGCTGTCGGTCGTAGGAGTTTGAGAAAACAACACAAAGTAAAGCTACCTGAAAAAAATCCAGGTCGTAGAAGAGATCGAGAGCTAAAAAGAGCTCGTAACCCTTCGGGAAAAGCGGCAGAAGCAGTAAAAGGACTGAAGTATCGCCAAGACAAAAAAGCGGCGAAGAGGTCCTGGCAGAAGGCAACTCGCTATATTCCTTATGTTGTTATGACCATGATTGTGCTTTTAGGTCTTTATTTTGCTGAGTCAAATGGATTATTCCGCCCCCGTTTGAAGAATAGCGTCACAAGAACCCCTCCTCAACTTCCCCCTGCTGTGCAGCTTATAAAGTCGACGATTTCTTTGAAGTCTTTAGGTGATTATGTTGGGAGGACAATTCAAGTCGGGCCTTTAAGGTATCGCTCTGCAAGTCTGCGTGAGTGTTTAAAGCAACAGAACCGCTTAGCTAAGTGTGAGATTGAAGTGAGAGATGCAACAGGAGGTCGGGCGGTGTTATCTTTTTTTTACCAAGCCTGGGGAAAAGAAATTTTAAAAAGACGAGAAAATCTTTATGTCTCAGGTCTTATTCTTGCTGATGGGAAAACAATTATTTTGACTGAACTTGTCGGCATGTGATTGTTTGGATCAAATTGTTTATTGGCCAAAAACCCATGGTGACGGTGTTTGTGAGTTTAGTCCTTGCCTTTTAAGAGTGAATCATTTAAATAGTCTGCTCTAGAGTAGAGGCCTTTGGGTTTGTTCTCATAGCTTCCGTTTTAGAAATAGTTGAGGCACCAACTATTGGATGAGAGGTTGTAAGACCGTCTTTTCGAGGGCGACCTTGTCGGTAAATTGCCTAGAATCCGAAAGCTCTGAACATTAGTTCAGAGTGAGATATGTCAAGTTCTAGACTGGGTTATGTTAGGAGTCAGTCATGCCAGTACCTAAGTTCCGGACCTCCGCGTCCAAAAGAAACATGCGTCGATCTCATCATGGTTTGACGTCACCATCTCGCGCTGTATGCTCTAAGTGTGGTGAAACTTGTCGTCCTCACCGAGCATGCCAAGCTTGCAGCACTTACAAAGGTGTTGAAGTGAAGCGTCAGCGTGATCTTCAAGGCGATCAAGATTTTCAATAATCACTAGATTTCCTGTGAGTCAGCTATGCTCGTGATGTTTCCGGGCCAAGGATCTCAGTCCATAGGGATGAGTCGAGAGGTTCTTGATCTTTTTCCTTATACATCTTTGATCTTTGAAGCTGTTGAGGATTCGACATCTTTAAGGATTCGAAGCCTCTGTGCAGAAGGTCCAGAAGACCAGCTTCGTCTTTCAGAGTTTCAACAACCATCTTTATTAGCGGTTTCTGTCGCTATGTGGAAGGTTTTGGAGCAAGAAGCTGGTATTTCTCCTTCTCTTGTTGCTGGGCACAGTTTGGGTGAGTACTCTGCGCTTGTGTGTAGCGGAGTCTTGGACCTGTGTGAAGCAGCTAAGGTTGTACGTATGCGTGGTGCAGCCATGCAGAACGCAGTTCCTGCTGGTATTGGTGGAATGTCAGCAGTGATTGGTTTAGATGAGCAATCTGTACGAGCAGCTTGTCTTCAAGTTAAGTCAGGCGTTGTTGAAGTTGCAAACCTGAATGCTGAGACTCAAATTATTGTCTCTGGCCATAAAAAATCTTTGGATGAACTGTCAGAGTATTTAACTGGGGTGCGGATTATTCCTTTACCTGTGAGTGCTCCTTTTCACTCTTCTTTGATGCAACCTGCACAAGATGAAATGTCGTTTTATATTCACAAGATGAGCTACCAGCCTTCACGGTATTCAATGATTCCGAATGTGAGTGGTGAAGTGGTATCACAGTATTCCCCAGATTTTTTGGAACAGCAGATTACAGCTCCGGTTCTTTGGTACAAGAGTATGTGTGAAGCTCGAGAAGCGGGGTGTGAGACGTTTGTAGAGTGTGGACCTGGGCAAGTCTTGTCAGGGTTGGCAAAGCGTATGTTCCCACGTGGTTCCATACGCCTTGTCGCAACGGGTTCTGGGTTAAGGAACACCCTTCATCAGCTAGGTTGATGATCAGGAAGTGCTTCAGCTATAATTTCTGCAACATCTTTTACTTGAACTTTGTCAGAGGCTTCTTCTGCTGTGACTCCGTCTGTGAGCATGGTAAGGCAGAAAGGGCAACCGGTAGCAACAGTTGAGACCCCAGTTGCTATGGCTTCTTTAGCTCTATTGACGTTGACTCGTTCTCCTTCTGTTTCTTCCATCCACATTCTTGCGCCACCAGCGCCGCAGCAGAAACCGTTTGATTTGTTGCGAGGCATTTCAACGACTTCAGGGACGGTGCTGCTGAGGGCTTTTCTGGGGCTGTCGTAGACTTTGTTGTGACGACCAAGGTAGCAGGAATCGTGCCATGTCACGCTGGAAACGTCATTAGATTGTTTAGGGGTGATTTTTCCATCGTTGACTAAAGATTCAATAAGTTCGCTGTGGTGAATGACTTCTAGGTTGCAATCAAAGTCAGGGTATTCGTTGCGGAGTGTGTTGAAGCAATGAGGGCAGCCTGTGACTACTTTTTGTACTTTGTAGCGTTTGAAGGTCTCGACATTCTCAGCGATTTGCATCGATGCTAAATATTCATTTCCAGCTCTTCTTGCTGTATCGCCGTTGCAGCGTTCTTCTTTTCCAAGAATAGCGAAATCAAGGCCTGCGTTTTGCATAATTTTTGCAGTGGATTGAGTTACGTTTTTGTAGCGATCATCAAAAGCACCTGCGCAGCCGACCCAAAATAAGTACTCAGGAGCTTCGTCCTTTTCTCTCATGACTGGGACATTCAGGCCTTCGGCCCATTTTTCTCTATCGTCGTTATTCATGCCCCAAGGGTTCGAGTGAACTTCTAAATTTTCGAGTGTGCTTTGAAGTTCTGCAGGGACATCACCTTCGGTCATAGTGAGATAGCGTCGCATATCAACAATAGCTGGAATGTGCTCAATATGCAGAGGGCATGCATCGACACATGCTCCACATGTTGTGCATGCCCAGAGTTCTTCTTGGCTGACGATGCCACCCGGCATTTTAGGGTTTTCTTTTGCTTGGGCAAGTCCGTCTTTAAGATGATGAATCATATGTCGAGGGTCGAGCTTCTTTCCTGTTGTGTGGGCTGGACATACTGAGGTGCATCTTCCGCATTCGACGCATGCTTTGGATTCAAGAAGTTGTTTCCATGTGAATTCTGAGGCATGACCAACCCCAAAAGATTCGGCTTCTTCATCAAACTCCATAGGGCGCAACCACCCACTAGATCGATGTTGTTTGTAAAAGAGGTTAGGCCAAATCCAAATGAGATGCTGGTGTTTTGAAGTCGGAAGATAAATAACAAAGCCGCATAATGTAAATACATGAAGCCACCATGCGATAGGATGTGCGCTCTCAGATAAAAGTATTTGAAAAAGGTGTGAAACAGGAAGAAAGAAAACAGAAAGAGCAGGATCACTTCCCATACTCATAAGTTCACTAGTGACAAGGGTTAGGATAAAACTTAAGACGATATAGGCATCATTTTTAGCCTCTTGAGAAAGAGTTTGAAGTCGCTCTGGAGGAAAAAATAAGCGTCTGCAGATGGCAAACAAAATAGCAATAGCCACAACTGTATTACCAATATCTTGAGAGACTAAAAACCCTTTGTATAAAAAACCTTCTCCAATGATCCAAGAAAACCGAAAATGTGGAATCACGCCTTCAAGTAAAGTTTCTAAGGTTCCAAGGCTGACGACAAGAAAGCCCCAAAAAATCATAGCGTGCATGATCCCAGGAACAGGGTCTTTAAAAAGTTTTGCTTGAGCAAAGCCTTCAAAAAGAATTGTTTTGACTTTTGTGCTAAAAGAAATTTCAGCTAAAACATCTTTCCCTGTTGCTGCAGCGTGGAGTTCTTTCCAGGCTTGAGAAACTCTGTATGCAAAAAAACCGAAAGAAGATCCTACAATCATGATGAAAAACACCGAAGACATACTCTGCTCCCATAGGTGGACAAAGGGATTGATTGAAACAACTTGATCATGATTAATTTAGTCTAAATTTCAAAAAAGAAAAGCTTTATGCCAAGAATCGAGACTTTTTCTGGCATTGTAAAGCATCTGAGCATCTTCCCACTGAACTTTAAGTTGAAAAAGCTTTTGGCGTGCTTCTAATATTTCTTCGAGAAGCTGTAAGTAATCTTCGTGGAGGAGGGCTTTTCGCTCAGCTTGAGCGACAGAGCGTGACTCTGGTCTTAGCTTTTGTACCAGTTGTTGGCGCTTTGTCGGCGCTAAATCCTTAAGGCGCTGGGTGGCCTGTCTTTGTTGAGCAAGCCTCTCACCTGTGGCGCGGATGACTTCAATCAGTTCGTTGTGAGTGGTGTTGAGTTGAATGAGCTCGATCTCCATAGCAGCACAGTGCTCATGAAGCATATATCACGAATTTTTTATTTGATAAAAAAAAATCGCTCTCAGTCGTGATGGAACTGAGAGCGAGCTCTTGGAGCAAAGAGAGGTTGAGTGACCTGATGTTCCAAGCTGCGGTGATTTGAGTGCTGAGATCCGCTATGACTATTTTATACAGGAGGGAATGTTGAGAAACAATGGGGAGAAATACGTAATTTTTAAAAGATGTTTTCTCATTTTTTCTTTTTATATTCATAGCTTATTGTTTTTTTTGCCGCGGTATGAGAACTGTGAGGAATTTTTCTAGAGGCATTGTGACTGCTGTGGTCATGTTCTATAAGCCGCTAAGGCTTAACAAGCGATTAGCGGCTTATGTATTGAGGCCTATGTGTTATTTACAGGCAGCAATATATGCGACCCATGCTTCACAGGCTTCTCCTTTGTCTGTCATTTCAAACACACCGTTTCCGCTTCCATCGTCCTCTGTCCCTTCCCAAAAGATTTGAGATTTTTTAAATCCAACTTCTTCAAGGATATCTTTGAGTTCAGGTAGGGTCCACATGCGCCAGTCGTATGAGAAAACTTGTTCTCGTTTTGCTTCACCGTCGCGTTGAAAGTGGATGTAAAATTGAGCTTCATTTGTGATGGGGTCGAAGGAATCCTGGTCCCAATAGTAGCTGAAGCCGAGATCTTCATATTCGGTTTCATCTTCAATGGGCTCGTGGCATTGACTGCCGCCGAAGCAATCAACAACGAAGACACCACCTTCTTCCAGTGTGTTGTAAACGTTTTGAAAGTAAGATTTAAGAAGTTTTCTTTCCTTAAAAATAAAGTAACTAAAGTTGAGAGCGCAGACGATATCTGCGCTTGGAATTTCTGGGTTAAGAACGTTTGTTTGGTGAATGGTGAGCCGTTGTTTTTCTTGGTCAGAGAGTTGAGACCATTCATGTTCTTTTCCGTAGGCGATAGGTTCAGGATCTAAATCGATGCCTACAGCGTGATGCTGTGTTGAACCTTGAACCCAAGTTCGGCAGACGGAAAAAGTTCCACAGAAGTCTTCACGGAGCGTCTGAGGCTCTTTTCCACGTAGTTTGGTGTACGCCATATGCAAGAAGTCGACATCGGCTTCAGGGGACTGAACAGATTGGTTGTAGTAGGCATACTTGTCAAATGGCTTCATGGTGTACCTTTAGCTTTAAAGTTATAACTCATCTTTGAAGTCTTCTTTAGACTTTTTGAAAGATGTTGTAGAAGTTTGTAGGACGTTTCCTGTTTCAGCGTCAAGTGGAGGAACCCACTTAATTAAAAAATCATCAAGCTCACCAGTGATATCTTCTTCTGAAATTATTTTCCCTTTCACACTCATTTGTGCTTTTTCTGGACCTGATGATAGGCCACATTGCAAAGGATGCCAATCTGGAAGGTCTTTCTGAGCTGCAACCAACTTATATCCACAGGATGGTGGAAGGCAGGTCATGCTCTTAATATTTTGAGGTGTGATTTTAAGGCAATCGGGAACCTTTTTTTGGCGATTCGCGTATGAGCGACAGAGTCCTGTGGAACAGTCTAGTTCAGAGCAGGAAATATTTGTGAAGTGAATTTCTTGAACATCGATATACTCCACTTTATTGAGGCAACAACGACCACAACCATCACACAAAGATTCCCATTCTTCCTCGGAAAAATGAGCCATGGGTTTTTCAAGCCAGAATTTTGATTTGTGACTTTTCAAGACAACTCTCTTACATTGATTTCAAGAACGTTCGATTTCTGGTATATTCACGCGGATTTTGAAGAACAAGATTTCAAAGCAAACAAGGCAGCCATTATGAGTGATCAAAACTTCCCAAAGCCCGAAGATATTCAAAAAGAATTTGAGGACTTTGTCAAAAAAAGATTCGGTGGACAGGTTCAAGTGATTTCCCAGGATTTTCCTATGCATGATAGAAAGACTAAGAAATCTGTAGAAGAAGAGTCGTCTTCCCAAGACCTTGAGGAAGTAAAAAATCTTGAGAGTTTATTAGAGTTTCGGATGACTCCGAAAGAAGTGAAGAGTTATCTTGATCGGTTTGTCATAGGGCAGGATGATGCTAAGCGTGCTTTGTCCATTGCATTTTGTGACCACTACAATCATGTTCGTGATTGTTATGAGAACGATCGAGTGGATGCAGATTATGCAAAACAGAACGTCTTAGTTTTAGGCCCGACAGGGGTTGGTAAAACTTATCTTGTGCGTCAGATGGCGAAGTTAGCTGGTGTCCCTTTTGTCAAAGCAGATGCGACTCGATTTAGTGAAACCGGCTATATGGGTGCGAACGTTGATGATTTGGTAAAGGAGTTAGCGGCGCAGGCGAATGATGATCTAGAGGTAGCGCAGTTTGGTATTATTTATCTTGATGAAGTTGATAAATTATCAGCTCCAAGTCAACAACATGGTCGAGATGTGACAGGTCGTGGTGTGCAGTTAGGTTTGTTGAAACTGATGGAAGAAACGGATGTGGATTTGAGGGGAGGGCATGACCCTGCTTCTCAAATGCAGGCATTTATGGAAATGCAGCAAAAGGGTAAGGTTGAGCGTAAAGTTTTAAATACGCGGCATATTCTTTTTGTTGTGAGTGGAGCTTTTACTGGTCTCTCTGAGATTATTGGTAAACGATTATGTCAGCAAAAAATTGGATTTGGCTCTGACAATGCTCAAAAAATAGACAGAGATAGTGAAACTTCATTGTTGAGAGAAGCACAAACTCAAGATTTTATTGATTATGGGTTTGAGCCGGAATTTATTGGGCGTTTGCCAGTAAAAGTGAGCTGCCAACCTTTAAAAGCAGAAGATCTGTTGAAGGTTTTGAAAGATTCTGAAGGTTCAATTCTTCATCAGTATAAAAGAGCTTTTGAAGGCTATGGTTTAAGCCTGGATTTTGATGAAGATGCGCTTTTAAGAATAGCAGAGCTTGCAGCTGAAGAAAAAACAGGTGCTCGAGGTCTCATGTCAGTATGTGAAAATTTATTAAGAGATTTTAAGTTTGAACTTCCCTCATCAGGAGTTGAACATCTTCAGGTAACATCTGAACTGATAGATTTCCCGCAAGTTTTTTTAAAGCGAATTTTATCTGAAGTTCACCCTAAAACAGCTCAAGTTGAAAAAGATTTAAAGGATTTTTCTGCGGACTTTGAAAATCAACACGGTATGTCTTTAACGTGGACGCCTGAAGCTATTCAAAAAATTATACGATGCGAAGTCAGCGAGGATATTGTCGGTTATTGCCGATCGCTTCTTCATGGCTATGAATATGGTTTGAAGTTAATAGAGCAAAATACAGGTAAAAAAGACTTTGTTCTTAGTGGAGATGTTATTGCAGATCCAAGGTTGGCTCTAGAAAGAATGATTCGTGAATCTTATGAATCTCAAGAGCGTCATTAATATTATTTTTGGAACAGGTTATGTCTTCTCCTTTATTCAGTTGTCAAAATCTTGTGCATTCTTTTCGAGATAAGCCTTTATTTGAAGGTTTATCTCTTACTTTTAGTAAAAATGAACGTGTTGTTATTACAGGACCAAATGGTAGTGGTAAGTCAACGTTGCTAAAAATTTTAGCTGGTGACTTGACTCCAGATGAAGGTGAAGTGATTACAACTCGGGGTTTGCATATTGTACGTGTCGCGCAGAGTTGTCACTATGAAGACAAAACAATTTTTGAGATTTTACAAGAAGTTTGTGATGACTTTGTCCTGATTGATAAAACTTTATCGATAGCGGGGCTGTCAGGTGAGCTGCGAGCACCAAGCTTATCTGGTGGTATGTTACGTCGTCTGTCGATTTGTGAAGCGTTTGTAAAAAAGCCAGATGTTTTACTTTTAGATGAGCCGACAAACCACCTTGATACAGAAGGTTTGTTGTGGCTTGAAAGTACATTAAAAATGTGGAACGTCACTTGGATTGCCGTTACTCATGATCGAGCGTTTATGGAAGAGCTTGCAACAAGAGTGATTGAGGTTGCTCCTCGATACTCCGGAGGTGTTTTTGAGAGTGAAGGAAACTATTCAACATTTCTTGATCGCCGTTCTGCTTTTTTTCAAGAACAGACTCAACTCCACCAAAGTTTAGCCAGTCGCGCAAGAATTGACGAAGCTTGGCTGCGGCAAGGTCCGAAGGCGCGAGCAACTCGAGATCAAGGCCGTGTGAAGCAAGCCATGGCTTTGAAAGAAGAGTTAAGTAGCCTGAAACAAAGCTTACAAGCGAATCAATCACGATTGCAGTTTGAGCAAGGTGAGAAGAGAGGGAAAGTCTTAGTTTCTGCCCATGAATTAAGTTTTCAATACGGTGATCAGGTTATCGTGAATCGTTTTGACTTTATGTTAAAGCGTGGCACAAGGCTAGGGATCTTAGGCGAGAACGGCGCAGGGAAATCAACCTTGTTAAGGCTGTTAATGAAAGAGTTAAAACCTCAGCAAGGTCTTGTTAAACATGTTGACGGCCTAAAGGTTGCTTACCTTGATCAAATGAGAGTGCAGATCAATCCTGAGTGGACACTGGCACAAGCATTATGTCCAGAAGGTGATATGGTGAGCTATCCAGGGGGGCAATGTCATGTGACCAGTTGGGCGCAGCGTTTTTGCTTGAATACAAACCAGTTGAAGACCTTTGTTAAAAATTTGTCAGGTGGAGAGCTTGCGCGCGTTCATGTTGCGCAGCTTATGCGGCAGCCAGCTGACATTTTGGTTTTAGATGAACCTACGAATGATTTAGATATTGATACTATTGAAAAACTAGAAGAAGCATTACAAGATTTTTCAGGTTCTTTATTGATTGTATCTCACGACCGTTGGTTTTTAGATCATTTGTGCCACTTTGTTCTCGCTCCTGATGCTCAAAAAAATGGCACGTGGACTTTATGTGCTGATCGTAAGCAAGCTATTGAAGTGATGGTGGCTCCTAAGCCTGTGAAAAAAACTTCTGCTTCACATGTTGTGCCAAAAAAACAGGAAAAAAATTCAAAAAAATCATCATTAAGTTGGAAAGAACAAAAAGAGCTCGCGACAATAGAAAAAACGATAGCAAAACAAGAACAAAAAGTTGAAGAACTTGAAGTGGAGTGTGCGGCACCAGAGTTACAAGATAAAGCTGATCTGCTTCAAAAAATTTGGACAGATTTAGACCAAGCTCGCAAAAGAGTTGAAGATTTATATGCGCGATGGGAAGAATTAGAAGCAAAAAAAGCAGAGGTGTAGACCTCTGCTTTTTCTTCTTAAGAGTCTTGTTTTAATGTTGAGTCAAGCACATTGTTATTTGCGATTTTTGACATCAATCCATTTTCTTTCACGAGGGCCCGTGTAAATTTGTCTTGGTCGTCCAATCTTCATGGCAGGAGAGTCTAGCATTTCTCTCCATTGAGAAATCCAACCAGGAAGACGCCCAAGTGCAAACATGACAGTAAACATATCTGTGGGAATGTTGAGAGCTTTGTAAATAATACCAGAATAAAAATCAACATTTGGATACAGTTTTCGATCTACAAAATAAGGGTCTTTGAGAGCTTCTTCTTCTAGACCTTTTGCAATATCCAGAAGAGGGTCTTGAACACCAAGTTTTTTTAGAACCGTATCGCAAGATTGTTTGATGATTTTAGCGCGAGGATCAAAGTTTTTGTAAACACGATGACCGAAGCCCATTAAACGGAAAGGATCGTTTTTATCTTTAGCTTTTTCGAGAAACTCTCTGTAGTCGCCACCACCGTTGTGGATTTGCTGGAGCATATCAATAACAGCTTGATTAGCACCGCCGTGTAGAGGTCCCCAAAGAGCGTTGATTCCAGCAGAAATTGTTGCATATGGATTTGCTTTTGAAGATCCAGCCAACCTTACCGTTGATGTAGAACAGTTTTGTTCGTGATCAGCATGTAGGATGAAGAGAACGTCTAGTGCAGCAACAATATCTGGGTCGACTTTGCCAAACATCATATTCATGAAGTCTGCACAATAACCAAGATTTGGATCTGATGGGATTAATGTTTCACCTTGGCGGATTCTATACAAATATGCTGTGATATTTTTGAGTTGAGACATCAACTGTGCAACGACTTCATCTTTTTGGTCAGTGGATAGATCTTGATCGACGAAATGAGGCTCACAACCTGATAAAGCGACAATAGCAGCAGAGATTGCCCCCATAGGGTGAAGTTCTTTAGGTAGGGCTCTTAGGAGACCTTCTATTTGAGTGTCTGTTTGATGGTACTGAGCGAGTTGATCTCTGAACCCTTGAAGTTCTTTTGAGCTCGGAAGCTCTCCTTTGTTGAGTAGAGATGCAACCTCTTCAAACGAAGCGTTTGCTGCGAGCTCTTCAATTGAGTAGCCGCGATAGCGCAAAATGCCTTCTTCACCATTTAAAAAAGTGATTGCTGATTCACAAGCCGCTGTGTTCACATAGGCGTTGTCTAGTGTGACCCATCCTGTTTGTGCACGCAGGGTTGCAACATCAATTCCCCGCTCACCTTCTGATCCGATAATGACCGGAAGTTCATGATTTGCCCCATCCAGTTGCAATTGAGCTTTTGTAAATTCTGTTTTTTTCACCACACCCATCTCCTTGAACCTCCTTAGCTGAGCGATTGACACGCCGAGTTGCTGAGAATTCCTATTATCGGAACTTGATTGGCAACCCTGAGAAGTATTTAGTCAACCGCGGAGACAGTAGGTCCCTTATTGAGTTATTCTCTTATATAACATCCCAGATTTGTGTTTAAAATTCTAGTCCTTCATATTTGTATAAGATGTCAAAACAGGAGAAATGATGAAATACCAATGCCAAAAATGGGGACAAATCTGCTTACTGTCCCTGGTGACAAGCTTAGGGGGGGGAGAATTGATGGCGGATAAAACATATAAAAAACCAAGTGAGAAAGAGATCAAGGCTAAATTGACGAAAATTCAATATCAAGTCACCCAAGAAGAAGGAACGGAATCGCCATTCCAAAATCTTTATTGGGATGAAAAAAGACCTGGAATTTATGTAGATATTGTTTCTGGTGAGCCTTTATTTAGCTCTCAAGATAAATTTAAATCAGGAACCGGTTGGCCTTCTTTTGTGAGACCTCTAGAAAAATCTATGATTGTTGAAAAAGAAGATAACAGTCTGTTTTCAAAAAGAGTTGAAGTTCGCTCTAAGCATGGTGATAGCCATCTTGGCCATGTGTTTGAGGATGGGCCAGCACCTACTGGGCTGCGATATTGTATCAATTCTGCTTCTTTGAGATTTATCCCTAAAGAAGATTTAGAAAAAGAAGGTTATGGAACATATCTTGAGGCCTTCAAAAACACGGTATCACCGAGTGTTGCAACTTTTGGAGGAGGATGCTTTTGGTGTATGGAGCCCCCTTTTGATAAAACAGACGGGGTTTTAAAAACTGAAGTGGGCTACACCGGTGGGCATGTGAAAGACCCAACTTACAAACAGGTTGCAGCAGGTATCACCGGTCACGCTGAAGTTTTACAGGTGACTTTTGACCCTCAGAAAGTAAGCTTTGAGCAATTGCTTGAGGTCTTTTGGAAAAATATTGACCCTCTTGACAACAAGGGACAGTTTTGTGACAAAGGATCTCAGTACCGATCATCCATTTTTTACCATAATGACGAACAAAGAAAACTTGCTGAACAAAGTAAAGAAAAAGTAACTGGCCAGCTGAAGAAAACTGTCTATACGACTTTAGAAGCTTTCACGAAATTTTATCCCGCTGAAAGTTATCATCAAGACTATTATCAGAAGAACCCAATTCGATATAAGTTTTATCGTGCGAACTGCGGGCGTGATAACCGTCTTGACCAAATATGGAAAGACTAACGAATGACTTGTCTTAAGTAAGAGTTTAAAAGACTTGCGTCTTCAGGGCTTTGCTGATCCTCAGAACGACTGACTTCATCGAGGATGTCTTCGCGATATTTACGATCGACGGAGTATTCTCGATGAAGGTCCATTCCTCCGCTTACAGATCGTCCATAATAACGATCACCACTGATGCGGCGTCTGCGGCCTCTTTTGTGTGATTTTTGTTGAGCTTGTGATGTTTTTTTCTTGGCTTCTCGAAGAAGTCGGCCAGCACGGTCTGCAAAGGTTTCGGCCGCTTGATATTGTTTTTCACCACCGTATTTAATTGTTTCGAGCATGGAATCGTGAGCTGCTGATAATCGCTGTGCGGCTTGTGGTGCAAGCGACTGAAGTTGTGCGGTGAGCTTACGAGCAAGTTTTATATTGGAGTTCTGGTTCATGCGAGTAAGAGGCCATTGAGCATCAATTTTTTGTTGGCGGGTTTCAGCTTGATCAAGAGTTGTCGATATTTTCGTTTGGCGTTGTTGAAGCTCTCTCAATGTTGCTTTTGCAGAGGCTAATCCTTGTTGTCTTTTCTGTTCTTGCTGAGATTTTTGCTTGTCTTCTAAGCCTTCCAGTTCGTTTAACCATCTTCTATATTGTTGACCCAAATGAGAGAGAGTTTTTATTGCTGTGTTCGTAGTGATACGAGAAGAAGGTGAAGTGTGTTGATTTTTAGAAAATTTTTGAAGTTGGCTTTGAAAACTATTTTTTTGAAGGTGGTCCCATGACGGTGGTGGTGTTTTAAGTTTTTTAACCCTTTGTTCCCACCTTTTTTGTCTTTCGGTTAAGAATGTATTTAAACTTTTTGTCGCTGATTGAATGTGTTTTTTATTCTGATGACCAGGCGTTTCTATAAGGCGAGAAAGGCCTCGTAAAGCAACAAAAAAATCTCTGTCACGCTCTCTGTCATTGAGCATTTCGTGATCTTGTAGAAAAGAATCAATTTTTTTAGCTACCTGAAGAGCCTCCGAAGGGGAGCTCGTTTTGGTTTGTGAAATCATATGCTCAATGTGATTTAATTCAATACGGTCAAGGCCATCAAAAAAAGGGGAGTCATTAGATGAAATAGCAACGTCTCGCATCTGTTTTATAAGGCTTTGGTTATTTTTCTTCTGCTCTCCTTCAGCAACCCACTGATCAACGTCTTTTTTAATTGCTCGTAGCTTGTCAAGTGTTTGTAAATAGCGGCCATAGGCACTGGCAACTCGTAAAAAAACAGGGTCACTTGAACCCATAAGAGATTGAGGTTGTGTCTGATCAAACGCGATTGCGTGAATGATTACAGAAGCCATGTCGTCTTGAAGGTATGGTTCGAGGTGAAGAGCATGGTCGTACTCTGCTGTCCGTGTTGAGGTCGTGAACGACTCGATATGCTCTTGGTGTTTTTGACCGTTAACAGAAAATTCAAGAATAACTTTTTGGAGAGGGTTTTGAGATTTTATTTTTAGTTTTAATGGGACGGCTTGATGATCAGGCCAAGGATCTATGTATTCAGCTTGAAGTTCTAATGTCACTTTTGGTATCGGCTTAGATAGAATCTGTATAGAGGCATACGGCTGAGAGCTTAGCTCTGGAATCACGAGAAGGGTGTCCTCGGAAATTGTGAATTCGAGGCCGTAACCCATTGGTGATT
The DNA here is from genome assembly GCA_045106415.1 of Oligoflexales bacterium. Lineage (GTDB taxonomy): Bacteria > Bdellovibrionota_B > Oligoflexia > Oligoflexales > Bog-1112 > JBGCEP01. Next base: position 2,467 of record JBGCEP010000012.1, on the reverse strand, counting down.
GAGAGTTTTCATAGACAGCCTGTAGTTGAAAGCTTTGAATCAATTGATTGCTCTTTGGAGCAATCAGATTTAACGACAGATCTTTTCCTTGAAAAGGGGTGATACTGAGCTTGAAGAGATTATCCTTATGGGTTTCAAGCATCTGAGGAGTTGTTGATGACTGTAGTGGTAAGATGACATCTTGAAAGTTTGTAAAATGACCTTCCACAACTTCTAAGGTGACTTCAGTGGGAATAAGTAAGTGTAAGCCTGAGAGTTGAAAGTGACCATATTTGAACATTCCACCGGCAAAAAGAGTGAAAACAAAAGCTATGGGAAGAGTTTTACGGATACATGCTTGAGTCGTCTTCTTTTCAAGATCTATTTGATATTTTAACTCTTGCTCTACGTAGTGGGAGATGTGATCTCCAGCTGTAAAAGGAGAGCTTTCATTAGGGTGCTGCATATCAAAAAAAAGACGAAGCTTGGAAAAATTAAAATTCGGGAGCGTTTCTTTGCGGAGATACAGAAAAATAATACCAGGTAAAAAGCAAACCTGTAATACAGTAATTGGAACAGGGTTTAACCAGAAATGATACAAAGCTATAAAACATACCGTAAAGGCAATTGTTGCCAATAACCAACATAATGTACGAATCCTTTGTTGGGTCTTACGCATTGTAATTAAACGGTCTTGAAAAGTGTCAAGTTCCTTCAAGGGGAGGTTCCATCCATGTGCGAAGGTCACTTAAAAGATGAGCGTATTCTTCATCGTGGTTTAATGGAGAGTGACCGATGTTGTGTTTGTAGATAAGATTGAATTTTTCTGAGTTTTTATGTTTTTGGACACCTTTTTTTAAATACTCTGTTTTACAGATACGATCTTCCTCAGGGCAAATCATAAGGGTTTTGATATTGAGTCTGTTGAAAAGCTTTTTCGATTGAGCTAAAGCATTTAAGAGTTCATTTGTGAGTAGGTAGCTGATGCGAGGGTGTTTTTGTTGTGCAGTGGGTTCTGTGAAAACAGGAAGCAACCACTGTGGTGTCATAAGGGTTGGAAAAACTTCAGCAGCGGTTCGTAGTAGAAATCGCCGCCATGGTTGTATCGTTTCTGCGAGAGCGAAGGTTGGGCATATAAATGCAGCAGAATCGCAAAGTTTACTATGACCTTTTGTAAATCCTAATAAAACCAAACTCCCAATGCCTTGGCCGATTAAAATTGGTTTTCTTCCTTTTTCTTTATGCCGCACCCAGGCAACGACTTGTAAAAGATCATTCACAAGATGCTGAAAGCTCGGGATGTGACCTAACCTTCGTCCTGATTGCCCATGACCCCTCATGTCAAAACCATAAACGCTGTGGCCTATATCTGTTACTGATTGGGCAAAACGGTCGTATTGATCAGCAGTTTCACCTAGGTCATGAATGAAAATTACGGGCGCTCGCTCACTTTGTGGAAATGTCCACCCTCTGACGAAGACAGAGGTGCCAACATGATCCACTGGGCAGGTGTATAAAATATTATAGGTTTTGTTCACATGATCTCCATTTACGGTTTCAGTATAACTGCCATACGAGCTTTTGGAATGGATGAGAAATACTTGTTGAAATGAGACAGAGACGGACTGCAACACAGGCTTGGTTCATCTCTTAGTTTTTAAAAGGTATTTTGTCTTTCTTTTAAAAATTTGGCGATTATTAACTTCTACCAAGAGTCTTTAGGCTGGGCAAGATTGAAGTAACCAAGGACTCTCTTGTGGGGAAAGGTCTGATCTGCTAGTGTATCCGTAGCATACGGGGGCGTCATGGTTTCGACGGGCTTAGAAGGTGTGCTGGAGAGCATGTCCGGGGTGGGAACGTGACCCGGTTATAACCGCGTTTCATCGCTTAGTCGGCAACGATTACGCACTCGCAGCTTAATATAAATTAGCTGCCGATAAACTTGTGGTCGCCAGTGCCGCGGGGGCATCGTTATTACTGCTGGCTTAACACAAAGCTTTCCGCCTGGAGGCTGAAGTGTGACATTTAATCAGGCTGCGGGTTAGAAAGCCTGACCGTAGGCGTTCTAATCAAGAGGATAATTACGGTGCTAAGCATGTAGCGCTTCTCATACCCTAGGTGTGGACGCGGGTTCGATTCCCGCCGCCTCCACCATTCTTCATAGATGATTGGGGACAATCACCTTGAAAGTCCCGTCAATCATAACAAACACTTACCCAATAGAGATTCCGCGGTCCTCTTTCTATATCACCGGAAATCACCCTAGATCACATGAGCCGTCGTACTTCCATCGTATAGGGCCGTCGTATACATCCCAAATACGATCTGAACCCAATTACTGATATGATTTTGGTCTATTAGCCACTGGGAATAGGTACTTGGAATGTGAAATGAATTGCGGGCTAAACTGGCTATTTTACTAGGTACAAACATTCATCAACCGCCATAGACTATTCTGGTCGCAACTATCCAAAAAAACTTACCCTAC
>JBGCEP010000011.1:0-17535 GCA_045106415.1 Oligoflexales bacterium | reverse complement strand
GTTAATAGCCTAATGAAAAATCGTGAAAGGCTTCTTACTTTTTACAATTATCCTGCTACGCATTGGCAACATATCAGGACCAGTAATCCCATAGAGTCAACCTTTGCAACCGTTCGATTGCGAAGTAAGAGAACAAAAGGAGGTGGTTCTGAAAGAGCAACAGTCATGATGGTATTCAAACTGGTTCAATGTGCTGAGAAACGCTGGAGAAAACTTCGAGGCTATGAACAGCTAGCTGGTGTGATTGATCTTAATTTTTACTTTGAAGACGGAATCAGGGTGAAGGCTGCTTAAACTTTATGATCCACAAGATTTGACAATAACTCAACAACGCTGCTGCCAGTGTCTCCCAGCCTGTTGTAGCGGATTGTTCTTAAACGAACGCAATGCCAGAGGTCCCGATAAAAGCTGATTACAGAGCTTTTGTCATTGTGTCTTCGCAGTCAAGATCATGAATAGGAAGAGAAAGGATGGCAAACCAAATAATGATCCCCAGTGGAAACGCTAGGTCTTGAATTCCCATGCCCCAGAGGACTGTTTTTATAAAACCTTCGGCTTGCTGTAACATATAAAACTCCCTCTCACTCTATTGGATTCTCTAGTAAAGACTTGATGTTGAGGCTGAAGCGTTGGAGTGATAGGGTTAAAAGGTATCTTGTTGTTTTAAGAGGTTTTTTATGGATTGGTTTGTGATTGGCGGTGGTTTTATTGTCTATATTATTGCAACTATTGGGTATTTCTTGATTTTGAGCTCTTCAGAGATGTGACGCATTTAAAGTGCGTTTGAAAAGGTTTCTTTTGTAAAATAGAAACAGTCATAAGATAATTATGAAATATTGCAGGATGTGTATTTTGATTCTTATGCATTTGTTTTTGTTTGGCTTTGTGTTTATTTCAAAAAAAAAATATTCTTCAGCATAGAGATGATGTATAAGTGCTGCTGATTTAGGTCTGCAGCAGGATATTTTATGGTGGCGTCTCTTCTTTTTTGTTCTTTATTGAACACAATTTGTGCATCTCAAGTTCCTTTTAAATTAGGAGGATCTCTTACTGATTCTGCTATTTCAGTGGGGTCTGATTTGTCTGATAGAGAATTGAGGGCTGCGCTGCAACCTTTGGATGTGATTCGATTGAGTGTGGGGCCGTCAGATTTTTCTCCGTATTATTATGATTTTGAAACAGATCACTCTTTTGATGTTGAAGAGAAAATACCTTTTTTAAAAAGAGTTCTTGCTTTACGCTCAAACCTCACTTTTATGGCAACTCCTTGGAGTGCCCCAAAGCGCTTTGTCGAACCAGCTCAAAGCCATTATAAGCATGAATTAAAAAGAGAAATGACCCATGAATATGCAAAGGTTCTTTACGATTTCATAAGTTTTTATAAGAGATCAGGTATTGTGATTCATTACTTATCTATGCAGAATGAACCGCTTCATTTCTCAGAAGATTACCCTACAATGTTGCTGCCGGCAGGGAAAGCTGTTGCTTTAATTGAAGCCTATACAAAACTTGATTCAGAGACTCGAATTTTGGCTTATGATCACAACCCAGTATCAAAAGGAATTCGCTATTGTTTGGAAGTTGCTGATTCAAAAGTTGGGTCCTTAGTTTATGGATATGCTTTTCATCACTATGAAGGGGATCCTGAAGCAATACGTGCATTGTCAGACCGAGGGCTTAGAGTCTTTCATACAGAGATTTCCTCTTCACGTGATAGTGAAGGTTCGTACGATTGGCATCAAGCAAAAATACAAGCTTTCAAAAAGAATGGTGCGCAGTGGTATACTTATTGGAATTTATTTTTAGATAGAGATTCAGGGCCTATTATCGGAACTTGGGATCAAGGAAGACCACTTTTATGGGTCGAAGATGGTAAAGCTTACACAACTCATGAGTGGTGTCTTTTTAAAGATCAAGCAGGATGGGGTGATGAGTCTTGTGAGAAAGAACAAGTACTAAAAGGTATTGGTGAATATGAAGATAGTCAAGATGAGATTTCTAGAGCTATATATGCTGCAAATCCTTCTCTTGTTGTTTTTGTTTTTTGCATAGTCACAGTACAATCTATTTAATAGAACTGGTTTAAAAATTCATCAAAGTATCGATTTAATTTGAATTTGAGATAGGGCAAAAATAACTCCAGTGTCGTACAAACAATGGAGCATCTTTTGGGCCGAAAGCTAACATATTATTTGGAATGAATATCAACTTCTTCTTCCCATAATTTGACCAGGTGTTACCTTAAAGTGATGGCTTTTGTCGGTTCATTTTGATTTTAGACGATTTGGTATCGTTTATTTCTGAAATCTTAGACAATGATTGCAGCTCTTAAATACATGGCTTTTTACAGCCAGTTGGTCGATGCTGTTTCTTCGTGTATTTAGTATTTTATCTTCAAGCAATATTGGAGATAAAAATGCCGAAATTATACTCTTCTGATCTGAAAAATAAAATCATGATTGCTCTAGAAGACGGCTGCAGCCCGAGCTCAGTGAGTGAGATGTTTAAAATCTCTCGTAAAACCATTTGTAATTTGCAGGTCAAGCTAGAGACGGCAGGCTGAAAGAAGGTAGCTTCTTTCAGCCATGACTATTTTGCTGACGTAGATTTCTGAGAGGAATTAAGTCTCTGCAAAGTGGACATTTGTTTTGGTATAGAAGAAGCTCTGCTAGACAACCGCTGTGAAACCTGTGACCACATGGAAGTGTAAACCATTCATTTTCATTGCAAATTGAGCAGTGCATGTCGATTTCTTCAACTTCTACTTCATTTTGATTTATTTCGTAAGAGGCTAAATTGTTGCCTGATAAACTGCGATGAAAGTGGTTCCTTTGGAGCTGTTCTTGGACATGTTCGGTAAAGCCTGAAGGTGGCGGAAGGAGACGAGCTTCTGCTCGTCTTACGGACTCTTGGAGTTGGTTGAGTGTGTAACGAATCCATTCAAGATTTTTATATTGAGAGACTAAAGAAGACCACGCTTGAGGAGTGAAAGCCTCATGTTGGACTTCATGAGAACGCTCTGATGGTAGATAAAACTTAGCTATGCGTATTTTTGTGATTTTGCAAACCTGGCGGTGAAAAGCGTTTTCTAAAGATTCGAGGTTGTAAATTTGCTGTATTAGGTCTTCATTTGAAGTGTGCTCATTTCTGTCTCTTTGCATTTTGAACTGGAGGAATTTCATTTGAAGATTAGAAAGGTTTTCTTTAAGCAACAGCAATGCTTGGTTATATTCCACAGGTTTTTGCTGCCACAAAGAGGCGAGTTGAAGAGCCTGTTGTTCAGAGTAATGGAACTGCAGCATCGGAGCGTTAGGGCCTGAGCTTTGACCATTGAGAAGAAATTCGAATAAAATATGTCCGTCGTTTGAACGATCTTGACGAGGTTTAATGACTCGTAAGATAGGGCTTTGGTTTGAAAATGTATTTAAGTTGATTGAAAAAAGCTCAAGTCGTTGCCCAGTGTTGCTTGCAACAGAGAAATTGTGAAGACTGTGTTCAATATGCAGTGGTAAATCTTGAGAATGAGAAGAGGATGTTATAAAAAACATGAAGAAAGTGAGTTTTATGTTGTTAAATATCACGTGTGAACCTCTTTCTTGAAAATTCAAAGCTGGCAGAAAGTAGCACAATAAAAGTCTAAAAAAAATGTGTTTTAACCTTAAAAAGCCCTTTTTAAGAAAGAGGCTTTTTAAGGTGTTCTAACTGTTCAAATATTAAGATTTTTCTTTACGCTTTGTAACTTTCCATTTTGTCATGCCACACAGATTTCTATAGTGACCGATGACAGCCAGTGCATTTTTGAACTGTTCGAATGCTGGAGCAACAAGGCAAAATTTACCAAGTCTTGCAGCACTAAAGTCACGATTGACCGTTCCGTTGACGTGCCACTGAGAAATAACGGCAGAAACCGCTGGTACCATTGTCATTGCTGAAGAGGCGACAATGAGAGGTATGGATATTCCAGAAGAACTATCTGAGTTTACATAACTTGCAACAGCAGCTGGTAGAGTATAAGCCCCAACGTAGTTCCCGACTTCTCTCCAGTGGAGGAATAAACCTGCCATAACTTTCTGATATGGGTTTAATTGTGTTGCAGAGTCGCAGTACATTCCGGCACTTCTTTTTGCAACTTGAGACCATCCCTGTGTCCAACGAAATCGTTGCTTGATGAATGCTTGAAGTGTTGGAGGAGCTTCTTCGTGTGTAATAACAAGTGGGTCAAAGATGATTTTTTTTCCAGCTCGTAGTGCGCGGAATGCAGAGTCGATATCTTCTGTGAGCATTGTTGGGTCCATACCAACTTGATCAAGAGTGTCGAAATTCCAATACCCGTTTGTTCCGCCGAAAATTGCAAATTGATGAACAACCATGCCACCAGGATGATTGACGCCGTAAATGATGTCGAATTCGATGCTGACAAGGTTGCCAAGAAAACCTTCAACTCGTGAAGCTACGCATCTTCCTTGAAGAATATCAGCGTTTTCAGCGTCAAGACTCACAAGAGCCCTTTTGAAAGACTCTGGATTTGGTTGGTGATCAGCATCGTAGATTGCACATACGCTTGGTGTTGCGCCTGATTCTTTAAAGTATTTTACAGCACCGTTGACATTGTGTGATTTTGATGTGGATTCTTTGAAATCCATCTCAAGGACATCGCAGTCATCACGGAAAGGAAGTTCGTTGATGATTGAGCGTAGTTGTTCAATATTTTCTTGAGATCCACCGTTGTGCGCAACAATAATGGTTAAACGAGCACCTTCTGGTACATCGATTTTTACCATACTATTTAGAGTGTCATGCATCTCACCGATTTCATTAGGAAGGTAGGCAGCAATGATTGCTCCTAATTCTTTATGATGGCCTTCTCTGTGATATTCCTCAGCCTGCTCAGCATTTGTTATATGACGTTTTGTGCTTTTCCACCAAACAGGAAAAGAAGCTGCGTTTTCTGCAAGAATCAACGTATTGTTGAAAATTGTCACTCCCAAGCCAAACCAAAATAAATTATTAACATCATCGCTTGGAAGAGAAAAAGCTACAGCAAAAGGAATTGCGTAAATAAATAAAACATAATAAGGAATTTGACCATATTCTAAAACTCCTTGCCGCTTTACAGGATCAGACCAACAACCCGTTTTTTCTTCAACATTACAAGAGTTCATGCGTGGTGTTTGAGCTTCTGTAAAATCACCGGCTCGTGGCGTTAAGTTTTGACTGTAGTCACTGATCTCTAAATAAAGATCAGTGTTGTTTGACGCTGCTGGTATGTTTAGCGTTCTGTTGTAATTTGTTTCCATAGCAAAACCTGTTGAAGGTATTTGAATGATGAGGAAACAGCACAGAAGATCTTTTAAAAACTTTTTGAATAAAGGCATTTTTTTCATTTATATTTCCTTTGTTTTTATAGGTTTTCCGACGTAGTCGAGAAGATTTTTTGTAGAGCGTTCTCTTTTATAAGTTCTTTGAAGCCATTTTTGATATTTTTTTCTACCAAGCAAGTTTTCATTGGCTTCTCTATTCATATGGTCGTCATAACTTTTAAATAAAGATATTTTTTTATTCAACTGTTCACAAGAAAGGTTAGGTGGCATTTGAGCTATGCGGTAATCAACATAGATAGCCCCTTCTGCCTGTGGGAAAGACTGTGCAACGTCATGAGCAACTAAAGAGGCAACGTAATGATCACTGTGTGAGACTTCAAGGTCTGTCCCTGCGTCAAGTGTATGAATTGTTAATGAGCAAGAAGATCCTTGATGATGGCGCACAATAATATCGTGGAGTGCAGCTACGAGGTTTGTTTTGTTGTATGTTGAATAGTTATCGACTGTTGCTATATCTTTAAGCGAGTTGCTCCAAAGTTTGAATATTGAAGCGTTTTCATAGAGTTGAGACCCTTGTCCCCAGTGAAAACCATCAGGAAGTCTCATGAAATAGTGGTGTTGATGTTCGTATTGAGTCACTTTCATGACAGTGTTGTTGTCAGTTACTGAAACCCATTCAGCTTTTGAATTTTCTTGGGCTGGGACGTTGAGTTCAGCTGCTATTAAATGGTTGATTGACGAAATAGCTGCACCTTCTCTTGTGGCCCAATACTCTTGGTCTTTACCTGCATCTCCTGCTGTAAGGTAAATAAAAATATTTTCATCATGGTTGTTAATCATCTCATGCATGTGATGACCCATGAAAAGTTGCCAATCATCTGCATGTGCAATGATAAAGACATTTTGATGTTGGGGGGATTTTGCTGTGTGTGCAGAGGGTTTTTTTTCGAATTCTCTTGCTTCATCGCTCAGATGTTTCCAAGCTTTGAAATTTTTAAATAAAAAACTTTTTGCAGACTTTGTAAGTTCTGTAACTGCCCTCTTGCTGTTATGACCTGCGAAAGATGTGGTGGTAACAGTCCAGAAGTGGCAAAAAATAATTAAAAATAATGGTTTCATGATGCTCTATCTATATGAATAAATTAAATTAAATTAAATTAAATGATTTGTAATTGTTTTAGGTCTTATTAGAAGCGTTATTACTGAGATCTCCCCCTCATTTTTTAGAATGATCTTTTGTTGACTACAAGTATGACCTTCTCTCTTTCGAGATTTATTGTTGTAAAGGAAGTTATAAGTCAATGTCAAAAGATTATTTCTGATATATAAAAACAATAATCATTAAGCTAAGTTTTGGAGATGTTTTTACATGAGGGTTATGAGTTTTTTTTTGGTTGAAGGAGTTCTTAACAGTGTTGTTTTAAACAATCTTTTTTATATGAAAAAGCCATGATTTATCAAAAAATCATGGCTTTTGGTAAAAGAGAAAGGCGGATGCTTTAGATAAGAGTTCCTGTTAAAGCCGTCTTTTTAAAACTTTCTATCTTAACTTGTAGCGTTTTATGGACAAGGTCGCGTGGGCTTTCAACGCGAACAAGGCGGAATGTCTGAGTGCGTCCGTAGTAGACCCCAGGGTTTTTTTGACTTTCATAAAGGAAAAGAACTTCGTGTTGTTTTCCAACCTCTGCTGCCATTTGTTCGTGTGTGATTTCATCTTGTCGTTTATTAAGACGTGCTAGGCGTGCTGATTGAACGTGAGCAGGAACCTGTTCGCGGAAGCGAGCGGCGGCAGTGCCTCTGCGGGGAGAGTACTTGAAGGCATACACAAAATCATATCGAACTTTTTCAAGAAGCTCCATCGTTCCTTCGAAGTCTTCATCTGTCTCCCCAGGGAAGCCAACAATAAGATCGGTTGAAATCGCTATGTGAGGAACCGCGCTCCGTAACCATTTGATTCTTTGCTCGTACTCTGCAACTGTGACTTTTCTTTTCATGGCTTCGAGAATACGGTCGCTTCCACTCTGGACAGGGAGGTGAACATACTGACCTAACTTAGGTTGCTCTTTGAAGAGTTTAGCGAGTGCTTCAGGGAAATCGTGAGGGTTAGAAGTGGTAAATCTTAAGCGGTCTAAGCCTTCAACATGCCCAATGCGGCGTAGAAGATCTACGAAAGGGCCATCTGGAGTGGTCTCTAAAGTTCCAGCGTCTACAAGGTCGAGGCCGTAACTGTTGACGTTTTGACCTAAAAGGGTGATCTCTCTTGCTCCAGCTTTGACCATTGCCCGAACGCGTCGTTCGATGATATCAGGGGTGTCTGAAACTTCTCGCCCACGGGTAAAAGGAACAACGCAGAAGGTGCAAAAGTTGTTGCAGCCTTTTTGAATGTTTACAAATCGTGAAACTTCGTTGCGACCTGATAAAGTTGGTGTTGCGAGTCCGTTTTCTTCACAGCTTGTATGCGTTTTAGGAAAACCTGTTGCAAGAACCTGTTTGCCGGTGCTTTCTCTTTCGTCTACAAGGTCTAGTAAGTCATGAATTCGGCCAGGTCCAAGAATAATGTCAATGCCTCGAGCCTCATTGAGGAGCATTTTTCCTTCGGCTTGAGCGACGCAACCACTGACCGCAATTTTCAGGTCAGGGCGAACTTCTTTTAAAGGGGCAAGAACACCTAATCTTGAAACAACTTTATGCCGAGCTTTTTCTCTAATGTGGCATGTGTTGAGAATAATTAAATCAGCTTGCTCAGGTGTTTGGCAAGTTTCGTAAGAAGCTTGTTTGAGCATAGCGAGCATGCTTTCACTGTCAGCAACATTCATCTGACAGCCCCAAGTTTCAATGAGGACTTTTTTACTTTGGTGATTTAAAAGAGTGCCTGCGGACATAACTATATTACCTTTTCCGATTTTGCTTTCGGTTTTTTCTTTGCTTTTTTCGGTCTTTGCGAATTTTCTCATGGTCGATGGGCTTAGGGCGATAAGTTGCGCCTGGAGGCATCATACCTGGCATTCCGGCGTTCATCATGGAAGCGGCCATGTCTGGGTCCATATCAGCGTTTGAGCCTAAAGCTTTACGCAAAATACCGCCTTTTGACAACCCTTTCATGCCAGGCATACCACCAAACATGCCTGAGAGGTGACGGCCAGTATTGTCCATCATTTTACGCAACTGTTGGTATTGCTTGAGCAGTGCATTCACGTCTTGAATCTTATGGCCTGAACCTTTTGCGATTCGACGCTTGCGACTATCGTCTAAAATAGAAGGCCGTTTTCTTTCTAAAGGAGTCATAGATGAGATCATCGCTTGTATACGCTGAAATTGTTTCTCATCAATTTGTGCTCCTGGTGGTAGCATATTTTTTGGAAGCTTGGCTAAGAGATCCTTAATAGGCCCCATATTTTGGATCATTTTGAGTTGTTCAAGGAAATCTTGAAGAGTAAATTTGCCTTCGAGCATCTGAAGAGCTTTTTCTTCAGCGTCCTCTGTGGCAACTTGCTCAAAGTTTTCCATGAGCCCAACAATGTCGCCGAGTCCGAGGATACGACTTGCGAGGCCTTCGCCTCGGAACTCCTCAATCTGGTCTAGACCTTCGCCTGTCCCGATAAATCGAATCGGAGTTGAAGTGACACGACGTATGCTCAGAGCAGCTCCACCACGAGCATCTCCATCGAGTTTTGTCATGACAAAACCGTTCAAAGAAAGGCGAGTGTGGAAATTTTGAGCTGTTGTCACGGCATCTTGACCTGTCATAGCATCGCAGACAAGAAGAACGTGATCTGGCTTGGTGAGCTCCTGGATTTTTGTAAGCTCTTGCATCATGCTGTCGTCGATTGTAAGGCGGCCAGCTGTATCCATAAGGATGACGTCACAGCCAAGCTCCGCAGCTTTTGCTTCGGCTTCACGACAAATATCCACGGGATTTTTATCTACGTGGAACACTGGGATTTGAAGTGTCTTCCCTAATGTCTTGAGCTGGTCAACCGCTGCTGGTCGATAAGTGTCAGCAGCAACAAGGAGAGGCTTTTTTTTGTATTTTTTGCGCAATAAAGCAGCAAGCTTACCACTTGTTGTTGTCTTACCAGTCCCCTGAAGGCCAACCATCATAATTTTAGTTGGTTTTGACTTGGCAAAAGCAAACGGTTCATTCTCTGGGCCAAGAAGAGCCTGAAGTTCCTCTTTGCAGATCTTTACAAAATGATCTCCAGGAGAAACTTTGAGGCGATCTTGACCAGACCCCGCTTTTGTTTCAATACTCTCGCCGAGAGCTTTGTTTTTAACGTTCTCGACGAATTCTTTGCTGATACCGTATTCAACGTCGGCTTCGAGCAAACTACGCCGCACGAGTTGCGTCGCTTCAGCGATATTTTCTTCATTGAGAGTCTTCTTACCTGAGAAGACATCCTTGGCTTTTTGAAACCCTTGACTGAGGGTGTCGAGCATCTTGGCCCCCTGAATCTGTCCAGAGGGACTGTATACAACGATTTGCGATGTCGAGACAACTGGTTTGCGCTTGTTGGCCGTGTCAATATACAAGTGGGGTGAGTTTTTACGTGATAAAATAATGTTTTTGAAGGTTAGGGATTTTTTTAAAAAAAACTTATCCTTTGGTTTTATTGTTGTTTCAACTATTTTTGGAGAAATTGCTATGAAAATGAAATCAATGTTTCTTGCTGCTTTTGTTTTAGCGTTTGGTGCTTGTGGAGAGGAAGAAGAAGAAAATGAATTGGTAGGAACTTGGAGCGGGACCTGTGAGGTTGATGGAGATAGTTCGTCGTTATCATTTATTGAAGTGGATGAAGATATCTTTACTGTGGGTGTTTCTATATACACTGATGCGGCGTGTGCAACAAAAGTTCAGACATATCGTTATCAGTATGGCTACACAGCTGATGGTGATATCGCTTTTGTTGAGAACGCAACTTCATTGGACCTTGTTTTGGCAGAGGTCACGGCAGCTCCTCATACAGCGGAGATGGTGACAGCTATGAATGCAAGCTCAGCGTTTGGTCAAACGGACTGGACTCTTGATACGGCTCAAGGGGTTATTGGTTTTGATTATGATGGAACAGTGAACGAAGAGGTTGTTGGTAATACTTTTTATACGATTTATAATGTCGATGGGTCTAAACTGTGTTTTGGAGCTTCACCGTCTGATTCTTCTTCATATACTGGAGAAACAGCTGCGACCAGAGTTCGAGTTCTTGGAACCGGAACAGATTGTTTTACTAAGTGAAGAGAAGCTTCATATTGAGTCCTTCAGTGGTTCAATGTGGAGTTTATTTAAGAAAAGGGAGTGGGCTAGTCTTGTGGTCATCGGCTCCGTTAGTTTCAAAAACAGCAGTTCGCCCTCCGTAGTGTCCGAATCCGCCACCTGGGGCTTCGTACTCATTTGGTGTGAGGCCCATCCCTTGAAGAATGGTGACGAGGACTTGATTGAGTGGTCTTCCAAACTGCGCAGATGGATAATTTGCTGAAACAAGTCCATTCATAGCGGTGCCGTAATCAATATATTGTCCTGTTTGAAGCCCTGCGGCTTTTCCTCCTGCGATAAAAATAGGAAGGTTAAGATCAGAGTGATACCCTGGTCGATCGGCGGCTCCTTGGTCGTTTCCCCAAAAGACAATGGAGTTATCCAGATAAGTATCTCCAGTGGTTGTGTTTTCTACGGTGTTGAGCTCACTAAGGAATTTTGCAATTTTTTGAGCGTAATACTGCTGTAATTTAAGCTTTTGTGGCTTATATTGTGCTTCATCGGCGTGGCCGACGCTTGTGTGAAAATCTCCAGTTAGGCCTAAGAAATCGAGGTTCCCCTGAAAATAATCGTAAGGATGAAACATCAGTGTGGAAATAGGTTCTTGACCGCATCGAACAGCAATTCCTAAGATTTCAAAAGCTTGATCCAATACAATGTCGTAATCGGCACTATCTCCAGTATTGAGCGGGCTCGAAGTCGGTCCTTGTATATTGCTGCAGGAAGCGGGTGGCGGAGAAGAAATACTATCGTTGATTTTTCCTTCAACTTCACTGAGGAGCTGAATATGTTCTTGAAGGCGTTCTTTATCAGCTTTTGAAAGTCTTGAATTGTTTTCTAGGGATTTATATTCTTCAAGAACAAAGTCAATCACCTTTTTTTGTTGGTTCGATGAGATGACCGCTCCTGGAGTCTTTTCGGCTGCGGTTCCATTGAGTTGGAAAACTTGGTTGAAAATGACAGCAGGGCTGTAATAAGCTTGTGCATATGATGCGTTTTTAACACTACAGTTAAATTTTGATGGGTTTGCTGTTGCGTGGGAATTCACAATGATATTGAGTGGAGATTTCCCGTATTTTTTATCTGCTATGACGTGATCGATAGAGATTTCTGCATTATTAGCTCCTAAAATACCACCTGTGAGAAGAGCTTCGGGATTGTGATTAGGTCCGTCTGAAGAGTAATCAATTCGACTCAGAAGTGTGAGTTTATCCCTGAGGCTATCAAAGTCAGCTCCTAAAATTTGAGAGATTGGTCCTGCTATATCTGTGAGATCAACGCGGCGTTCGTTTGTGTTGTTTTGTGCCCAATTGTAAGAAGAAGGGTCTGGAAGCCACTGATCTGCGAACTGACCGTGTCCGCTGTGAAGAAAAACAAACCGATCGGCTCCGCCGGCTGCGGCGAAAGCTTGTTTTTGAAATAAAGAGCTTAGTAGAGGAATGCCAACGACGAGGCCAGAGGTGTGCTTTAGAAACATGCGGCGAGAGTTTTTTGGCGTTTTCATGAGCTTACTCCTCTAGGGCTTTGACAAGGGTTTGAAAGGCCCCGGTTAAAAAAGATGATTGTAAAAGATTGAGCAATGTTGCTGGTTTTTGACGACTGTAAGAAGTGGAATCGTCGGTTTGAAGTTGGTCGTAGAATTCTTTCATCTCACAGATGTCATTTTCGGTCGCTTCCCTTTGTCTTGTGTATGCAAACCATTGAAGACTCATACAAGCCGGACCTTTGGTGGACTCAGCGATAGCGTCACTCATTTCATTTGCGTTGTGTACCTCTGCTTCATTTGGGCCATAAATATTTGGATGGACAGTGGTGTCAACGGGATGTTCTGCAATAAGAACACCGTTTGGCGAAAATATTCTTTCAATATCTCGGTGTCTCCCTATTGCATCGTAGCTTTCTAGGACGAACCCCATAGGGTTGATTCTTGTGTGACATGCTGCACATTGTGGTGCTGACGTACGTTCTGCTATCTGGTCCTTTGTTGACTTTTCAGCGTTTGGTGCAGGAGGATCAAAAAGATCTGGCGTATCAGGATCCACTGCAGGAGGATTCATTTTTTCACAAAGCACTCTTTGGCGTATTTTGACACCTCGATGGACAAGGTGAGTCGAGTCATCACCGCTTAATAAGAAACCCACGCGAGACAGAATGCCTTTGCGTGCTTTTGTTGTAGAGGATTCTTTTTTTGTGGACAAAGAATTTATGATTTGAGCGTTTAAAATCCAAAGATTTCTATCATTTCCATTTTGGATTTCGTCATTATTTGTTCCTAAAACAACAGTGATTTCCCCTTCTGTGGGGGGAACATTAAGAGGGAATAATTTCGCTGAGTCTGAAGAAACCTCAATGTTTTGTTGAGATAATTCAGATTGGTTCGAGTCAAGGATTTGGACAGTCATCACTGGAGAAACCCCGTTGAGAGACTGCCCATAAGCCTGGATTTGAATAGAGTCGTTTTTTTGGAAATTGAGGGAAAATTGTGCTTGAGCTTGATTGCCGTAAGGTGTCCATTGCCGTTGCCCCATGATGTCTTCGGGGCCATTTTCATTAAATTGAAACGTGTCGACAGACAGGGTTTGAGCTGTGGGATTAAGCTCGGAATTGTTTTGATAAATCGCCTGGAGCAGGTCTGAAGAGCCAAATGATTTTGTTGTCGTTAGAAGGTCTGAGTAAGACCCAGAAGATGTCCAGGTCATGTCGTTTGTGAGGGCTTGTAGTTCTTGCTGTGCATCACGAGCTAGGTTTGTGGCGCTAAGTCCTCCTAGAAATCGACTGGTATATCCCGGAGAAGGAAGCTCGTGAAAACTGAGCCACTGACTATAAAAAGACTCAATGTGCTCACGTGTTGAAGTTTGTTGAAAGAGATCTTCTATCCAATCTTTGAGAACTTTTGGATCTTGCAACTCTCCCGATTCAATGAGCTCCCATGTTTGAGTTGTGGGTAGAGACCCTGTAGCTGTGTAGGCAATACGATGAGCCAGCTCCCAATCGTGAAGTTTGTAAACTCCAGCGGAGAGTTCCGAGTCCCCTATTTCAACCTTATAGATCATCTCTGGTGTCTGTAAAAGAGCAGAAAGAAGTGCTGAAAGTTGTTCTTCTTTCGTTGTTGTGTCGATAGAGTTTATAAAAGTGAAGTATTTATCCGTATCTTTTTGGCTCCAGGGTCTGCGGATAATTCTTTTTCCTAATGAGGAACCGAAGCTTTTGATGCAGTTTTCATTGAGTGTCGTGCACGGGAAGTTTTCATCAGAAAAATCTTGGTTCCGGCTTAAAATAAGAGCAATCTGATGAGCTGCGCTAAAATACCCCTGTATCGTCGGTAGTGCGATACTTAAATCTTGGTTATGAAAAAAACCTTTGCGATTATCAGCTGGAATAGATTGTAGAATATTCATGATTTGTGATGCGCTAAGGTATTCACCAAATAAACTTGAAACCGTACGTTGGTACTCTTTTTGATTTAAACGAATAAGAGGAGTTGGGCTCGCTGTTCTTTTTTCTTCTTCACATGTGAAAGGGTTTCCTTTTGAGACGCTTGGGATTTTAAGTTCGCTGTTTCCTTCTTGAATGTTTGGAGCTTGAATCGTATCTGTGTGAAGAGCGCCAGGGTTTTGCACGCTGGATTGTCCCTGTGCGTCGGCATCATTGATAGATTCTTCTTGGCGAACGAATGTGCTTTCTTGGAGGGGTGCAGAGATTTTTTTTCGTGAGCGGAGCCCGCAAGAAATTATGGGTAGTATAACCATAATGATTCCAAGATGTTTTTTAACCTCAAACATAATGTCGAACCTCGATGAATGACGGCGTAGATAAGCTGAAAATTCTATCGGAGCTGATAAAGAGAGGGTAAGGATTATTTTCTGGAAGAGGTTTTAGAGGCTGAATTCATAGGTTTTTTTTCTATGATTTTCTATTTTAAAAAAGATACTGCCGTGTGAGCGATTTAAATTCTTCAAGCTGATATGGCTTTTCTAAAAAATCAGTATTTGTGAGGATGTGCGCAGGGATTTTATCATCAATCATGGGCAAATGGCCTGTGATGCACAAGATAGGGGTTGCTTGGTTACAGGTTGAGCCAGTTCTAATATCAGTAATGATTTCCATGCCATTCATACTAGGCATAAGGAAATCTGTGAGAATGAAGTCAAATTTTTTTTCTGCCAAGATGCGCAAACCGTCAATTCCGTTATCTTCGGTGTGGATATCCAGTTTTTGAGGGTAGAGTTCTGAGAGGTGTTTCGACAAGATGTCTCGTGTATCGTCATCGTCGTCAATGATCATGATTTTGTAGATGGTGTTTTTCATGTGTCGCCCCATCGGTTGGAACAAAAAGAAGTCTGCTCACAGTCTAGCATTTGAAGTTGTATTGTGAATAATCTGTCGCGGTCTTCTACGCTTCCATTCTATAGCGCCTGAGTCAAACTGTTGCTCAGGGTGTCTGTCTTTCCGAATTGCTGTCAGAGTGTAGCGATAACTTCCTTTTGGAAGAACGAGGGTTTTGTAACGACCATTCGTGACAATAAACTCTGTTTCCCCTTGGATAGATCTAGCGACGTAAGGGATTCCTTGAGGAGCTGTGCAAACTGCTTTTGAATGATGTCCAATAAGACCTAAGGTACGTGCTTCTTGCAGTTTTGAACCAAACAAAGGATGCCAACAGGCTCGGTGTTGGTGAAGCTCTCGTAAGCTTTCGGATAGAGTGGAGTTGACTGTATCTTGTGGGGTGAGCTTGACTAAAATATCTCGGCTTGGTGCGTTTTTAAATTGAATACGCACAGATCCTGTTTTATTGCTGGTTTGTACTACCCTTAAAAGGCGTTCAATCTCTTGAACTGATTTGCGAAGTGCAAAACCAACAAGTGTGTTTCTATTGTGTTCAGAGGTGTCGGGGTTGCAAACAGCATTTTGCCAAACAGAACTTGCCATGATTAGAGGGAGTTCGTCAGGCAAGGAGTTTTTCGTCAATGAGCAAAGTTGCTGTTCATTTTGAGCGCTTGCCCAACGGCGAGTCATCGCTAATCTTCTTGAAAGTAAATATGCGGGGCGTTTCCAAAAGCGGAGCATTTTTTTACGAAGCTTTTGAAGTTCCGACATTGCGAAGTCTTTTTTGATGGTTGGAAGCTCGCAGTGCCAACCGTTTTCTTGAAGTTTCCACTGGCAGTCAGGAGCTAGGGCTTGTATCCAGCCTTGAACAGTACGTTCAGCTTGTGCGAGGGTCAGTTTGTCAGGAGTGCAAAGTTTATTTTTGATAGAGTCGAGTTCGTCATTTTGATCAAAACGAATGAAAGTGTTTTGAAGTTGTGTTGAAGCCTGTGTGTCGACAGCGATATGAAGTCGTTGTACACCAGCGGGGGTGTGGGTGTGAATGAGCCACGTTGGTTGCTCTGATGCTTTGCAGGGGTTGGACATAAGAGTGGCAAATTTGTAACCACTCTGATTGAAAAGTTTTTGATAGCTCCAAGAATCTTCGTCGTCTTCTTGGGAGTTTTGACGGACACAACCGATGGTGCAGAACAATATCGTAGGGAGTCCAAAGGACTTAGCGAATCGTAACTTCCTGGACAGCGAGCTCAACTTTTTCATGGTACCCTCCTGGAGCAGTGTCAGCATCTTGTTCGACGCTCCAGGACAGCGGGTGTGATAACCGCAAGACATAGCGTCGTATAATTTGACCGTCTTCGCTCTTCTTAATGAGATGAACGTCTTGAGGGCCTCGTCGTAATTTATTTGTGGTTGCTGCCCAGTTTGAAAGTGAGCGCTCGGTGACGAAGTCTCTTTTGAGGCTCACCGTGGTATAACCATTCTTAGATGCTTGCCCAACAAGATCCTCTAAGCCTGCGATACTTTCAAAATGCCCATAATTTTCACCGGCAATTTCAACGAAAACCGTGGTCGGTGCGTCTCTTAGTCGAGCCACAATGGGACTATTTAAATACGCGAAGCTTAAGGCTGTTGCGAACAACCATAAAATTCTTCTGATATAAATGTGAGTCATGTTTGCTGGACTCATGAGAATCTCCGGACTTATCCGCCCTTGGCTTTAGAGTATCATGGGCATGATACTGAGCCAAGTCCTCTCTTTAATTATGGAAATTTTTACCTAAGTAAACATTCGTTTGCATGCTGTGACTTCAATTTCTATCAGTGCGCCTTTTGGTAACTGGCTAACTTCAATCGTTGAACGCGCAGGGTATGGCTCTTTAACAAAGTCTTTGTAAAGGGCGTTAACCTCGGTAAAATCAGCCATGTTTGTTAGATAAATCACGCAACGTAAGATAGACCCAACTCCTGAGCCTGCTGCGACTAGAACGGCTTCAATATTTTCAAAAATTTGTTTGGCCTGAGCTTCCAGAGAGCTTGGGAGCTCTCCTTCGGAGTTCAAGCCAATTTGCCCTGAGCAATAAATAAGTTCAGCGTGGCAGGTTGCTTGTGAATAAGGGCCGATAGGGGCGCAGGCGTTTTGTGTGTGAACACTATTGATCTGCATGAAGCAGCCCTTCTGCCCGGCATTCTTCTTGCCAGCTGATAATCATTGTCCGTACGTCTTCGGGTAACTCAGAGCGCTTGAGTAGCTCAGGAGATTCTTTTAGGAATTCTTTATCATTTTCCATGGAGAGGTAGGCCTGAAGGCCATTCAATTCAAGTTCCCATGGGGTGTCTTCTTTTTGGTGTCGCGCTTCCCATAAGACAGAAGGAATGCTGTCAAAGTGTCCGCAAGACCCAAGGCAGCCGCTGTATTCAGTTAAGAAAGCCATGGAGCGTTCACCAGATTTATACAGTTTTTCAAGCCAGACTCTACGGTTTACTGTTGGGTCTTGAGTGTGTTCAGCCGCAATGCACAAGCCAACCCAAGCACCCTGATCTTGTGCGAATTTGATAAAGTCTTCAGTGCTTTGTTGGTCTTGAAATAATTGCGCGAGAAGTTTCCATAGTTGAATATGATCAGGAGTTTGTGCAATTCCA
>JBGCEP010000010.1:0-136090 GCA_045106415.1 Oligoflexales bacterium | reverse complement strand
ATCAACCGCTGTAATGGGCCTATCAAAATCTACCCAAATTGGATATTTCTTGCGCCATCCCCTTGTATTTCAACAAGACTAGTTTCACTTCTCCCATACGGGGAAAACCAGAGCTTCCCTCTCCACAAGCTGTCACCGTGCAACTCACGACCTGGTTCTTAAGGTTTAGAGTCGACAACGGACCTCAAAAAAAAGGAGATCATGCATGAGTCGTTCGTGGAAAATAAGTTAAACCCCCTCGACTCGGCTGGGTTCGCATAAGTGAAGTTATACGCTTTGAGGGACAAATTAAACCTGCAGTTGTTAGCTTACGTTCAGGGCATTGGTCCATCAGCTTTAGTATTTAGATGAAGGTTATCCCCAAACTCCCCCCTAAAAACCAAGGGAGCGTTGGTGTGGATTGGGATACCCATCATCTCGCCACATTATCAACTGGTGAAAAATTATCAGGACCAAGAGCATATCGATGCTATTTGAAGAGACTTAAAAGACTTCAAAGGATCTTTAAGTCGAAGGGAAAAAACTCTAAAATCGCCAGAAAGCAAAAGAACAAGTACAAAAGTGTCATACGCGAATTGCAAATCTGAGGCAGAATTCATTGCATCAATTGACATGTGATCTAACCAATCGTTTTCAAACGATTGGTATTGAAGATCTGAATGTGAGTCGAATATTGAAGAATTCCAAATTGTCTCGGTCTATTAGATATAGGTTTTTATGATTTTAAGCGACAACTGTTGTATAAAGAGAAGCAAAAAGGATGTCAGGTTATAATCGTAGATAGATTTTCTCCATCAAGTAAGATGTGTTCAAATCCGAGCTGTTCACAAAAGACTGAGTTAAATCTTGGACAACGAGATTGAACATGTGAGTACTGCGGGAGCTATCACGATCGCGACATCAATGCAGCGATAAATCTTAAGAATCAGGCCGTGAGTTGCACGGTGACAGCTTATGAAGAGGAAAGCTCTGGCTTTTCCCGTATGGGAAAAGTGAAAGTGGCCTTGTTGAAACAAGAAAGTGGCTCAAAACTTATCCAACATGGATCGGTTTTGATAGGTCTATTACAGCTGGGTGCACCGACTCCACCGTCTCATAGCTGAGACAGAAATCCCAAGCATTATAGCTGCTTTTCCAATAGAAACACATGTCGTAACAGACTCAATCATGTTTTCGTGAGGTGGTACGTTGCGATAAATGAGAAGCTCAACAGAAATCATCGAATAGTTGAAAAGCAGGAGCCTGATCTATTGGGGATGTAATGAATAGGTTCTAGGGCTGCTGCTGCTCATATTTCAAATTAAGCTTCAGCAACCTCAAGACAATCTTCACCAACACCCCTATCAAGCTTACGATCCATATCATACATTGGGTTCCACTCAAAACGCCCTCCACCTTGCGGATGAATTGGCAAGCGTTTTTCAAACCCTTGAGCTCTGAGTTGATCGGAAAAATCACAAATCAATCGAGACGCTTCTTCAAAACTCACTACGTGGCTCATTTTTTCTCTGACAGCTTTTCCACCGGGCCATCCCTTCAAATACCACAAAAGATGTTTACGCATCACAATGACAGGTGGCTGACGATTACCGTAGGCTTCTTCTTGTAGAGCAATGTGTTTCAATACAGTTTGTTGCCATTCGTCTAAAGTTGGGGAGGCATCAAAGCCTTTAAGCTCATTAAAAATCCATGGATTTCCTAAGGCTCCTCGGCTCACCATAAAACCATCGACACCTGTTTTAGACATGGCCTCTTGATCATAAACACTAAAAATATTTCCATTCCCTATGACCGGGATAGAGACCGCAGATTTAATCTGCGCTAAAGCATCAAGATCAACAGCTGCACTATAATCATCACTTCTTGTACGACCATGCACGGTCAGCCAACAAGCTCCTTCTGACTCAACAGCTTTTGCAACCTCAAGATAGTTTAAACTTTGACGATCCCAACCCAAACGGATCTTCGCAGACACTGGCTTTAACGTGGATTTTTTAGCAGCAGCGACCGTCTTGGCGACTCGTTCTACATCTTGAAGAATCGCACTCCCGCCACCGTTTCTCACGACCTTACGAACAGGGCAGCCCATATTAATATCGATAGTTTGAAAGTCAAAACGGTCTAATATAGCGACAGCTTCTCCGAGTTCATCTGCATTTCGAGATGTAAGTTGAACTCCTAAAACTTTTTCAGAAGTGTGTTTGGCTAACATATCAAAAGTTTTTTGACTGCTATGAACAAGCGCTGTCGCTGAAAGCATCTCAACATAACTCAAATCAGCACCGTGGTCTGCGCAGACAACACGAAATGGGTAATCACTCACACCTGCAAGAGGAGCTAAGAGTTTAGGACTTTGCGGCAGATTTAGCTGTTGAAAAATAGACATGTTCTTCCTAAAAAATCTCAGAAACGGCTCATAGACATAACAAAATTCGTGTTCTGATTCAACTCACAGGTATGAATAAGTCTCATTTCATATAGTCCTTGACCCTAAAAGGCACTTGCTTGAATTCTTTCAGTCGTTTAAAAACTAAAGGACTATGCACGTTTTTATTCAAAGCACAGCAGAATAAAAACAGAAAACAATAGTCAAAAAGACAATCAATTCACAGCCCACAACAAGTTGGAGAGGCCGATGTTAGATATTCAGTTTATTCGAGAAAACCCTGAACACGTCGAAAAATCAGCGGCACATAAGCATTTTCCAATAAACGCCTCTCAGATTTTAGAGCTCGATAAAAAAAACAAGAACTTACTCTCTGAGGTTGAAGACCTTCGCGCACAACGAAATCAGATTTCAAAACAAATTCCAAAATCCTCATCAGACGAGCGGCCAAATTTGATCAAAGAGGTCTCTGACATCAAAGCAAAGCTCGAGGACATGACACCTCATCTGCGTGAAACCAAAGAAAAGCTACACGAGCTCTTACTCAAAGTGCCCCAGCCAGCTCGTGACGATGTGCCTATTGGGAAAAGCGATGAAGACAACGTTGAAATCAAAAAAGTAGGAATAGTCCCTAAATTTAGTTTCACACCCAAAAATCACATTGAAATAGGTGAGGCACTGGGGATTTTAGACTTTAAGCGCGGTGTTAAAATAGCTGGAGCAAGATCTTGGCTTCTCATTGGAGACGGAGCTAGGCTTGAGCAAGCGCTAATGCGTTATGTATGGGACTATCTTCATACTAAAAATTACACACCCGTTACTGTTCCTGTCTTAGTACAAGACTCCATGATGGAGGGTACAGGCTACTTCCCAGGGGGGCATGATCAAGCTTATCGCGTCGAACAAGACGGCGTTTCCTTGGTGGGTACGGGTGAAGTTCCGCTATGTGGCATCCACTCCGATGAAGTTCTCAACAAGGAAGATCTTCCCATTCGTTTTATGACACAAAGCAGTTGTTTTCGAAGAGAAGCGGGAAGTTACGGCAAGACAACACGCGGCCTTTATCGCGTCCACCAATTCACTAAAACAGAAATGTTGATTATTGCTCCCGCTGATAAAGAACTATCCGAAAAACTCCACGATGAACTTTTAGGAAACGCAGAGCACATCGTCACCTCTTTAGGCCTCCCATATAGAGTGGTTTACGTATGCACAGGAGACTTAGGTCAGGGTCAAGTTCGTAAACATGACATCGAAACTTGGATGCCTGGACGTGAAAACTATGGAGAAACACATAGCTGTTCAACTTTTTACGATTTTCAGGCCAGAAGACTTAACATTCGCTACAACAATGAGGATGGTGAAAAAACATTTGCATACACGCTCAACAACACAGCATGCGCAAATCCACGAATCATCCTAGCTATTTTAGAAAACTGCCAAACAAAAGACGGTCACGTTCGTATTCCTGAAGTTCTTCGTCCTTATATGGGTGGTCAAGAGCTTATTAAAAAAAGAACCTAAAAACTGACAACTAAAGAAGTTAAGAGCTCTATACTCTTAACTTCTTTAGGACTTCATCTGAAATCACAGACCCAATACTTAAAGAGTCTAGACACTGCTCACTAGTCGCCATATTTTTCAGTACTGCAAATCCGTTTTGCAGTTCCTTTTCACCTATCAAAATGACCCATCGAGCTCCAATTCGATCCGCATGACGAAAGTGTTGCGCAGGTTTTGGTGTTTCTTTAAGGCTTAATCCAGCAGAGCAACCTGCTTGTCGCAGTTGTTCCACCCACTGCCATGCTTGTATTTTCGCTGTAGAAGTAAGCGATACAACTAAAACATCTTCACTTTTCTGAGGAAGATCTTCACAGCCCAAAAGTGCAATCAAACGATCAAGACCTAAAGAGCCACCGACACCTGGGCGTTCAGTTTTGCCAAACCGTTCAGCAAGACGATCATACCGCCCCCCAGAGCAGACACTACCACCGCCAGGGATATCATTTAAAAATGTTTCAAAAACAATCCCAGTATAATAGCCTAAACCTCTAGCAATAGATAAATCGACTCGCACTTTCTTCCCCAAGGAATCCATGATCTCTAGGCTTTGGCGCAGCCTTGATAATTCTGAGTGTTCACCAAGATACTCTTGCACCTTAACAAGATTTGTATGGCCACTTGAATCAGGTTTTAACACAAACAAAAGCTCATGAGCTCGTTCATGGTTGATTAATTCCGCAACCTTATCGGACCCTATTTTATCGAGTTTATCTAAGGAAATAAGCGTTTGGTCGATATCAATTTGATGACCCAATAAGTGGATTATAAGATCTGTTAAAATTTTACGATGTCCAATCTTCATAGTAAATTCACCGACATCTAAATTTTCCAAAATATTTTGAAAAGCCAATAAAATTTCAACATCCGCATCCACAGAGTCTGTTCCAATAATATCAAGGTCACACTGCTGAAATTCGCGGTAACGGCCTTTTTGGGGTTTTTCTGCTCTCCACACATCTCCTATTTGTAGGCGTTTAAATGGAAAAGTCAGCTCTCCTTGGTGCTCTTGAATAAAACGAGCAAAAGGGACTGTGAGATCAAACCTCATAGCAACGGAACGGCCACCGTTATCTTCAAACTGAAACACTTGTTTATCAGTTTCTCCACCTTCACCTAAAAGAACTTCAGAATACTCCAGGCACGGGGAACCAATTTCTTGAAACCCAGAATTTTTTGCTACGGCACGCATCGTTTCCATAACACGAACTCTTTGTGCCATGACCTGCGGCATATAATCTTGAAAACCCTTAAGTTTTCTAGCTGCAATTTGCCCTTGATTTTTCACCCTTACCTCGTCTTTTTAGTCTAGCAAGCATGGTAATTTAACATTCAAACAAGAATTTGTCCTGACTTTTAAGTGCTACAACGGCAATCATTAATAAGATGAGCAGAGTCCAATAATAGTATGATTATTCAGATTATTTTTATCGAAAGAATACTCAAAAAATGAATTCAAAGACAACAACAGTCAATAACATACAAACAAATCTTTTATCCTTATGTGAAATAAGTCCTCAGGAGCCGGAAGTCCACACAAGAGTGACTGTGATTAGGATCACCCGACAGCAGCGATAAATCTGAATAATCAGGCCGTGAGTTGCACCGTGACTGCTTGTGGGGAGGAAAGCCCTGGCTTTTTCTGCATAGGAAAGAGAACTCTGGCGTCGTTGAAAAAAGAAGATCATGCAAATAGACAAATACTGACAGATCCATGACAGCGACCACAAAGGCTAAGCTAAGCACTTCTTTTCAAACACCAACAAGAAAATAATAGAGAAAATATCAATATACCGCTAATATCAACCTGCTTTTCATCTCTAAACAAAAAAGAGAAAAGGATATGAAATGAGCTCAAAATCATGGAAACTTTGGATCGACGGTGACGGGTGTCCTAGAATCATAGTAGAAATCGCTTGTAAAGCAGCTTTAAGGCGTCATTTTCGTATTTGGATGATTGCAAATAAACATAAGAATCCACCACCACCATGTGAATTTCACATTGTACCGACAGAACCAGATGCAGCTGATGACTTCATAGCAGAAAATGTTGAACCGAAAGATATGGTCATTACTGGGGACATTCTATTAGCTGAAAGAATCATAAAAAGAGGTGGTTTAGCAATTGACCACAGAGGCCATGAATTTACAGAGCATGACATCGCTTCTCGAGTTCAACATCGGAATTTATCTGAGCAGCTCAGAGATGCCGGACTTATCCATGGAGGACCTCCCCCTTATGGAGAAAAAGACAAAAGAGCCTTCGCTTCAACTTTTGACAGACTTTTACATGTCTGTCTCAAAGGCTAAGCATACTTTTTAAGTTTTTTCACCAGCCTCTAAGTCAAGCTGATGACCCAATTTTTGTTTTTTCGTTTGAAGATATGAGATATTGTGCTTCTGCGGGCTAACAGCAGAAGGAACTCTCTCGACAATATGAAATCCTTCAGACTCTAAAGCTATTATTTTTTCAGGGTTATTGGTATTGATCTTAATATTCTTTAATCCAAGACTCTTAAGAATGTCACATGCAAAGGTAAAGCTTCGGCTATCTTCTTCAAATCCTAGCGCTAAATTCGCGGTCACTGTGTCATGACCATGTTTTTGCAATTCATACGCTCTTATTTTTTGCCCTAATCCTATTCCTCGCCCTTCTTGTCTTAAGTAAATCAGAAGGCCTTGGCCTGCTTTTGCTATATCATCCATCGCAGCTTGAAGCTGTTCTCGGCAATCACACTTCAAGGAATGAAAGACTTCTCCCGTTAAGCACTCTGAATGAATTCGGACAAAAATAGGGTCATCAGTATGAGACACACGACCTTGTGAGACAACAAAGACTTCGCTTTGGTCATTGGGATCTTTATAAACACGCACATCAAATTCCCCCCATTCTAGAGGAATAGTCGTTTGCGAAAAACACTCTAGTTTTGTATCCAATCCCATACAACCCTTTCTTCACCTTCTGTCAACGAGGTTCTCGTGGACTTTGTGTCTATTCAACCTTTTTCATCTTCAGATAACAACTACGAAATCACAAAAATGAGGTTCACTCATCGACACAATGCGGTTGCAAAATAATATACACAGCCAAATAGCGCAAGCCATCGACATTCCAAAAAAAACAGATTCTTTGTGATATAACTTGTTTATAAGAAAAATCAGCGGAATTCACACTATGCCATATCTATTTTGCATTCTTCTTTCTTCATTTTCAGCCCGAGTTTTCTCAGCTCCTGACCCTAAAAACCTTCGTGTTATCTATACAAATGATTGGCAATCTAATTTGGACTACGCCCCTATGGCGTTAGCAAAAATTCAAGAACTTCAAACCCAGTCTCCTTACCCCACAATCACAGTTGATGCCGGGGATACACTTATGGGGTCTCTTTATCACACCATTGCTCATAAAACTGGCGGTGGTTTTACCCTCATGGGAAAACTTAATTTCGACGCGACCACTTTAGGTAACCATGAACTTGATTTCGGCATTCATAAACTTAGCCAAATCCTTAAAGCCACTCATCACACTCATCCACAAATTTTAGCATCCAACTTAAGTCTCAACACTCTGCTCCTTCAAAACGATCCTCAATTCAAATCTTTTAAAAAATCTCTGATCATTGAAAAAAACGGTTTAAAAATTGGCCTTATTGGGTTGATGGGAAATCACGCACAAAAACACATAAAAACGTCAAGCGAATTTCATTTTCAAGATCCTTACTCCACAGCCCAACAACTTGTATCAAAACTTAAAAGAGAAGGAGCAAAATATATTATTGCTCTATCTCATGGTGGGATTCACCTTCAAGAAAGTGGCCTTTGGGAGGGTGACGATATTGAGCTCTCAAAAACACAGCATCTAGACCTTATTATTGGCGGGCATTCTCACACCGCACTGCAACTCCCCTTAAAACAAAAAAACAACTGGGTTGTTCAAGCTGGATCTCACCTCCAGTTCGTTGGGCATATCGACATCCACACTCCAGACAACACAGTTATAAGCGCAAAACTTCATCCTATTTCCCTAACACCCTCTGGTGATTTCGCTCACAGCCTTGCACATGATATCGCTGAATGGAGATCTCTTGCCAATAAAGACCTCGAAAAAGATCTTCATTTATCCTGGAAAGAGCCTCTACCCACAAAACAAAGCATCTCTTCTCAAGAAACACAGCTCCTTGTCGCAGAAGCCATCCGAGAATACGCACAATCTGATTTCTCAATGGTTGGCGCAGGAGAGATCTACCCACAAAGCACAACAACCCCATGGACTGTCGATACAGTTTTTAAGATTCTTCCTCTTGGCCAAGGGGTTAGAGATGACACCCCAGGAGCAGCGATACTCAAAGCATGGTTTTACGGATATGAGATCATAAATCTTCTTGAAAGCATGCTCTTTTTATCTAAATTTACAGATTCTGATTTTGAACCAATTTTCTCAGGAGCTCATATTGCAATCAACACATATCGCCCACCTTTTTTTAAAATATATGACTTTAACCTCACTATAGATCAAACACCCTTAGACCCTTACAAACTCTACAGTGTTGCAACAACTTCTTTTGGTGGGTCTTACCTTTGGCAGATTCAAGATCTCAGTTATGGTTTGTTAAATATTACTCCGAGAACCTCTCAAGGAAAAAAAAGTAAAAACTTCAAACTCCACACTCTCAACTCTTCACATTCCTCTGAAGCAAAAGCTTGGGCAAGTATAGCGCTATGGCTTAAGAAACATACAATACCCCAGGAACAGTCATTCACAATTATTAAAACCCCTTATGCCTTCGATGCTTTTTGTTTCTACACAACAGCTCTCTTTATTTTTGCATTAACAACCTGTTTTTTAAGGGAGGTGATTAAAAAATTGCCGTTTTTCCTAAAACTTGTAGTATTTCTTCCGATTTCCAGACTTTCATTAAAAACCAAGTAATCTTGCACACTCTAAATCTTGCGTTTTTTTACATCACATTTTTATGCATTGATAACATATGAATATTAAAATGTTTTTCACATCCTACAGATTAAAACTCTAAGAATCGCACTTTGGATCCGAATAGGTCATTAACTGGCGCTGAAGCGTCTATATACTATGGCAAGGAGGATTAAGTATGATGGTCTTAAGTCGAGCTCTGTGGAGCTTATTTTTGGTGGGTTTCATGATCAGCTGCGGCGAGAAGAAAAGTTCGCCTGCTCAATCTGCCGATGCTCTACCTGGAGATGGGCTGGAGGTTTTTTTCACACTTCCTGATCGCGCCGACCTTGTCACGTCAAAGGTCGATGAAGATGACGCTGAGGACCTAGTCGAGCGTTACGAGCTTCTAGTAGAAGTTGTTGAGCAAAAGTGCCAAGACGCACTGAAGAAAGATCACATTTTCATTCAAGGCAAATATAAAGATGGATCTAAAATCACATCTACAAAGTTTGTTTCTGGTTGCTCTTATCTTGCAACTCTACGCTACGGAAATGAGGGTGCAAGCCTTCGTCTAGCAGATGAAGATGAAGATGATTCTAAGGATGAAGATGAAGATTCTGACGAAGACGAAGATGAGGATTCTGACGAAGACGAAGATGAGGACTCTGACGAAGATGAAGAGTCTGAAGGTGAAGATACAAAAAGTTCTGATAACAAGAAGGTTGTTCGTCCATCAAGTGATTTATCGCAAGTGATGTATCAGTCAGATGCTCTTCTCATCCGAGCAGAAGATTTAAAAGGTCGCTCATCTATGAGACTAAGCTTTCGCATGACACTACAGCCAGCAGGTACAGCAGCAGGTCTGGAAAAAGAAATTTTCTCAGTCCTTTCGACATCAGAAGATGAAGACGAAGGATCTGATGAAGACGAAGGATCTGATGAAGACGAAGGATCTGATGAAGACGAAGATTCTGAAGACAAAGGATCTGATAAAGATGAAGACGAAGGATCTGACGAAGATGAAGAGTCTGAAGATGAGGACGAAGGGTCTGACGAAGATGAAGAGTCTGATGAAGGTGAAGAAGATGAGGCTGCTGAAGAAGCAGCTGTCATCAACTATGTTGACAACATCAAAACGATTGTTGACGCTAAATGCGTCAGCTGTCACGCAAACCGAGGAACTTTCGATGGATTGAGTGGCACAGCCACTCAATCCCTTGCTCGGATTGAAAATGCAAACAGCCCTATGCCCCCGAATAACGCAACAGCTCTAACTCCAGCTGAAATCGCAATGTTCAAAGCTTGGGTTGATGCTGGCGCACCGGAAGAAGCTCCAGCTCCGTAATACTATAAAGAAAAACTAAACTCTTCGACCTTACCAATTCTTTTTACATTAAGACCAACCTCAGAAACGCTAGACCATTCTCCTGATATATAAACTGTTAGCTTCCAGGTTTGAGTGGTTGAGTCAAAAACTGGGTTCATATCAACTCCTTCATACACTTTTGAGGGAGTTGTCAAAGAGGAGTCCAATCCCATTCTTGATTCAAAATCAATAACGATTCTTTGCTTTTTCCACGCATAAACCTCAAACCCGAAAACATCCAAACACGGCCCCTCTTGTGACAAAACAAGCTCTAGATCCTGAGCACGCCTCACTAGGGACACAGATGGGGGTTGAGGATCACAGGGCAAAATTTTAAGCGGATGAACAGACTTCCATTCTTCTAAACTATGGCCTGTGATATTTTGTCGATATTCAAAATAAAGTTGGGATTCTCCCACACCTGTATCAGAGACAAAGCCTAAAAGATCTCCTTTTTGCACATAGTCTCCTTTTTTAACAGAAAAAGAAGACAATCCGCCATAAACTGTCTGATGAGGAATAATATCTTGTAAAGGCTTATGAGCAACCACTAAGAGCCTACCCAAGTCTTCTTTAGCGTTGTCCTTTGTGACAGACTTCACAATGAGACCTTCCTCAACAGAGTAAACCTCTTGATCGGGACTTGCTTTAAAATATACACCACTGGATAACCCGTAAGATTCTTTAAAAATTCGAGGGCCAAAAGGAGAAAAAACTGGATCAGGCGTCTTTTCCCCAGACAGTGGCCAAGGCCCCTGTTTTTTTACAAGAGACAGTTCCTCTGTACCACAACTCAATACACACAAAGAACAAAGCAGTAACCAGACCTTCACAAATAGAGCCCTCTATCACAAAACATTTGTAATAAGATTAGCATGTCTTTAAAAATTACAGAGCAAAGAACTATGTTATGATCGTAGTGTCTGTTATTAAGGATTATTTATGAGAGCACTATTCACACTCTGGATGTTGTTAACAAACACACCAGTTGTGCAAGCTGTGGCAATCTTTGATTTCCAAGTGCTTAGCGGACGAAGGGTTGTTAACCTTGAAGGTAGAGCGCAATCACAAGATATGCGCGGCAAAGGACAAGGTTCGTCGATGAGCTTGGCCACACACTGGAACATCGACCCAAACATTCCTGTTGCTATCGGTGCATCTACTGCGAGAGAAAGTATTTACTTTTCTCATGTGAATTCAAAGAGTTCTGACGTTCTTTATGGTTATAGTTTCAAAGCAGAAGTCTACACATGGTTTCCTCTTCAAAGCTTTGCTCCATATGCGCGTTTTTCAAGTTTAATATCAAGTCAGTACGAAAGACTAAAAACTCACACGTACCAGCCTAACCGAACTTCATATGGACCTTACTCAAACACGTGGTCTGAAAAAGGTCATAGTTTAGGGCTTGGATGCGCATTTACACTTGCCCCCTCGGTTGGAGCTCTTCTCGAATGGCAAAAAAGTTTTCATTCATTTCTTCAATCAAACCAGAATGAAAAAATTGCTTTAAACTCACAAAATTTAAGAGCTGGTATTGAGATTGGACTCTAAAAAAAGGAGGTCTTAGTTGAGAGATTTTGATAAAAAAAGCACAGATGAAATCCGTAAAAAGCACAATGAAGACCTTTTACAAAGATTTCAAAGAGGTGAGTCTTTAAAGAGTTATGACAGTTCTTCAAGCTGGTTTCCACCTCGCCCCGTCATAGAGAAAGACAAAAAAGCTTTAGAGTTACTACATAAAAGTAACCCTAAAGCTGAAAGTTCTGAAAAAAAACATCTCACAGCTGTTGAAGACACTGAACAAAATTCATCCTACACCTCTAACGATGAAAAACTAGATTGATAAAGCTGTAAGTGTCATTCCAAGCGCAAAAACGGCTAATAAAACATTCATGAGAATAAAACCTGAATCTTCTGTAATTTCTCGACTTGTACGTGATACTTTCATAAATACCTCTATCATTATGAATTCAAACTTCCGATATTATACTTATCGGCGATTCAGTCAAAAACTTAAGCCGTTGATAGTTTTTTCTTCAAAAACAGAATATTAGAGTATCTATATTAAAAAACACTTGTAGAAATCGACAACATGAACGTTACTCAAAATGAAACCGTTTCATTTCCATAAGAAAAAGTACAGCCACCTATCTACATATGAAAAAACAGCCGCTGCGGATTATAAACACCTACGGCCGTAATGTCAGATAGTTAAAAAAGATTTTTTTAACCACCTAATAATGAAAGTGCGATTTGTGGTTGGTTATTTGCATTCGATAGAACAGAAACACCTGCTTGTTGAAGAATATTTGCTTGCGTCATCTCAGCCGTAATAGCTGCAAAATCTGCATCGCGAATACGGCTCCTCGATTCCTCAAGATTTTCCACCTGGACACCTAAATTTCTAATCGTGGATGTCAGGCGGTTTTGAACAGATCCTAAATAAGATCGGTAGTCATTTACTTTATAAAGTGCTTTATCAAGCTTCATAATACTGTGTTGTGCATCTTCTTTTCTATGAACACGAGCCCCATCTTCATGCTCGCCGATATCTAAAGAACCTTCACCTGTTGTTGTACTATTTAAGTTCGCAAAGGAAACCTTAATGATATTGACTGGGTTGCGAACATCAATAGCATCTGAATCTTCATAAAAATCTTTACTCACTTGTATTTCTAATGGATTGCTATTCCCACCTGAACCATAATCATCAGGACGATCTGAACCCCCGAGAAGAAGCCGCGTTCCATTAAAATCCGTCGAACGTGCAATTCGGTCAACTTCGTCTTTGAGCTGTAGAAATTCTTTATCAAGAAATTCTCTTTCTTTATCACCAATTGTATCGGACGCTGATTGAACAGCCAGTTCTCTCAAACGCACAAGAATATTGGTCGTTTCAACCAAGCTTCCTTCTGCTGTTTGAACAAGAGAAACACCGTCTGATGTATTTCTGCGAGCCATCTCAAGAGAGCGAATATCTGCACGCATATTTTCAGAGACAGCAAGTCCTGCTGCATCATCAGCTGCGCGATTAATACGCTGACCTGAAGATAGTTTTTCCATCGCACGTCTTTGAGTATTCGTAGATGAATTCAAATTACGACGAGCATTCAAAGAAGCAATATTGGTTTTTATCCTTAAGCCCACGGACAACTCCTCCTGCCATTAAGGCCATAGATGATTGACACACATGATATTATCACCTGATTTCATAGAAAAACGAAACAGAGGCTCATCTTAAAAAAAGATAACATCTATGTTCCATGATTTTTTTGTTGATTTTTTATGTTTTTTTCAAAAAAGAAATCAAATGCAAATTTTACCTAATCGATTCCATGATAAGTTTACATTGAAACCCAAGAATGCCTTGATTTAAAGGGCATAGCGCTTCATTAAACTTTTCACCCTCAAAGAGTTGTAAACCTTCCATACGGAGCCTGTTTAAATGCTGAAGATTTTTGAGAGGAGAAAGGTCACTCACCTTTGTATAAGAGATATCTAGAGATCGTATTTTCACAATATGAACTAAACTATCGGCGTCTTCAAAATGAGTAGAAGCAATATTTAAATCAATCAAACTAACAGGCAAGCTTTTTACCTTTTGGACAGGGTTCCTACTTACATTTAGCTCTTGCAAAGATTGAAAACTCTGAAGAACTTCGAGGTTCTTAATGTTATTATCAGAAAGATCTAAAACTCTTATGTGATTAAAAGCAGACAACAGCTCAATGGACTCTAAAGAAGAGCTTTGCAAATACAGACGGCTGCTTTTTTTCACAGCAAACCAAATATCTTCGCATGTTTCTTTACCTGAAAATTTTTGCAAGCTTTGAATGATAGGATTTTGCCGTTGCACTTCACAAGCTTGAATCCAGTTTTTGGCAACAACGTCAAGCGGTAAAGGTTCTTGCACAGATCGTGATGCAATAATAATAAACACAAAAGAAACACTAAACACAGCACTTGCAAAGATGTTTTTTGCTCGACTCTCATGAACTTTAGATACAAAATACAGTGCCAAGACAGTCAACAAAAGCCAAGGAAACCAACCCTTTACTCGCATCATACCGTATGCCCACATGAGAACAGCAAGAGCTCTTCGAGTAAAAAACAAAGCTCTTAATAAAAACGGCATATTTTATCCCCACACCTTACAGTTTTTCTTTATGAGTGATAGCAATCTGTGTTCATTTTGAATTCACTTTTTGCAATCACACAGCTTACAACAGCGTCACCACAGACATTGAGAGCTGTCCGCAACATATCTAAAAGGCGATCAACCCCTAAGATCATCCCAATCCCCTCTGCTGGGATACCAACTTGTTTTAAAACCATAGCCAGCGTCACGAGACCAACCCCTGGCACAGCTGCTGTTCCGATAGAAGCCAGTGTCGCCATCATAATCACATTGACATAATCCATCAAACTTAAATCAATGCCGTAGGCATGTGCGAGAAACACCGTGGCCACACCTTGCATAATTGCTGTACCATCCATATTCATCGTTGCACCCAAAGGCAACGTAAAAGAAGCAACAGAGGGTTCCACTCCTAGGTCATGAGTCACTGCCTCCATAGTCATAGGGAGTGTGGCGTTTGAGCTTGCTGTGCTCATAGCAAAAAGCCCAACAGGCTTCATCTTTTTAAAAAATAGCAAAGGATTTAATCCGACACACCATAATAAAGACGTATATGTGAAAAGAGCTTGCAACACTAGAACAACAAAAACAACAAGACAATAACTCATAAGCGAGCTCAAAACACCGAAACCAACTTGATAAAATGCCCGTGTAACTAAAGCAAAAACACCGTAAGGTGCAAAATAAAAAATTAAATTAATCAACTTCATCATCACGGATAAAAAATCATCCATATTTTTTGCAATTCTTCGTCCTGGAGCCCCTGACGCTGAAATCGCTGTCCCAAGAAAAAGAGAAAACACAATGAGCTGGAGCATCCTTCCATTTGCAGCCGCTTGAATAGGATTCGATGGAATCATCTGACTTAAAACTTCCACAACCCCTGGAGGAGTTGCCAAAGATGGCTCAGCAAGATGAACCATCTTGAGACCGATTCCAATCCCACTAACTTTTGCTATGCCTAAAGCCATACTGATCGCAATCACAGTTGTAAGAGTATATAAAATAAAAGTTTTCCATCCCATACGCCCTAAAGTTTGTGTCCCCTCTAAACTTGCAACCCCTGAAACAATAGAAAAAAAGACCATAGGAACAACAATCATTTTTAAAGCTGAAATAAAAGAATTCGCAACAATAATAAGACAGGCTTCGATAAATGCCAGACCAACAAAGCCTTGAGGAAGCAGTTGAAGCAGGCCCCCACACCCAACACCTAACAAAAGTGCAAGTAAAATATGCCCTGTTAATTTTTTCATTGCTTCATCTGTCATGATCACCTCCTACAGTCCTCCCTATGGTACAAAAATTCTATAACATCGTCGAATCTCATCAAAAATTCTGAATAAGGTGAGAGAGGAAAAAAACAGCCTGCTTCACCAGACTTTTTTTTAAAATGTGCGTGATAATATGATCTCGCATATCCAAAAAAGGAGAGACCCTTATCGAAGATGATGATGATGAAGGCGGCGAAGGTGGTGGTTGGCTCGTAAGTTACGCTGACTTAATGACCCTTTTGTTTGCAACATTTGTAGTCCTCTATGGCTTAAAACCTGAAGGGAAAACATCAGCTTTCCAAGGAGTCAAATCTAGAATTCAAGAAAGTTTTGTTGAAGTTCCTGAAGATATTCCTTTGGTTGAAAAAAAAGGCGAACTCACAAAAGGAATTGATATTTTTAGGTTTTGGAAAGGCAACATTGCTCATGAGCCTGTCAGTAAAAGACAAGCACTGGAAACTCATTTCTCAAAAAGCAAAATAGAAAAAGATTATGCACACTTAAGGAACCTTGTAGAAATGCTCAGTGTCAAAAAGCCTAGAAAAGGAAATGTTAAAAACCATGATGTCGTTGCGATTGAAAAAAATGAATCATCAATCCGGCTCAATTTTCTTTCTTCTTTATACTTCCAAAAAGGGCAATCCAAAGCCAATCAATCAGATCTAAAGTCATTAAAACCTTTGTTACAAAACCTTGTCGATCTTCAACAGCCTCTTCATATTGAAGGGCATACTGATGACGTTCCAGAAAAGAAAGGTATTTCAAAATGGGTTGTTTCAACACAACGTGCAAACTCTGTTTCAGCATATCTTATAAAAAACCTACAAGCAGACGCTAAGCTTCTTAGCATCTCTGGCTACGCAGACAGAAAACCCATTGCACGACAAGATCAACCATACGGTCGTCAACTCAATCGTAGAGTTGAAATATTTATCAACTACGCGGATAACTAACGAGGTTTACTATCGAAGACGATGATGAAGGCGGTGGAGGAGCTGGTTGGCTGGTGAGTTATGCTGACTTAATGACTCTTCTTTTTGCGACATTTGTGGTTCTTTACGGTATCAAACCCGAAGGAGAAACTCTTACTATGTTAGGAGTTGCCTCTTCAATACGCGAAGCTTTTATGGAAGTACCAGACTCTATCAATGAGCCTCAAAAGGGCCCTTTACCTAATGGAAAAGCTGTTTTCAAGTTTTGGAAAGGTAAAAAAATTCCAAAAAAGAAAATCGAAACAAGTAATAAAAATATTTTTAACATCAATATATTAAATCGAGACTTTGATTTGATAAAACAATCAATTGCAACTCTTGAAAGCGGGAAAATTGATCAGCATCAAAAAAACATTGGAAAATCTATTTCATTATTAAAAAACAAGACCAGCATCACAGTTCGACTGACATCTTCAGGTTTTTATAAGCCGGGAAAATATCGTTTAACATTAAGTTCATATAAAAAATTAAAACCTCTTATTGAAGTCTTATCATCACTCAATCGGCACATCATCATCACAGGTCATACAGATCATATTATTCCTAGAAGCGGATTTTCAAATCTAGAACTTTCTTCCTTGAGAGCAAGCTATATCGCTCGATATTTCTTAGATTATCAGAACTTTGCACCAGATAAGGTCAAAATTGCCGGATTTGGCGCTTCAGATCCAGCGTTCTCTAATGAGACAATAGAAGGGCGCAAAAAAAATCGCCGAGTGGATATCAAAATTGATTACAAACCGTAACATCATTACCTTTTGCTTTACACTGTTCACTTTAGGGTGTGACCCTCAACGTCTCAAAGAGTGCGAATGGTATTTAGAACCTGATGTCAATCATGTCGAGATCGCTCATGAAGGGTTTGTCAGTCTTTGTGTCCGTAATTATAAAATCGGCAAACAAAAATGTTACCTAGAAATGGAATACCAAAAATCAGTCGATGTTTTCCAGAAAAAAATCCGATATTCCACACTTGAAATTGATCATTCGGTGTTTCCACGAAAAGTTCTCAGTTATAAAATATGCGAAGGAGAAACCTAATGGATTTAGCAACAATTCTGGGATTAATTTGTGGGAGTGCTGTTGTTGTCGGATGTATGGTTGTTTCTTCTGCTGAGTTAGGCCTTGGAATGTATTGGGATCTTCTCAGTCTTGTCATTGTAATGGGAGGAAGTCTTTTTGCAACCATGATGCGTTTGAATATCCCTTGTTTTATGGCAGGTCTCAAAGCAATCCCTATCTGTTTTAAGTCCAGCGTTGCATCATATGCTGAAATGGTCGACGAAATCATTGAGTGCGCTACAGTTGCTAGAAAAGGTTCCATTCTTAGCCTTGAAAAACACACCGTCAATCATCCTTATCTGAATAAAGCCGTTCGAAGCATGGTTGACGGATACGATGCTGATACTATTGAAGGAATTTTAAGTACAGAAATGCTTAATTTAAAAAGGCGGCATAAACATGCTCATGACGTATTAGACTTCCTTGGTGAGTCCTGTCCCGCCTTTGGTATGATTGGTACTGTTGTGGGGCTGATTGTTATTATGGCTAACCTTTCAGACCCTTCTAAAATTGGCCCTGGACTCGCGGTAGCACTTGTAACCACACTTTATGGTTCACTTTTTTCAA
This sequence comes from Oligoflexales bacterium, assembly GCA_045106415.1. Classification (GTDB taxonomy): domain Bacteria; phylum Bdellovibrionota_B; class Oligoflexia; order Oligoflexales; family Bog-1112; genus JBGCEP01. The sequence continues at coordinate 117,833 of JBGCEP010000010.1, read as the reverse complement.
CCTTAATTTTCATTCCTCTTTCTTCAAAACTCAAATTTAACTCTACAATGGAGAGAACTGGGCTTGAAATGATTAAAATTGGCTCAAGAGGAATTATCGCAGGGGAAAATCCAAAAGTCATTCGTGCAAAACTAAGTTCTTATCTCGGAGAAAAAGAAGAACCTGAATAATTCTCTATAAAATATCAAACCACTGACCAAGGTCCTTGATACACGTGACCTTCTGTATTTCAGCTCCATTTTCTGTCACACCAGAAGACAATCCTACACACTGTTTTCTTTCTCCTAAGAGCTCCAGTTGCAACCCATTTCCTGGAACTTCATTCACTAAAAAGAGCTGTTTTCTTGCTAGATCTGAATTGATTTCTTTTGTGAAAACATAACAAGGCTTAAACTCCCAGCCTTGATCAGAACGAGTTAAACACTGATAACTCGAACGTTCCTGCAGCGTATACCCTTCTTGCTGCCGTCTTCTCAACTGAAATTGTGCAGACTCATCGCCACAAGAATCTTGTATAAGTGATGTTTTCATTTTATTCAAATTTTTCCATAAGCACAGCTGCGTCCGCCTCACTTTTAATGAGAACCATTGACTCTGACACTGCTTCCCATAATAAAAGCCTTCATCATGGCATATAACTTGTGACATATGCCTCTCCATCTTTTTATCCAAAAGAACACGTGATAAGACAGTATCAGTAAGGCTATGAGATTGACCTTGGTAGACAACATAATTTTGCCGACCCTCATTCCACGACACTTTAAATCCAATATGGTCAAAAGAAAAATCATCAGATAGTTTAACTTTTAAAGATCGACAATTTTGTAAAGCATAGCTTTTATAAAAAATGATCTGATCTTTTTCATAAGCAAAAAAATTAAAAAACCATTTGTTTTTTTGCTGTGATTCCGATTTAAGAAGGCATTGAATTTTTACATGGTCTTGACTAGAACTCACAAAAGGGCTTATTTGAAAACTATCATTGGGTTCATAAGCTCCAATATCAGCATCTAAAGCAGGAAGTGAAAACTCCCATGCATGATCAGAGTAAGTTCCTTTTATAGACTCCGGCTGTTCAAACGCAGTCACTTTTGAATCTTTTGGTAAACAGCCTGTCAAAACAATCGTCAATACACTACAAGCACATATTTTCATAAAAGAACCCTTCTGTATAAAACCAAAAGACGGACCTGCCTCCATACAAAAAAATGATCTTTCTGTGTGAGACCAGCACCGCATTCAATTTATATAAATAAATATATCTTTTTAACTTAAAAATCTTCGGTTTTTATGCATCGAAATCATTTTTGATTATGACACAGGAGATAAGAACTAAGGCTTTATACTAAACAAATCAAAAACATCATATTATAAGGTATACAGCAACAAAATCACCGGCCAAACCACAGCATTCCATATATTATGGAAAAAGTTCCAAGCAACAAACAGCCCTATCATCGCTAGACCGGGAATTTGCAAAAAATCATGATATTTTCGCGCCATTCGAGTCGGTAAAAACAATCCTAAAGCTGTGCTGCCATCCAAAGGAGGAACTGGTAATAAATTAAACACTCCAAGCAGCAAATTTAAAGATAAAAAAACACTGCAAAAAATCCCAAAATTACCTAACAAACCATGGCCAGCAACTAAACGATCTAATCTTAATGAACGACTCGGGTACTGCCACCAGCCCGCAGACAGCCCCCACTTTAAAAGCGCAAAAGCGAATAGAGCTAATAAAAAGTTTGCCATTGGCCCTGCAAGAGCCATCAGCGCTGCCCGTTTTGGATAACGGTGTGCCCAATCTAAACGATACGGAGCGGAAGCATAACCAATAGGCCACCCCATGTAAAAAACAGCGAGAATAGGAAGAATCACCATGCCAAAAGGTTCTCTTCGGATGTGCGGCCAAGGATCCAGAGACACTTGGCCTCCTTCATACGCAGTCCGGTCCCCTCCAAGGAGGGCAACAAAACTGTGCGAAGCTTCGTGCACGACTGTAGAAATAAGAAAACAAAAATACCAAACAAACGATACCACAAGAGCCTGAGACATAAGCTTTCTCTAACCTTTTTATACGTGATCTTGATTTGATGATACGAGCCATGATTTCTTTGGCATTTTTTGTGACTCTTTAACTGTATTTTTTTCACCAGAAGGATCTTTTAAAGCTGCTCTTTCCTTAAGCAGCCAGTTTGTCAAGCTGGTCGTCATCAAGCCTGGTCGTCCCGAGCGGATTGAGCGTCCGTTGACAGCAACAACAGGCATAATACCAGCCATGGTTGCTGTTAAAAAAATCTCATCCATCTGCTCAAGGTCTGTTTCTGAAACTTTTTCTTCATGAACAGGAATTCCTTTCGACTCTAAGAGCTCAATCACATAACTCCGTGTCACTCCATTAAGAATTCCATCACAAGGTGGTGTAATCACTCGACCATGCCGAACAAAAAAGATATTTGAATGAGTTGTTTCAGTGACATACCCATCTGCATTAATAAAAATAGCGTCATCAACACCGCTGCGTGCAGCGTCCATTCCAGCCATCACACTCCCAAGAAGATTCGTTGTTTTTAAATCTGTCCGTTTCCAACGAGGGTCCTCAGTGGTCATCATACTGAGACCTTGAGAGCGCTTCATAGCCAGTGGATCGATATCAGCAAAACTCTGGATATACAAAAGACAATTAGGAACCATATCTTCAAATGGTAAATGACGACGAGGAGCAACTCCACGAGTCACATGCATATACACAAACCCATGCAGGCATTTGGCGCCTTCAATCAAGTCGACAAGGCGGGTTTGAAGGTCTTCTTTACTTATTCCAACAATACGAAGATCTTGAAGACCTACGCACAAGCGGTCAATATGTTCTTCAGCCAGCCATGGTTTACCATGAATCACTCGAATGACTTCATACATTGCGTCACCGAATAACCAACCACGGTCTAATGGGCTAATTCTAACTTGGGATAAAGGCATCATTTGCCCATTCCAATTTGCCTGTAAGTCTTCAATACCATTGAGCATATTCTGCTCCCTCAGCTTTAATAAAAAAACTTTCATCACAACGATAAATTCTAGAGTTTTCATTATATGAACTCTAGATTAACAATCTTGTGCCCACAAAAGAGTGAGTGCTCGTCACTATAGCAGGTTTCAGCGCCCGATAAGAGAAAAATTTAACACATAAACTTTATCATTTTAAAAAACTGACCGATGGAATGTTGAGAACACTCTAACTGGTGGTTGTATGTCGCACGACGATCTTCTTCGCGAATTAAAACAAACTTTTTTAGACGAGCTTAGTGATCTTTTAGAAAGCATGGAAGAAGCTTTCATGAGGCTCGAAAAAAACCAAGATGACAAAGATTGCGTCAACGAGCTATTTAGGCTTTTTCACAATGCAAAAGGCTCAGGAAAGACAGTAGGACTCACAGATCTTTCTCAGTGCGCTCATGCTGCTGAAAACATCTTAAGTCAAATACGTGCTGACGAGATGAAAATCACACCAGACATTATTGATGGACTTATTCACACTGTTGATCACTTAAGAAACTATCAACAACAAGCAAGAAATAATGTCGAAGCCGACACACATCACCTCACGACCCATACACAAAAACTAGAATACTTGCTTCATAACCCTCAAGTAGAAGGCTCTGAGGACACAGAACATTCGACAACCTCCTCAGAAAGAAGCCATGATGTCAAGCAAAGCAGCGGCGATGATTACAGACAAGAAGAAAGCTCTGACTCTGAGCCTCCACCTCCTTACCTTGAGCAACCCTCCGCAATGATTCAGCCTACCACTGTCACGGCCGACGAGCTTATTAAGATTCCCCTAAGAAAAATAGACGAACTCCTCAATTTATTTGGAGAGCAGGTTATTTTACAGTCTTCACTCGATCATATTCTAGAGGGTGATATTTCAGATCAAGAAGAATTTGTCAGAAAAACTGCTCTTTCTCTTAAAAAGATCACACAAGACTTACAGTACACAATGGTGAGTTTAAGAATGGTCACCATCAAGCCATTATTCAATCGTATGGAAAGAACAGTTCGTGATATTTCTAAAATGACTGGAAAAGAGATCGATTTTATTAAAAAAGGAGAGACTGCTGAGCTAGACAAAACCATTGCCGACGCTCTCATAGATCCTTTAACTCATATGATTCGAAACGCAGTCGATCACGGCATTGAATCCGCCGAAGATAGAGTCGAAAAAGGAAAAGACCCCATAGGAAAAGTCAGCCTTACAGCTCAGCGCAACGGAGGATCTTTCGAGATTATTGTTGAAGATGACGGAGGGGGGTTAAATCGTGAAGGTATCCTACGAAAAGCTCAAAAATTAGGAATTATTAAAGGATCTGGTGAGGAGCTTAGTGATGAAAAAGTTTTTTCTTTCATTTTTGCCAGTGGATTTTCAACTCGAGAAGAAGCAACTGAAATATCTGGTCGAGGTGTCGGAATGGATGTTGTTAATCAAAAAATCATAGCTTTAAAAGGCCATTGCAAAATTTTCTCCAAAAAAGACAAAGGAACATGTTTTATCATCCGCCTTCCTTTGAGTCTTGCTATGTTTAACGGAACAATTATTTCTATTTCTGGAGAAAAATATGTTGTACCAAATTCAGATTTCAACGAAGCGATTTCAATAAATGAAGACTGTTATCAAAAAGATGAAAATATTATTCGTCTTCAAGATCGTATTCTAAAAGTCATTGACCTCAAAGACATTCTCGTCACAAAAAGAATGGATGTAACACCCAAAAAAGAAAAAAAGAGAAACAAAGCTGAGGTTATTGATGTCGAAGAAATCAAAACAAAAAAGAAAAAATCCACAAAAAAACTCGCTCTTATTACACGTTATGAACAAAATGAATATGCACTTTTTGTGAATGAAATTCTATCCCAAGAGCAAATTGTTCTGAAACAATTAGGTCCTGAATTTCGTCAAGTAAAATCATCCAGCGGAGGAACCATTCTTGGAGATGGAAAAGTGGCTTTAGTTCTTGATTTAAACTCTGTTGTTAAAAACAATTATAAATGAGAGGTTCTATTTTATGAGCTTGTTAGACGGAACAAATATTACGGAAAACGAATCTGCTCGATCGAAGAAAAAGCACCTTATCTTTAGCCTCAGTGATAAAAGATATGCATTCCCCTTATCAAGGGTCAAAGAAGTCATTGGACTCACAAATATAACACCTCTTCCTAAGGTCCCTCCTTTTTATAAAGGACTCATAAACCTTAGAGGTCAAATCATTTCAGTCATCGATTTAAGAATTAAACTAGGCTTTCAAAGCCTAGACGTGAATTCTCAAAAAACCAGTATTATTATTTCTCACGTAGGAGATATTGTTGTGGGGTCTATTGTTGATGAAGTCCTCGAAGTTGTTGGTTATGACGATTCTGAATTAGAAATTAATTTAGAAGATACTTCAAACCGCAAAGGTGATGGTGTTTACGGGATTGCGAAACATCATGATGGAGAGCTCACACTCCTTATCGATTTACATAGATCTATGAACAGAACAGATTTCAAGGTCTTAAAAGACCAAGGACAAGGTGGTGCAGCATGATGAAACTTGATTTAAAGAAAAAGTTACTCCTCCAATTCGTTTGCAGTGGCATTGTCCCTTTAATTATTATGGGTTCTTTAGCATATAAGCTCTCAAACGATTTTCTAGAAGAAGCTGCCTTTGATCGATTAAGATCTATACAAGAATTAAAGCTCAGTAGTGTAAAACGATATTTTACTGATATTAAACATCAAATCACCTCTTTCTCACATGATATTATGATTCAAGAAGCAGCAGCTGACTTTCGAGAATCTTTTTTTAGCATTATTGAAGAGCAACAAATTGATGACGCAAGTATTGAATCAATGAAAACCTCTTTATTACAATATTACAACGGTCCTTTTGGTGAAGAATATCAATCTCAAAATGGAGAAAAACCCGATGTAAATTCTCTTGTCAGTCAAATGGATGACCTGTCTATTTTATGGCAATATCGGTACATTCAAGATAATGAACATCCACTTGGATCAAAGCATGAACTCTATAAAGCAAGTGATAATTCGTTATATTCCGAGCACCATGACAAAAACCACCCATATATCAAAGAATACCTAGAAAACTTTGGATATTACGATATTTTCATTCTTGATTCTAAAACAGGTCATATTATTTATTCTGTCTTTAAAGAGTTGGACTACGCAACATCACTTATAACTGGACCTTATTCCAATACTAATTTCGCTGAAGTTTTTAAAGAAGCCGCACAAACCAAAGATCAAAATTTTGTTTCCCTTATTGACTTCAAACAATACACTCCTTCTTATGAAGCTCCTGCGAGCTTTATTGCTGCACCTATTTTCCATAAAGGAGAAAACATTGCTGTTGTTGTCTTTCAAATGCCTATCGATGGTATTAACAGCATTATGGGCGAAAGAGGAGGGCTAGGTGAAACAGGCGAAAGTTTCATTGTTGGTCCAGACAACCTCATGCGATCGGACAGCTTTTTAGATCCTGACCACAGAAGTGTTGTAAGCTCATTCCGAAATTCTGAAACTGGAAAAATAGAAACTCTTGATGTCAATGATGCTATTTCAGGAGAATCAGGGGAAAGAGTTACACAGAACTATCTTGGATCTCGTGTTCTCACACGCTTCGCCCCACTTGACCTTCTTGGACTAAGGTGGGCGTTTATTGCTCAACAAAGTACCAAAGAAGCTTTTTATTCCGCTGAACTTCTCGGCCAATACATGCTTCTCATTGCACTCTTCTCTGTCATTATCACTATTTCTTTCGGACTTTTCGTTGGAAAAGGTATTGCAAATCCCATTCTACATATCGCCAAAGAGCTAGGCGATGGCTCAGAAAAAGTTTCTGAAGCTGCTCGATCGATGTCCCAATCCAGCCAACAGCTGTCCGACCTTGCAACAGAGCAAGGTGCCGCAATTGAGGAAACAGCCGCCTCCGTCGAAGAAATTAGTGCAATGGTCAAAAACAATCTTCAGCAAGCACAAGATTCCTCCGACCTTTCTGCACATGTTAAAAATATGGCTAATAAAGGCAATATTTCTATGACAGATCTGGTCAAATCCATGGATGAAATCACTGAAAGTAACAACAAAATACAAGACCTTGTTTCAATTATTGGAGAAATTGGAGAAAAAACAGAAGTCATAGACGAAATCGTCTTTCAAACAAAACTACTTTCTTTTAATGCTTCTGTTGAAGCAGAAAGAGCAGGGGAACACGGAAGAGGATTCGCTGTTGTAGCACAAGAAGTTGGAAACTTGGCTCAAATGAGTGGAAAAGCTGCTCTTGAAATATCTTCTATGGTTAAGCAATCCATCCGTGACACAGAATCCATTACTTCAGAAAGTAAGAAGAAAGTTGAACAAGGAAACATTCTTGTAAAAGACACAGCAAAATACCTTGAGAGCATTGCTTCTGACGCAGAACTACTATCAGAGCAGGCAGCTCGTATTGTGACAGCATCACGAGAGCAATCTGACGGCGTTTCACAGGTCAACGAAGCCATGAACCAACTCGACCAAGCAACCCAACAAAACTCAGCAACAGCAGAAAACTCAGCAACAGTGGCTGATGGGCTCGAAGATCAATCCACAACACTTCTTTCCAACGTTGAGCAACTCATGGAGATTATCTACAACAAACCAGTTTCTCATGATGAGATTGCTCTTCAGGCAGAAGAAAGAAAACCAAAAGATCCAAAAAAATCTAAAAAATCCACTGAAAAGAATAATTCAATACAATCTATCGGTCAAACCTATGGCGCAACATCTCATAATGATGATGATTGGGACAACATCTAAGGATCTCTTATGGCACAAGTGATACCAGAACTCTCCAATAGCGAGTTTAAGTTCATGCAAGACCTGTTAAAGCAAAAAACAGGTATTAAGATGCAAGAGTCGAAGAAAACTCTTCTTACAAGTCGCCTTGGGAAACGCCTTCGCCATCATGGGTTTCAAGTGTGGCATGACTATATTTGTCTGTTAAAAGACAATAATATAGAAGAAATGACCTATTTTACAAATGCATTGACAACAAACAAAACAGAATTTTTTCGTGAAAAAGAGCACTTTCAGCATATTGAATCTAGAATCAAAGCAAATCCAAAAAAATCAATATCAGCTTGGATTGCAGCCTCTTCCTATGGGCAAGAAGCCTATAGCCTTGCGATGACATTTGAAAAAATGCAAAAAGTTGTTGGTCCTTTTGATTATCGCATCTTAGCCACAGACATTGACACAGATGTTTTACAGTTTGCCTCACAGGGCGTTTATAATAAACAACTCGTTCAACGAGATGTCTCTATGTCACAGATTAAAGATTTTTTTCTCATTGGCAAAGGACAAAATGCTGATTTATGTAAAGTTTCGGACAAACTCAAAAAACAAATAAAATTTCGCCAGCATAACCTATGTGCTTTTGATCAGAAAATACCGATGAAATTCGACTTCATTATGGTCCGAAATGTTCTTATCTATTTTGACGAACCAACTATTTTAAAAGTCATTCAAAAACTATCAAATCATCTGCAGCCTGACGGACACCTTATTACAGGTATGTGTGAAACATTGAAAACAATACCTGAACCCTTAGAAAGTATTGGACTCTCCGTATATGGGAGAAAAGAAAATGCCTCTAAATCGAGCAAAAAAATCTCAACAACAATCACAACTTCTCCTCAACCATCAGGTAAAACGAAAGTTCTTATCGTTGATGATTCAAAAGTTATCCAAAATCTCATCGCATCTATTGTAGAAAAAAATCATGATTTTGAACTTTTTGGTATTGCCTCTGATCCTTTAGAAGCTGAAAAGCTTATGAAAGACAGTGAACCTGATCTTATCACTCTTGACATTAATATGCCTCATATGAACGGCATTGAGTATTTAGAGCAAATGATTCCAAAAAGAAAGCTACCCGTCATTATGATTTCAGGTGTAAATAACGAAGATAGAAAACTTTCACTTAAATCAATGGAACTTGGTGCCATTGATTTTGTAGAAAAACCAGACTTAAGCGAGATGGAAACTTTCATTCCTCAGCTTACTGACAAAATTAAAATTGCAGCATCTGCTAGAAAATCTCATATTAAAAAGACCTCCGTTGTTAAAGTGAAACCCACAAATCATTCATCACTGCGGAAAGATAAAATTATTACAATTGGATCTTCAACAGGGGGTACTGTTGCTCTTGCAAATATTTTACAAAGTTTGCCAGAAAATATCCCTCCAATCTTAATTGTTCAGCACATCCCTAAACATTTCTCTCTTCTTTTTGCCAAAAGACTTGATAGTCTATGCCCTTTTCACGTTAAAGAAGCTGAGCACATGGACGTTGTCAGCCCAGGGACGGTTTATATAGCCCCTGGCGACAAACATATGATTGTTAAAAAAACACAAGATCAATTGAAAATTCATTTACAAGAGGGATCTGAAGGGGAAACACATGTTCCAGCCGTTGACGTTCTCATGAACTCCGTTGCGCAAGAAGTTGGAAAAAATACTATCGGCGCCATACTCACCGGTATGGGTCGAGATGGAGCTCAGGGTCTTTTAAAAATGAAAGAAAGTGGTGCTTACACCCTTGCTCAAGACGAGGAGAGTTGTGTTGTTTTCGGGATGCCGCGTGAAGCAATTCGCCTCAACGCTCACAAAGAAATTGTATCACTTGATGATTTTCCAGAACGCCTCTGTGAACTTCTCTCTGTATCAAGTCAAAGAGAACCATTAGCATCTTAAGGAGTCAAAATGCAGAATCCCATGAATATATTATTGGTTGACGACAACCCTGATATTTTAGAGATTCTTCAAGAGCAGTTTGTCGAATATGACTTCCTTCTCACAACACCAGCAATCGAAACCGCTGATGATGGTAAAACGGCTGTTCCCCAGTTATCGAAAACAAAATTTGACCTCATCATTACTGATTTTATGATGCCAGGTATGAACGGCCTCGAATTCATCAAAACCGTACGCGAAGGCCATACTCAAAACAAAAACTCCCCAGTCATTTGCATCTCCGCTTTTTTACCTGAGATACAAGCCAATACTCCTACACACATCCTTGAAGGTGTTTACTTTATAGAAAAACCTTTTGATCCCGATAAAGTCGCACGAGTCGCAAAAATGTCCCTTCTTAAATCCCAGAACAAATTATAAGGCACTGAAATATAAGTGGTAAATTCTAATGCCAACAATAAACAGAGGTGTTATGACAAAACTGCATCATAGCTTCTTCTTATTTTTACTTACAACCTACTGTTAACATACTGTTATTGGAAGGTTGTTTAAAATAATTTGACAAATTTTATAATGCGTATAACATGTGGATAAGTATTAAGAAAATACTTTTGCTTTCTTTTCCTCAGGTGTTCGGAGTTTTCTCTATGTTCTTCTCTCTTAAGCAAAAAAAAATATCGCATCTCTTTCTTATAACGGTTCTTTCCTCTTCCTCAGCCATCAGTGCTTCAAAACAGCATCGCATGGACTTAAAACCCAATAACTACAATGGTTTTTGTGAAAAAGCATCGCATTATTCGCAACTTAAATCATCAGCCCTAGGGGATAAGCTTGGTCAAAACTTCTTCCCTGAAGATCTCGACGAGACCAACTCATATAACCAAACAGGCCGCATAGCAACAAGCGTTATGGGATCAGCCATCCTAGGGGTCACAAGACTTTTTCTTGGTGAGGGCCAAGGGATTTTTTCAAGAATCTTAAATAAAGCAGCTGACAAAATTGGCAACGGTCTTGCCGACACTCTTATTCACGGTATTGTCATGCCGTCAGTCGTTCGCAAGCAAAGAAAAGCTCTAGCACCAGACCTTTATGAAAACTCGACTATGACTCTCACATCATATCCTGAAAAAGTTGAAGGCATTATTCTTGACGAAGAAGCTTCACTGCAAGTCGAGACATTTGTGAGCCACCTCAACCGATCTGCCAAAATGAACAAGCCTTTGCCTTCCCTCTTATTATATGGACCTCCAGGAACAGGTAAAACAGAAATAGCGAAAAGAATAGCTGCAGAGGGTAATTATGTTATTAAGGTCTACTCTGCCAGCAAGATTATGTCACAACATCACCAGCAGTTCGCACACCTTCTTCACTACGTTGAAGGCCTAGGAGAATCTGCAGTCAAACGCTCTCAACCATCAAATTCAACTTTTAGTAAAATGAAAAACCGCTTCTCAAGACTGTTCAAGTCAGAAAAATCTAAAAAACAAGAACCACAGGCGATTCCTGTCAAGCACGTCATCTTCATAGACGAAGGCGAAGCGCTATTCGGAGGGTCAAACATGATGGGTCAAAGAAATGAGTATTTAAGAGAGTTTTTGACTATCGCAGGATCAGGCTCACCCAATATTTCTTTTATCGTCACAACAAACTTTCCTGATACGATTGATCAAGCCGCTTATAGACGTTTTGATTACTCGGTTGAAATCGGTCTTCCAAATCTTGAAAACCGTATTCAAATCCTCAATAAATATATTTCTCAAGACATCAGGGGCGATGATAGACAAGCAGAAATCACGAAAGGTCTTCTTCAAAGCTTAGCACACGACGAAGAATTTGAAGAAGCCAGCGACGGCCTTTCCGGAAGTGATTTAAGACGCATCAGCCCGGTTATAGTGACTGCTGCTCTCAAAAGAAATCGTGGTTTCATTACACGCGACGAAGTGATACGCGCCATCACCTTTGATAAAAAGAACCGACAAAAAGCAAAGCTTGAAAAAATCAAGCGGGAAGCTGAAGCTCGACAAAAACGCCAAGAAGAAATCACTCTCCGCCAAGCTGAAATGGAGCTCGAAGAGCGTGAAAACAAACGAAATTTGAACCTCAAAAAAATATTCGGCCACACAGATGATGACAATCATGACCATAAAGACAAATAGATCACAACATCAAAAAAATAATCCTAAAAGGCCTTTTTCATGATGAAGAAGGCCTTTTAGCTCTCTGAGCCATTTGAATGTCACTCATTGAAATACATTGAACTTATATTTTTCTCATGCTAGACACTATGACTTTGATCGTTATGTTCACGACGTTGAGGATATCCATGGTTCAAGCACTTTTTCAAAACTTTGTCCGCTACAGCCTTCTTATCCAATTATCTCTTTGCTCGTTTCAGTCTGCTTTTTGTGCCCTTCATGAAGACAACACAACCGCAGGCTCAAATTACTACGCAGAGTTCTCGACACGTTTAAGCACAAACTTCACAAAGGTTTTGGGCTACAAAGAACTTCCAACACTAGACGACCTCATTCAAAAAGGTTCTCTAGGTGGCTATCTTCACTCCAAATCTCATCACTTTCTCGATAAAGCTTTTACAAGTGCAGCAGAAAAAACTGGTTCCCTTGTCGTCAATGCCCTTATAGGCAAATGGATTGAACCGACGATTACGTACCTACAATTTGGTTTTTTCACACCAACACTTTACAAAATAGCAAAAACACACCCTACTCCAAGAGGGGCAAAAATCCACTTTGACGACGAAACCCAAGAACTTTTAGATGCTTACAAACGTCAATTCAAAAATCATTCATACAAAAATATCCCTCTGCCTAATTTAATGATTACTGGGGCCCGAGGTGTTGGCAAATCTGCCTTAGCTCAACAGCTCAATACACTTTCTGGAGTCATTGTAAAAACATACACTGCAGAAAACTTGGCGCGAAGTTCGGATAAAGAGCTAAAACATTTCCTGAGATTTATCAAAAAACCACGTCAAAAAACGGTTTCAGAAATTTTCAACGACGTAAAATCGATCGCCACTCTCAAGCCTCTCGCAGTAAAAAAACGTCATATCATCATCATAGAAGAGGCTGAGAAGATCTTTGGTTCACACTTAAAAGGGGAACAGGCACAACCTCTTCAAACCTTCCGCCTCGCTATGCAAAATCAAACTCCTTACGCTTCTTTTGTTATCACAACTCACTGCCCCACAAAGATTGATGAAGAAACTCTCGACCTCTTTCAGCGCAAGGTCGAAATACCTGAGCCAACACAAGACATCAAAGTCAAGATATTACTAGAAGCAATTCGCGAACATCAAGATATCTACTGTGAGAAAAAACTCCAAGACATTGCTTCACACCAAGACATAGGTGCCATGATCAGCAAACTATCACGTCAAGACATCGTAAACCTGACAGCTGTCATTGATACAAACCAACTGTCTGTACAAAGCATTTGCAAGATTTTAGATATTCATATTCACCAATTACTTAAAATCAGAAAACAAATTCTCGCTGAAAAAAACAAGAAAAAATCTATAAAAAAACAATCAATTGAAGATTTCTATCAGCACTATATTTACAAGAAAACAAAAGAAAAAAAAGAACTCTTTGACTCTTACGTGAAAAGTGGGGAAATCTAAAAAAGACAGCTTGCACTGCCATTTTTAGTTGTGAAAAAAGATACTTATAGTGCTTAATCCCCAACACCCAAAGGGTTCAACACCACTATTGTTTGAAAAACTCTTAGAGTCACACCTTTGTTGTTTCTGAAACTTATGAGACGATAACATTAGTTTTTGCAACATGAGGCCACTATGTTACGACTTCTTTTAAGTTTAAGCTTACTCATCATGATGAGTACATCTTGTCGCTCCTGGAGCAAACGCACAGAAAATTCTGCAACGACTGGCAACAATGATGATATTGCAACGACTTGTATTTATCGCGCTATTCCAGGACAAGCTGAAGTCATCTCGACCTCCCCACTCCGTCAAGACGACATCGACCAAGTGGAAATTCATTTCCGCTTCACACCAACCCAAGCAAACCCACTGCTGGACGGTAAAAAACTGTGGACATTGCGTTACGGGGACGGTGAGCTTCCATGTCAAGAATGGGCAGATAAAAATTTTATCAAAACCGGCCAAAAGACTCCCGTCATTCTTGAGCAATTGACCGAAGGTGATTGTGAGCCTTTTGTTTTTGATTACTACCCATCTGTTTGGGACTTTGAACCATGGTATGAGATTTGCCAGTAGTCGCTACCAACAGCTCAAACCACCGTCGACCATAAGATTATGCCCAGTCACATAACTTGACGCATCTGAAGCTAAAAACACCATCGCGCCAACCATTTCTTCAGCTTTCGCCATACGCCCTAAAGGGACTCTTGCAGAGTATTGATCTTTAAATCTCTGGTTCTGCCCACTTTCGACTCCACCTGGTGTCAATGTATTCACTCGAATACCATGCTCACCCCAACGCGCTGCTAGATATTTTGTGAGACCTATGACACCAGCCTTTGAGGCAGAATAAACAGCAGGGCTTGAAATTTGCAGCCCCATATATTCTGAACCTTCATAGATCCTTTGATCAGGAGCAACATGTCCGTAGATGGAAGCTGTCTGAATCACGCTTCCACGGACGCGGTTTTCTCTCATACGACTCATCACCGCACGAGCCATAAGAAACATACCTGTGAGATTGACACTCATAATTTGGTCCCAAAGTTCTACAGAAAAATCTTCATCTTTTTCAAAAAAATCTTTAGGATTCTTAGACTTACTGGCAGCGTTATTATGAAGAACATGAATAGGGCCCATTTTTTCTTCAATATCAAAGACTGCTTCTTCTACTGAATCAGAATGACTTACATCACACAGCTTCATATAAATCTTTTGCTGACTTTGTGGATTTAACTGCTCGACAAACTGATGAAGCGCTTCTTCATTCTGGTCAATAAGACTCAGAATCGCTCCTTGCTGCAAGGCTCCTCTAGCAAAATGTTGGCCAAGAATCCCAGAGCCTCCTGTCAACACAACATGCTTTCCATCTAACCGAAATAGACCATTCATCAAAGCCTCCCTCTTTCTGCAGCCAGCATCGATACGATACGCCAATCAAACTCAGAATCAATGTCCCACGACCTTTCTTCTGGCATTTCATATAGCAGCGTCTTATCGTGAAAAATTGAGATATCAGACGAAAGCAAAGCCGATCTTTTCCACACGTAAATCGATGCATTTAAATCAAAGCAATCCGGTGCATCTTGCCTCCGCACCACTTGATGCCCAGGCTTTACCAGTTGTGTTAAGCCATTTTTTTGCCGTTCGACAAGATTAAAATAAGGAGAACGTCTCGCAGGACTGCCAGTTAAAACGTTATCAGCTCCTTGTTCTTCTAATAAATGTACAGCACCTTGAATATCTTCAACTTGCCTCAAGGGCGAGGTCGCATCCAGATCCACAAAAGTATCAAACTCTACACCTAGAATCAGTTCAGATGTTTTTGCGCAATGTTGAATGGCAGGAACTTTCGCTGCCGTAGAAGTAGCCATACTCTCAGGGCGGGACACAATAACATCAACACCAAACTTACGGGCTTCTTCCAAAATACCTTCATCATCACTACTGACAGCTATTGCAGAAAACAGGCCACTTTTATGAGCTTGCTCTAAAGAGTGAAGTAGCAAAGGTTTTCCCAGTAAAGGCCTGAGATTTTTACCTTGAACTCCTTGTGACCCCCCTCTAGCACATATCGAACATAAACGCTTCATAGGTCTCTCCTCTTGAATCTTACACGTGATATTCATGAGCTCTATAGAGATGTTGATGCGCATGAAACCATTCCATTGTTCTCTCTAAGCCTCTACGAAAACCTTCTTGGCCTCCATATTCAGGAGTCCAGTTTGTGAGCTCTTTAATACGAGAATTATCAGCCCAAAGCCTTTGAACTTCAGAACGATCGGGTCTCATTCTATTGGAGTCCTGTTTTGTTTCTTTTTCTCGACCTGCGATACCAAAAATAAGCTCCAAAGTTTCTTGTATAGAGACTTCAAAATTACTGCCAATATTGACAACTTTTCCTGTGCATTGCTCACTTTGAGCAATAGCTATCATTCCACGAGCGGTGTCAGTTACAAAATTAAAGTCTCGCGTCGGGTTCATGGCCCCTAAACTCATAACTTCTTTTTCATCAAAAGCTTGCATAATCATTGTTGGAATAACAGCTCGCATCGATTGTCTCGGCCCATATGTGTTAAAAGGACGCGCAATAGCCACAGGTGTTTCAAAAGAACAAAAGTACGACCAAGCCATTTGATCAGCCCCAATTTTTGAAGCTGAATATGGGGATTGTCCCTGTAAAGGGTGTTCTTCAGTAATAGGAACAAACTGCGCTGTTCCATAAACTTCACTCGTTGAAGTATGTAGAACTTTTTTCACTCCAGCTCTTTGTGCGGCTTTCATGACATTCAAAGTACCTGTAACGTTAGTATCAATATAGCTCTGTGGTGCTTGGTAAGAATAAGGAATCGCAATAAGCGAAGCAAGATGGTACACAGTTTCAATATCTTTATCGATAAAAGCTTCCATACAGCCTGCATCGCGAACATCACCTGCTACCACTTCAACGGAATCAAGTACAGACTTGTCTAACGTATCAAGCCACCCTCTCGTTCCTAGTGAGTTGTAATAGACAAGTGCTTTCACTGCGAAGCCTTCTTGAACAAGCTGTTCCACTAAATGCGAGCCTATAAACCCACACGCTCCTGTAACTGCAACTTTTTGCTGTTCCATGACCTATTCCTTATTTCAATGAATCATGAGTAGGGATACCGTTTGGCAAACATAGTATTTCTTTTGACAACCTAAGGCTTTGCGTTGTTTGCCAAGGCTTAGGATATTTTTCATACGGTTTCATAGAACTAACAGGCTGCCACAGAGGCCTTGCCATAACGTTCATATGAGCAAGGTTTTGAATCCATTCTTCTTGCTTTTCTTGAGGACAGCGCACCATAAGAAACCAGAAGTTCCAATCACCACTGGGAGGGTACACGACTGGATACCCACAAGTTTCTAGTTCACATAAAATTTTTTGACCTTGTTCTTTTTTCTTCTGCAAAATAACGTCTAAATTTTCTAATTGCGCCACAGCTAAAGCTGCATTCAAATTTGGCATACGATAATTAAACCCGATGTCATCATGCTCATATTTCCACGGGTGAGGAATTTTCGCAGTTGTAGCTAAATGGTGACATTTCTTAGCGAGCGTTTCATCGTGTGTAACTAAAGCCCCTCCCCCACCAGCCGTCATGACTTTATTTCCATTAAAACTATAAATCCCAGCTTGTCCCCAGGTTCCACACATTCGATTATCAACACTTGATCCTAGAGCTTCTGCAGCATCTTCGAGAAGAAGAACCTGGTAGTTTTCACAAATATTTTTGATATCTTGGATCTGCGCTGCAAATCCCACTGTATGCATCACCATGCATGCTGCAACTCTTTTCTGAGTTGCCAGGTCTCTACGGATACCCTTGGTATCTAAAGTCGTTTGCGTCTCTAAGTAGCGCTCAAGGGTTTTGGGACAAAGAGACATCGATTGTGACTCAACGTCTAAAAAAAGAGGCTCTGCTCCACTGTGACAAATCGCAGCAGCAGTTGCAACAAAAGTAAGATCTTGGCAGATCACCAGGTCATTGTGTCCAACCTCAAGACCCAACAGAGAAAGGTGCAGAGCTGTTGTTCCTGAACTTGTAGGAATACAAAATGGAGCCCCAGTATACTCCGCAAGCTCTTTCTGAAAACGGTCAACATAGGCCCCTACTGAAGACACCCAGCGTGTTTGCACACAGTCTAAGACATACTCTTTCTCCCGCCCTCCGAACCATGGTTCATGAAGAGCAATCCACTGATCTGTTTGATAAACATCTTTATAAATTCTGGCACAATCCTCAACAAAAGCCATCGCCCAACCTTTTCTCTTTTCACAGTAACCCCTTATATCATATTCTAGCCATAGGCTTAAAATCTAAGAGAAAAATTCTTCTCAACAAGACCTCAGCACAACAACTCACACTCTGTTTTTGTGCAACCTTATTTCATACTTTTTAAAATGAACAATACATTCACATCATCAACTTGGTTCACATCCTTCTTTGTAAGAAAAAACATCATGACTCAATATATTTACAGTAAAAACTTTATTATTCATTTTTATAAACACATCATAAAAACCTAAAAACTCTCATGCTCGACAAAACAAAAAGTCATAAAAGACTTAAAACCTTGACAAAGTGCGTTTTGAACTTATGTTCCCAGTAGAAAAGATCTTCTTTCTTACCTGGAGGCATTTATGAATCATCAAAACCAAAACTTTGAACATTTGGAAGCCTTTGGCACCAATTTAACAGCTCAGGCCGCAGAAGGAAGACTTGATCCAGTCATTGGCCGGCACCAAGAAGTCCGCCGCGTGATGCAAATCCTATCTAGAAAAACCAAAAACAACCCTGTCCTCATTGGTGAACCAGGGGTGGGGAAAACTGCTATCATTGAAGGGCTAGCAGAAAGAATCATACGTAACGATGTCCCAGAAGGGCTTAAGAACAAATCTATTTTCAGCATTGAGCTTTCATCACTTTTAGCTGGTGCAAAATACCGAGGTGAGTTTGAAGAACGCCTTCAAGGTATCCTCAAAGACATCGAATCCTCAAATGGACAAGTGATCGTTTTCATCGATGAAATCCATACTCTTGTCGGCGCAGGAAAAACAGAAGGCTCCATCGATGCAGGCAATATGCTCAAACCAAAACTTGCACGAGGAGAGATTCGTTGTATTGGTGCAACAACACTCAATGAGTACCGTGAATTCATCGAAAAAGACACTGCTCTCGAACGACGGTTTCAAAAGGTCATGATCCACGAGCCAAATACTTTAGACGCTATTGCAATTCTTCGAGGCCTAAAAGAACGTTTTGAAGCATATCATGGCGTGGAGATTTTTGACGAAGCTCTTATCGCAGCCGTACAGTTATCGGAGCGTTATATTACAGATCGATTCTTACCAGATAAGGCCATTGATCTCATAGATGAAGCTTGTGCTCAAATTCGTCTACAGATCGATTCGATGCCTACTGAACTTGATGAATCAATCAGAGAACGGCTCCGCCTACAAGCAGAAGAAAAAGCTTTAAGTAAAAACAATATACCAAAAAATGAGAGACTCCACACAATTCGTTCTGATCTACAAATCTTGCATCGGAACATCGAGAGTATGCAAAAAATATGGAAAAAAGAAAAAGAAGTCGTTCATAAAGTCCACGATCTCAGAAAAAAAATTGACCAAAAGAAAAAAGAGCTTTCTCTTGCTGAAAGAAACTATGACTTAGAAAAAATTGCAATTTTAAGACACGGAGAGATCCCAAACCTAGAACAAGAGCTCCTCAAAGCAAGTCAAGATAAAAATGAAAAACGATTTTTAAAAGAAGAAGTTAATGCTGAGGTCATCGCAGACATCGTCAGCCGCTGGACTCAAATTCCCGTCCAAAAACTACATAAAAACGAAAAAGAAAAAATTCTACAACTCCGAAAACAACTTCAAAATCGTGTCATAGGACAAGAACACGCCATACAACAAGTCAGCGATGCAATTCTAAGATCACGCGCTGGCATCACAGACCCTGACAAGCCAATCGGCTCATTTCTTTTCTTAGGGCCAACAGGTGTCGGAAAAACAGAGTTAGCCAAGAATCTAACCTACCATTTGTGCGATTCCGAGAAAAAGCTCGTCCGCATCGATATGTCTGAATACATGGAAAAACATAGCGTTTCTCGACTTATTGGATCCCCTCCAGGATACATTGGCCACGAAGAAGGCGGACAACTCACTGAGACTGTTCGCCGCAACCCCTGGTCAGTCATTCTTTTAGATGAGATTGAGAAAGCACATCATGACGTTCTAAACATCTTACTGCAAGTACTTGACGATGGACACCTTACAGATAGCCAAGGACGAACTGTTAACTTTAAGAACACTATCATTATTATGACAAGCAATATTGGATCAGATTTTTTACTACAATCTTCCGGTCAAAACATCACACATGAGGTTCAAAAACAAGTCTATCAAGAGTTAAACTCTTACTTCAAACCAGAGTTTTTAAACCGCTTAGATGACGTCATCTTTTTTCGACCTCTGCAGCCAGAGGACATGCTTGCAATTACCGAAATTTTCACCAACAAATTATCCAAAAGACTTAAAAATCAAAAAATAAATCTTAATATTTCATCAAAAGCACTAAAAGAAATTGCAGCACAGAGCTACGACCCTATTTATGGAGCAAGGCCTTTAAAAAGACATCTACAAAAACAAATAGAATCACCACTAGCTGAGATCATTCTTAAAGATCACGGGGAAAATTACTCCATCGACTTTAAGAACAACTCATTTCATATTGAAGCTGATTAAAAAAACCCATAAAGAATGAGCTTTTTACTACTTATTCTTTATGGGTCAAAACTTAACAGGCGTCACAAGGTACACTGAGCCGTTTTTTTCAGGATCAGGAAAAGATCCAGCGCTCATATTCACTTGAACACTTGGAAACAAAAGCTTTGGTGCATGCAGCGTTTTATCACGATTTCGTCGCATTTCAACAAAGCTACTCTCTGAAGTTGTTTTTTTTAAGTGAATATTTTTTTCTTTTTCTTCGCTTATCGTAGTCTTATAAGCAAGATCTCGCCCACCTGGCATATAATCATGCCCAACATACACATCTGTAGCATCTGGTAATTGATACAGGATGTCATAGATAGACTTATAAAGGCTTTGCGCACACCCTGCAGGAAAATCACATCGCCCAGTGCCGTAATCTGGCATGAAAAGAACATCTCCTGTGAAAACAGCACCATCAAATAAATAGCTTACACACGCTGGGGTATGCCCAGGAGTAAATAGAACTTGAAATTGGAGTGACCCTGCTGTGACGGTTTCCCCGTCACTAAAGAGACGATCAAATTGAGATCCATCGGTTTTAAAATCATTTCCCAGATTAAAAACAGATTTAAACATATTTTGAACAGTGCAGATATTTTTTCCTATAGCAAGAACAGCGTCCGGAAATTTCTTTTTCAAAAGCTGAGAAGAGGAAAGATGATCAGCATGAACATGTGTTTCCAAAATCATCCAAACTCTGAGCCCTAGATCGTTGACTTCGTTGAGAAGTTTGGTGATTGACTCCTTTGTCACAGCTCCATCTGCTGGGTCATAGTCAAGTACAGGGTCAATAATCACTGCATCTTTTGAGATTTCATCAAAAACGATATAGGTCAGGGTGCATGTCGTTTTATCAAACAGGTGTTTCACCTTCATCGCTTACCCCCTAGTGCTAAAGGCTTAAATACATAGTGAAACACTATCATGCCACCAATCATTGAGCTTATAAAAATAAAAGCTGGATAGCTACAACTCACTAAAGAAACAATTGCTGGACCTGGGCAATAACCCGCAAGTCCCCAACCAATACCAAAAAGAGCTGACCCGACAATGAGCCGTAGATCAACAGCTCTTTTTGTTGATAAAATAAAATGATTAAAAAGAAGTGGGGATTGACGTTTAGTGATAAAAAAATACGCAAAACCATGACAAGCGATAGCTCCAACCATGACAAAAATAAGCTCTGGTTTCCAGAGACCAAAAAAATCAAGAAAACCAATAACATAATCAGGGTTCGTCATGCCTGACACTCCTAATCCTAAACCAAACAACACCCCACTTAAATACTCAGTCAGATATCGCACGCCCTCCTCCACCATGAAAGAAAAAAACAGTCAGAACACCAAATACGATAAAAGTAGTTGTTGCTATCATAGAGCGCACAGACAAACGGCTCACCCCACAAACACCGTGTCCGCTCGTACAGCCTTCTCCCAGTTGAGTGCCAAATCCAACAAGAAAACCAGCAACAATCAGTTCTAAAATTCCCCCAGAATATTTTTTCGGAAACGCCTCTGGGAAAAAAACAAGAGTTAGAAAACCACCTGAAATCAGCCCTAATAAAATCACGACACGCCAAAGCACATCTTCTG
This sequence comes from Oligoflexales bacterium, assembly GCA_045106415.1. GTDB lineage: Bacteria > Bdellovibrionota_B > Oligoflexia > Oligoflexales > Bog-1112 > JBGCEP01. The sequence continues at coordinate 95,958 of JBGCEP010000010.1, read as the reverse complement.
ACACAGGCCTTACGATTCCTCCTATAATTCCTGAAACACCAAAAACCCTACCTTTAAAAAGAAGGAACAGCGATGCAGAAAATCCAATTATAAAGCCTCCAGTTAAGGCTGACACATATGAATTCATTCTCATTTTCCTTTATTCAACACAGTTAACAGTCTGTTTCATACAAGCTGTGAATCACTTTTCATCTTAGATACAAAAACAAGACAACAAACACTTTCTTTCAGAAACCATTTCAGCACGTTTTTAAATGACACATCAAGCACAGTAATATGATAAAAACGAGACTACGCAAGATCCATAACCACCTTCAATTCAATCTAAAGATGGAAAATACTGTATCATCTTACATCATCTGAATTTTATATGTAGACTGCTCCCACATCAATAAACATCACCATATTTTTATAGATCAGTCCATAGGAAGTCTATTCTTGAAGGAAGGCATTTTGTCTTTATCTATTTATAAGAAGAGGCTTTAAAGAATCAAATTTTAGCTTGCTACCTTCATCTCACATCAACTGTGGAGATGCAGAGCCCGCTGAATTATAACTTGAAACAAGGGAATCTTTTAACAAAAGCCATGAACAATCCTTAACAGGCGCAAGAACCATGTCCGGGTGACAGACTCGACCTTTTTTCACAGTCCTGCAGTGATCAGAACACATTTCGTTTTCTGAAACCATCACTTCAATATGACCATGAAGACGATGATACCCACAACGTCCCCGCTGATACAATGCCACTTGGCCTGGGCTCAAGTGACCATCAACTAAAGTTGTTACGTCTGCCAATCCTAAGTTTCGACACAAACTTACAGGATTTTTCTTTGCCCATTTTAAAAACAAGTCAGCTGATTTACCTGGACTTTCTTTCCAACGTAGAGGTGGATTCCCTAAGTCCTGAGGAAGCTGATGAAAAGAGTAAAAAGGCCTCACTTTCATCACTCGACTTAAAGCATGACGAAACCCTCGAAGGCAACGGCCTTTACCGCGATTTTTACGTCCATAGCGCCTGGCTTCACGAATCAGATCATCTCTTGTCTGCGTTTCTAAAGCTTGTAATAACGGACTAAGTCCTTGGAGGTGAGTTTCTTCCCAGAAGCTCCAGCTTGTCTCTTCAAAACAAACATCGTCACTAAGGCTCGATTGACCCATATCTGTCGTCAGTTCTACAGAGTTTTTAAAAATTTGAACATCATTCAAATCATCAAGAGCACTCTGCCTATGACAAGCGGCTGTAACCACAACCACACAAGACATAATCAGGAGAAAAAACCAGATTTTTTGTTCTAAAAAGTCAACCAATCGGACAACCTCATTTCACACCGATAACAGTTTGTAGCAGACTTTGGTTGATTGTGCTAGAGAGTTGCGGTAACTAGAACAAACATCAGCGGTTCTTTAAAAACCTCTGACATGCTCAGTCACCTTTTTTGAGCCCACCAACTCGGAGTCTTTATGAACATTGGTTCTACGATATCAGCTGCCTTTCTTATCGCCGGCACATGCATGGGAGGAGGTATGTTAGCCATGCCTCTTGCTGCTTGGAATATCGGGCTCTATCCCTCTCTTTTTGTTATGGTTACAGCATGGCTCGCCATGACAGCCACAGCACTTCTGTTTATTCAAGCCACCCTCGCAATGCCTGTTCGAGAAGGCCATATGATTTCTCTTGTCGAGTATTGGCTAGGATCAAAGGGGGCTTGGATTGCTCGAGCCTTATATCTATTTATTGGCTACGCCTCTCTTGTCGCTTACACAGCTGCTGGGGGTTCACAATTACAGAACTTGCTTCCAAGCACCCTCCAAGAAAACTCCCTTATCGGAGCTGGTCTATTCTTACTTTTTTTCGGGCCTCTTATTTCAAGTGGAGCACACCGACTCACACGTTTAAACGATATTTTATTTATTCTTATGATTATGGCTTGGATTGCTCTTATTTTTTCAGGCATAGGTGCTATTCAAGTCGAACACTTTGAGTACTCACAATGGAGTGGACTCACTGAGGCCATGCCTCTTTTACTCACAGCTTTTAGCTTTCAAACCATGGTTCCTAGTTTACCTCCTTTATTAAATTACGATAGAAAATCTCTAAATACAGCTGTTGTTTTAGGCACAACCATAGCACTTGTTATTTATGTAATTTGGCAAATCTTTGTTCTTGGCCTAATGCCTCCTGAAATCCTTAGACAAGCTTGGGAAAACGGGTCCGTCGCTACTGAATTTTTAGGACAAAACGAAAACTTACAATGGATTCATTGGACTGCGAGTACTTTTGGTTTCCTCGGTCTCATTACAAGCTTTCTCGGTATTGGTCTTGGTTTATTTGATTTTCTCGTAGATCACTTTGAAATCAAAACACCAACAATTCGACAAAGAATTTCTATTGGACTTGGAATCTCTCTTCCATGCTTTTATTTCGCTACAGTCCACAAAAGAGCCTTTGTCATCGCCTTAGATACAACAGGTGGAATTGGAGACTCTATACTCAACGGCTTCATCCCAATTCTTATGACTGTTGTTTTATACCGTAAAGCTAAAAACATGCCTCTACCGATCAAAATAGGACTAAGTATCCTCACCCTTATTTTCGGGACAACACTCTGGTATGAATGGCAACAGTTCTGGGCATGGGTCATCAGTTAAGATGGCTTATAAAAAGGAACACACCCACAAATAGGTTTCTCACTTGAGATTAATCTCGAGTCCTTTGGCTGCAACAAGCCATTGAAAAAAATCGGGGAAGACCAAGCGTCTTCATAGAGCTCCTTTGGATACTCATACTCTTTTTCCCAATTGGCACACCATACAGCGTCAGATAACTCTAGGGCTTTTGTCATCACACTATTCTGATTAAGAGAAAACCAATCTTTTTTTTCAGTATCTGTCATACCTAAAACACCCGCGATCGCTATTGCCCCTGGAGATTCTGCGCCCTCGCGAGTCAGAAACAAAACTTTTTCACATCCTGCATTTCGCAAAACTTGTACAGGTTCCATTTCTGCCCAACCGCCAATCGTTAAGCCTCTTCGCCCAAGAGGCATCGCTTGAGCGAGGCCTGGTTCACTCATACTACGCACAGCTGCTTCTCTCCACGAGGACTGCCCTAAGGAGTAAAATCGTTTTGTTTTAGGGTCATCAAATCCCATCGGGTTCCGCATAATTTTTTGCAACCGTGACTCTTCTCCCCAATAGCCAACCTGTAAATTTTCAAAACGAGCATCAAAAAGATATGGCTTACCACGTTTAAAACGATGAAATGACTTTTTAAAATTTCGGACTTGTTTATAACCAGGAAGAAAACCGACACCAACATAAGAAGGTAAAAAATCTCCAACCTTATCGTCAAGACGGCTATGGTGATTTGGACATGATTTCTGATTCCAATCTTCCCAGAGATTAGCCCAAAGGTCTCTACAGGTATGCTCCTCGTCTAATCTTTTTTGGCTCAATTCATACCAATGACGCCCAAAAGAATTCTCAGCACAAAAAGAAATTGCTTCTTGCGCTTTAAGTTTTTGGCTCTCATCCATATCGTAACCAGCAATAAAATCCATATATGAACTCAGATTTTGAAGAACCTTACCCCAATGGATGAGCCCAGGGCGAACAAAAACACTTTGATCCCAAATTTCAAAATCATCAAGCTTTTCTAAACCGCGAAACAATTCTCGAATATGTCTTTGGGGGTGATGCCAAAAATGTTTAACTTTAAACCATTCTGCATTTAAAACACCTTTAAAAAGAGGAGATCTAAAAATTTCTCGCACATGCCTAAACATCTGAAACTGTCCCCAAACGTTCGAAGAATGCTTATGTTTTACAGCGTAAGCCTGAGCTTGTTTTGCATGAAAACCTGCTTGAGAGTCCCAAAAATCCTCCATCAACCACGGCACGGACTTCACAAGAAAAGCAACTCTCATCCGACGTTCTTCTTCAGTACAACGCCGTCCGTAACAGTGATGAGTCGCTGGGTTAATCATAGCACTCTCAACCACAAGCATAGCCAAAGATGCAGAACTTGACCCTGCCATTTGACTAGGAACTCCAAAATTCTCTATCGCTCGCCCAAGTGCTCCGTAATGAGCCAAAGCACGATCTGCATTTCCACGCACAGCAATGCAGTAATCTTGGCTCACAACAATCTGTGCAGACATTGCCAAAAAACAAAAAGTAAAAATTTTAAAGTTTGTCATAAAAACGCCTCTTCAGACATACCATCAAGTGATACGACTAAAAAACTTTTATAAGCAGTGCTTACCACAAAAGAAGTGAAACTCTAACGAGGCTTTTCTATCTTTTCAAGTATAAAAAAAAACCGCGAATAACATCGCGGTTTTTTCAAAGAAATACTTATTTTTTTAACGAACAGATTCCAACCATTCTGAAATCACTTTAAGGTCTTCATCTGGCACAGCTGCAATAATAGCTGCCATTGCCACCGCTTGACCCCCTGTTCGTCTTTTGTATTTGATATCTGTAGATTGAGTGTATAAATAATCTCGATGCTGCCCAGCAATTGCAGGGTAGAAAGAAGCAATGGGCTGAGAACCATCCATACCATGGCATGCGATACAGCCTTTTTCTGCATACAATTTCTTGCCTGGATGCTCAGGGACACTCTTAACAGCCGGGAGCGTATAAGCTGAAATTTCAGTTGACAAAGCTTCAATCACATCATCTGAGAATGCCCTGGCAAGATCATGCATCGTTTTACCACGAGAGTTCACTCGCTTTCCTGAACGAAAGTCTTGTAACTGCTGTTTAAGATACCCTTGGGAAAGCCCACCTATCCTAGGGTAACCCGGAACAGTTGGGAAATGACCGTCCTTACCGTGACAACTCACACAATTATATCGGTAGATCAGGCTATCATAATTGTAAAGAGCCTCGGAACCCAACGCAAAAGTTGTGGTAAAAACAGAGAGAAACATCAACAAACTTCTACAGAACAGCATTTCTTTGGCTCCTTCTTACAAGACCTATTTGTCAATCAGTCGTTATTTATTTCCTGCAAACATACGCTCAACATCATCTTTATCGTACTGCTGTGCCAACCAGGCTTTATAGTCATCCTCGCTATGAACGACAAGCACACCTCTCATCAAACCGTGCCCGGCTCCGCATAATTGAGAACAAGCAATCTCATAAACACCTTCTTTAGTTGGGATCCAGGAAATAGGGACATTCACACCTGGTGTTGCATCTTGCTTCACTCTCATAGCAGGAACTCCGAACCCATGAATCACATCTCGTGATGTAATATAAGCAACAACACGCCGGCCAACAGGCACGTGCATCTCATGCTGCGTGATAAAATTATCAGCACCCCACGGATCTTCAGGATCTAATCCTACAGGGTTTTTATCGTAAAAATCAGGGCTGACCATACCAAATTTACCGTCAGGACCAGCATAATGAAAATTCCACTGAAACTGTTGCGCAACAACACGAACGACAGTGGCATTCTCTTCTTCGGTGTTTGTCATCTGTTGTTCTGCATCTACCCACTTTCCCCAAAAAGGGATAGAAAAACAAAGAAGCAAAACAACCTCAATAACAACAACACCGATTTCGATATATTTTGCAACCGAAGACTGCACTCCGTGATAATCTGCTTTATGACCACGTCCAGCTCGGAATTTAAAGAGAGCAACAATAAGATAAAGCCCCCAACCCACAGCCAAAACTATCATTAAAATATGAAGATAAAGCATGATATCGTCGAGATGATCACCGTGAGCTGATGCCACCTCAGGCAATAAACGAAAGCCTAAAAACTCCTTCATGTTAGCCGTCACGATTCACTCTCCTTCACGTTTGTTTAAATAAAGACTGCTCTCTTTGGCTGCATGAGCTGTCGCTTGATTTTTTAAAAACAAAAAATAACCCGCCAATCCACACAGAACAAATAAAACAGTTAAAAATAAAGCCAGCATTGACCAAAACAAACCCTTAACTGCTTCTCCACCAGCTGACATACAAGTTGGGCAACTGAAAAGAGGTGTACTACTTAGAAGTAAAAAAGACAAAATCAGCCTGCTAAGACTTGCCGCCATTTTTTGACCTCCTGCCCTGCTTTTTCTATCGCTGTCTTTAAATAAAAAGCTAGCAAAACACAGCCAAAAACAGAGCCTGCTGCTGAAACAAGGTAGAACACATTATCGACTTCAGTGTAAGCGACAGCTGACCAATAAGTATATCCACCAAGGAGTATGATGGAGCTTAAAATAAAAACAATATGAAATATTCTTAAAGACATAACAACCTCTTCATCCTACGATCCAATTAAATGCGTATCGTTTATCACTGGCAGTAGAAGTAAAAAAATAAAGAAGAAAAAAGTCATAGCTAATGAATAGCGGATAATCGCTTTCTCAGACACTAAGTGCATAAACCAACCAAGAACTAAAGTCATTTTAGCTCCAGCGATACACAAAGCAACAGCAATTGCGAGCTGTGTTTGCATTTTGATATACGCAACAGCAACCGTCAAAACCGTAAGCACCATAAGGCAACCAAAAACAACAAAACAAGCTTTTTTATATTCTTGCAAACCATCGGCACCAGCCATTTTGAACCCCACTTTGACTTAAATCAAATACAGAACAGGAAACACAACAATCCAGACTAAATCCACTAAGTGCCAAAACAACCCTGCACATTCTACACGCCCCGTAAAACGCTCTGGATCAGTCTCCCACATTTTACTACCAGGCCACGCTAACCAGGCAAGAGCTAACATTCCACCTAAAACGTGCAAACCATGAAGTCCGGTAATAGTAAAGTAGATTCCGTAAAAATTATCCGTCGCAGGAGATATTCCGTGAGAAAACTTACTCGCATATTCAATACTTTTATTAATCATAAAAGCAACGCCACATAATAAAGTGACAATCATATAGATACGGTAGAGCTTAAAGTTTTTTTCAACCAGAGCTGCCCACCCTAACACAACCGTAACACTTGAAATAATAAGGACAAGCGTGTTTACAGTTGCAATAGGTACGTTAAGCACCTCAACCCCTTCTGGCCAAACATCAGCTCCGACTCTCAATAAAATATAAGCGGAAAACAAACCACCAAAAAGCATCACTTCTGATAAAAGAAACAGCCAAATACCCAATTTTGCATTTGTAACCCCAGTATCAGGCCGCGGAGTACTTACATAAGGAATAACAACACTCACCGAACACCCCCTCAAGCCTGTGTTTGTGGAATATAATCACGATCATCACCTGGCACGCTGTACTCATAAGGGCCTCGGTGAACAACAATTTCTTTCAAAAAGTTTCCGTGTGGTGGTGGGGAAGGAGCATCTGCCCACTCAATAGTTGTTGCATCCCAAGGGTTAGCGCCAACTTTTTGTCCACGTTTTATTGAAAGGAAAAAATTCAAAATAAACGGAATCTGAAAAACAGCTAAACCAAGACCACCGACTAAAATCCAATAGTTAAGATGAAGAACTTCTGCATTAAATTGGTACATCGCTCCACCATCATAAACACGGCGATTCATCCCTGCTAAACCTTGAATCAGCATCGGAAAGAAAATCAAATTCATGCAAACAAAAGACCCAAAAAAATGAATCTTTCCCCAAAATTCATTCATCATACGACCTGTAGCTTTAGGGTACCAAAAGTACACGGCGGCAAAGAGTGCGAAGATTGTCCCTGGAGCTACAACATAATGAAAGTGGCCAATCACATAATAAGTATCGTGCAAAGTAATATCTGTTGCAGCTAAACCCAGAGGCAAGCCCGTTAAACCACCAATACCAAACATTGGTAAGAAGCCTAAGGCAAAAAGCATTGGGGTGTTAAAACGAATACTTCCTCCCCAAAGGGAGAGCATCATACAAGCCAGAATAACGACTGAAGGCACAGAAATAATCATAGTTGTTGTTTGAAAGAAAGCGCTCATAATAGAGCCCATACCCGTCATATACATATGATGCGCCCATACAATCATCGACATGAACCCAAGAAAAATCATTGAATAAACAAGAGAAGTATAGCCATATAAAGGTTTTCTTGTATTCACAGCAATAATTTCAGCCACTGTTCCTAGGGCCGGTAAAATTAAAACATAAACTTCAGGGTGCCCAAGAAACCAGAAAAGGTGCTGATAAAGAAGAGCGCTCCCGCCACCAGCATAACCAATAGCCTCACCACCAACATACAGCCCACTTGCCATAAAGAAACTTGTTCCCGCAAGACGGTCCATCAGCTGAAGTACAGCAGCTGCTTCAAGAGGAGGAAACGCCAATAAAAGCAAGAAAGAAGTCACGAGCTGTGCCCAAACAAAGATTGGCATTCTAAAATAAGACATACCTTTAGCTCGAAGCTGAACCGTTGTAACAATAAAGTTTAACGAACCAAGAAGTGAAGACGTAATTAAAAACACCATCGAGAATAGCCACATTGTCTGACCGGAAGTCTCAGAAAGAACAGAAAGAGGCGGATACGCTGTCCAACCAGTATTTGCTGGTCCTCCAGGAGCAAGGAAACTTAACAACATAAGAACGCCACCCCAGAAATAACTGTGGTAGCTCATCATGTTAATTTTAGGAAAAGCCATATCGACCGCACCAATTTGCAACGGAAGAACATAATTCCCTAAAGCTCCAACTCCCATCGGCACAACACCAAGAAAAATCATAATGGTTCCGTGCATAGCACCCAACCCATTATAAAACTCCCCTGTCATCACACCATCAGGCATCCGATCAAAGCTGAACATCGATTTGAAAGCAGGAATTGCTTCAAAAGGATAAGCAAGTTGCCACCTCATGAGCAACATTAAACCAAAACCAGCCAACATAAAGAGAAGAGCTGTAATTCCGTACTGAATACCTATCGTTTTGTGGTCAGTTGAAAAGACATACTTTTCCCAAAACGACAATTCATGATGATCCTGTCCCGACATAATGTTTCCCAACACATTCAGTTCATTACTTTTGGATTCGATCGTATTCTAATCAAGATTTTTGAAAACTGCAATCAAATTTCAAGGATCTAAGAAGGAGGTTCCTTAGAACCGCCATACCTCTCATCATACAACTGTGAGACTATGAGGGGAAGCCTCTCTAAAGCATCAGGCTTCTCCAAAAAGTAACGCACCGTCTTCTCTATACCTTCAGGGATACGACCACTCTCAGGAGGCCAACTTGACATCATCACAACGCACCCCTGCTCGACTCCAAGTTTCTGCGCCTCAGCACAAAACTCACTACCGTTCATCACAGGCATATAATAATCAAGAATGATTCCAAAAGGCTTATGCTGCGCAAGAAACGCAAGTCCTTCTCGAGGGCATGTAAATATTTTAGTTTCATATAAATCTGACTCGATTTGCTCAGCCAACAGCTGACACGTATCAGGGTCGTCATCAACAATACATAGAAAGCTCTGCGACTCTTCCAACAAGCACTCCGATCATAAATTTAATGATGTGTGCTTCCATTCTACAGGAACCTCTCACAAGAGCAAAACAGCCATCTGTTCATTAATGAACAGGTATCACATCAAGAAGACCTGTCCCTTGGTGTTTGTCGCCGTCCCAGGATGTTTTTGTTTCAATAGGATCACTCTCAACATCACTATCAAAATCTTGAAGCAACTCAACAGTTTCATCAACAACCTCAAGATATGTATCCATATGTACAAATTTATACTCTAGATCACCGTTTAAGCCTAACAGTAAAGGGAAACGTTCATCGTCTCTATCGTCTTGAATATCGTCTGGTATCGATTTCAAAAAACTTTGCTTTAAGTCAATAGCAAACACACTACCTGGCGCTTGATCCTCAATAAATTTTGATTCTTTTTCATCATGACCAATCACAATAAAGCCGATATCTTCACGAAAATCGTTTCTCTGAATAGCAAGATAAATATTACGTATTTCCTGCTCGCACCCCTCACAATCCTCATCCAGAAAATAAACCACTGCAGATCTTTTCTCTGTCTTCCGTAGCGCTTCGCATAGATCACCTTCTTCACCATCAACATCAAGAGAAAGACTTAAACCTTGCCAGGAGCTCGCTAGCGATAAGTTTAATTCACACTCAGTCAGAGTAAAGGATTTCGATTGTTTAGAGCTCTTCTTCTTTTTTGCGTAGTTTGAAGATTTATCGTCATTTTCATTTTCACCTTGATCCTCTCCCCACTCGCCTGATATCTCCACACCAGACTGACTTCCAAAACCCGCACTCTGATTACGAGTGTTTTCACAAAAAGCAAATGTAAAAGAAGACATTAAGAGTAATATTTTTTTTAACATATCTGCCCTTTCCACGAGCTATTTACTCACAACCTTCATTGTTTTCATTTTTTTATCACCATAATATCCATACGTCACAAAGGTCACGAATGACCCTGGGGCTAAACGGTCACCTTCATACAAGAAAAAGTCTAAATTTTCTTTTTTTCCCGAGGTTATCATCAAAACACCATCTTTTTTCTCACACACTTCTTCACCTGCACAGATAACAACCTCTGCCACTTCAGCTCCCGCCACATGGAATAAAATTCCGTCATCTTTACTTTCCATTGAAACTTTTAAGTCATCATGAACAGGTATAGGTGTCACTATTCCAGAGTCATCACAACCATCAGGAAGATCGTTTTCTTCAGCTAAACCATGTTTCAAGAAAACGTCAGTAATCAGACAATGATTAGGACTCTGCGTCATAGGATCTCCGTCATCATCATCAACACGGAGCACTCCTCTATATGCGTCTAAATAAGTATTCGTAGTCAGTAAGTGTTGAAAAAACAGTTTTTCAGCCACATAAGCTCCTTGTGTGGGGCCATACTTCTCTACCATCGCTTCACGCAAGCTCCAAAAAGTGCTTCCAATAATAAGACCTTCGGTATGAACCTGCCTATCGGCTGGAACATCTCCAGGATAAATCCTATCTGTACTCACCTCACGGATAGGGGCATCATTACCAATAAAGAAACCTCTCGCCATCTCTGGTCTTCCCAATAGATAAGATGCACATGTATCTGCAAGCCCCTCAGATGCCGCGCTATCCTGAATTCCTGGCTGTCCTGTTGCATCATGCAAAGCATGGCACCACTCATGCGCTATAACATCCATGAGGAGGGCTGTATTTACACACAGTGCACTTTGTGCAAAAAACACTAAAAATCCCGTCGATGGATTTCCACCACTTGAATAAAAAGCATTACAGCCATTCGCATCAGCTCTTTTGGGGGTGACCTGAATAGATCGAGATAACAACGATGAGTCAGACGTTTTTAAGTGCCTCAAGGCAAAACGCGCCATTCTATTCAAACCGACATAAGTATGCAGCTCAGAATCTAAAGGTGGCGCCATAGCAACTAATAAAGATCCGTCAGCCTGCTCTTCTCCTTGAACCTGAACAACGTTTCCATTAGGGTCAACGATCGTCACCCTCTCTCCTCTGAGCTCAACAAGGTTCCCATCTTCGATGACTCCATCACCATCGGTAAAGAGGCCGTCTCCCATAGACAAAAAAGGTGCTATAAATCTTGTGGGGGTCGCTTCTAAATAGTTGTCTTTATAAGCCTCCATATAAACGGTTCTTTCAGCATGGAAATGATTATTAAAAGCTTCTTTAACATCTTCCAACTCAAGCCCAACGGCTGTAACAGTTAAAATTTCATCATCCTTACTTGCTTTCCACTCTCGAGCTTCTTGAAGACCTTTATTTGTAGCAAAGTAAATCACACGTGAACTCATAAGTTTAAAATCAGAAGCTGTCACACCTGAGAAATCATCGTGTACTGGCGCTGTCTTCGTCACAATATTCATACTTGATAAACTATGATCAGCAATCTCTCTTAAAAAGCATCTATCACCTTTACGGTAAAAAGTTGCTTCTACATACGCATCTCGAATCTCAATGCCGTCTCTTTCCACACGCCACACTAAGACAGCAAATCGATCGTCAACCCATGTCATAAATTTCTCAGAAGGTTTCAAATCACCTTTAATTTGTATATGGCTTACAGCTTTTTCTATTAAGTTTTTTTCAGCGCACTGAATAGGGTCTATTTGTGAGAAATGCTGCCACAATTTTTTAGAGTCAAGATTAAGCTGTGGTTGAGAAAGGTAGGTATCTGGTGTGCTCCTACCTGCAACAAGGAGTTTATTAACAGCTTGTTTACGTTCAATTTTTTCTTGGGGTTTTGCACAAGAGAAAATAAATAAAAAGAAAAAAGAATATTGAAAATTGTGAAATTTCACAAAAAACTCCTAAAACCCGTGGCTCTTCGAAGCTACATATCGGAACATCAGAGTTTCACATAAGCCAATACATACTCTTTTTTATTTTCATAATATTTACAAGGGTTTAAGGATCTAAAAAAAGGCATGATATGCATGGCCCCCCAAAAGAGCCGTGCATCAATAAAAACTATAGCTTATGATCAGCTCGACCAAAATTTAGACCTGTTATTTTTTCTTTTTCTGGATAGCCACACATTGCGTTAGAAGCAAGCATACCTGACATAACTGTTGACTCTATATTAGCAACATTAAAACTATTATCCGTCCAGTCACCAGCAAGAAACAGGTTTGCAAATCCTGACTCTCCTGGCTTAATTCTATACTTAGAGGCATTTGGCAAAGTAAGAGTAAATCTTTGTGACGGAGTTGTGTTGCCTCGAAGATACTGACTTTCTAACCTTTTTTCACCCTGTGCTTCAGGAGTTTGGTTATCTACTAAATTTTCCCAATCCAGAGGCGCCCCTGGTGTTTTCGGTGGGTTCACACCACTTGGAAGCAGCGGTTCCATAAGGTTAGAGCATAAATGTTTGGCCGTTTCTTTATAATCTTCATCGTCTCTCATAGGGCCACAAAGATAAAATAAACTCTGTGGATACTTTTCACCACGAGCTGGCCACCCTTCTTCTTTTGTTAAATAACTCATATCAGCAAAAGTGTTTAATGGGCTTGTATGATACGTCACTGTAATGGGTTGTTCTTGGCTTACAAAATCCATCTCATCGCCGGTTTTTTTGAACCAGAGCTGCAAAGCTTGTGTTCCGACAGTAACAAGTTTCGTTGTCATATCTTTCCATTTTTGATTCTCTTGAACAAGCTCCTGGCACAGATCGCCCAAACAAGCAACTGGTATTCCCAATACAATTTCATCAAAATCTTCACCCTTTTTCAGCTGAAAAGTATCTGCATAATCGATCTTCAAAGAATCAGGATCCCAATCTTCAGGGTATCGCTCTTCAATTTGATCATTCAAAGGAGTGCTAGGCCAACACGGCAACCCTTTGATATCAACAAGCGGTTGATACTCAGCAAGACCACTAACGAGGTGCGCTTGCTTAGCAATTGTTATACTCTCAACATTTTTTTTATCACTTGATAAATGCAAAGATCTCGCTTGATAAAAGAACTGAAATTTCACACCTTTTTTCTTCAAAGCCTCATACAATGGTGTGAAAACAACATCACCCATCCCTGCTTGCATTTTCCATATAAGAGAGCCTTTAAAAGTTAAAGCCATCCGCACAATTGTCATTAATGCATAACCGGCTGCAAATTTCGGCTTCTTTAAATCACCTCCAACATATGAAAACTGTGCGTCATAAATAAAGGTCCCAAAAGGTGAATTTGCAGTCAAACCACCATCATCAACAAGATGTTGTTTTACCCAATCTAAATAATCTTGGTTATTAATAACATCAAACCCTCGACCCAAAATATCATCTTTCAACATTCCTCGAATATTACCGCAACCAAAGTTTACAGTAATCCAAGATCTCCTTACTTTTTCATCATCCATTTTATTTTTAACAACACACCATAAACTTTTTTTATACACAGCTAAAAGCATATTTGTGAGACCTCTCACAAATCTGAAATGCCTTAATATATTCATAAGAAATAAAATAATTCCAGAAAGGAACCATAACGCTCTTGATCCCACATACCACATCACGATACTTAAAAAAGATCGCGTAGACATTTCATATTTCCACTTCTGACAATCTAACGCTTGGCTAAATAAATATTTAATAATCTGATTTACATACTCAGAAAGTGAAAGAAGTGGTTGAGCATCTTCTTCACCTGGGAGAGCGCCATTTTGAGGTGTGTTCAAAACCCATGAACTGTATTTACCTTTATAGTCTTCCCACATTACCATTTGATTAGACTCTTTAAACGCATCTCTCCAAGTTGCTAAGGGCGCATCTTTAGGCCGGTCCATAGCTCCATAACACTTACGAATGACCCTAAAAGCATTATCATAAAGACCTGACCATACATGCAAACCATGCTCTTCAATACGACATGACATATCTTCACTCATATTTCGACCACTAGCACCTTTACCACCCAACCTCCAACCTGGCTGATAAACCGTGATATCATAATTTTGACCCGATTCAGCAAGCTCTAATGCTGCTGTTAATGCTCCGATGCCACCACCAAGCACAGCTACTTTTTTACCCATAATATTTTCTCCAAAAAAACCGTTTTCCTCATGTTAAAAACGGTTGTTACATTAAGACCCTTTTTTTATTTCTTCACCCAGACCTAGAGAGATCGTGCTTTCTGCCCAAAAACCTTCTAAATTTTCTTGGCATCCATCTTCGTCTAAGATCAAACCTAGCTCTTCTGCTATTGGTTCACTTTGTAAAGAAAATGCTTGGAACTTATATTTTTGAGTATAGAGCCCACCACCAGAAAATTTATTAATCGTTGTTGGAGCTTCTGTTACAGATTGATAGCAAGCGTGCAGGCCATTGTGGATATCTCGAAACTGTTTAAGAAAAACTTGTGTTCCTTGTGGCTGAAACAAGTAAGTGAAAAAGTCAAAGCTTTCTTCAATTAAATTCTTCCAAAAACCACCTTCAATAGCTTCTTTAAAGGCTTCTTTTATGCCCTCTTTAGCTTGTTGAGCATCACACCATGTTTTATCTTCTGATGAAATATCGCTAGACATTGGCGTAATCTTAACCATATCTTCCATTTTCGCTAAATTATCAGGGCCAAATGTTTTATACGCAAGAGTTTGTATAGTGAAATTTGGCTTTTTCGGATCTTCAGAACCAAGGAAATTACCAACTCCTTTATTAAAGCCATAGACTTCCCTTCCACTTACAATACCGTCAGCGTTATCTATATAAAGTCGATATGGAAAAAAAGCAAAGTGACTCGGGACAGGAATCCCTAAGTGATAATTCACTGCTAATGTAGGAATAAAGAAAACAGCATCATGTTCTTCCATAGGACCCATCACTTCATAGCTATCCGTTCTAGCATCCCCTACAATTTTAGCCCATGTAAACATAACTCGATTAGAAATAGGATAATATTTTCTATTTCCATCGATCACATCATTCAAATAACGATCACATAAATTTTTCACTTTATTAAAATCTGCTTTCAAAAAGAAACTTGATGTCGACATATGCATATTTGGATAAGGAGGACGCATAGATGGCAATCCGATTCCGTTATCAACATAAAGAGGTAAATCACTTTTTCCATTTTTTGACATTTTTTTCTCCGTTATATAATAATTATTTATCACCTAAAAAAGCACGTAAAATTGGTTTCCCAATATAAAAATAGTAACGTAGAGCTTCAAATAAAAGCACTGTCCCAAAACCTGCTGCAACCCATAAGCACACAGCCTCAATAGGTAAGTCCGACCACGCGTGAATTAAAATCCCTAACATTTGGTCATTATGATATTTCCACCATCCATAAGGCACACCTAAGGTTGCTTCATAAACGATACTCACTAAAAGTAAAACAAAAGACATAAAAGTAAATGCCCTCCAGTTAATTAAAAATCTGAGTGATTCAAATAAGAAAATACATGGGAGGAACATCATAAAAATCATAAAAGTAAAATAACCAGGGAACCCATCAGGGTAAGGACCTAAATGCTTAATAACAAGCCCTAAGATAAAAAGTGATATACCTAAAAAGAAAAGAGGATAACTAACTTTCAGCATTCTATCGACACTTAAGCATGCCTTTTGATGATCAGCATGATTATAGCGTTTAAACCAAAAAAGAACTCCCCAAAGGTATGAAGCGAGCATATATGTAGAACCTAGCAAATAAAAACCAAATTCTTCAATAGGAAGATAGTGAGGAATCCATCGCCATTCTGAAAAAGAAAACGAAGGAAGATAAAGACCTAAGACTGCCCCACGATTTGGAAAATAGAAAAAGCTATACCCAAAAACAAAGTCTAAAAAGCTCCCTAGAACAAAAACACCTGCTACGCTTCCTATAAACGCATTTCTTTCAATTCTATATTGGGGATTTTTACACAACCAAACAACAAAATACAAAATAGGTACAACAAAAATCAACAAACTCATTGTATAACCATATGGACTTGGGTTATCCATAAACGATGGTGGCGTCATAGTTTTATGAACCGTAGAAAGCGTCATTGCAAACGGGATGACAAGTGACGACAGAAGAACACCATAGATCCCAAGATGGCGCCTAGATACCTTATTATTTTCAACTGACATAATGACCCTCATATAGTCTGACTATCAAACATCACCTCGGTTTAAAAAAGCTTTTTATTTAACCGCCTTATAAATAATTACGACTATTTCAATTCAAATAAAAACAAACAAAAGTTATTTATTCTAAATTTTCAGAGGTATGCATCATCTCTATTTTTATCAATCTCACGACTTCTATAGAATAAAAATAAAAGGTCAATTTTACTATTCATATATATAGCCGATATAGATATCACACACGATAAGGTTTTAAGACATGGATTGGTCTTTTGACAAAAAAATAGTTCTTCACGAATCAAATGATACACATATTGTACGCGCCATATCCCGAGATGGAAAAAGCTACATCTTAAAAATACTCAACGTCAATCACCCGTCCTCTCATCTCATTCAACGATTTGAACACGAATACAAAGTAACAAAAAATATCCCTGAATTTTTTATCGCTAAATCTGTCGATTTTTTAATTCTCGATGGTTATCACACTATTATTTTTGATGATCATGAAATGTTACCGCTATCCAATTATCTTAACTCGTTTATAAGCGAAGAAAAATTCCTAATATTTGCTATCTCATCTATAAAGTCTCTTCATGAAATCCATAAATCAGGTGTTATTCATAAAGATATAAATCCATCGAATATGATCACAAATCCAAATCTCACTGAAATGAAATATATTGATTTCGGGATAGCAACATTTGGCAACGAGAAAAAAAACCTAACAAGTATCAAAGACCTTGAGGGAACGCTTGCATACATCGCTCCAGAACAAACAGGAAGAATTAACCGCACCATAGATTATCGTTCAGATTATTACTCATTAGGGCTTTGCTTTTATCACCTGCTTACAAATAATAGCGCTTTTGACAACAACGACCCAATGATCATTATTCACAATCAACTCACCAAACCTCTTTCGATGGAACCGCTTCAGAAAAAAGGTTATTCAGTAGCTCTTCAAAAAACCATCTCTAAAATGTGTTCTAAAATACCTGACGATCGATATCAATGCACCAAAGGTATGTTATTTGATTTTGAAAAGATCTCAAAACATAGCAGCGACGATCATTTCCAGCCAGGCATGAAAGATTACAGCACATTATTTATGATTCCAGAAAAAATATACGGCCGAGAGGATGATTTAAACACTATATTGCAGTACATTGATCTAATCGATACAAAACAACACAACCCATTAATACTTATCTCTGGGAAATCAGGGCTTGGTAAATCATCAATTATCCAAGAAACATCCTCATATTTATATAAAAAAGAAGGGGTTCTCTGCGAAGGTAAATTCGATCAATTCCAAAAAAACAATTCTTTTTCTGCAATAAAACAGGCTCTTAATCATTGGGTTGATCACATATCAAAACTTCCTGAGCAAGATATTATAGATATAAAGCACCAAATAGAAAAATCTCTATCTGACAACATTGGAATCCTCACTCATATTATTCCCAGCGCATCTTCTGTTTTAGGTATCCATACTGAAGATGTTTCTTCTGAATATTCAAAACAGAGACTTTTCTCAACATTAAAGAATTTTTTATCTGTTATTGCACAAAAAAACCCTATCCTTCTCTTTATTGATGACCTTCAATGGTCTGATCTTATTTCAATTGAAATCCTTGACTACCTTGTAAAAGAGAATATTAAGAACATCCTATTTATCGGATCTTACAGATCAGAGGAAATAACACCATCACATCACCTTCATGATTTATTTGATAATTTGCAAAACCTGGTCTTGCAACACGAACTTCACCCTCTTTCTATAAATGCTGTTGAGGAGATGATTAAAGATACTCTTCATCATGAAAATACTGAAATAAGCAAAGAAATCATTCACAAAACAGGTGGCAATCCTTTTTATGTGAAACAACTCCTTCTTAATTTGCATCAAGAGGGTAAAATATATCAAACCGATGAGAGTCTAGGGAAATGGCTCATTGACTTTAAGTCACTTCAAGATCTTGAAATTAGCGACAACGTTGTTAATTTCATACAAAAAAATATCTCACAAATGCCTACAGACCAACAAGATATTTTATCAATATCTTCTTGCTACGGAAATATTTTTGATTTCCATTGTATTACTGAACTTAGCAAACTAGCCCAGATCCGCTCTATTGAAATCATAAAAAAACTTGTAGATACCAATATTATTTCCCCTTTATTTATAGAATACAGTCATATGATTTCAACTCAGCAAATCCCACATCACATTTCTTGTCGATTTAAATTTAACCACGATAAACTCAGAGAATCTTCTTATTCTCTACTTTCAAAAGAAAATAAACAAAAAACGCATTATGCTATCGCTGATTATCTTTTCGAACAAGGCAAAGAAAATATTTTCGACATAGTTGCACATTATAATGCTGTTCAATCAGAGAAATACACTTCAGATACAAAGATCAGAGTTGCAAACTTAAATTTTCTAGCTGCCAAAAAATCTACTGAAAACCTCTCATATGAGGCATCATACCATTTTTCTCAAAATTCACTCCGCCTTTTTCATGACAACGAATGGGAATCAAATTTTGAAACTATGTGGGATCTTCACGAAATCGCTACGCATAGCGCTTTTTTAATGCATAAGATCAGTGAAGCAAACTCGATATCTGAAAACCTTGAAAAAAGAGCATCCACAAATTTTTTAAAAGCTAGAGTTTGTTATCGTAAATGCACTCAATACTCAACAACGAACCGCATGCAGGAGTCTTTCGACAATGGTCTTAGAGCCTGCCATTTGTTAGGGTTAACACTAAAGAAAAACCCTAATTTCATTGATATGATTGCTGAAATACTGAAAATCGTTCGATGTTTAAAGAAAAACACAAAGCAGCTAAAAAACGGGGCCGATGATTTATATCATCATAAAACACTTGATAATGAACACAAAGAACTTTTAACAGCATGTTTGTTTGCTCTTATGACCCCAGCATATTTTCTTGGCAACCAAACAATGTTTACTATTTTAATAGCACAATTAAATCAAGTTTCCATCATCCATGGGCTTCATGCTTATTCTAGCACTGGTTTTACCTTTCTAGCTGCTGTTTTAAATGGCATGGGTGACTTAAACCTTGGTCGAAGAGTTGCAAATGTAGGTTTAAAACTATCAGACGAAAAGCGATCAGACCTTAAACACAACCTTCTAGCAGAAAGCGCCACTATTTATCTTTTCGCTGGATTGACATCATTTTTAAATATGTCTTGGCGTCATATGTGCACTCATATGGAAACAGCTGCAAAGAAAGGATACATCGCCAGTGACACTCTTTATCTTCCTTGGTCTGTGCTTCATATTTATTTATGGAGTATTCGTTATCACAATATCAAAGAATACTTAGAACACCTCAACGAGAGGTATCTTCCCTTACTTGAAAATTCAAATTACGATGATTGTAAAAAACTGACATCTTTAGCTAAAATATACGCAGAAAAATTATCAGAACCTCGAACTGATTTTTCAAAAATTCCAGAGCTTTCATCTGATACTTTCGATTATCATGAAACCCTCTCTAGATTTGAGTCACAAAATTTTCAAACCGGTCTCCATGAAGTTCACCGAATAAGAGGGCACCTTGCCTACTTTTTATCACATTACTCAACCGCTTTAAAAGAATTTGAAATTACGGAGTCATATAAAAAAGGCGTTGAGGGAGCGCCTCAAGACTGTGACAGAAAGGTTTTCTATTCTTTAGCAATTCTCGCATATTATTCAGAAAACGGGACCAGGATCCCTTTAACAAAAAAACTCTACATCACAAATACAATTAAAAAAATCAAATCACTTTCAATTCACTGCGATGAAACCTTTGGGTATCAATATCACTTTTTGCTAGCTGAGTGGTTTGCATGGAACAAATTTTCAGTGCAAAAATCTTTACATCACTATGAAAAAGCAATACAAAGCGCTTCTAAAGATCAAAACTATCTTTTTGAAGGTATCATCCATGAACGCTGCGCTCTCTTTTTACAGAAAAACAATTACGCAAAAACTTCTAACATCTATATCGAAGAAGCTCGAAACATATTCAAACACTGGGGTGCTGAATCCAAAGTCTCTCAAATTGAAGAAGAATGGAACTATAGTTTTACACAAAAAAATGAACCTCAAAACACTATCGAGAATGGGAAAACAACTCTATCTAAAACTCACTACGCAGGCACAGGAAGCACAAACAACCAAAATCTTGATTTTGAAAGAGTTTTATCGGCAGCTAGATCCTTATCCAAAGAAATCAACCTTCAACACCTCACACAACACCTTATGAAAATTTCCTGTGAAGTGGGAGGAGCGAGCCGGAGTCTGTTGTTTTTCGTTGAGAAAAGAGAGATTACACCCTACGCATCATACCACCTAGAGGAAAGCCCAACAGATGAGCAAGCAAACAATTCTTTTCCCCTTACTGTTTTAAACTCTTCGCTAAGGTCACAAAAAAATATCATCATAGAAGAAGCACATACCAATAAAGAATTTAAAAACGATGAGTATATCAAAGATAATAAAATTCATTCTATTTGTTGTTTACCCATTATTCACCAAAATCATGTTATTGCTGTTTTATATTTAGAAAACAAAGAAGTTTCTCATGTTTTTACGGAAGAAAGACTGCAAACTCTTGACATTCTCGCTTCTCAAGCATCTATCTCTATCGAAAATTCAAAATTATATGAAAGCTTAGAAGAAAAAGTTGTTGAAAGGACAGCTCAACTCTCTACTGCACTTGATAATTTAAAAAACACACAAGACCAGCTTATTGAATCAGAAAAGATGGCATCACTCACAGGGGTCATGTCTGGAGTCGCCCATGAGCTGAATACTCCTTTAGGAATATGTATTACTTCATCTTCATCGCTAACCCATGAAATTGAGAATATTCAAAAAACATTACAAAAAGGCCTTACAAAATCAGCTTTGCAAAATTTTATTACTCAGACCACTCATGCAAATGAGATGATTTTAACCAGCTGTAACAGAGCCTCTGAACTCGTATCTCGCTTTAAACAACTCGCTGTTTCTCAGACATCAGAAGATATTTCTACTTTTAAAATCCTAGAACATTTAAATTTATTAAAAAGTGGATTGCAAGGTAAAATTAAAGAACAAAATATTATTTTCCAAATCAAATGCCCAGAAGACTTACTCACAACAACTTACTTAAGCGATTTATCAAACCTACTTGTCCAACTCACTAACAACAGTTTCGATCATGCCTTTAAAGACAGAGAAAATAATGTCATTACGATAAGCGTCATCTCAGAGGGCTCAAACACCATAATTTACTACAAAGACAATGGCCATGGTATTCCTGAAGATGATGTACAGAATATCTACGAGCCTTTTTTCTCTACAGCAAAGCATAAAGGACACACAGGCCTTGGTTTACACCTTGCGTTTAATTTAGCGACACAAAAACTACAAGGAAGCATCACCTGTGAAACAACATTAAATGAAGGAACGCTCTTCCATATTACACTTCCTCAGCTAAAAACTTGACCACCACATTAAACTTAGATAAAAATTTACTTCACTTCTTCATAAGGCAAAAAAATGATAAAAAAAATCCTCATGGATATCGAGGGAACAACAACCTCTATCGACTACGTTCACCAAAAACTGTTCCCTTTCGCTAAAGATCACATGCAAAAATTCATTCTGAACAACCTCCACAACCCTGAGGTTATTCGAATCCTTCAAGACGCTAGAGATGAAGCTGAAATGCCGACAAACTCCAGCCCAGGCGAAGTCATTAAAACATTCTTAGAATGGATGAAAGCTGATAGAAAAATAACACCACTCAAACAAATCCAAGGTCTCATCTGGCAAGAGGGCTACAAAAATGGTGAACTTCAAAGCCATGTTTACCTCGATGTTGTGCCACACTTAAAAGAATGGTCAACTCAATTACAGATCGGCATCTACTCATCAGGATCCATAGCAGCTCAAAAACTACTGTTTTCACACACTGAGCATGGAAATCTCAGTTCACTCTTAAGCTTTCATTTTGATACAACATCAGGTCACAAGCAAGAAACACAATCTTACACACATATAGCAAAAGACTTAGGTGTAGAACCTCAGTTTATTTTATTTTTATCTGACATAGCTGAGGAGCTGGATGCAGCAAAAGCTGCAGGCTATCACACCACACAGCTTGTTCGAGCTCAAGATAAGACTGTCCCCAATCAAACCGGACATGCTATAGCTAAAGACTTCACAGAGGTTTCAGGCCACTTAAAACTTCTTATATAGTGGCCGCAATTTGAGGGCCAGCACACACAGCTCCAGCACTTCGGTTTACATGATTTTTCGTCGTTTCTATCACTCTAGTTGGCTTTTGTGCTGGAGGATTCTGTGAGCCAGAAGGACCGGATTGATCATGATTTGAAAGATCACAGCGTTCATCAAACTGAGCTCCTAAGTCCAGAATCGATTTCCCCCAACCCACAAGAAGAACAAGAACAGCAATTAACACTGCTGGAGTTGATGCTCCAATGCCACCAAACACAAAGAAACAAATTTGTAGAATTGCAGAGCCACCTGATTTTCCAATTCGAGAGCACACACCATCAATAGCAGCTTTGCTATATCCTCGAGTTTGTTCATCCATAGGGATAAACGCGAGTTCTTTTGATGTATCAAAGAGGGAGTATTTCACAGCTTTACTTACCACACTTAGCCCTGCCCCCATCATCACAGCAAGACTCAGACTTGTCATCCCAAAATAATCTGCAACACCAGACATCTCTTCCGTAAAAACGACACACCCTAGAAATGGGACACCTGTCAGCACAATAACAAAAGGTGTTGCGAAAGCTGTCATAGCCCAACCAAATCGCCTCACCAAACCTGTTCCTAGAAACATCGCGCAAAAAATACCAACAAAGCCAGTGGCTGTCATGACTTGATTCATATACATACTGAATTCAAGTTTATCGGGGTAGAGCTGAGAGACTTGTTCTTTCCAAACAACTTCCAGTAGATTGATTACAATATTATAAGCTAGAACGAGAATACCAATATTACGAACATATGAGTCGCTCGCAAGTAAACGGAATCCTTCAACCAACGAGGCCTTAGGTTTCTTACTCTTAAGAGATTTTTTTGAAGAAGATGAAGATGTCTCTAAAGCTGCTTCTTGCTCTGCGTACTTTTCAGCAAACCAGTAGCTTACAACACCTACAAGGCCCAAGCTTGCGACTAAAATCCCAGATGAACTGACTACACTTTCCCAACGATCTTCTTGAGAAGCCTGCTGATTTTTCAAAATCCAATCAATCATAAAGTTCAAAGCAAGAGGAGCCAATACGCAAGGAAGGTTCCCAACTAAGTTAAGCAATCCATAAAAACGCTTCGCTTGTTGGAGTTGTGTCACCTGATTCACAAATCCCCAGAACATCACAGATAAGATAACAACACCAAAAAGTTCTGCGAAGAGATAAAATAGCGTATAAGACCAATACTCTACCAGAGAAAGCATTCCCCCTAACCCCTGGGGTAAAACTTCTCGCCACGATGCAACCCAAGCATGCGGGTGAATCCATTCACGCATTGGGAATAAAACAGTTGAGAAAAATAAAAAGAACCCTATGAAAAAAAGCTGGGCAGAAATAAAGGTTTTCTTACGACTAAAACGGGTGGAGCACCACCCTAGTAAGATACTTACTAAAAAAGCAGCTGGAAGCATGACCCATAATTTTAAAAAAGGAATCGCCTCAGAACCAGCTGCTGTGATGATGATTGTATCTTTGATCGTTTTAAGAATAGAAAAATTAAAAGTTATAACAAGGATTGTTATCGCTAAAGGAAGGAACTTTCGAAACTCACTCCTATGGACGGGCCACAAAAGATTACGTACCACACTAAACTCGGGTTCGTGTTCCCTACTCATGCCTTGCCTCCGTTGCAAAGTTTTAAGGATTCATGGCTTCTGACGGCCAAATTGTCGTGAGATTACAGGTTTGAAGTCTTCTTTGTACAGAAATCTTCATATTTTCTTTTAAGTTATTGAAAAAAAAGATGAATAGATACATCCATCTTACATGATTTATTTGACAACAAATTTCTTTTGTCTGACCAGTTGGCCAATTCGACTACGTAAGACCAAAATATTGACTGATTTCTCCAACCCCTTGAGGAGCCCCACACAGCAAACTGCCACACTCAATATGAAAGGTTTCTTCTACTTCCATGCTGCGAACGACTCCTCCCGCTTCAGATATGAGAAGAGCCCCTGCTGCAATATCCCAAGGTTTCAAAGACCGCCCCCAAAAACCATCAAAAGTACCCCGACTTACAAGAGCAAGGTCTAAAGCAATAGCTCCATCTTTTCGGAAACTCCACCCTGCTTTCATAGCATCCAAACCTTCACCCTCAAAATCACTCATAGCACAAAAAAGATTCGATTCCAGAGGCTCAGAGCGAACACTAAGACGTTCGTCACCCAAAAAGGCACCTTGCCCCCTAGCTCCAATAAATATTTCCCCAGACAAAGGATTTGCAACCCCACCGAAAAGAACATGAATATGACCTCTAGAGTCAAAGAATCCTTTAGCAATTGAGACACAAAAAAAAGGATAGCCATGAGCAAAGTTGCTTGTACCGTCCAAGGGGTCGACAATCCACACACCTCGGCCCTCCTCTCTGTCTGAAAGGAAGTCTGCCTCTTCGGTCATAATTTCATCATCCGGGAAGTTTTTTCCTAAGACATTTCGGACAAAGCGATCCGACTTCAAATCAACATCGGTCACGAGGGTATGATCCTTCTTAACTTGGACCTTATACCTCCCACCAAAAGAATCTTTGAGAAGCTTAGAGGTATCATGAAGGAGTTCTTCTAAAAATTTTAGCTCCATAAATCACGCTCCTATATGTGGTCTTTTTATACTTTAGCGCGCAGTTGGCTAAAAAGAAAACTTGAGTTTACTCTCCAGCCAAATGACAAGGCAAAAAACCCACTTTAAAGATTCTTTCTATTGCCCATAAACTAAAATTAAATTTGTCATGATACGGTGGATCAATGCCTATAAAATTATCTTTTTGTTATAAAACTCGTCTTGGAAATGATGCTTGGTCAACTTCTTCAGAGGAGGGATCTTCCGAGGATATTCATGAAGCTACTCATCATATTGTGCAAGAGCTTCATAAAACTCACCACAATCTCCATGCAGCTTTCCGAATACCAGCTAACACTCAAGAGACTACCGTAAGAGTTCTCTTCTATAAAGCTGAAAAAGGAGAAATCACCTGTACAGACCTTGGGTCGATGCTACCAAAGCACAAGCTTGATAAAATTTATCCAGCACTACAAGGGGCACAAAGCTTAAAAGAAATTCTTTTATCTTTTTCATAAGTAATCAGAAATGTCTGCAAAAGCCTCTCGGTAAACGTTACGTTTAAACTCGACAATTTGATCTTGAACATCTTGAGGATTCATCCATTGAAAACCAGCAAATTCTTGATCTTGAGCTTTTTCGGCATCTGGCTCTCCTAAGACAGTACACACAAACCAAGTTTGCTCTTGCCCCACCCAATCTTGAGCAATACGAGCTTTAAAATGTTCAGGGAAATCATATTTATATAATTTTTCTGACTGGAACAAAATATTATTCACCTTACACGCTGTCTCTTCCAAAACCTCGCGACAAAGAGCTGTCTGTGTATTTTCATCATGATCTACACCACCTTGAGGTAGTTGCCAACAACCTGGGGCATCTTTACGTTCACCAACTAATACTAACCCACCAGCATCACGAATCACAGCAACAACACATGGCCTATATTTTTTTTCTTTCGACACAACAACTCTCCCCTATAAAAAACATAAAGTGATATCATACTAAGTAAATGAAACAGATTTTTTAAAACACTTCACCATCTATTAAAAGACTCATAATGAAAATTATCTATGTCCCGTACCCAGATGAAGCGTCAGCTAAAAAAGCAGCTCACACGATTCTCTCACAAAGTTTAGCAGGATGTTGCCAACTTACACTCCCTGTTACATCTCTATACCAATGGAACCAGAAAATAGAACAAACTCAAGAAGTCATTCTCTGGTTAAAGACAACAGATCAAAGACACTCTGAACTCTGCGCGTGGTTACAGGAACATCATCCATATGATGTTCCTTGTGTTGCAACTCTAACAGCTGAGTGCAACTCTTCTTATCAGCAATGGCTCAATTCTGCGACTTCTTTAACCTAGCAACCCACTTTTTTGCAAAATCTAAGCCTTCATCCGCATTCCTCCAAGAGTCAGCATAAAACTGCTGTCTCAGATAAAAAAGAAGATCACCAAGTTCTTTTCCATAAATATTTAATGTTTCTGAAATATCAGCACCAGATAATGGTAATGTTTTTTTCCTCTTATAACTCCATATATTTTCAATTTGTAAAGATTTGTCGATCCAAGAAAGTTGATTCTGTGTTTGCGCTGTATATCTCAATATATGAAACACCAATACACCAACACCTGGTCCTGCTTTTTTTTCTAGAGTATCCCACAAAAATAAAATCCGAGCTTGGTCATCACTTAAATCACGTAACATTTCTTGAAAACCGTAAGAGCAAACCTCTAATTTTTTTAAATTTTTCTTGGTCAATTTTAACGAATGAAATAAATCTTGAGGGCTTAAACCTGGAATCTCTATACATAGAAAACACAACCGTTCTATAAACCCATTTAATTTTCTTAATGAACAATTTACCTTTTCCATATCAACATGTTCCCACATTGCATTTGGAAAAACAGCATTCAAAACTTTGGTGTTTTTCATATCTATAAAAATATTCTTAAGATCTTCAACTTGAAAAAATCCTTTTATTTCTTGAGAAATTCTTTCGCGGCTCACACATTGGAGTCCAGCAGCATGCAGTTGAATTGTACTTAACGTCTCTTCATCCCCTAATAAACTTAATCGAGCCTGAAAACGGAAGTATCTCAAAATCCTTAGATAATCTTCTTGTACACGGACAGCACAATCTCCAACAAATCGGATTTTTCGCTGATCTAAATCCCGCCTACCTTGGTGAAAATCAAATATATTTCCATGCCTATCTTGATACATTGCATTCATTGTAAAATCACGTCGAGCAGCGTCTTTCTCAAAGTTTTTACCGAAAACTACTTTTGCATGCCGCCCATCTGTTTGAACGTCTTCACGTAATGAGGTCACTTCAAAGGCTTTACGATCAAAAACAATAGTTACAGTTCCATGCTCAATCCCTGTAGGCAAAGCTCTATAATTTTCTTTTTTATGAAAAACATCAAAAATTTGATCTGGAGTTGCTGTTGTTGCAATATCATAATCCAAAGGTGCAATACCTAAATAAAAGTCACGGACACAGCCCCCCGCAAATCGCGCTTCAAAACCTTGCTGCTCAAGAATAGATAAAATTTCCAACCCTTGCTTATGTTCTTTTTCCGTCATAACATTCCCACAAATTTCGACAACAACCTTAGTTTAATTCTGCTGAAAAGTCTCTCATGTTTTACACTTCATCATAACAACCTCTTTTACCTTCAGGTTTCTATTTCACAAAAAGGGAAGACCGACTACAATACTGAGAACGATTAGAAAGGACATTATGATCCGTATTTGCGATGTCAGCAAAAGTTTTGACAATCAAAATATTCTGGACAACGTTTCTCTCACAATTGACGCTGGTGAAAGAGCTGCTCTCGTTGGCCCAGGCGGTTGTGGAAAAAGCACGCTCTTAAAAATACTTCTTGGCCTTGTTTCACCAGATTCGGGTTCTACCGAGCTTATGAATGTATCTATGACTCACTCTTCAATTTATGAACGTGAGCAAATTTTAAAAAGTGTTGGCATGGCTTTCCAGCAGGGTGGTTTATTTGACTTTATGACCGTAGAAGAAAATTTAAGTTTTGCCATGAAGCACATGACAGATTTTAGCGCAGAAGCCATCCATGAAAAAATTCAAAAGCTTCTTTTAGCAATAAAATTACCTCGAATTTCTTCTCTATACCCTCATGAACTCTCAGGTGGTATGAAACGCCGAGTTGGGATTGCCAGAGCTTTAGCAACAGAACCTACGATCGCTCTGTTTGATGAGCCAACATCTGGCTTAGATCCTGTCACTTCGACCATTATTTTAAATATGATTAATGAACTCGCTCAATCTCAAGACAATTCAAGCCTTATTGTAGCGACCAGCAATGTTGAAATTGCGATTCGGTTTGCTCCACGCATCATCGTTTTACATGAAGGAAAAATTATAGCAGATGGACCTTGGAGAGACCTTCTCACTGAGGGAAGCCCATGGGTTCAACATTTTCTCAGCGTACGACTCATTGGTTTAAGTCCAGAATACGCTTTAGAACTCAATCTGCCTCATAAATTTTTTAAACAACACTGGCCCGATACAGACTGGCATCCAAAACAACTACAACCAACAGCAATGTGAAAGGTGTCTTGATGTACCTTTTTTCAAAATCATTATCATGGTTTCTTACACACATACCGAAAGTTGGGCTCCGTGGTTTGGCTCATCTTTTAGCATTCCTTACTTTCTATATTTTTCGCATTAGGCGCAAACTCATTCTTAAAAATCTTGTCATTGCATTCCCAGAAAAAACCTATCAGTGGCACCTACGAACAGGTTATCTATCGACCTACAATACACTGATGACATTGTTTGAAGTTCTTGGTACTCGAGCAGGGGAACTTCACGCTCATGTGGCTATAAAAAACGGATCTATTTTAGAGCACGCACTTCAAGAAAAAAAAGGTGCTTATATTTTATGTTGCCACCTAGGAAACTGGGAGGTCATGGGGTCTAAAATCACTTCTGAATACGCAGATGCTCACATTATTGCTAAAAATATTGGCATCAAAGGACTCGACCGATTTCTTTTTGAAAGACGTACTCAAAATGGTTTTTTCCCGATCCATAAGAAAAAAAAGGGCGAAAGCTTCCAAAAAATAGTCTCCGCTCTAAAAAGTAATAAAATTGTTGGCTTTGCTGTAGATCAATCTCGGCCCAATTCTCCACTGTTTCCTTTTTTTAATACCTTAGCACCAACCAATACAAGTTTTACGCACATCTGGGAAAAACAACCTGCTCCTGTAATTCCTGCATGGATAAAACGCGAACCATCAGGGGGACATACAATTGAATTTTTGGACCCTATTCTCATGCCAAAACCACCTCTCACCGCACAAGAGCACAATCAAATAACGCAGCATATTCAACATCAAGTTGAAAAGATGATCCGTAAAGCTCCTGAGCAATATTTCTGGTTTCATAACAGATGGAAAAAACGAGTCAATTCACATAACCTTCAGGAGAAATCCCAGCCTTCAGAAGACATTGAGACCAAATCTCACGCGCCGCTGTATTAAAAAGTAAATTTGCATCCAAAGGTACTGAGCACCAGTAACCATGCTCTATTTCACTATCTAATTGCCCAGGATTCCAACCAGCATAGCCAGTCAAAAGCCTGTAAGGGTATTTTGTGGCGCTTTGCGATTCTTCTTCCACCATATGCCCTATCGCAGATTGTGACGAAGACAGATAAACACCTGGCCATATCTCATACTCAAATGGTTTTTCTGATTGATTATGAAGAACAAAACCACGATGTTCCTCGACGGGACCTGCCTTCCAAGTTGGTATTCCTTTCGGAATCTCAGAATCCCCTAAAGCTTCATGTAATTGCATCGACCCAGGATGATTAATTGTCAGCCCCATTGCACCGTGGCTCCCATGCTCCAGCAACAAAACAACGGCGCGATGAAAATTTTTATCTTCCAAACGCGGCATAGCGACCAACAAGCACTCACCAAGTGTTGACATGAACATGGAAAATCCCTATCTTTTATAAAATTTGCATACGCAGATGCAAAAAAATATTTGAACACAAAAATCATAGCAGATAATCATGACTCAGCAGTTTATTTTCACATATTTTTTCTTATTCATTGCACATACAACGACTTACGCCCAACAGGCGCCCTTAAAATTCAAAAAAATCTATGACACATGGACTCAAAAACACCCAGAAGGAGAAAAGGTTCTCTTAAAAGCACTTCACCTTGATAAGCGAGCATCAACTGACAAGGTTTATACGGGTCTCCAAACTCTCGACGCTCTCGTGATTCGTCGTAAAAAAATTTATAGCCTTGAGGTCTTAAATTTCGCACCAAAAATAACTCATCTCACAATCATAGGGAACCCTTTAAAATCTCTTAGCTTTGTCGAGAACCTCCCTGAATTGCAGACACTTCACCTGGGTAGTATTTTACAGGGCAATCAAATCCGAGATATTGCTCCATTACGTCATGCAAAAAAGCTCACAGACTTAAATCTTAACCATAACTTTATTGAGGATTTAAGCCCACTGGAGGGACTACCACTTGAGAATCTATCCCTACGAGGAAATAGCATTATAGATTTCAGTCCTCTGCTGAAGTGCCAACAGCTCGAATATCTATACGCGCAGGGAAACTTGGCTTCAGAATGGCCCCAAGGGGTTTTTCCTAAACTCAAGGTTTTAGAGCTCAACCATAATAAAATTAAAGCTTTTGAAAAGAGCTGTGAATTCCCTGCGCTGACCGATCTTTCCATAAGACACAATCAAATTCACGATTTTCAGGCTTGGCCCACAGCGCCAAACCTGAAAATCGTTTTAATAAGAAACAACCCTCTCACCCAGGGTGCCTGCGATTTTTTATTGTCAGGACAGGTCAGCTGGAAACACGACTGGCAGGGCCACCACCATGAAGAGGTAGCAGCGCTGCTCCGATAACTCCCGCTGAATCCCCAAGGGAGTGCTGCATAATTTTCGGTGATATTTTTAAATAGCCTCGGCGTGCGACACGATCTTCGAGACCTTGATAAATGATTTCTTCACGACTCATCCCTCCCCCTAGCACGATATAATGAGGGTCATAAAGATTTGTCATATTTGCGAGAAAGTCGGCTAAGTTTTTGCGATATTCTTCAACAACAGCTAACGCCCCAGGCTCCCCTCTGCCTGCCATCAAAAAAATTTCCGATGCATCTGGGCGCTTATGTATTTGAGAATACATAGGATAAGAAGATTCAACACCCGGCCCTGAAAGATACTGCTCAGCACATCCTCGTTTCGAGCAAAAACAAGGTCTCCCGCCAGGCATAAGAATCATATGACCGACTTCAGCCGCACAGCCTCTTGCACCGCGAAGTAAATGGTTTCCATCGTAATACCCACCACCAACACCGGTTCCTAGAATGACTCCGAGGCCTGAGCCTAAACCTTTACCAGCACCTGTTATCGCTTCCGCCAGCACAAAACAGTTTGCATCATTTTCACAAAAAACATCTTTAATATTTGTTTCTTTCCTAATGATCTTTAAAAGATCAGTGGCAAATGGCTTTTCTCTAAGAATCCCTGTTCCACCCTGAAGCATGACATTAGTTTCCGGACACACGACTCCTGGTATCCCTATGCCAACAGCCTCAATATCAGAAAGACCCAAGCTCAAACACAGTTGACCAACTCGTTGAACAAGGTCTTCGTAACCTTTCTCCCTCATCGTCGGGACTCGATCCCGACGTAAAACCTCTCCTTGATCGGTGACAAGAGCTGCTTCAACTTTTGTACCACCCACATCTAAACCTAGAAAAAGAGCCATGTTTTTCTCCGTACGGTGCAGACTCCACGATACACCGTGAATGGACATTCCCTCAAGGACTTCACAAAAAATGTCGAAGGGGGGTGCTGTGGCGGCATCGGATTCCCATCCGATAAATCAAGCCTACTAATGGAGGAAGATATGAAGGCAATATTTTTGAGAAGATACAAAACATTTTTTTATCTCACAGGGCTTAGTCTCATGGGTTCGTGTGGTCAAAACGAGTGGGCTAAGAATAAAGATATCATTCGCATGATGAACACACCCACCAGTCAATCAGAAGAACAACAACCAGCCCCTGAAGACCAGCCTGTCGTAGACAACACGGATTTATTATTCGAAGGCCTTGAACCTGCACAAATCCATCAAGCCAACCCCTTGCATTTAAACCTCACACCAAAAGAAGATATCGACTTACGCTATTTCGACACTTCTGTAAAAAGCCAAGGGAAACGAGGATGGTGTACATCCTTTTCAGTTGTAGCAGGGGTTGAACTTCATGCTTCCATGAACGCAGGAATTCGATCTGACCTCTCAGAAAAGCACCACTGGTCACAATACAAATATTACAACACTAGAAGGTCTCTTCGCACTGCCAGCAAAGAAGCTTTAGTTCCAGAATGGGCGTGGCCATATTATGGAAAAAAACACTCCGGGCTCAAAAACGCGGATTTTGTTACTATTGGTGATTACGCGTCTTTAAAAAACCTCGATGAGATCGACCAATCTTTAAGAGACGGGCGACCTGTGGTTGTTGGCCTAGTTACAAACAAGTCATGGCATAGTAAAACCCGCCAAGGAGTCATTAGCCATAAAGGAAAAAAACGTGGTGGTCATTCTGTCACTCTGGTTGGTTTGAAGTATGACAGCAACGCACCTGGGGGCGCTTATTTCATCTTCAAGAACTCGTGGGGAAGTAAGTGGGGAGATCAAGGGTACGGT
The DNA here is from genome assembly GCA_045106415.1 of Oligoflexales bacterium. Lineage (GTDB taxonomy): Bacteria > Bdellovibrionota_B > Oligoflexia > Oligoflexales > Bog-1112 > JBGCEP01. The sequence continues at coordinate 62,837 of JBGCEP010000010.1, read as the reverse complement.
TACCTTCCTGTCAAATACTGCTCTAGATATCGCTGCTATTTCATCAGTATAAAAGCTCTAAATTATCTTTCCGATTATTCTGATCAAGCGCCTGGAGAAAAAGCAACTTACAAACAACCTATAGGAAAAGAAGAAACCCCTGACTCTTCTTCATAAAAAATTTCTGCTCTCATTGTTAAAAATGAGAGCAGAAGACAAATATCCGGGATTGATCAATCATAGATGAAGCAAATTGCTATTAAAAGAAGCAATCACTTAGCCTTGTGGAGGGCTTCACGCAAGATTTAAATCTGACTGATGAGATTGATAATTACCTAAAAGATGTCGACGGAGAGAGCGATTGCAGCAATGGTTCTTAATGAACTAGGTTTTACTGATCTCTCTATATCTTTTGACTGAGCCTCCCCAGCTCAATGACGATAAAAAATTTTCCAGGCTTGAGAACACCCTTGGAGATAAGGCTTACAGAGATGTTGACGCCTCATACAGGATTCCGAATTCTATCGAATCGGACTGAAGAAAAGAGGGAGAAAAAGGCTTTGTGCCACAGGATTTCCGTTGGGTTGTAGAGAGATATCATTTGCATGGCTGAATCGTCAAAGAAGATTTATAAGGAACTATGAAAAAATCTAATCATCAAGAATCTATGAATTTTATCGGCAGCACCAGGATTGCTATAAAAAAATCTCTCAATTGCCATAAAAGGTCTTAAAAAACAGCCAGACAGATTCTAAATCTCAAGGAACAGTTGAGAAAGAGATACCCAACACACTCACAAGCCACTTTTGATCTCTACACCTCAAGTAGAGTGTGTTTTCATTCATACATATGTTTTTATCAAAAAGATGAGTACGCATTCAATGTCCTCAAAGCTGAGGAGTCAAATCCTCAACCTGCATCTGCACCCGATCTAACTGTGAAAACCATGGTTTCATATATTCAATTTCTTCTTTGGATAAATCTTTAAAAAAAGTATTTTTAAATTCAACCCACTGTTGCTTTGATGATAAAATATCATCTGAAAACATGAGGTTCCTTCGTGGCCTAGGCCTCAGAGGGCTATACGTCAAAATTCTTTCTTCTTCAAAGTTCACATAAATATCTGAAGGAGATGTCGCAGAATACATTGATTCATAGATTTTCTTGGATTGCCCCAAAGACGTAACTGCAAAATCGTCCAAATCATGTGCCAGCAATGGAAAAAGTGGCAATAAAACACACATAACAACAACAGCCGAGGGAACCACCATTGATAAATTATTTTGAGAATAAGAAGCAAGTGGTAAAAGGTAACGACAAGCAGAAAACAATATTTCCACACTCAAGGTCATAGCAGCGACAATCACTTGTTCATCAGCCCAGCCCTTCAAAGCCAATTCGTCACACAATCTTAAGACAATACGCCTTCCTATTGAGTAAGAGTAGGTATAATCCTGTTCTCCAATAAGAGTGATGAGATCAAGATCATCAAAATTTCTCGAAGATTTTAAACCTGATCGATATAAGTCGACTTGTTCTTCAAGAAATTCCACATCTCGAAAAAATTCTCGACTTAGAGGCCAACTCTGGCTTTCAAGTGCTAGCACTTGTGATACGGCTTCGACCTCAGTCAGCATGGATGCATCAGTATTTTCAGTCAATGCTGTTACAGCCTGTAGAATTCTTGGGTAAACAGTAGCGCGTATTTTTTGCAAACTTTTTCCACTACCATCACTGTGCTCTTTTCTTTGAGCTTCAAAGCGCTCATCAAAGCGTTGAAAAAGCGCTGCTTCTAAATACATCATGAAAAACATCCGGTTTCCATGAGTCTGCCATAGAGCAATATCATTCGAGCTCAACGCTAAATTTTTCTTTTCAAAAACAGAGAAAAACTTTCCTAAAAAAGACGATTTCACACTCGAGTGCAATTCTAAAGCTCGTTGAAACTCAAAAGGCTTTTCACGTGATGCAAATAAATGCGTAAGCTGATGATCTGGTAATAACCGAAAGTAGGAAATAGGCGCAAACTCAACCAAACGGGCCTGAACAATCGGAAACATTTGTTTCATGACTTTATTCACAGCAAAGCATTTAGCCTGATCGCTATGAGTCAAATATTCAGCTATAGATCTCTCCCATATTTCTGAAGGAAGATCTTTCCAATGGGCACGGCTCTGATTTGGTATTAAAAATAATAACAGAAGAAAAAATGTTCGCAACAAAACCAGATCCCTCATAAAAACTAATGTCCGTCGTTATCACACGACTAAGGTTCATATCAATCTTTTATTTTAATAAGCGCCATACGAGTTTCTAAACAACATCTTCTACTCGTACGCTAGAATCGCACTTCATCGCTAGCAACAACCTAATATAAAAGAGTTAAGAACTTTCAAGTCAAGCTCTTAACTCTTTTTAATATAAAAATCGAAACAGACACCATAAATAATAATGACCCACTTCAAACAGTCAGTATGCTTGTTTCACATCACACTGTGACACCTCAACGTCATTTCATATATTGCTCAATACGGGAAACGATCATCTCTCTCGTAAAACCATAATGTGACGCCAGTTCTCCTGCAGGAGCACTTTCTCCGTAGTGATCTACACCGATTTGAAGACCAGAACGGCCTGTAAACTTCTCCCACCCTAGAGTGCTACCTGCTTCAATACTCACTCGGTAATCACACCCTTCACTCATCATGTCATCAATATAATTTTGTGGTTGCTCGAACAACAGCTCCCAGCAAGGGACTGATATAACACGAGCATCTAAAACCTCAGCAACTTCGAGCGCTAAAGCGACCTCACTGCCTGTAGCATAGAGGACTAAGTTATTCTTAGATTCACGCACAACCCACGCTCCTTTTTCTGCCGCACCCACTGCAGAAAGTGTCGGCAAATTTTGCCGTGTAAGGCACATACAACTCACAATCTTCCTCGAAAGAGCAACTTTCAGTAAGGCAGCTGTTTCAGCACCATCTGCAGGCCTCATCACATAAACATCTGGCATACTTCTCAAGCTCACAATATGTTCAATAGGTTGGTGAGTGGGTCCATCTTCACCAACGTAGAAAGAGTCATGGGTAAGTTCATGAATAACTTGTATTTTTTGAATAGCCGCAAGCCTTATTGCTGCCCGTGCGTAGTCAGAAAAAACAAGAAACGTGGCATCAAATGGAATAAACGGCCCCATAAGAGAGAGGCCATTCGAAATAGCCATCATCGGAAATTCTCTAACACCATATGCAAGATTTCTGCCCTGTGGGTTATCTGCTTGAAAATCTCCGACAAGTTTTGCAAAAGCACCCGTTGAATTTGACGGTTCAAGATCGGCGCTTCCCCCTAGAAGAGACGGGAGGCTTGGAGCCCAGGCTTCTAGCAACTTCCCAAAAACAGCTCTTGTTGCAATTTTCTCTGGCCATTCAGGTACTGGTAACGCCTGAATATCAGGCTGTGTATAACCATTTAACTTTTGATTTAAACCTTCTGCAGTAGCTTGCTCATTCCATAAAGCAGCTTGCTTTCTCAATTCAGCGAATCGCCTTTGAAAAAAATCATTCGCATTATCAGGCCAATAAAAACTTTGATCTTCGGGTAACCCTAAATGTTTTTTTGTTGCTTTAAGTTCTTGCTCTCCAAAAGGAGCACCGTGCGTTGTGTGTTTTCCTTCTTGTGTCGCAGACCCTTTAGCCATAACGGTATTTCCAACAATCAAGGTTGGGGCTTCTTTTGCTTGAGAAGCTTTTTGCATGACGGCTCGAAGTTGCAGATGGTTGTGTCCGTCCACTTCATAAACCTTCCAACCGAAGCCCTTAAAAATTTGCGCTATATCATCCGAAACGGCTCTATCGATATTTCCAGAAATCTGTTGCTTGTTGCGATCATAGTACCAAATTAAGTTATTCAACTTTAAGTGCCCAGCTAAAGAAGCCGCCCCTAAAGTCACACCTTCTTGCATACATCCATCACCCAGCAACACCCAAGTTTTCGCTGTGAATAAAGAACTCACTCGAGCTTCAAGATGTTTAGAGCCAATAGCAAAGCCAACCGACATTGCTCCACCTTGCCCCAAAGGGCCTGTGGTACATTCAACACCTTTTGTAACTGTATTTTCTGGGTGACCTGGAGTTTGAGATCCTAATTGCCGAAAGCGCTTAAGTTCATCTTTAGGCAACCAACCAATTCCATGAAGGAGTGAATATAAAAGCATAGATTCATGACCAGCGCTCAAAACAAAACGATCACGCCCTTGCCACTCACTGTCGTCAGGATTAAAATTCAGAAATTCTGTAAACAAAAGGTATGCAAAATCCATACTCGACATAGCACCACCGGGATGACCTGACTTTGCTTTCTCGACTCCATCAAGCACTAAACCTTTTAAAAGATTGATTACGCCACCATCATCCACCACATCACTCCCTATTTCACTTCAGAAATAATTTTATTCAACGCAGGGATTGTAGCATGAGCCGAGTAAAGGATCGAGATAGGAAAAAAAGAGAATCAAAGCACTTAAAATCAAAACTAACAACAGAATTTAAAAACTAACATAAGCATTCACAATAAACCATCAAGACACCTTAGAGTGCGACTGAGCTTTATCAACTACTTGATGTGCTTTATAAAACTCACCTTTTGGCCTTCGGATAAAACTACGCCCTGAGGATTCAAGACCACATAAGGCACAAAAATTCCATTCTTGCTCTGGAATATAATCACAATTTGCGCAAGGCAGGCGAGCCTCTTCTTCTCTTTTTTTTCTAAAATAGAGAATTTGACAAATAATAACGACAACCGGAATTGTTGTAAGAATTTGCTTTGTCATAAAAATAACAGAGTTTTCAACCCAAGCCGTCCAAGTCAAAACTCCAAAACCCAAAGCTAGAAGCACATGATACATAATAGATAAATCCATGACTTCTTGTCTTTTATGAATTTTATAAATCTGAAACCAGTAACTAATAGATAACATTCCAATAGCTGCCCAGGATATGATGTCTCGAAAACCCAAGTCTCCTCCAGAGATCACTCACTCATTATTTCATTACATTGCCGCAATCTACAGCTGGAAGCAATCCAGAAAATTTTCCCTCTTAATCTAAAATAAATTATCTTGCTGTGGAAGGTCATGACTTGAAGGAACCTCGGTAAGGTCCACGACAACATGAAGAAAACCACGTCCACGGCGGTAAATCTTCAACCGCACTCGATCTGTTGTTTTCTTTTGAATAAGCTCTCTTTGAAGAATATTCATATCGCGCAGGGGAATTTCATCCATAGCCATAAGAAGGTCACCTAACTGTAGCTTCCCTTTATGAGCTGGGCCATCCACAATCAAATTCCTGACAATGACCCCATAAACACCACCACCGTTAGCCCCTTCATCTCTGGATAAAATGTTTCGCCCCACGATACCAAGAAACGGTCTACGAACCTTCCCAAAAGCTTTTAAGTCTCGCACAACGGCTTGCACCATATGAATAGGGATCGCAAAACCTATACCATAAGCTTGCTTTTCTACAGCAGTATTAATTCCTATCAGCCGCCCTCTCATATCCAAAAGAGGCCCTCCTGAATTCCCAGGATTAATAGCAGCGTCTGTCTGTAGAAAATCATCATAGGGTCCGGACCCAAGGACTCGGCCTTTTGCTGAGATAATTCCACTCGTCAAACTGTGAGCATACCCCAAAGGATTTCCTATCGCTAAGACCCAATCACCGGCTCTTACTTTGTCACTGTTTCCAAAGCTCAAAGGTTTTAGAGGTTGGTTTGCTAGCACCTTCAATAAAGCAAGGTCTGTCTTACGATCAACTCCAACGACTCTTGCTTCAAGTTTTTTTCTAGATTTCGCAAACAAAACCTCAATCGACGAAGCATCCTGAATCACATGGTAGTTTGTAACAATGTGCCCTTCACGATCAATAATAACGCCAGATCCTAGTGCAACTGTTTGATTTTTTTCTGGGAGACGGCCTTGCAAAAAAAACTGATAGATATCTCGGTCATGATCTTGCTTTATCCAGGTTTTGCTTCGAATATTAACAACACCATCAAAAGCTTTTTCAGCCACTGAGGCGAAAGACTGAAGAACTTTTGCCTCAGTGGCTGGTGCTACAACAATGTGCAGAGACATAAAAACAATAATAAATAAAATATTTCTCATGCCACCCCCTTGAAAAAAACACATCTCAAAAGACGCATTCATTCGCTGCCTTTTCGCCTTGAATCTGATATTGATCATACCTTGAATTGGCCGTGGGTCCTAAGCAGAGTACAATGGGCCTGTGCATCCATCGTTTGGAAATGCTGGGAGAATCCATGCGAAATACAATCGTCCGTTTCTGTTTTTACACCTTAAGCCTAGGAATGTTCCTCGGTTGCTTTACTGTAGGGTGGATTTTCTACCTCGTCTTTCTTGAGGAGGACCTCGAACTACAAAAAAGCACCATCATGGCCAGAATCCATGAAGAAACCACTTTATATTATCTAGACGAGCAGACACGGATTGGGAGTATTTTTGAAGATTCTCACAGGCGATACATCCCAATCGAAAAAATCCCTGCGCACATGATCAATGCTATTATTGCTTCTGAAGATAAAAACTTCTATGAGCACTTCGGAATTGACCCCATTGCAATAACCAAAGCAGCTGTTGAAGGTATCGCACAAGGTGCTTTCACACGAGGTGGTTCCACCATCACTCAACAAACTGTCAAGAATATTGTCAATGATCGCAAAAAAACCCTCTCCCGTAAATTACGAGAGATGATCCGATCCTTAAAGTTTGAGAGACTGTATTCAAAAAAACAAATCTTAGAATTCTACCTGAATCAATTCCATGTTGTCGGCAACGGCAACGGTATTGGCATTGCAGCAAAATATTACTTCAACAAAGACGTAGAAGACCTTAGCCTTGTAGAAGCCGCCTTTATTGCCGGATCTGTTAAAGGCCCAGGAAAGTACAATCCATTTATTAAGTACACCAAAACAAGTCAAACACGGGCACATGGATACGCAAATGAACGAAAAAATTACGTCCTTGGTCGTATGCGGGAGCAACAATGGATATCAGAAACCGATTACGAAACAGCCGTCACAACTGATGTTCCCTTTCGCAAAGGAGAGTTCAAAACTGCGGAGGTTTCCTTAGTCGACCTTGTACGCAGTCAATTAAAAAAATCTGAGGTCTTAAAGACCTTAAATTTAAAAGCTTCCGATCTCAATATCGCAGGGTTAAGAGTTTACACCACTCTCGATCACAAACTCCAAGAAGCAGCACAACTCGCTGTAAGAAGAAATTTATCACGTATTGAGACGATATTAGAAGGCTTCAAAGCTGAAAAGCCAGAACTCTCAAAGCCTAGGCGAGCACTCAAAGAAAAACAATTTCTTTACGGTGTTGTCAAAGAGAAAAAAGGCTCATCCCATAAAGACTATAGTTTGGAGATCTCTTTCGGTCTTCCTAGTGGAACAATTTCAACCACCTCCCTCCAGCGATATGCAAAACTTTTAGATCTTCCTTTTCCGAAAGGTTATCGTCATTACATGAAACACATCATGGATGAAGTTAAGATTGGAGACAGCCTCTTTGTTGAAGTTCTTGAATATGACGTAGCAACACATCACGCGACATTAGAGCTTCACAAAAAACCAAAAGTAAGCGGCGGCATGATTGCAACAGATAAAGGGGAAGTCCGTGCAGTGATTTCAGGATTCGAAACAGTAGGCTACAACAGAGCTATGTACGCACGAAGACAGCCAGGATCTGTCTTTAAAGCTCCTGTTTTTTTCGCTGCACTGCAGCTCGGATGGGGAACTTTAGACCCTATTCGCAATTCAAGAACATTATTCCCATACCAAGGGCATTTTTACTACCCGCGGCCAGATCACGCAAGTCCGTATGCTGAAACATCTATGCTTTGGACTGGTGTTATGAGTGAAAATCTTGCTTCCGTTGCCCTTGCTGCTGACCTCACTGAAAAATTAAACTTTAAACAATTCAAAGAAGCCATGGCTCGTCTCGACCTTCTCCCTCATCCAGATGAGTCACCTCAGGACTTTCATTACCGCGTCAGTAAAAAAACCGGCATCTCCATCGATAATGAAGGGATTAGAAGCTATCAACTGCGACGTGTCATCACGTCCCTTGCTCCTGATCTCATTTTTTCAAATCACGAACACACCCTCAAACAACTTCAACACTTATGGCGTGGTGTTGGCTATACAGCAGAGCTCCAAAAGCTCCACGGACCAAACCCAGATAAAATTTCGTCCAAAGAATTAAAAAAACGTGTCGAACTAGTCCTGAACAATCTCATACGCACACAACGTTTGCATGATTCTTTACTCAGCGACTGGGATATTTTACAGCTCGCGGTTCGCACACAAGGTGCTATTAAAACTTTTTCCTCCCCACAATTCAAAGGTACTATCGAAAAATTCCGTGTTCTCACAAGTTCAAACACCCAGCCACAACTTGGTTATGTCCACTATTATCCAGAAGAGCTTCCTCCAAAAACAGCAAAGGAATTCCTCCTTCCACCACCTAAAGGCCGTCCGTTATCTGTTTTAGACCTTGAGGCAGTTTGGGGATTAAAAAGCCCTCTTGCAACTACAGGCACATCGGGACTCACTCTTCAAGATGTCCTCATTGACGGCCGTATGAGTGTAAAACTCACGCAAAATATCGTTGAAAAAATTGAGGAACGCTTCATACAAATCACCACTCAACGACAAGCATATGATTTAAACCGCTATTTTGAACATTCAGACTTCAGAACAACACTCGGGCTCAACTACCTCACACAACTTAGTCATGACATGGGTGTTTATAGCCCTCTAGAGGCTATCTTATCCTACCCTCTTGGCACCAACGACGTCACAACAAGTGAAATCGCAAAAATTTATCAAACATTCGCAACTGGAAAAACCTACCAATTTTTCGAAGATGGACCTAAAAATCAATTAACATTTATCCGTAGAATTGAAGATCGTTTCGGCCAAGTACTCTATCGTTCGAGCCCAAAAGAACATGAAATCGTATCTCCACAAGTCACAGAACAAATGCAACAAATCCTAGAAAAAGTTGTCAGCCACGGTACAGGGCGAAGAGCAAAAGGTGAACTCTATGTCACCATTGACTCACAAAAAGAAGGCGATAATGAAAAGCCCAGCAAAGTAAGAATTCCAGCTTTTGGAAAAACAGGTACCACCAATGACTTCATGACAAGCTATTTTGCAGGGTTTATCCCATATCCCACTGAATACGGCAAAGAACTTGACCCAAAAAACAGTTACTCTATCTCTGCTTATGTTGGCTACGACATGAATAAAATTATGCGCAACGGCAGAATTCGCATCTATGGTGGCACGGGTGCTCTTCCTATGTGGATCGAGTTTGGGAAAGCCATTATTGATCACAAAAAATATAAAGATTATATCGACCCTCTTGACCTCAAAGTCCTTGCAAATCAAGAGTGGCCACTAAAATCACCTGAACACCTTGTGCCTGTTATGGTGGATATCCCACGAGGAGTGATTCTAAGGGATCACACTAATATTTTAGATTCGTGGGGGCCAACAAATATAGCAACAACAGGTGAAAGCTACCAAAATCCTTTTGCACCAGGTTATGGGGTGCGAGGCCTCGTCTCTGTTCCTCCTGGAGTTCAAAACGGCTCATGGAGGCCTCAACAGCACGTCAAACTCTGGGAAAGAAGCGACGATTCCGTGGATACAACTGATCAAGGTCTGAGTATAAAGGCAAACCTCAAAGGGGATGTCGACTCAGAGGAGCAGTTAGATCAAAATAGCGATGGCCACTGGAACCGTGCACAGCCGACTGAGGAGTTTGAAGAAGAAGAACTTCTTTAAAAAACACCTCAAAAGTCAATCCAAGGCATGATCTGTCATATTACCCAACCAATACTTCCAGCCCTTCCAACCATCATTCCTATAAATTCCATCAGGATGGCTGGGAATATGGTTGGGTTTTTCAGGATAACCATCAAGCTCCCCACGGGCCCACTTTCGCCACTCATCACGTGTTTTAAAATGTAGCTGAATCGCAAACTCACGTGCTTGATTAAAACTGACATAGTCACCAGCTCTCAATCTTCCTCGTTTTTTATGAATCGGTTTTCTCGAAAAGGAGACATCTTGCATTGGCATGAACCTTTTTCCAATATTGACAAAACATGCAAATCGTTCGATATATGGTGCTGAAAGAAAACAGCTCTCGAATAGGATCTACCAAAGTCAAAAACCGCGGGCAAGCCTTTGAAATTAAAGAACTAAAGAAATTTCACCCCTTGAGTAAAAACACCCATAAATAAATTCCCAAAAAACCAATAAGAATAAAGGCTCATCAAATGTCTTGTTTAAATAATTTTGTAAAAACATTTTATTCATGTGAAAAGATGAATTCAATCCTCATCCTCGGGCATAGTGCTGGCAGCAGCATGCATGACCCAGATTTTCACATTCTGGCGCAACAACTTGCTCCTAGGGGCATCGCTGTCTTATCTATACAGTTTCCTTACCGTATTGCAGGTCGCCGTATTGCAGAAAGAGTGCATAAATCTACAGTTTCATTTAAACAAGCTGTCGACTACGCCAAACAATTTCAAGTTCCCATCTTTATAGGGGGGCGCTCATATGGAGGAAGAGTTGCTTCACACTTTCTTTGTGAAGAGAGCTCAATACACTCTTTTGTCTCAGGGTGTATCTGTCTATCCTTTCCACTTAAAACATCGAAGATTTCAGACAACTCAAGAGGCCTGCACCTCAAATCTCTTAAAGTTCCACTTTTGGTACTTCAAGGGGATAGAGACTCCATGGGCCACCCTTCCGACATCACCCCACTTGTGAACAAGGAAGATAAAAACACACAAGTCGTCACTCTAGAGTTCGCCGATCATGGATTTAAAACTCTTAAAAAACACACAGTATCGCACCATGACATCCTTCAACAAGCCTCTATAATCATTTATGATTGGATAAAAAGCATCGTAAAAATTTAACTTTCAATGTAGGCTCAACAAACCTTTCGTTCACCTTAGGGCAGATCATGGGCCAACTACTCGATAAAATCTTAAATTCAAAACCCTCTGAACTCGCTCGCTCTAGAGCAAGACGGTGTGCTTTGTCATACCAGCACACCTGTTGCCATCAGAAGGGCTATAAGATCATGACAGATCGCCCTGTCACTTACGCAAAAGTTTGCCACTGTGTCGAAGCTTGTCAAAGTTGTCATGGACGAGCCCTTATAGTTGACGATCAAGGGCAAGCTCGTTCTTGCACCAAGCCTTCTCCTGTGCAAATTGTCCACTTGATAAATAAAGCTCATATTCCTGTACGCTATGCAAGCGCCACTTTTGACACGTTTAGCCATCACGCTATTGAAGCACGACACACAGCACACAACCTAAGAACCGCTATTCGAACCTTTGACCCCAAACATTCACGAGGTATGATTCTAAGCGGCTCGGTTGGCATTGGAAAAACATACCTTCTTGTTGCTGCAGCAAGAGCTCTTATTGAGCGAGGACTTTCCGTTCGCTTTATTGACTTCATCCAATTATTAGCAGATATTCGCGACGCTTACTCCGACGGACAATCGGATAAATCCGTCATGAACGAGCTCATGAGTGTCGACGTTCTTTTAGTTGATGAACTAGGCAAAGGTCGTAATAGTGAGTTTGAGCACACGATTATAGATCAGCTTATTATGGGCCGTTATAATCAAGGAAAACCCATTATTGCGACGACAAACTATATTTTAAATAAAAAACGAATGCACCGCATTCAACAAGAACGCGACTTCACAAGTATGAACTCCGGACAAGATTTTGAACTTCTTGAAACTCGCGTCGGACCACTCGTGTACTCTCGCCTCAAGGAGATCTGCGACTTCATAGAAGTCGGCCGATCAAAAGATCTCAGAGAACTCGCAGGACAAGACGCTTTGTATAAGCCTCACTCCCAGAATCCAAATCATTCATTTAATCGCAACCAAACTTGATCAGCTAAGAGTTGCTGACCTTGCCTTGATGGATGAATACAGTCTAACGATGACACATGCTGATCTTCCAACGGTATCTTCGAGAGTCCATCAACCCAACGGACATTAGAAAATTCTTCTGCGACTGATTTTAAATAATTTTGCGCAAGTGACCAAGATTTCAAAAACAATTGGCGTTCTTCATCTGTGCTGCTTGAGCTCATGAAAATTGGGCAAAAATCAGCAAAATCCCATTTCATCTGACAAAAATAACGGTCCAATCCGATTTCTCTCACGCGCGCTATATTCAAAAACTCAAGAATATAAATCTCCACATCGGGGTAAACTTCAGATAAACGCTGCAAACTTGACTTTAGTGTCCCTGCAAGTTCTTCATAGTTTTCCTGCTGAACATCAAACCCCCAATGACACACATCATTATGCCCCATCAATATCATGGCTTGATCAACACCTTCTCCAATATCAATCAGACTTTCAACCTGCTGCGCTAAATCCCCCATCACAGCTCCTGACTCAGCCACATTAAGGCCTATGACTCTAGCTCCTGCTTCTTGAATTTTAACCTTTATAGAAGAGATTTCATCACCTGTTGCCCAACTGTATTCAGGAGAATCATCCCAGTGCTCAGCGTGAGAAGCCACACTCACTGAGTCCCCTAACACCGCTAAAGCCCAATGACTCTGACCATGTAGCGTGAACGAAAAAAAACACTGTAAAAAAATAACAAAAAACCTCAACTCACACCTCACTCACTTAAAAATCTATACTCCATATTAGCAGTATATTTTTTGAAATCTGGCAGCTTGAATATAGGCACAACAAAACAAAGAGCAAAAAAAATTAAGTCTTTGACTTTAAATGATTTTTTAAGAGCGCATTCACACTCTATGACTAAGATTTCATTGATCTCAAAAAATGTAAAACAAGAATATGTCTATTTATGCTCAGAACATAACGCCGTTATGAAGATCAGATTTTAACAATTTTCTGAGGGAAAATACCGATTCAGGCAAGCTTTGTTATGATTTCTCCAACGTCTATAAAAAAACCCCTAGGTTTCATGACATCGCATGCACTATAATCGTATCTCCGCGAACATTAGACACAGGAGAAGTCATGGATCGCAATTTCGCCTTAGAGTTTGTCCGCGTCAGCGAAGCAGCCGCTCTTGCAAGCGCTCGGTTGATGGGACGTGGGAACGAAAAAGCAGCTGACCATGAAGCTGTTGAAGCTATGCGTAAAGCTTTTGATCGTATCCCTTTTGCTGGAACAGTAAAAATAGGGGAAGGTGAAAGAGATGAAGCACCCATGTTATATATCGGTGAAAAAGTAGGAACCGGCGAAGGGCACCCCCTTGACCTTGCCCTCGACCCACTTGAGGGCACAAGCATCTGTGCAAAAGGTGGTCCTAATGCTTTATCTGTGATTGCAATCGCTGAAGAAGGTCACTTTTTACACGCCCCCGATACCTATATGGAAAAGCTTGCTGTCGGACCTGAAGCTGCCCATGCTGTTTCGTTTGACGCCACTCCAACAGAAAACCTAAAGCGTATCGCTGAAGCAAAATCTTGCAAAATATCTGATTTAACAGTTGTCATTTTGGACAGACCTCGACACCACGACCTTTTAGGAGAAGTCAGACAAGCCGGGGCGCGAGTTTGGATGATACCAGACGGTGATGTCCAAGCCGCCATCTCTGTTGCAATGCCCAACACAGGTATTGATGTCATGATGGGCACAGGGGGAGCTCCAGAGGGAGTGATCGCTGCAGCTGCCATGCGATGTATCGGTGGTAACTTTTTTGGCCGCCTCTGCTTTCGTAACGACCAAGAAAAAGCTCGGGCTCATAAAATGGGTATCACCGATCTTGATAAGGTTTATAGCATCGACGAGCTAGCAAAAGGGAAAGTGATGTTCTGTGCAACAGGTGTCACTGACGGTTCTATGCTACGTGGGGTTAAATTTTCAGGTAGTCGTATGGCTACAACTCACTCCATGGTGATGCGCTCTGAGAGTGGAACGATTCGTTTCATTGAGGCTCAGCATGACCTTACTCGTAAACCAGGATACACATCGACACTATGAACCCCTTGACACAAGGCTCTCCTCAAACTTCAAAGAGTCTTGCTCGCATCCTCATATCTGACACTTACAGTACCCTGACTTTTTCGGGATATTACACCGGAAACGTCGATGGTACTGGGTGTCTTGCTTTGTCAAAACCAGACTGGAAGACAATCCAAAGCCTACTTTCCAAAACTTCCAACTGCGAAAAACTCCACTTCTGTCTCCAAGTCGAACACCTGGAAGAAACATTTTCACATGCTGTGATTGTCAAAATTCATGAACAACCTCATATCACAACACACTCTAAACCACACGACGAAGAGCTATAGAAAAAGACCTGATGGAAGCTCCTCTCCAAACTGTACAAACTGTTCCGCTTTCGAATGTTGCAAAAGCCCCATGGCTCGGCTCATTTGGTCAGGGTGGGCATTCTTTAACTTCATATAATTAAGAATATTCTTTTGTTCGACAAGCGGAAGGTCAAAATAACGACTCTCAACTTTTCTCACAATACAAGAAAGAAAAAACAAGAACTCCTGTGGGCACCTATCACCCACACCACTCAATTGCAGCTCAGGCCACCATGCAACAACAACAGCAGGGGGAACAACATTTTCCTGACTTGCGTAAAGCAGGCTTCTACTCCCAAGTCTTGCTAACGACCATAACGCTGCTTCAGCATAACGATAAGACTCTTTTTGTAAATCTTGTACCAACTTTGATCCAAGTTTCTTTTTACGATCAATATCCATTCTTTCAAAAGCACCTAAACACCGGATCAACTCCGATGTTTCAGATTTTTTAAGAAAGAGAGGGTAGGATTTATCAAAAATTTTATTCTGCTGGTCACGAGTCAAACCTCCGGCAAGTCGTCGCCAAAAAATCCACCATTGATCAAGAACTTGCGGGGTTTTGTTTTGAACTCCAGCACTTAACACCGTCATAGCTTGAGCAATTCTAAACTCATCAAACTCAACGCCAAAGCCTGGCCTTAAGGTAAATCCTACCAGCTGAAGCCAAGCATGCTCATGTTTTTCAGAGCGAAACCTTCGAGTCATACCTCGAGCTAAAGGCTCCCAAAGTTTTCGTAAAACATAAGCATTCCATTGAGATCTTGGTTTTTCAAAAAGACTTTCCATCTCTCGAATCAATCGCTGTGGGTTGAGCAAAAACGTATCTTTTTTCGCTTTTCCAAAACACTCATCGATTCGCGCTATCGCTTGATTAAGATGTTGAGGCTGGAGATCTTTCAGTTCTGCTGTGTTTTGATGCTCTTGCCACTCAAAATGAGCTCTTGTCACAAACTCCAAATCCCATGATATCTCTTCATGCACACACGCCACCTTTAAAAGACCTGTATCCATCACGTGCACTTTTAAATATGCAGGCACCAAGCCTTTCTTACCAGACGGATGTTTTAAGAGTGTTTCCAAAGGAGCGAGAGGAGACATATCATACGTCACATCTAAAAGATCCCCAAGCTGATGAATAGGCTCTAAACTCGACAGCAAACGAAACCGTATTGGCTCTCCTAAGCGCACTTGTAACCCAGGTATTTCAACAGAGAACTCACTACCTGTTTTTGCTCCTCTAGGCACCAAGCATAACGCTGCTTTTGAGGCATCTTTACGCTGAACTTCGACATACAAGGTTCTTGCATAACCAGACCGAATCTGTCCACAGAGCCCCATGGCGCTTGCACCATGCCAAGCAGCACCTCGAGACACAGCTAAATCCATATCTGCAACATCAAACTCAAGAATTTTAGACTCTTGCCAAGATTCCATCTGTTTCGTAAGGTGTTTTTGCAATAAATCAGGCTTTAGTGTTCCACCAGTATAAAGCACACCGTCAATAGATCTTCCATCAAGGAAATGCGCAATATGCCTTGAAATTCCTGGATCAGCAGCATATGGAAGTCCCCATTCTTGCAAACCTGCACGATACGATTTTTCAAAACGAAAATCTTTATTGCACTCCGGAAAAAAACCTTCGAGCACAAATTCACAAAGCTCCTCTCTATCAATAGAGATCGTTTTAGTATTACCAAAAAGTTTTGATTTTTGATTCGACAAAGAAAGTTTTAACTCGTGATCGTTTCCTGATAAGGCTTGCTCTTTCAAACGACGGCATTGTGCTATAAAAGAAGCCCAAACCTGTCCTTGTAAATTAAATCCTGCGTCAACAAACTCTTTTTCATAGTGATGAGCCAAGGATTGATCAATATTATCTCCTCCTAAGAGAATGTGTTCACTAACAGCAATTCTCTCAACATCACCACCTTTATGAAGACGCAAAAGACTCAAATCACTCGTTCCTCCGCCAATATCACAAATCAATAATATCGCTTGGTCACGCTCATTTAAAAAATGAGTAAGCTTATGGGGAGCCTCATCAACACCATCTCTATACATCCACTCATAAAAAGCTGCTTGCGGCTCTTCAATGAGCCTTACCTTTTCAAGCCCAGCTAAACTTGCCGCTTGGAGCGTTAATCGGCTTGCAACTTCGTCAAAAGAAGCTGGGACAGTTAAAGTGACGTCTTGAAGTTCAAGTCTAAAATCTGGATCTATATGTGCTTTTTGTGAATTCCAAGCTTCTTTTAAAACAATAATATATGCAGTTAAAGCTTCAACTGGCGATACTTTTTCAGCAGAAACAACCGTCGACGAGCCCCATGGTAAAATTTTATGATTTCTATCGACACCGTTATGGCACAACCACGATTTCGCCGAAGCGACAACTCGGTCAGAATCAGTATACTGCCTCTGCTTCGCATAAACACCAACCCAGGGACTTTTAGAATCAGACTCTAAATTCAGCCACCCTTCGGAGCTTGCATCCTTTTTTTGTTTTTTAGTTGGAATATATAAAAAAGAAGGCACAACTTTCGAAAAAACACGAAGCTTGTGGTCTTCAAATTGCTCAATTTCTAGGTTATTTATCTTTTTTAAACGATCTAAAGTATCTACCCACGATAACGCGCTATTGGTCGTACCTAGGTCAATCCCAACTAAATAACGGGCCATCACCACACCTTTCATACTAAAAACGACTATTCTGCTCTTACGTCAAACTCTAATTTCCAGCTACGCTCAGATAACGTGTGTTTTAAAGAAAGTTCTAACACACCTAGTTCACTCACATATGATTTTAAAAGAACAGGGATCACTTCTCGGCCATGGCTCTCATCTAAAGGAATCGTCATTGTTAAACAGCCTGCCTTATCCAAAACTTGCTCAGCCTGTCCCACAACAGCACCCAAATGGTCTGAAGCTCGCTGAGATGATTGAAAAAACTGAAATTCAACAGGTTCCCCGACAACCAAACCAAAAGTTTTCTGATCAAGCATCACACTTGAACCTTCTTCAGTACCTTGCGGAACCACACAAACACCATTAATGCGAGGCGTCATACCCGGGATGGCCATACCAGGAGCTTCTACTCCTAAGTAGTAACTATGAGAGGTTCCTGCTCTGACTCTTATTCCTTCACCAGACTCACACAACTGTCCATAAACAGCAGCACCATAAGCCACAGCTGAATCCAATGACTCTGTCATCAAAGGTGTGACTGCATAGTTTCCCCATGAACTCACAACTTGCACGACCCTTTGGCGTAATGTTTCTGCCTTAAAAACACCACCATTAAAAAGTATAGCGTTCGGACTCACAAAACCTTGATTCATATGTTTTTGTAACAGCTCGCTATACTCAGTATCTTTAAGACTACGAAGTGATGAAACTAAGAACTCAGCAATATGTTTTGTAATCGCAGGATCTTGTACATATCTCAACCCCATATCTCGCAAGCCACTCTGACGAGACTTCATAGGCTGTGATTCCACTCCAATCTTCGGAAAAAAGCCTTCTAAAATAAACTCATTCAAAGTATCGCGCGTTAACGTTGTTGACAATGTCTTAGCAAACAACTTCGCACTTCGTGCTGCGACACTCACTTTTATTTCAGATAAAGAGTCATCATTCCAAAGTTTTTCTTTTGCAATACGACAACTTTGAACTAGAGACTGAATTTGCCAATGATCAAGAGCCCCTAAATCTTGTGCAAGCTTCATCGCTAAAGCCAAATCCATATTATCGCCACCCAGCAATAAATGTTGACCCACAGCAATTCTTTCTAGCTCAACTTCCCCATTTTTTTCTTGAACAAGAACCAGAGTCATATCGGTTGTACCACCCCCGATATCGCAAACTAAAATAACATCTCCAGGTTGAACTTGATCACGCCAATTTTCATTTTGTGCGAGCCATGCATAAAATGCTGCTTGTGGCTCTTCTAACAAACTCACTTTTGGAAAACTTGTCGCCTGGATAGCTTTCATCGTTAACTGACGCGCTGTTTCATCAAAAGACGCAGGAACAGTCACTACTGTTCTTTTGATATCCTGAGCACTTTCAACCCAAGCAGACTCCAATTGCTTCAAAATACTGATAGAAGCATCCACCGGTGACAGTTTTTCTACACACTCAGAGCCCATTGGTAAAATAGGCTGCAATCGATCTGCATAAGACGCTGACAACCAAGACTTCGCTGATAAAATAGCTCTATCCGGACGTTCATAAGCTTTTTCTCGAGCAAAAACACCAGCAACATAAGTATCATTGCCCTTGAGTTTTAATAGTGCTTTTTCACTTTCATCACAGGCGTACAATACAGAAGGAAGAAGTTTCTCTTCAACACCAATTTGCTGCTGTACAGAGACCTGAGGAATATTTAAAAGATATGCTTTTGCATCTTTTGCTTCTGGGCATAGTGCCATAGCTGAATTTGAAGTCCCTAAATCAATCCCTAAAACACTCACATCACACCTCCAACTTCAACTTCAGCCTGCGCCATAATAAAATGGTGTTTTCCCACAGGCTGAGGCAAAGAACATTCCATAACTTTCCAACCTGCATGAGTCAGCACTCCTTGACAAGGGAGCGTCGCCGATCCCACAACTTTATAATGATTTGCATCATAATTATCTGTTAACGAAATTCGAGAGCCCTCTGCTTGCTCTTCAACTGCTTGAATCTGAAAGTATTGATCCATCAACCGATGACAACCCTGATGAACAAGTCGTGCTGCTGCTCCAATCTCTTCGTCGCTATATTGAGCCACGTCATCCATAACAAAATCTAAAAAACGACCCTCTTTTTGTAAAAGACCTAAAAAGCTATAAATAAACTCCTTAGAATCCCTTGCCTCTTTAGCGCCTTTTTGTGCATCCTTCCTCAACACGTTAAGCTCTTTTTCTACAGCTGATAAAGCTTTACTAAACGCATCATTCTCATCTTTTAAACGGCTATTTTCATCTTCAAAGTCCGCGACGTGAGATGTGCTTTTCGCCGTCAATAAACAGCCAAGTAAAAGAATACTCAACACACTCAAAAAACCACTGCTATATAAAAGAGGAAAAAACATCCACTCTGGTTTTACTGCTCCTGCTACTAAAAACACAGAAACAACACACATCACACTTGCAAGCAACATCTTCATACATTTTCCTCTCGTATTTTCTATATACGCTTTCACCACGTAGAGAGTTGTCTTTTTAAATGAAGAAGCCAAGATCATCAATCATAAGCTGATAAAAAACAAAATGAGTACATAGAAATGACGATTTTGATCACATCAGATAAGCTCAGACAACAATCAAAGAGTTAGCTTTATACTTTATTAAAGCTAACTCTTCAATTAAATGGTGAAAGAAGATAGGTGGGGCATATTTAAAAAAATATTAGTGATCTTACAGGAAAAGGATGATACCTTGTTGTGGTGTCGGGTGAATCATTACGATTTATCCATGTCTGTTCAGCAAGCTCTCATTGAAGGGCTTGGTTGTTAGAGTTAGAGAAGGTTCATGGGAAACAAAGTCTTTGTTGGAAGTTTAAGTTGGAATACTGATGAAGAAGGTCTTCGTCAAGCATTCAGTCAATTCGGTGACATTCAAGACGTACGCGTCATTTCTGATCGTGAGACAGGTCGCTCTCGCGGATTCGGTTTCGTTACATTCAACGACGCTGAAGATGCTCAGAAATCCATCGAAGAAATGGATGGAAGTGATCTTGATGGTCGTACTATCAAAGTCAACGAAGCTAAAGATAAGCCTCGCAACAGCCCTCGTGGCGGCAATGGTAACAACCGTTTCGGTGACAACCATAGCCACGGAAACCGCTGGTAATCCGTTAGAGTTTTAATATTCTTGAAACTCGTATTTCAGCCTCTGCAAAGAGGCTGATTTTTTTTATGCTGATGTTTCTAGTTTTTTACCTTTAGGACAAAGCTCTAATGCAACAACTTGATTTCGGCCTCTGTCTTTTGCTTGGTACAAACAATCGTCAGCTGCTTTCATAAGATCTTGCAAAACAAAATCTGTCATTTCAGCACAAGTTGCTGCCCCCACACTGATTGTCACAACACCAACACCTTCTTGCCCACCGTGCATGAGTTTTGCTTGGGCAACCGCTTGGCAAATTTGCTCAGCAATATACTTCGCCCCTTCAGCGGATGTTTCAGGAAGAATAGCAGCAAATTCTTCACCTCCGTATCGAGCCAGAAGATCGGTCGGCCTCCTTAAAGTTGTTCCTATAATTTTCGCAACTTTTTTGAGACACTCATCTCCAGCTTGGTGGCCATGAGTATCATTATATGATTTAAAATGGTCGATATCGATCATAAGTAATGTAAGAGGCACCCCTCTACGCTGACAAGCTCTCCATTCTTGGTCTAGAGACTGATCAAAACACCTTCTGTTCGGTGTCCCAACCAGACCGTCGATTAAGGAAAGCCTATTCAGAACAGCATTTAAATCACCAAGCTGCTTATTAAGTTCTTCAAGCTGTCTTTCTCTAGCTATCCTAGAGTCAATTTCATGCTTCATCCGAAGAGCCAAACGCACCCTCGACAAGAGCTCATAATCAACAACGGGTTTTCCAATAAAATCACAAGCTCCAGCAGCAAACGCTGTTTGCAAGACTTCAGGAGCAGAGCTCGATGACACAACCATGACAGGAACATCCATCGATTCTCGGGATCTCCTCAGAACTTCAGCAGCTGTAATCACCCCTGACTGAGAAACAAAGTCCATAATCACGAGAGCAGTGCTTCTTAAAGCTCCATTAGCAAGAAACTCCTCAAAACTTTGATTTTGATCAGCCCACTCTGTTTCATACCCACCGGTTTGTAGAATAGCTCCTATTTCAGCAGCCCCTGATTGTGACATATATAGAAGTATCTTCATCGGACCCTATCTCCTTCGTTCCCATATAGCATTTCGGCACAAACAACCTGCGACATAAATATTTTTCTTAACTCCTCAGAAAAAATACCCGAAAAGTGCCACAGAAAGACCTCAAATAAAAAGGTTAAAAATGAAGACAGAGCTCACATGGTTAATTTTTATGGTCACAGGTTGCCTATCAGGTACACACGAAGGACAACAAATAAGCTCGGAACCCTCTGAAGAGATTTCTCAAAACAATATCTCTCAAGAAAATGAGAACTTCGATGAACTTAACAGCACACCTCTGTCAGAAGAACAAGACGCCCTCTCGAACAACTTTTATAATGAGGATGATTTCTCGGAAGAACCCCTTCCAAAGAACATCTCTCAAGAAAAGCCAAATCCTAACCATCAAAACCAAAAGCAATCTTTTAGCCCACAAAACCAGCAAGCTATCCATAATGTTGAAGCAACAAAAAAAGGATGGTTTGGTGCCCCCAACACCTGGTTTTCTAAGGAAGCCAAACCTGACGCCTCAAATCCATGGTTTGAGAAGCAGGGTGAGGAAGAGAAAAACAAACACTTTTTCAAAAAACATTTTTCATTTAAGAATGGAGGCCATTTCAAAAGCCAGTACCGAATCACACGATCTTGCCCTGTTTTTCAAGGCCCTTCCTCTCAAACTCGAATCCGCTTTCGACTTCAAGCAGGTCAAATGATTCACGCTATTCGGAAGACAGGAGGATGGCTACAAATTGGAGACCACTCTTACATTCATGAACTTTCTGTAGCAATACAAAAAAAACAAAAACATCACGTGCGACGACCATAAGAGCATCAGTTAAAATTTGACAACAACCCAAAATAATAGAAAAATACCTCATACTCAACACAATGAGGTTTTTTATGATGTTCAAAATATTTTTTTTACTCTGTCTTTCTACATCCCATGTAGCTAAAGCAACCTCACCTTTTCATGAACTCACAGCAAAAACTCTCAACGGTAAAGAACTCCCTTTCAAGTCATTTAAAGATCAAATCCTACTTGTCGTAAATATTGCTTCACAGTGTGGCTACACACCTCAACTCAAAAACCTCCAAACACTTCAAGAAAAATACAAGAACCAAGGCTTTGAAGTTCTAGCATTTCCTTCTGATGATTTTCACCAAGAGCCTCTCACTGGTCAAAAAATAGAAGAATTCTGTAAGTTTAATTATGGAGTTTCTTTTAAGATTTTTGAAAAATCTAAAATCAAAGGTCCTCAAAAAAATGCTATTTATAGCTTTTTATCACAAGATTCAGGCCAAAAAGAAGTTCAATGGAATTTTGAAAAATTCCTCATTAACAAAAAAGGGCACGTCTACAAACACTACTCCTCTTCGGTCAAACCTCTTAATAAAAACCTAATTCACGACATTGAGGCTCTCCTAGCCCCAACAAACGATAACGAACACCATCATGACCACCCTCATTAATATGGAGAAATTCTTCCTTTGGGCTTGGATCATCCCACCATTCTTTCTCATGTGCCTAAGCATCAAGACACGCAACTCTACCATAAGCTTATTAGGGGCATTAATAACAGCAAGCATACTCGCAAGCTTGCATTCATCACAACACTTCTTCAAAATCTTTTTTCTTTTTTTTAACGCAACATTTCATCATGATTTTTTCTCTAGCCCTAAGTATCAAATTTTCAAAACCATGGCTTTATTAGGGATTTTTACTCAAGCACTACAAAGCTCTGGTTACAGCACTGCTTTTACAAACGCAGCATTAAAATCTCTTCAAAATAAAAAAAAAGCTCAAATAACAACCGCCTCTTTTTCATTATGTTTTTGCTTAGACGACTACTTTTCGATTCTTACAAGCGGCGCAATTGCCCGACCTATTTTCCAACGGTTTCACATACCCAAGACAAAATTAGCATGGATGTTGGACAGTCTTGCTTCTCCAGTTGTTGCTTTATGTCCTTTTTCAAGCTGGAGCCCCGTGATCTTAAGTTTCATCATAGACGCTCATCTTGAAAGAATTTCCACATCACCGACTCAGGCTTACTGGTCTACGTTACCATGGCTATTTTACTCCTACATCACCATAGCAACCACCTTTTGGACTCTTTCAAACACACCTAAACAAACAGCCCCTTGCTCAAAAATCATCGAAAAACCTTATCCACAATCTAATTGCAATCCCTGGCCTTTTTTAACTGTATTTTTACTTATGATCACAACAACTTGGATCAGTACTCTTTGGGTCGGTGGTTTTTTTAAACATTACACTTGGCATAAAGCTATGCAATCGGCATCCATGTCTCAATCGCTCCAGCATGGCTTTATAGCTGGGATATGCGTTACTTTATACTCAGCTAAGACTCAAAAAAAATCTCCAAAAAAAATCTTATTCCAGTCTATTGAAAAATCTTTTCCTGGATTTTTACTCACAGTAATCACTCTCACCATGGCCTGGACTTTAGGTCAAATCATGAGTCAGTATCTATCTATGGAAGAGGCATTCACATTACTGCTCCAAAACATAACAATAGAATGGAGCCCTTGCTTTTTTTTCATCAGCTCTATTTTTCTAGCTATGACAACCGGATCTTCATGGGCAACAGCAGCTCTTTTATTTCCAACAGCAGCAAATGCACTCATCACAGCCCAGGCCTCTGCATGGCTCTACCCTACTTTTGGAGCGATCTTATCCGGGAGTATTGCCGGTGATCATTTATCACCTATTTCTGACACAACAATGCTAGCAGCAAAAAGCGCGCAATGTTCCTTACATGAGCACATTTCAACACAGTTCAAACAAACACTACCAAATTTCATCACAACTTTGTTTGGTTTTTTCATCATAGCCTGGCTACCTGAGCTCACGTCACAACCACATATCATCGTCATCTTTATTATTTTCACTGCAGTTGCAGTCAGTCACGACATCTGGTCAGATACCCAAAGGAACCTTCGAGACCACAGGCAAGAGCAAAGGCCAGACCCAACGCCCCAAACACAACAGCCAACACCACGCCACAATATTCAGCAAAAAACCAATACGTAACATCTGAGAAATTTTCAAACGCCCAGTTGCAAAAACAAGAGCATTTGGTGCTGTTGCTATTGGGAGCATAAACGCACAACTTGCCGCTAAAGTCACTCCCACTAAAAGCCCTAGAGGCAAAGCACCAACACCACTAAACTCAGACAAAATAGGAAGAAAAGCTGCTGTCGTTGCAATATTACTCGTCAACTCCGTAAGAAATAAAACAAGCGCCGTCACCACAGCAAAAACTCCAAAAGAATGCTCTTGACCCACTCCACCAAAGCTTTCCAGTAAAACAAGAGCTAAACCACTTTGCTCTACAGCTTTTGACAGCGCTAGACCACCACCAAAAAGCAAAAAAACCCCCCACGGCAATTCTTTTGTTTGCTCCCACTCCAAAAGAGAACCACCATTTCTAGCAGGTAGAATAAACATGAGAATACCGGAGAAAATAGCAATCCCACTATCTGTTAAACGCTCATCACCAAAAATCCAAACACTTAACCACGGCCTAAAAATCCAAAAAGCAATCGTACAAATATAAAGACTAGCCAACAAGAACTCTTCCACAGTAAAGCTCGGCAAAAGCCTCCAAGCCTTCTGTAAGGCCAATTGTTTTGCTTCTATTTCTTGCTCTGTTAAATCTGGTGGTGACACAACCAAAATCAAAAGCAACCAAGCCATTGGTAATAAACCTGCCACAAAAACTGCGCCCACAAAAAACCAATCAAAAAAACTTAAGTCGACCCCATACCTTTGCAATAAGAATCCAGCCAAAAGACTATTTGGTGGCGTCCCCATCAACGTCCCCATACCACCAATTGTTGCGCCATATGCGACAGCAAGCAACAAGCTGACACCTAAAGAACTGTCACGCTTTGTCTCAATCTGAAAATCTAAAATCGAAATAACAACAGGGATCATCATCATCGTCGTGGCTGTGTTACTAATCCATAAACTTAAAAATGCGGTTACAGTCAAAAAAGAAAATATCAGTCTTTTCGTACCACCACGCAGAGACAACAAACACAATAGCGCCAGCCTACGGTGCAACCCCCAACGCTCTAAACCTAGCGCCATAAGGCAACCACCCAAGAACAATGCTAAGACTGGATGACTGTAACAATTTGCCATCTGCGTCGTTGAACATACCCCTGAAAGCGGAAAAGCAACAATAGGAACCAAGGCTGTAACTGGTAGTGGAATCGCTTCTAACACCCACCAAGTAGACATAAGAACACCAACACACGCAACAACGCTCATTTCATCGTTTAGATGAATAAAAGGCGCGAAAAAGACGAGAAAGCTCAACAAAGGCCCTAAGCAAATTTTCAACAGCCGAACCATAGTGCCATCTCCATAGAGACTTATTCTAAAAAAAGTCGAAATTATGACTTATGCGAGGGCGTTGCAGAACCAGGGATCAAGCGACCTAATCGGATCACAGCACCGCCCCATAAGGACACCACAAACATAAAGACAACACCAATAAATGGAAGAACAGCATCAAAAGAACTCAAAGAGACCAAGAGCAACTGAAACAACAAAGAGCCACCAGATTTTCCTAAACGTGACCCTATACCATCAATAGCTGCTTTCCCATTCTGTCGTTCTTCTCTCGAAAGAGGGATATATGCTATTTCTTTCGTCGCATCAAAAACAGTGTATTTTAAAGCTCTAGTAAAACACATTTGTACGGCACCCACAGCAAGAAGAACAGTTGCAATGGGAATACCAAAAATCATTTCGTTCACGCCAAAAATATTCGAATTATCTACTAACAACAGAGCGAAGAAAATCCCGCCAGTAAAAAACACAACGACCGGCGTCATTAAAGCTGTCACCGTCCAACCCTTCAGGCGTAAAAGATTACTTGTCACCAGAAGTGCCATAATGGTTGAGATGACTCCTGTGGCACTTGTCACATGGCTCATAAACTTGTTAAACCCGGCTGGGTCATTTGAGAAATAACGATGAACTTCTCTATTCCAAACAATATCCGCAAGATTAAATGAAAGATTATAACCAAGAACTAACGCCGCCAGGAGTAGAAGATAAGGAGATGCTGAAACTTGCTTAAAACAATCAACCAGGCCTAGTTTTTTCTTTTTACTCTTCGGTGCTGCAACAACTTTGTCTGGGTACACATATACATTAATATATCGAAAGAGAACTGCTGAAAAAATACACGCCAGCATCCCTGTCGCAATAATATAATGAATTGTTTGCTCCCAAGCATTATTTCCAGGAAGATATGGGTTATAGTCTACAGTAGAAAAAGTAGCACCAATGTAGCCTGCGACAACTGCTGCAATGTTCGAACCCATTGCAAAAAGACCATAAAAACGTTGGGCATGCTCGACATCTGTGACCTCATTCGCATAGCCCCACATAAGAACAGTGAGCACCAAAGCACCCCACAATTCAGTAATTGCATAAAAAATTGACAGGGGCCAATCTCTCACAACCGCAATAAGACCACGAGCGCCTATAGGTAAAATCTGAGTCAACCAAGACGCCAAACCATCTAATGCTAACAGCTCTCGATTTGGATAAAGAAATGTCAAAAAACACATGTAAAATAGACAAAAAATAGACAGAATGGCGTAAAAAACTTTTTCCATAGACATTCTTGCTGCGAGCTTGGTATAGACCCAAGTTAAAGCAACAGCCCCAGGAAGCATAACCCAAACCTTCAGGAATGGGATCACTTCAAAACCAGCGCTTGAGCCCTGAACAACCATCGACACCTTAAGAGGGCGTAGCAAATCGTAGGCTAAGGTTAAAAAGAAAAACAACAAAAGCATGGGTACAACAGTTTTTGCTTCATGCCTGTATACAGGCCACAGAACTGAACGTACTTTTCCGAAGGTCAGTGAGGGTTTCACAAGAGTCCCGTACAGAAATTGATATTTTTCAGGTTCGAGAACCATCTCGAAGCAACGCAGTAGTTATCATGAACCGCAAAATGCTTCAAGGAATACTCTTGAGAGGTCACTTAATCGCTATAACAACAAGTTGTTATCAGTCACATTTATTGAACGACAACTGTATAAGAACGTTGCCGTTCATACCCAAGGCTTTTCGAAACAACAACAACCGAGCAGGTGCCTGTTGCTGAGTTTTTAGCAACTCCTAACAAACGTCCGCTCGACTCCCCAATCGATACCGTAAAAAGGGAGTCATCACAGGTACTCAGACTTTCGTCCCATGAAAAAGTCGGTAAGCTTGATGATTCAGGATCTGAAGCTCGAACTAAATACGAAAAGCTTCCTCCAGCAGTCGCTGAGATATCGACAACATCATCTGTCCACAATGCGCCTTGAATACCTTGATGCCACTGAAAAGACTGAACATCTTGAATATAACCATACACACCACGGCCTTGCACACAAAGCGTGACATTTGTTTTTACATCGGTCATATCAAACTCAACGATTGATTTATTCTGCCAAACACCAATAGGTTCAGCGCACTCAGTTTTTTCTAAAAATAGCTGATAGCGATAGTCTTGGACACCACTCGACGAAAAAGACAGCTTTACATTGGTTTCTTCATGATTTTCTTTTAAGTCTAAAAATCTAACTTGAAGAGCATCAAAAGAGTATGGAGTCATCGTTTCGGTAAAAATTTGTCTTCCATCTTCAAGTAAACACTCAACCAAAATATATCTGACATGTTCCACAACATCTTCAGGCGGCCAAATGACTACAGCTTGGTCAAGGGATGCTACAACTTGAGTCCACGCATCACTTGTCGAAGGGTACACAAAACCAAAACATTCCTTAGGTGCCCCTCCTTCTAGAGAAAACAATACTCGAACCCCTCTATCTTCTGCTGCATCTTGAGGTTCCAACGAAACACTCCAAGCCAACGCAGGCAAAGCAATAGCTTCATCAATATTGAGAACAGGACGTTGTGTTCGAACCTCTCCAAGTGAAGCCGCTTTCTTTTGAGTAGATGACAACACCACAACCTGATAGCTCCCAAATGAAGGGACCCTTACAGAGACATAACCTTCATTAAGCTCTAGCAACTTATTTCGAGATGTATACAGCCCAATGCGGTACCCTGTTTTCGGTGTTCCTTGATGATAAATCACCCCTAAGTCACCAGAGTGTTCTCCTAAAGGCACAGGAAGCTCAACAACCATATCTTTCTGAAGAGCATCCGGGTGGCTCGCACCTACCCAAACTGTCACTCCAGACGGTATCGATTGATGATTTCCTTTGATACCTAAATCATGAAGAACCAACGGTGACAAAAGCACATCACCCTTTGTCACTTGAATAGTCGCATCCACAGTGAGAGCCCCCGGAAGGAACGTGACCTTAGCTCCTTCTAAGTCATTGTCAAAATCTGTCACAATTTCATATGAAAAATCCGATTCTGCTGGAATCTGAACAGAATAGACTCCTCTATCAACCCTAGGAATTGGCCTTGAAACTGTCTCTTCTTTATTTTGGCTAAAAAAACCACCTTCACCGCAACCTGAAAAAGTCAGAACCATGCAAGTTGCTATCTTAAGAGATAAGACGTGTCTCATTATGTTTTTCACATGTTTGCCCATATCGCTGAACACGCCCTTTTAAGACTTGAATATGCTCTCTCATTGCACGCACTTCGTAGTTCTGTTTTTGTAAATGACTCGATACTTGCTCATGATGAAGATGAAAAATAATGCATGAAAAAACCAGAGGGAGAATAGAAATAGGTCGTATCGTTAACCCAAAAATAAGCCCCCCACCTATAATCAACGAAAGCATCACAAATCGTACGATGTAATGTTCTTGCTGATTACGATTTTTATGATAAGAAAAACAAAAACCTAGGAAAACCACTATACAACCAAAAACCATAAACTGCTCTGACGGTAAAAATTGAAAAAAGGATAAAAGAGACAATGCACATAAAGAGAACTGCCCACCTAAAACAGTAAACCTGAGCCTTTCCAGACGATTCATTTTCAAAGTAAAACTCCATAAAGATAGCACTGTAATCGCACATGGAATCAGCCACATGAGGTTTCTCCTTTTTTGACACAATAAACGGTGCTTTCTCGCGCAAAGTCAAATTTTAAATCTCTATATGTCTCATTATTTTTATAAATTCTTCTTAATCTGCTCAATTCACGATCAGTCCTTTGAGGAGCATGATGAGTAATAAGCATTCTTTTCGCTTGTGCTTGAATTGCATTATCTAATGCTTGACGAATATTGGAATGCCCCCAACCTTGCCTTCTCAGATATTCCTCTTCGGTATACTGCCCATCATGAACCAGAAGATCTGTATCGCCAGCAAAACGCACTAAACCTTCATTACAAGGGCTTGGGCGTGCCTCATGATCAGTAGCAACAACCAAGCTTTTATCCTGATAATCAAAGCGAAAAGCACTTACCCCGACATCTCCCACTTGGACCTGCATATGATCAAGAGGATAAGTTGATATCTCCAACGAACCAATATGCATCTTAGAGTCTATTTGATGAAATTGAATATTTGAGGGCATACTATCAACACCTTCAAACGGAGAGTATGAACCATCAAAAAGAGGTTCTAAGTGGCACTTTGCCTGCACAGGATCAAGAGTGGAATAAATATGAAGGTTAGTTGTAGGAAAATAGATCGGATGAAAAAAAGGAAGACCCTGGACATGGTCCCAGTGAAAATGAGTTAACAAAACATGAATGGTTAAGCTTTCTTTTTTCTCTAAAATTCTATGCATAAGAGATTCACCAAAGTTACTAATTCCAAAGCCAGAATCAATAATAATCAGATGATCACCGTGATAGAGCTGCATACAACTCGTATTGCCACCATGAACAGCAGTTTCTCTCCCTGGTGAAGAAATAAGGCCTCTCGTCCCCCAAAATTTCATTCCTAACGCAATATCCACTGTTTTCCTTCCTGCGCAGCCA
The DNA here is from genome assembly GCA_045106415.1 of Oligoflexales bacterium. Lineage (GTDB taxonomy): Bacteria > Bdellovibrionota_B > Oligoflexia > Oligoflexales > Bog-1112 > JBGCEP01. Next base: position 32,571 of record JBGCEP010000010.1, on the reverse strand, counting down.
CAACCTCTATTCCATGCTGTTGCGCTAAAGCGTAAACACTCTTTACCTTGTCAAAAACATCAGAGTCTTGGTCTTCAGGCGCATGATGAAAAATCACTAGACGCTTCACCCCAGCTGCAATACAAAAATCCAAAGCTCGCTCAGGTGTAGAATGTCCCCAATCTGGTTTCAAATTTTTTTCAGTAAAATGAGTGTCAAAAACAACTGTATGACAGCCTTTTAAAAATTCAATCAAACCTTGATTAAATTTCTTTTCAAATATCTTTGATTCTTCATCCATTTTTTTTGGCATATTTTCGCCTAAATAATTTCCATCAATAGGAGCATTATCTGTGACAACAGCCACTGAATCTTCTTGATAATGAACACGATAAGCCAAAGTAATGCCTTGATGGTTTATTTGGTAAGTTGAAATATCAACACACCCACCTATTTCAAATTTTTCACCCGGAAGAATGGCTTTCACCTTCATTTCTGCTTGAAAAGTTTCAATCGGGACAGGTAAATTCTCTGACCTCTTCACACCCGTAAGAAGTTCATCAAACGTTGAACGGGATGTTTTAGATGCGAAAAAAGTCACTTGATGATCAGAGTTATAAAAAGGTTCAAAAAATGGCAAACCAAGAATATGGTCCCAATGTGTATGTGTCATAAGCCAATAGAAATTTTTCTTAACTGGATTTTCACCGATTTGCATTCCACGGTGTGCCAGTCCAGATCCACAATCTAAAAAAAGATAGAAATCTTCACTATCAAGACAAAATTCAATCGAAGTTGAATTTCCACCATATTCTAATAAACTTTTTTTATGCGTTGGCCTCGACCCCCGAACACCATGAAACTTTAAAAGCATATGAGGGTTTTCTTTACTTTTTCTAGATAAAGAAAAAAGATCTCGAACCTTTAAATCAACATAGAAAGAGTCTTCAAACGACTCTATACAAATCAAAACAAGATCAAAACCCTGGTCTCTTTCAAATTTCATCACAATCGTTTTATTTGATAAAGACTTATAAATATCAAAAAAATTAATTTCAGTATCTTTTGTACAATGGAACCTTACCGCGCTAGAAACTCCGTCTGAAAAATACACAAAAGAATCAATCAGAGATTTTTTTTTGAGAAATTTATATACACTTCGAAGATCAAATTTATAATCTTCAGCAAAACTTAATAAATTAAAGCTGGATAAAGAAGACAGTTCAACAACGTGATACCCCCAGCCCATAATGTCTTCATATGAACTATAAACACCGCTAAGATAGCCTATAAAAAAATCAACCATCCGAGTCTGTGAAAGTACTTCAAAAGAAGCATTTGTCCATCCGGCTGGGTGCTGAGATACAGGCTCAGACTCAACACCAATAAAAAATACTGGATATTCACTAAAAACATCAAAACTAGGTATTTCATCTAAAATACTATGGTCGACAACCCAAATTTGGTTATCATCAAGATTTTCTTTAATTTTCTCAGCTGAGTTCACAAGGTCTAACCGAGCCCCTAAAGACAATGCTAATCCACGCAAGGATCTAACCTTGTCGCTCGAGTACGTCAACCATTTGAAAACCTTAGAGTTCAACAAACTTCCCTAGTGTTTGGGTATAAGTATGAAATCGACATAAAAGAAAGAAAACTTGAAAACAACAGAGGAAAACCAGATGAAAAAAACAAAAAAAAGACCTTCATTGCATATACAATAAAGGGGTTATAAAATATTTGGCCAACTTTAATTTATGAGCATTTGACCTATCTGTATTACTTTTTATACTGAGATTGCCTTTTTACGGCATCCCAATATTCAACCACATACACCCACGCTGAACCACAAGATAAAATCAAAGCAATCCATATAGATACCATTCCAAGCTCGCGAAAAGGAACACCAAACAACGGCCTATCGATCATCAAACACAGCAAAGCTACATCTAAAAATAAAGTTTTCCACTTACCCATCAAGCTTACCGGTATTTGAATACCTTGATCACTAGCAATCTGCCTGACACCCGACATAGCAACATCTCTACAGAGCAATAAACCACTCATCCATGGCCATAACGCCCCAGTATATACCAGCAACACAAGAACAGAAGTCGTCAACAACTTATCAGCCATAGGGTCTAACAAAGCCCCTAAAGCACTCTCCGCTTTAAAGCGACGCGCAATAAAACCATCGAGTGCATCGGTAACAGCTGCTAAGATAAAAAGGCCAACACAGAAAAACCTTGAAAAATCATACGGCAAGGGAAATATAAATAACAAGATTGGGGTTGTTGCAATACGGCACAGCGATAGCTGATTAGGTAAGTCTCGTATCCATTGTTGGGCCATTTTTCCTCCTTCTTACCCACACATCAATCAAGTGGATAAATTATGAACACATCGAAGATACATCTTAGAGAAACAACCGACAACCTTGTTATTGGAAGCGGGGTTGCCGGCCTCAGCGCAGCTTTGCAACTATCTGAAAAAACAAAGGTTGTTTTAGTATGCAAAAGCACAATTGGTGAAAGCAACAGCTTATACGCTCAAGGTGGCATCGCTTCAGTCCTTTGTGAAACAGATAGCTTTGACAACCACATTCAAGACACAATGAAAGCTGGACACAATCTCAATAACCCAAACATCGTCAAAATGGTTGTTGAAAACGGACCTCGAGAAATCCAAGAGTTGATTCACCTAGGCATGCCGTTTACAAAAGACGCTGAACAGTGGCACCTCACAAAAGAAGGTGGACACTCTCACAGAAGAGTGATCCACGCACATGATTTCACTGGGCAAGAGCTTATACAAACCCTACGTCAGAAGGTTCTTAAAAACCCAAATATACAAATTATGGAAAACACTTTCGCCATCGACTTCATGACGACTGATAAATTCGCACCTCACTTCTCTCACAATAGATGTCTAGGAGCTTATGTTTATTGCCCTAAAACGGCAAAGGTCATCACTATACAAGCCAGACACACCTTCCTTTGTAGCGGTGGTCACGGCAGACTGTATCGCTATACCTCAAACCCTCCTGCTGCAACAGGAGATGGGCTTGCCATGGGATGGCGCGCTGGCTGTAAAGTTGCAAACCTGGAATTCATGCAGTTTCATCCAACATGCCTTTACCACCCAAAGGCACGTAGCTTTCTCATTACAGAGGCTTTACGTGGGGAAGGTGCCATTCTACGCAACAACAAGGGTGAAGATTTCATAAAGAAGCACCATCCGATGGGAAGCCTAGCTCCAAGAGATATCGTCGCTCGCGCCATCCATCAACAGATTGCACAATCACAGAGTTCTCACGTGTGGCTAGATGCTCGGAAATTAGAGAGAGATCCAATTGAATACTTCCCGAATGTTTTTCAGACCTGCTTAAAGCTTGGTATTGATATTCGCAAAGATATGATTCCTGTTGTGCCTGCCGCTCATTACAGTGTCGGCGGACTTATTTGCGACGAACATAGCCACACAAGAATTCAAGGCCTATATGCTGTGGGTGAAGTCTCTTGCACTGGGCTTCATGGTGCAAATAGGCTTGCTTCAAATAGCTTAATTGAAGCCTTAGTTTTTGCCCGCAAAGCCGTCGAACACTCTCAAAAAAAACCTCTGGATCACCATCCAACTCTTCCTACCTGGGAAAATTCAGGTAAGTCGATCCCCCCTCAAAAAGCAACTCTTGACCAATTATGGGACTCTATCCGCTGCCTTATGTGGAATAACGTTGGCCTTGTGAGAACAGACTGCAACCTCCAGTATGCCCTCAGTGAAATGACACAAATTTCCCAAAAAATTGACAGTTTATATTGGGCCTCCGACATTTGTTGCTCACTTTTAGAGGTGAGAAATCTCGCTCAAGTTGCTCTCTTAACGATTCGATGTGCGATTCGAAGAAAAGGATCTTTAGGCAGTCACTATAATGAAGACTACGGCACTCTCGACTCACCTATCGATTCAGTTTTATGGTGAGACCTACTTGTGGACCCTTGCATCATTCTTGCTAATTTATCGGAAGGGCAGAGACGCACCTCAGCAAATAAAAGTACATAAAAATCTGCTGGCCTTAAATCATGTTGATCAAACACCAACTGTCCTTCCGTAACACGAACTCTGCGGATTCCAACTTTTTGCTCAAGACCATCTTTTTCCACTAACAGTGGAACTGATTTTGATAAAATTTTATACCCACCTTGCTCAAGCTGGCTTCGAACTAAATCCATCTCAAACGGTGTGCAACGAACAGATGAATTTACCCGACTTCTTTCACACTCTGGGCACCTTCTCCCAGCCCATCGAGCCCCACTCTCGTTGGTATAAACTTTCGACCCATCCTTACGCCGTTGTTGATTCCACATAAAAACAGAATCTTGCCCACAATACTGGCAATGCCTCCAAGTTTTCGGATCCATAATACCCCCTTCCACTGCCTTAAGGTCATGTCATGTCATGTCGATATGATAAAAACACCTGCTTACATAGTAAGCTCTGCAAATAAATCAATTTGGTACCCATCCGGGTCATAAATAGAGGCATACCTCTGTCCCCAAGGGGCATCCCAAGGCTCTCTCACACCACCCAGGCCCATGGTTGAGATCTTTAGATAAACTTGATCAACCTCACTTGGGCTCCCAAAGCGAAAACACAGAGAGACTCCTGATTTTTCAGGCTTTACCCAGTCTGGCTGAAGAGACTTTATGAGCTCTGCGCTGTCAAGCATAATCCGCACACCTGATGACGTCGTTGCTTCATAATGATCACCCTCACCGAACGACTTAAAATCAAGCTCAAGATTTTTGTAAAAAACTAAAGACTTTTTTATATCTTCACACACCACACCCACAGCATCAAACAACATAAGACCTCTCGCCCAAAATGGATACTTCCATCATACAGCACATAAAAGATCTAAAGAAAACTAGGTGATGTTTTTCATACAAAAAGGAAAACAAACTTCTCTTCTTATTTTTTCTAAAAACACCAAACATAAACTTGTTGTACGTTAAAATTGATGTTAAACCGAAAATGAAGCCTCTAACCAAAAGGGCTACTATGTCACGCTTTTTTAAAAAAAATTCTACTTCCGAATACGAACCAGGAAAACTTATAAGCACTCGTTTTACACAACACCCTCAATGGGATAAAAACCCCCTACATATCATCTGTGATATTGATAAAACATGGCTCGAAACGCGTTTTGAGTCTATTTTCGGACTAGCCAAAATAGCGTTTGAAAAAGCACAAGATAAAACAACAGTTGAAGGTGCTTCTGAGGTTCTTTCAGCTATTCGCTGGGGCGATGAATCACTTTCACAAAATGAACCTCACCCTCTTCATTTCGTGTCCTCTTCTCCTCCTCAGCTCCGAGCTGTTCTGGAAGAAAAAATGGCCCTCGACTGTTTAGACTGGACTTCCGACACCTTTAAAGATCAGAGCTATAATGTTAAAAAGGGTCGCTGGGACCTCCTTACTCAACAAATTCCATATAAATCAATCGCTATTCTCAGTTTATTAAAGCAAATGCAAAATTCTCCAAATCTCATCTTTCTTGGAGATAATGCAGAAGCAGATCCTTTTATTTATTTAGGCATTTACCTCTTATTAGAGAAAAAAATAAATCCAGAAGGATTTGTTCAATATTTAAAAATCATGGGAATTGACGACCTCACAGCTGACAAAATCGCACCCTACACCGAAATACCTAACCCACCAAAAGTCGCATTACTCGGCATACGAAACCTTGACCTTTCTCCACAAGTTCTTATGGAGCCTCTTACAGACCCTATTTTTTGGTTTCAAGATTACTTTGAACTCAGTGTCAAAGTCGCTTCTTTAAACTATATGACAATCGCGCAGCTTCATAAACTTTCGCTTATTTTTCACAATAATTATGGCTTTACACCTCAACGACTCGTTCATACTTACAAACGCTTTGGTAACAACCTCAAAGATGACACTCGTTATACTCAAAGCATAGAAAGGCTCGAAAAACTTACCCATGAAAATGAAAACGTCACTCCATACAAAAAAGACTTATCTACATTCCATTCACTGAGGCAGGATGATATTCTTAAGCTAGCTTCTTCATGGCATGAAAGACTCCATTGTTTGTAGACGTTGAAGTTATTTCTTGCCTCAACTAAGTAAGCCTCAAATTCAAATTAAATCGATACTTTGATGATTTTTTAAATCAGCTCACTAGATAGCTTTAAAGCATATCAGCTTCTTGGAACAGTGCAGTTAAAAATAAAACAAAAACAAGAATAGCTCCACGCACGATTCTTCACCAGCAACATCAGAAAGATTGACTCATCAATTCTTTTAAGCTCAAGGTATTCAATCAGTTATTAAAACGACACCAACCAGAACACCATGCATCAACAAAAACATTGAAGCATTCACACAAATTCATTATAGTTCGCCTCGTTATTGCTAGGCGAGGTAAAGTATGAAAACCGTTTTAAGCTTCTCTGGGGGACTTGATTCCACCGTTCTTCTCTATCATCTTCTTGATCAAGGGGATGAAGTCGTCTGTTTAAACTTCTGCTATGGTTCAAAACACAACGAAACTGAACGAAAAAGCGCAAACGAAATTTGCCGACAAGCCAATATCCCTTGTCATAATATTGACCTACCATTCCTGGGTAAGCTTTTTTCTTCTGACCTTCTCATAGGTGGGGGGCCAATCCCTTTAGGCCATTACGAAGATGAAAGCATGCGACAAACTGTTGTACCCTACCGAAATGGTATTCTTCTATCGATCGCCGTCGGCTATGCAGAAAGCATTGACGCAGATCGCGTCGCACTCGCAAACCACGCTGGTGACCATGCTATTTATCCAGATTGTCGACCAGAGTGGGTTCAAGCCATGAACCTTGCTTCATGGCATGGGACCTATAATCACATTTCAATACACACACCTTTTACACACAAGCACAAAGGTGAGATATGCGAGCTAGGCATCCAACTTGGGGCTCCTTTACAACTGACTTGGACTTGCTACCAAGGAGGAGAAATACCATGTGGTGAATGTGGGTCATGCAACGAAAGAAAAGAAGCGTTCGAATATACAGGAACAACGGACCCGATCCTTCCATGGGGTGAGTCTTTGTTTGGAATCACACCGTTTCCAAAACAAACAAACACAGAAGTTACAGAGCATTTAGCAACTGGAAAGTTTGATTTGAATTAATATTGGCTTGTGCCAGTAGTGAAGTCGTTGCTGATGCTTGAATTTTCGATTGTACAAAATTAGACACTTCTGTTGCATAATCAGTATCTGCAATCACAGACTTTGCAGCTGCAATGTTTTCTTCATAGACATCAATAAAATCCAAAGCTTTATTCATTCGAGTCTGCAAAGCTCCAAATACAGCTCGATGTGATGATAATTTATTAATTGCTTCGTCATAAACGGTTGCAAATAACTCATCATCATCAGGCAGCAACATATCTTCAGCGTCTTCTAAATCAATACCTGCAGCATCACTACTATCGTCAAGAAGGTCTCGAACGCTTTTTAACCCAAGAGCCTCTGTTGTCGCTGTAACATCTCTTAAGCCCTCAAAACGGATTGTGTTAATATCTTCAGAATCAAAACCACTATCCGTAAGAAAAGGATCTCCAACTCTAAAAATAAGTTCTTCAGGAGTTGCATCAGATTCACCATTCAATAATGGAATCCCATTAAACTCTGTAGTTAAAGCGATACGATTAATTTCATCATACAGAGCATCAAACTCAATAAAAAGATATCGACGTTCTTGTGGGCTTACTGTTGTACTTGCTGCAGACAAATTAATTTCTTTTAACCTAGATATAGTATTATTCACCTCGGACATTGAACTCTCTGCCGTCTGAAGCAATGACATTGCATCATTTACGTTTCTTTTCGCAGAAGACAAAGACTTGAGTCTAAAATCCATTTTCTCGGCAATAGCTCTATCTGCAGGTCTAGGATCTTGACTTGTAAATACTGTACCAGAAGAAAGCTTTTCTAATGAGTCAGATTCTTTCGATTTTGCTCGCGCCAAATACCTATTAAGGCGTTGAGTCAAAGTTTTATCTGACACTCGGAAAGCCATAAAATTGCCACCTCTTCCTTGAAGCTAGGCTATAAACAGAAAATCACGATCGTTAACTTGCCAACCTACGATCAATAATAAGATCATCATCTTCTGGTCCATCACCATCTGATGGGCTATCATTTTTCGGTGATGGCGGAGTTGATTTAGGAGTAGGTGTTTTTGATTTTTTCTGACTCAAAATACCTGGGTTCATAAGAATATCTAAATCTCTTTGACAATGAGCTACCAGCATGTGCTGAGCTCCCAAGCTATCTGATAAAATATCTTTATGTTCACAACCCACATCATCATACCTTCCACGAGAAGCTGCTTTTAAAAGAGATTCTTGAACTTTCTCTGTATGGGGACCCATCTCATGAAGCATACTTAGGACAGAATTTGCGAGCTCAGCACTCATTTCTTGATCTAAAGAAAGTCGGCAAAGAGTTCGTGTTAGACGATCGTTGACTACATTTAAACTTCTAAAGTTTTCATGCACTTGAACACCAGCTTCATCCGCTTCTTTAATGCAATGTTTTTGCATTTTAAAAGTACTGTTAATATCTTGGTATTGCTTTTGAATACTTGAAATGTGCTCAATAAGGTTTTGCAACACACCTGACGTATCATGCAGCGAGACATGTCCTTTTTGTATAAATTGAATTGACTCCCGAAAAAGTTCTGTAAAGCGGACAATAGACGTATTAGCAACACCGGAGGATTCACTACTTTTTCCTAGCATATGTGATGCTTCATCTGCCTCACTTTTAATCGTCATAAGAAGCTCTGTAATCGATCGAGTCGCTGTCGAAGATCTAGCTGCTAACTTACGAACCTCATCTGCTACAACTGCAAAACCTTGCCCCTGTTCCCCTGCTCGGGCAGCTTCAATGGAAGCGTTCAAGGCCAACAAGTTTGTTTGCTCTGCTATATCATCAATAATATCAATAATATTTGCTATCTCTTCAGCTTTATGTGAAAGCGTGTTCACAAGCTCTGTGGCTTGCAACACATCTTGGTGGCAACGATCAACATCTTGATGAGCTCCCGCAAGAATCTGATCACCTTTACGGCTTTTTCCCATAAAGTGGTCAACGTGATGAGCAACAACACCCAATTTTTCTTTTAATGACTCACTACTACTTTTGAGAGCTTGATTTTCTTTCTCACCCGTTTGCCAAAACTTTTCTAGAATTAAAAAATTATTTCGACTTTCAGCTCGAACCTGTTGAAGACTTTTTAGAGCACCGCTTAAAGACAGCCACTCCAATTTCGATCTGCTTGCTTGTTGGGTATTATGTTCATTTTGTTGACTTACTGAGGTTAACAGCTTTTCTAGTGTTAATGCTGCCGCTATACACTCACCATGAAAAGATTTTAACGACTTTAAATAGCTTTCTGCATAAATTAAACTCTTCTCTGATTGAGCCGTCGTACGACCTCCCACTCGAAAAGGAAAAAGATTTTCTATTTTTGCAACTTCAACGCCAAGTCGTTCCATCCTTTGTCGCAACCTATGCAAAGACGACTTGGAAAGATTATGCCCAAGAAAACCATCTTTCGAGTGACTAATAAAAATCACAAGCAACAGAAACAAAGAGATTGCTAAACAACCAGCCATAACCCAAAAGACATCTCTTTGAAGCTCCAGCTGCTGTATCGCCCATGCGGGGTCAACCTCTCCTTTTTTTAACGACTGCATCCAAATATCATTATTGACGATCAAGTCCACCTGATAAAATGCAGCTAACACGAGTGGCACTGCCATCATCACCAGAATGACTTTCCCTCCGATATAGCCCATATCAAATCCCTTTTCAAATTGGCAAAGTTCTTGTACAGATTTATCGGACGATTTTCCAAAGGGTTAAATATCTCCACCAAAAATTTCAGTCCTACAAAGAGGTTCCGATAAGGTTGTTATGAACCGTTGCATAAAAACATGTCTTTTTTGTCTAATTTCGACAGTGATTCTGGAATGTTTTTTCACTGCACAGGCTGCTATTAAAAAAAACAGCATAAAAAACCGAAACATCTCCGAAGAAATCATCCTAGTCCATCAAGAAATCAGAAAGGACATCGCCCTATCAACTGGAGTCAACATCATTATTCTTATGACTTTTTTTTGGTTTATTCAAAGAAAACAAAAAAGAGATAACGCAACCGTTGATTGGATGTTAAGTGAAACAAAATCAACCTTATATCACCAGCATCGACAGCTCAAGAAACAACTCAAATATCAGCAAGATCTTTTCGAAAAAATAGCATCAAACCTCAACCCTTCTGCATCACCAGACTTACAAAACACCCATGAAGATCAAACCTCAGAAATTCAAGATATCGCTATCCAAATTGATAAAAACATTTTAATCGATTGAGACTTGTCTAACTTTACGGATATGGGGCAAAGCTGCCAGCTTATCTAAAGCATCTTTTCGAAACTCATCAACACGGATAAGCGCCATAGCATCACCACCCACAGTTTTTCTGGATAAGTCAAAAGAATCAATATTCATACCACAGCGACCTAGCACTGTTCCTATTTGTCCAATCACGCCTGGTTTATCTTCATTCTCAATGACAAGAAAACATCCCTGAGGGTTTACATCAAATTGAAATCCATTTAGATCCGTTAACCTCATATGTTGCCCATCATATACAGTACCACCTATCATTAAAGCCTCTGAGTGATCATTTTCAACAATCACCCACAAGTCACCTTTTGTATGATAATTGCGGGTCGATAAAGGTGATTCCGATTGAAGGGAAACACCTAACCTTTGAAAGCAGTCTTCCGCATTCACATAAGAAACATATCCATCAACTTTATGGTGAGCATAACCTTTCATCCAACCAAGTTTTATTAACTGACCATCATCTTGAGCCAGCGCTCCTTGCCTCTGCAGGATCATCCGATTTGGTTGAAAGTCAAGAACCTGCCCAATAAACCTTGCTAACTTTTCTGCAAGAACTGCATAACTAGCATTTAAAGGGTTTTCGTCTTCAAGTGATAAAGGGAAATTAACAGGTGAATCAACAACTGAGCCATTCAAAGCTTTCCCAATTTGCTTAACAACTTCGTCGGCAATAGCCTTTTGCGCTTGAACTGTTGTCGCTCCAATATGTGGTGTCTTATAAACACGAGGGTGCTCGACAAGATCTTTTGAAATCTCCGGCTCTCCCACCCAAGTATCAATCCCCGCTGCTGCAATATGTTCTTCCTGCAGACAAGAGAGCAAAGCATCCTCATCAATAATACCACCACGAGCGACGTTAAGTACCCAGCCTTGAGGCTTCATCATCTGTAAAAGACTTCGATCAATAAGGCCTCGAGTTTCAGAATTCAAAGGTGTATGTACAGTCAGAACATCGACTCGTTCACAGAGTTCTTTTAAACTCCTACAAGGCTCAACATCATACTTTTTAAACCTTTGATCAGAAATATAAGGGTCATAGCCAACAACTCTCATCTCGAAACCATGAGCAAATAAAGCAACACGATGCCCTACATTTCCAAGCCCAACAATTCCAATCGTTTTATCTTTAAGTTCATGACCTAAAAAACGATGTCTCTCCCACTCACCATCTAAAACATGCTGGTGAGCCTCTGGAATCTTACGAAACATAGATAGAAGAAGCCCTAAGGTAAGCTCTGCTGCTGAGTTTGTATTTTGCCCCGGAGTATTTAAAACAAGAATTCCACGCCGTGTCGCTTCAGCTAAGTCAATATTTGCGACTCCCACTGCGGCTCTTGCAACAATCCGTAGCTGTTTTGCTTTTGCAAATAAATCTGCATCAACAGCTGTTTCACTTCGAGTCACAAGAACATCAACATCTTCTACAAGCGAATAGAGCTCTTCTTTGGAACATTCTGGTTTATTAAGAACAATCGCTTCGGGCAAAGATCGTAAAGCTTCAATTGCACTCGGGTGCAAAGTTCCTGTAATCAGGATTTTAGCCATATCATAACCTTTTCTCATAAGACTATGTCATTCTATACCGAATAAGCTCTACGAACCAATCTAGCATTTAAAATGCATTATTTCCGAGCAACAGTCATTCCTCGTACAGAAATCATGGCTGGTTTCCCTACTCTATTTTTCACGCGCCCACGATAAAGTATTTTATTGCGATCCATCACTGTAACAAAGGAAGATGTTCCTGGATTTGCTCTGTAGCTCCAAACTTTGCCCTTTTTATGTTCTGCATAATATCCGGAAATAAAAACATGAACTGGTTTTTTAACACCGTACAAAATAAGATTAAAATCTTTCAAATCTTTTTGTGTTTTTTTATCATCAATAGTTACCGTTCTTACTTGACAGACATCATAACCTTGACATGGGTTTTCTTGAATCACATCATGTTTTTTAACAATAAAGCGCTCTGATTTCTCATTTATTAATTGAGACCCTGGATTCACATGAAAAATTTCTCTCGCATACCTAGATGGTTGAACTTTCCATTGTTCACCATGCCTTTTCACAGTATACGGAAACCCGACGTGCTGCTTTAAACCAAATAAAATCTTTCTAGCTGTTGCTAAAGGTGTTTTTTGAACACGTTTTAAAAATCGAAATTTAGTTCCATTTTTTTTATGCTGTGACTCTACACGCACAAGATAGTTTTGGTTATTTTTAAAAACTTTAATATGTACACGCCATGGAGCTTTTTTATCAACTTTCAACCCTAATTCACGAGCTCGAGAAAACAATTTAGGTTGAAGAACATTTTTAAAAGCATCACCTTGTACAGAAAACCATACATGATCCCATTTGACTTCTTTTTTAATACTCGATGTTTGTTCATCTTTATCTGTATCCCATGGAAAAACATCATCTGATGGTTGCTCATGCGATTGAACACGAACCTGAGCCTTCATTTGAATCTCACCATTTATTGGTGCAACAAAAGGAATTTGAAATAAACGACGAGACTTTATCTTTTTATCTCCATAAGACTTTACGATATCTAGTCGGACACGATTCCCAAGGGTCACTCGCATAAAACGTCGCCATTCCCCAAATGAATCACTCACCCCTAGGTGTCTTTCTTTCCAAAACACTTGAGCTCCAGGAACTGGATGCCCTTGTTGATCTGTAATGCGAAGTTCAAAAAAAACAAATGGGTTTTCTGGGCTTTCATTTTTCTGATAGAAAAAAAACCCTGCGCCAACAACCAAAAAAATCAAACTCAACCCAAAGAAAACTCTCCCCCAGATGGTTGGTTGATATTTACGAATAGCACGATACGCATCTTCTGGTATCATAGAATGAACAGCCTCGACTTCGTGATGACTTTGATCTACACCAGTATCTTGGATCTTTAAGACAGGCATGTTTTCTCCACATCTTGCTGCTCTACGCAGTCTTGATACACTCAAATACACTACACATTCATCCTCATGGATCATGGAGTGAAAACTGTGGGAAGAAACTACCTTATCGCAATAATCCTTATGTATTTAGGATCTTATATTCTAACGCCTATTAGCAAGGGTGCAGAATCCATCCAGTTCCCTCCAACACCTCGACCCACTCTACCTCCACCACCAGAAAGCAATATTTTTTCTAAAGATCTAGATAGAATGCGAAAACGACGGCTCAATCGTGAAGAAATGGAAAACTATGTAGATTGGGGTGCAAAAATCACAGAGGAATTAAAAATCGAAGCTGAAAAAATTCGAGATATGGAATTTATGACACAGATTTCTCTTCTCTACCCTTTTATTTTCACAACAGGAAAACGAGAAAATTATAACGTCGATTTAACAAGCCACATCATGTCACTATACAAAATATCCAACAACTCAAATCCATACCAAGAACACTTCTGGGTAGGGGTCAGAATTGCACCATTCGCTGGTTATGGTGTTCAGGATTCAGCACCTGGGAGGTATGGCCTTTATTTTTTTGGACCAGCTATCGCTTGGGGAAAAGTCGGTGAGCTCATTCGAAAAAAGAATGATTTACCTACACGAGAGGGTTCTTTATTTTCAGTTGGCCTTTCTCCTGCTTTTACATCTGGACAAAAAGATGGTGCAACAGAAGAAAATCCTTCTGATTTTTTAAATCAGAAGGCGCCAACAATTGATATTCCTGCTTTATGGTTTGAGTATTCTGATCTTACAGTTCATTACGGTGGATTAGGTTTTCACTGGGTTTTAGGAGCACAGATCGGAAGTGAAAAAACTTTCGCATGGTTTGGTATTGCAACAAGCGGCTGGCTCTAACGTATCGGTTTTAAGCGGTTCGATTGTGTTGGGTCTGGAATATTATGCGGTGCACGAGCCCTCGATATACGGATACGACTTTTAAGTCGATCGATCGCTGTTTTAAGAGCGTTATCTTTAGGGTCTAACTCAAATGCATGAATCCATGATTTCTCAGCAAGAAGAAGATGGCCAAGCTTTAACAAGACCGTTCCTTTACGTTTATGTAACTGAGAGCTTGTAGGATAAAAGGCCAGTAATTTATCTAATTCCACTAAGGCATTTTCATAAAGTCCTTTTTGAAACATTTTTCGCGTTTTCGCCAACCCGAGAACATAGCTTGGTGACTGTTTTGGCCCTTTTCCTGTTGTGACACCAAATGCGCGATCTACAAAAGATGTATTCGTAGGGTCAACATTTTGTGCTTTTGGAAGTGCTTTGACTAATTCTCTATCTGTTACGGCCGGGTTCGACACGCCCATAGGGCGATCAACTCCCCCTTGAGCAGCGCTGCTTAAATTTGCCAAAGGAACCACAACATCAAAATCTTCAGCTCCATCTGGTATTTCAACAACGTACTCAGTTGCACCAACAGAGGAGCGAATAATAAAAGGATCTTTTCCTCTTGTTCTGCCTAGTTCTGCAGTCTCTGGAAATGGATAGCTAATCGTACCATGCAAAATATCTTCAACAGCGGCATGATGCTCAGAACTGCTACAACTCGACAGTACAAACATACTAACAATGAAAAGGTATTTAAAAATTAACAGCAACAACACCACTTCCTCCGAAACCACCTTTGGTCTCTACCGGTTCATTCTCAACAACAACTTGTGAGGGCAAAATATAAAGACCAGATAACGAGATAACGAACCTACGGCCTAGATAAATATCTGTTCCAAATCTTAAAAGCCCAGTAATATACCCAGGAGAAATCAACCCTCCAATACCTGCATGGATTCCTTGACGGATATCGTTATATGATTCCACTGCCCCTAGAAAATTATGTGCATAAAGTCCGTAAATTCCTAACGCGCTTGTAAAGGGCTCGGGTGTTGCTGGTATCTCGAGATCTGGATCAACTTCTTCAGTTGTTGTCGACCCTGTCCCTTCTGCTGCGGTGTAATTCCCCGCAAGGCTTGATACAGTCATCATAATCGCTAAGCTCATACCAAACTCTGAACGTCTATTATCAAAGCGCTCACTTGCTCTTAACTCAACATCTAGCATACTTGAGTCTTGTGATGTACCACCAACGTTTGGTATTCCAGCACCACCAACACCAACGATCAATCTATAGTCTGGAGCGTAATCTTCTCCCGGCCTTGATTTCTCAACCTGCGAGTAATCAATAGCAAGTTTTTGATAGCGACTTCGAATAGTTTCACTATTATACGTTCTTGCCCACACCATTTCATTCGTTGCAACATTAAAAACTTGAAAAGCAAGCACCATATGAGTGGAGTGATAGACCAAAACCACATCCATAAAATAATCTATTCCGAGTTGATCAGCTGCCATTTTTAACTGATTTAAATTTGTTGCTGGTGATGTAATCACAATCTTTCCATCAACTAAAGTTGATGTTTTTGAAAAGCATGGAGTGCACGCTATCAACCGTACTGAAGAGTTTTCTCGAATACGCTCAGAGACTAACAATTGTGTATAACGTTTGTAGCTAGGTGGTAAAGTTTCCCCAACTGTGACTTTACGAATCGCAAGATTTTTAAGGCCTTTAATCTGACCTGTTTTAACGTCATAACCAAATTCAGCCAAGAGCTCATCTAAAACTTCATGAAACCTTCTTACCATTGATGAAGACGCCACTCGTAAAGCCTCGGCTTCATTCCCTTGGGCAATACTTGTATTTCTTTTTGAACGTTTTTTTTCACCTTGATTCGAGTTCGAAGCACGATTCGACTGCCCAAAACAAAGAGCATTCCAAAAAACAAAAATGGAAAGCACAGCCAATCGTTTCATGAAGATCCCTCTTAAAAAGATTCTTTAGAAACTCATCGGACAAAAACTTAAAATCATAAAGACTTCAAGTATCCACGTCCTCCTCAGTGGCTTCTTCCCCTGGAGCTTTGAGCGCTGGTGGTTTTTCAGGGGGGTAGTCTATCGGAGGACTTACAATTTCAAGATTTCTCCCAAAAACATCACGTGATATTTGAACGTATCGATGATGCAAGTATTTATAATACCTCTTGTCTTGTGTTTTCTCTTCAAGAGACCGTGCCATCACCCACATTTCTCGCATAAAAGTCAAAAAAGTGGTGTTTTTTTCTGCCCATACGATTCCAACTTCATCCATTTTTCTATCCAAATGCCGTGCAACATAATAAAAACACCAGTGATAAACCTTTGGTCTCTGGCTCACCATTTCGCTCATTGCTGTTTGCGCCTGTAACAAAGAAATTTTATTAATTGAGTCCTTAGAAAGTTCTTTTGATTCTTTATGGCAATCGTGCAATTCTTGTGAGTCAGGTATGATGTTAGAAACCAAAATAACATTAGTCTCCCAAGCGTCTGGAGCTCTTGGGTGAGGCAGCCCAAGCCCTAGTGTTTGTTTTTTTTCAGTTTTTATAGGATTTTGCGCGACATCCTCACCTCCAAAGACACAGCTCTGCAAAGACAGAGAAAAAGCAAAACCTAGAGTCATTGTTAAAAAGATGCGCAAATAGATCATCAAATCCCTCTTATGAGAAATACCTCTACCCATCGACGATGCTTCACCTCAACAAAAGGAGAGCTTCCATAATTTTTTGATATAAAAGGTTTTATTCTTAAAAATTGAATAACATCTAAATTATTTCTTAAAAAAGACAAAATCAAAAAAGAGATTTCATAAAATTTTTATATGTAAACATTCAAGCCACACAACAAGCCTGAACTCTATAATGGGCTGCAGACTCGTCATACTCAACCGTTTCCCATGCCTCCAAGCCCCACTCGCCTTCAACGTCTTTATTTTCAAGCAACAAACATCTTAATTTTAAAGTTCCATATGGAAGGGTAATAGAAGATGATGGTTTTTTCTCAAAAAACCATAAATCAAGGCGAGCAAGCCAACTCAACTGTGGATATTCTTCAAAATCTTGATTGTGCTTAAGAAAACTTGAAAACATTTCTCCAAAATTCGAAACATCTTCTGTCCTTGGGGGGTATTTTTGCAAAAAATGATATGCGGCATAACGAAAACCTTCTGCTCCTATGGCCATAAAGGTCCCTGGGTATTTATACTCTAGCGCTTCTATATGCCCTTGTTGGTAATTACGACGGTATACTTGCATGCCAGAATCGTCACAAGACGAGCTCATTGGTCTTAAAATCATTTCTGTGAAAAGAGTATATTCCTGCTTTTGAGACTTTAAATCGAATTCTATCAACTTCTTCAACGACCTCATGAAGTGGTGGGATATTTTTATCTCTTTCATAAATAATATGGGCTTGTTTGCAAAGTGGATATACCTTATTCAAAAGGGACAGCACCTCATTGCTTACAAACGTTCCATGAGTATCAACAAAAACAGAGTCTACCCACTCACCTCCAGCAACATGAATTTCTTGAACAGCGTCAAAAGGTATGTGAAGAATATATTCATCAGGGTCTCCAAGACCATTTAAATAATTAACATAGATATTGTTCACATCAAGAAGAAGACCACAGCTTGTCTTCTCTACAATTTTTTTCAGAAAGACAGCTTCACTATCATGAGAGGTTGAAAAAGAAATATAGCTTGATAAATTTTCGACTAATAACTGGTGATTAAAAAAAGACTGTATCTGATTAATTCTAGTGCTTATATGCTGCAGGGTAACCGCATTCATTGGAAAAGGGAGAAGATCATGATAACAAATTCCATTATGCATTTCGATTGCAAGATGATCTGAAATACGACAAGGTTGAAACTTATCCATTAATTTTTTTATATTTTTTAGATATTCCAAGTTGAGTTGATCAAACCCTGCTAAATTCATGCCTACGCAATGAAAAGAAATGGAGTAATCCTGCCTTAATGTTTCAAGTTTTTTATGGTGTGGGCCATCAGTCAACCAGTTATCAGCAATAAGCTGCAAACAATCAATGGCTGGCTTCTCTTCAATTAGAGAATCCAACCATTCTAATCTTAAATTTAAACCAAAAGAGCTCAAATCATTACTTTTTTTCAGGTTTTTTAAGGCTACCTTTCGCAAGTTTTTTGCAAACACTCGCAGGCATTTTCACCCATTCACTAGGATCGTTATCAACCTTAGCATAACCAGCACAGTCATGACCATTAGCACCACAGTCATTCATCCCTTTTGCAGCAACACCATAGCATGGTTTCCAAGGTCCTTTCTTTGGTTTTGCCGACGCACTTTGGAGGCTTACAATGCCAGCTGCAGCAGCTGCAGCAATTATTAAAGTCTTATTCATATCGAACTCCTAAATTATATATAAGTCCATATTACCTCATTTTCAATCTATTTAAGAAATGAACATGTGTTTTGGCCCCCAATTGACTAGACACCTCTGTTCATAAATTCCTGTATTCAACAGGACTCTTCATTCCCAATCCTGGGTGTGGAGCGTTGTCATTGTAATCGCAATACCACTGAGGAATTAGCTGAAGTGAAGCGGCCTCATTTCTCCGGACACTTTGTCTAATAGGACAAAGTGTCCGGAGAGTAGAAAAATGAGTAAAAAAAACAAGGAAATCATACTCAAATGACTTTAAAAAGAAAGCTGTCATGATGACTACGCGTGAGGGATTCACAGTGGAAGAAGTTGCTGAAGAATTAGGGATTCCATCTGCGCAGCTATCTCAATGGAGAAGCAAACTGATTGATCAAGAGGGTATGGAATTAGAAATACTAAAAAAAGCGGCCAGCTACTTTGCGATCCAAAAGTAGCACGCTTTAAATTTATCAAAGCCGAGAAAAACAACTATCCGACTCGGATTCTGTGCCGAGTCATGGAAGTTTCGAGTTCCGGCTTTTATGATTAGCTAAGTACGCCCGATTCGGTCAAAACAAAATAAAATGTTGAACTTTGCAAAAAAGTTTCAATCATATTTGGTAAACCTAAAGGGAGTTATGGGCGAAGAAGAATCGCAGCTGCTCTTGAAAAAGACGACGAAATGAAAGCTTCAATAAACAGTGTTCATAGACGAGTGAAGGAGCTCAATATTCATGGCTATAGGCCTCCAAGCTTTAAAAGAACGACGATCGGAGATCCTCTGCTCGAAGATAGTCCTAATCTTATAAAAGACGCTGTAATAAATGGGATAAACAAAATTTGGGTATCAGACATCACTTATATAGCAACCAAAGAAGGCTGGTTATATTTGTGTCTAATTATGGATCTGTTCAGTCGTAAGATTGTTGGTTGGTCAACCCGAAGTGACATAACGATGGGCATCGTTCTTGATGCTTTTACAATGGCTCACACTCAACGAAAATCTCATCAAAAAATAATTCTCCATAGTGACAAAGGAGGGCAATATAAGGCAAAGAAATTCATACGCAAGTTGAAGAGACTTGCCTATAGTCAAATCATGACAGGAGTCAATCATTGCTATGACAATGCGACTGCGGAAAGCTTCTTTGATACGTTCAAATCAGATCTGATCCGTGGGCATATTTTTAAAAGTAGAGCTGATGCAGACTCTACTGCGTTCGAACACATTGAAAGTTTCTATAATAGAGTAAGACTGCATTCCTCGATTGGTTATCGATTACCCGAAGAATTTGAGAATACTATTTAGGTAATCTCCGGAGAAATGGAGCCGCTTCACTTCAGCTAATTACTCAGTGGCATCGCGATCACAATAAAAACGCTCCACATTCAGGATTGGAAATAAAGAGTCCTGTTGAATACAGAAAATTCATGAACTGAGGTGTCTAGTCAATTGGGGGCCAAAACACAGAGGAATCTAATCAATTGAGGAGCAAAACAGATCCAAACATCAATTAACTTTGATCTTTATAACAAAAATCATCACGATTCAACTTAAGCGATGCACAAGTTTTAGCTATTGCGAACAAATTCCCTCTAAGTTTATGATCTGAAATAGGTTGTAATGACTGGATTAATGTCGAAAGCTTACAAATTTCTTCATCATTTAGGGTCTGCACAAGCTGTGCTTCTACTGCTAAAATGTCACAGAAAAAATCCGTATTTTGCTCTTGACTCATGAAAGACTTCGCAGCCTCTATGTCGTCAAGTTGATCAAATAGTTTTTTACGCATAGTTTTTAAAATAAAATCTTCAGCGTTCATATTAAAACCTATTCAATGATTCTGCAGCGATCCAGCCCTCAATATTTTGGGTTCCCCAAATTCTAATTTGTACCCATCCATTAAATTCTTGAAGATTCTGAACAGGAATCATAGAGTCAGTATGGCTAACCACCGCATTAAAGGTTCCAGGTCCTGAATAAAGCGCAACTTGCTCATGCCCACCTAAGACAGACCAATTAGGGTTTTGGTGGTGAAAAACCATAGAAAAAGTAAAACTTATAAGACTTAAGAGCAGAAAAAAAATCATGCTTTTAAATCGATAAAACAGGGCGAAACACCCACCTATTAAAGAACAAACAACTGCTATCTGAACCCATCGTTTGAAAGTAAATATTGTTAAAAAGAAAAAAAAGCCCCAGCTTTTTTTATATGCCTCAAAAAAACCATCGTACTGATGACCTAATACAATTTTTAAATTATCGTGAAGATTCTTATAATGATACTGCAACGAAAGAGATTTTAAATAAGATGCTATCGCTATATTTTTCTCCCCATTTCTTGCAGCAGCGTTGCCTAAATTATAATATAAAAAAGCCGACGAAGGATGATTCAACACTTCATTTTTATACCAATCAATAGCCTCACTATATTTCCCTTGATCGTAAAACACAGCACCCAAATCTTCACCGGAAGAAGGTTGAAACGAACAGCACAATAGCGATAAAAAAACTAACTTTTTCAAAGTGATTTCTCCATTTCTTTTGCAACTTTTAACACATCTTGAATAAGATTTTTAGACTGAGATGAAGATAATTTTTGTAAACCATAAGACCACGATTCAAGAGTTTCATATATCTTTTTAATTTTCTGGTACAAATCATGAGAAAGAACACCTTCAATATCACGTAGAGTCAAATTCTGCTCATCTTTATCTAAAGCAGCACTTACATAGCAAATCCAAGATTTCATCGCTTCAGTTCCCGTCACATCTTTGTTTTTTAATTTTTTTAATTGTTGATACGCCTCTCTTTTTCGGCGTCCCTGATATCTCCATTTTTGAATAGGCCTTATTAACAAAAAGAAAAACTTTAACACCCAAGGAGCACTTGCTAGACTCATCCACAATATCATTTCATCTGAAGATATTCCTTGAGAGCTATAAACATGACCTCGAGCTAATTCCTTTAACGGTTGCTTAGAAGTTAAACTTTGCGCCAGGTTATTATTTTCTGAGTAATCTTCCTTTAGTGGAATTTCAGCGGAAGACACCTCCCCTTCCACCCTAAGTTTAACACTGGGAAAAGTAAGCTTTTCGTATATTTCTTTTTTAGGATTAAATACATAAATAGAATCAGGTTCTATAACAAATAGACCAGAGTGTGAAGGCACGACAGCAAATTTCAAAACTCGCTGAGACTGCATACCAAATTGATGAAAAACTTCTTTATCTTCAGGCTGATCTTCATAAAACTTTAAACCATCTATCTGCGAAAGTTGATATTGTCCTAAAGGACCTAGCTCTCCATCTCCTTCTATTCGCAGCGTAAGCGTTGCAGTTTCTCCAACTTTTAAACTTTTCTTATTCAAGTCAGATGTTCCAGAAAATTCTCCAACAAGACCTGAAAAGCTGTCTGGTTGAGGAAGGGGGAGAGGGAGAACTTCAACAACACCTCTAGGACTCCAGAATTCTTTTAAATCACCCTGTTGAAAAAAATCATCAAAAGGGTCCCAACCTCTTCTATTTCTATGTCTTTGCACTTTAAGGCTTAGCTCGGCTTTATGGGAGGGTAAATCGAGTTGCCCACTACGTCCAGGTATAATGACATAATGAACAGGAATAACGTCATATAATGTCCCCTGAATTTCAGATTGAAATGCGTCTTTTTTCTCCGTTTGAACTGCTCGAGCTCCTTTCAGTTGATACTCAACAACATGCCCTCTCCTCAAGACTCCAGGAATACTGTGTAACAATAGAGTGTCTAAAAAAGGCTGCCCAACAAATACTTTTTTCTGAGAAAGTTTACGCTCTAAAAAAACAGGATCATCGTTCCC
Source organism: Oligoflexales bacterium (assembly GCA_045106415.1). Taxonomy (GTDB): domain Bacteria; phylum Bdellovibrionota_B; class Oligoflexia; order Oligoflexales; family Bog-1112; genus JBGCEP01. The sequence goes on along the minus strand of JBGCEP010000010.1, from coordinate 10,032 downwards.
TGCCCTATGAGGCTGTTGTTCTAACACCTCTAAAAATAAGTCTTTAATCTCATAAGTCTTTTTATCCGCATAAATCAAAAAAGTAGGGATCTTATAAACACCTACATCTTGTGGTCTAAGGTGAAATATCAGAGTCGTTGTCATTCCTGAACCCTGACCAAAACCCATTGTCATTCCTCGCTGGGTCTGTTGGCCGACGACATCGATTCCTTCTAGATCAGGCAGTTCCACCTCCTGATCTAGGCTTCCTTCAATTTGAACAGAAAGAGAAAATGTAGTACCTAACTTCGCTTTCCGGGGCTCAATATCAACTTCCACACCTGCAAAGCTACCTAAGGAAACAAAAAGCGATACATATATCAAAAAAATTTTCATATTCTACCAATCTTTCGTTGGAGCAGTTTGTCTTTGACGTCTACGATATTTAATAACACCGTTCCCATCAACTTTTTTCAATATTCTTAAAGCTTCTCTTTTTTCAATATCCTTCAAATCTGTATCCATCTTTTGATTCTTACGATTTTGGTCAATTTTATCTTTGGAAGAAAATTCTTTCAAAGCCCCTTCTGGTGATGATTCCTCTTCCTCAGAACCCTCAGTAGAGGCTTCTTCCTTTAATTTCTCAGAACTTGAATTTCGATCTTCTGAGACCTCATCTTCTGATTTCTGATCTTCTGATTTCTGGTCTTCTGATTTCTGGTCTTCTGATTTCTGGTCTTCTGATTTCTGATCTTCTGATTTCTGATCTTCTGATTTCTGATCTTCTGATTTCTGATCTTCTGATTTCTGATCTTCTGATTTCTGATCTTCTGATGAAGGTTGATTTAGCTGCTTTAGAACCCATTGTAAATTTTCTTGGACCTGTTCATCATCCCACCCCTGCTCTTGCATACTTTTGTATACCTTAGCAGCTTCTTCAAGCTGACCTAGAGCAACAAGAGTGTTTCCTAAGTTAAAACGAGCATTTTTCGCTAGGTCATCACTTCCTAGCACGTTTGAAAAAAAATCTTTAGACTTTTCAAAATCCCCAAGACGAAAGAAAACAATGCCTAAATTATATTTCACAGACCTATCATTTGGCTTTAATTTCAAGTCGCCTTCAAAAACTTCACGGGCGGATTGAAAATCGCCAAGATTATAATAATACAACCCGCTCCCTTCTTCCCCAGGAAGCCATTCTGCAGATTTTGCTAACGGTGAAAAGCATATACATAAGAGAATAAATGTTGACGGTATAAAACTCTCAATAACAAGAAAAACAAACGCAAGAGCTAAAAACCATTGGAATCTTTCATGCCAAACTTTTTTAATATGAGTATCTTGTTGTTCAGATTGAATCTTTAAATCTTGAAAAATTTTTATAAGATCAAAATCATCACCACGAGATCTCACATATTGGCCATTTGTCACTGATGAAATTTTTTGTAATGCTTTCTCATCAATCCTTGAAACAATCAGATTTCCTAATCTATCTTTTTTATAACCACCGCTAGGATTCGGTATTAAAGACTGATTTTCACCCATACCGATCGTATGAATTTTAATATTTTTTTCACCCAATGTTTCTGCAATACGAACGGCGCGACCTTCATGGTCTTCCCCATCAGTCAGAAGTAGAATAGTTCGCTGTCTTTCTCCCTTAACTGCAAGTAGTCGATCTCCAGCCAATTCTAAAGCTGTCCCCAGAAGGCTGCCTTGGACAGCCGGAAGATCATAACTCCACTGACGAACAAAATCTCGGACAAGGTCATAATCTTGAGTAAGAGGACAGTGTACAAAGGCTTCACCAGCAAAAACCACAAGACCAACTCTATGACCTCGTAATTCATTTAACAAATCAAGTGTTTCTCGACGCGCCCTTTCTAAACGATTCGGCTTTATATCTTGTGCCAACATAGATTGAGATAAATCCATCACAATCATAATGTCATGAACAGCTTTCGGTATTTCTACTTCTTGATATCCATACCTAGGGCGAGAAACACCAATAAAAAGGCAGATCAATCCAAGGCACCAAAATAAAAACTTAATGCTATCTGGCTTTGAAGACGTAACCTGCGGAATCATCTTTTCAAAAAATTTTAATCTTTTTCTTCTTTTTTTAGATGCTAAAAACAAAAGAAAACTGATAACCGGTAAACACAAAAACATATAAAAATATTGAGGGCTCGCAAAATTCAAGGCAACCTCCTCATTGGAGTTAAAAGAAAAATTATTTCACAGCACAAGAAGAAGAAACTCAAAAAAACCCAATTCATAAACTTTTCTTCTCGGACATCCCATTGAATGCTATCAATTTCAGTTTTTTCTAATTTATCAATATTTTTATAGACTTGGCTTAACGTTTCTGTGTCTGCGGCATGAAAATACCGACCTCGAGTTTCTGCTGCTATTTTCTTCAGTAGGGGCTCATCAATATATCTTTTAGGCCCCATCCCAATTGTATAAATTCGCACATCATATGCTGACGCAGCTTTAGCCGCTTCTAGCGGCTGAATTTTGCCACTGTTATTATCACCATCAGTCAATAAAATAATAATTTTCGTTTGAGTCGAAAGACTTCTCAGTTGATTAGCGGAAACAGCAATAGCATCTCCAATTGCTGTTCTTCGTCCAGCCATCCCAGCTTCACTCATTCTTAAAAATTCAAATAAAGTTCCGTGATCCATTGTTAAAGGCGCTTGTGGAAAAGCTTTCTCACCAAAAACCACAGTTCCAATGCGATCCTCTGTCCTTGAGTCAATAAACTGCTTTAAAACAGCCTTCAGAGCTGTTAAACGGTCCACACGTTGCCTACCTATAATAAAATCAGGTTGTTTCATACTTTCTGAAACATCAATCGCCAAAATAATATCTAAAGCTTTATAGCTTTTCTTCTCTTCAACAGGGTCTGCCTGAGGGCGGGCTAAAGCAATAAGAAGAAATAGTAATGCAACACAACGAAAAAAACGTTCTAGCCATGACCACGACCATGACTTTGTCATTCCTGAAAACCGCCTTATATCGGAAATCGGCAGTGATCTTTGTTTTTTCTTCCATATAAAGAAAAGAACCAAAGAACACCATAGCCACCATGGATGTAAAAAGTTCAATTATTTTCCTCACTGATTTTTAAAAGATGATCAACCCAAAATAAAATTTCTTTTTTCCATGTCTCCACTTCAATTGATTTTATTGCCATATCTGCAAACAAAATCTTTTCTGACCATTTAAAAAAATCACCAATCTTCAGAATAGACGGCTGATCAAAATACTTTTCTAATTCAAGAATAAGTTGCTCATATGTAAGTTCTAAGGATGGTATATCTGTTGTTAAGAACACAATTCTTCTAAATTCTAAAGATAAAGATTGAATAGATGATACTGAAGAAAAATCATGGATGCTTACAATAGATTTCTTCGCATATGCAGCACGCTCAATAGTTAAAGGTTTAATTTGTGAGTATTTTTTAAACACGAAATAGTAAAAAGCCAACACAATGAAAAGAATCATCAGTGTAAAAATCCAAAAAACAGTAGGACTTTGTTGCTGATAAACAGCAATCCCACGAATTCCATGCGGTAACGATGCTAACGCTTCTTCTTTTTTCATAATAATCTCACAAGCTCCGTCTCTCACGACTTTTCATTAATTGCATAAGAGGACGAAAAAAACCGTCTTGAGGTTCCATGACTAAGTGATCAATTCCATACTTACCAAATAACTTTTTTAATATCGATTGCTGCTGAACGACACCTTCTTGATATTTCTTTTGAAGAAAATTGCTTGAAAAATTCCAGAATGAGGATTTTTGTGTCTCTAAATCAGCAATAGAAACCTCTCCTATTGGCGGTATCTCTCTTTCAAATTGATCTAACACTTGCACGGCAATTAAATCATGTCTAGACGCGATATGCTGTAATTCTTTTTCATATTTTTCATCACAAAAATCTGAAATCAAAAAACAAAGAGAAGGTTTTTTCTGCACTTTCAAAAGCCACTGTAATGCTGCTTTTATATCCGTTTTACCTTGAGGATTCTCATAACTCAAAATATCACGGATCATCTGCCAGACATGAGACTTTCCTCGTTTAGGAGGTATATAGTGCTCAATTTTATCTGAAAAAACTATTAACCCAACACGATCGTTGTGCTGCGTCGCCAACAAAGCAACAACAGCAGCAAACTCAGCACACATCTCATTCTTTGATACATGCGTGGATGCCCAGGCTTGAGAAGCACTAACATCAACCATGACCATAAGAGTTCTTTCTCGCTCTTCACAATAAACTCGTGAGTATGGTTGCTGCATTCTTGCAGTCACATTCCAATCAAGTAACCGTGCATCATCTCCAGGGTCATATTGCCTGACCTTGTCAAATTCCATCCCTGAACCCTTAAAAGCAGACTGATAATGCCCAACTAATTGATAGGTTACCATCTGCGATGCTTTTAATTGAATATGCTTCACTTGTTCAATTAATTTAGGGCTCATTTTCATGGGACTTCCACACGACGTAAGATCAAGTCAATAGCATCGACAGGTGAAAACTCTTCAGCTTCAGCTTCAAAGCTCATTTTAATACGATGCCTCAAGACATCCTGTGCTACATTTTTAACATCTTGGGGGGTCACAAAACTTCGACCTTCTAAAATAGCTTGCGCCCTAGATGCCATTTCTAAATAAATTGAAGCCCGTGGGCTTGCTCCACAAGATACTCGTGACTTCAATTCACTCACATGATACTGCTCAGGAAACCGTGTAGCAAAAACTAACTTTACAATATACTCCCTGACAGCATCAGCAATATGAATCCGAGACTGCAAATCAGAAAGTTTCTGAATTTGCTCTATAGACGCTACTCTTTCAAGTGTAATTTTTTTTCCACTATTCGCTTGTTCAACAATACGAATCTCATCTGCAAGGCTTGTATAATCAACTTCGACTTTAAAAAGAAAGCGATCTAACTGTGCCTCTGGGAGCGTATAAGTTCCCTCTTGTTCTATTGGGTTTTGTGTCGCCATTACGAGAAAAGGTACAGACAGCTTAAAACTTTCCTCTCCAATAGTCACTTGTTTCTCAGCCATTGCCTCTAGCAACGCTGATTGAACCTTAGCTGGAGCTCTATTCACCTCATCTGCTAATAACAAATTCGTAAAGATAGGGCCTTTACGTGTTAAAAACTTTGATTCTTGGGGATTATAAATCTGGCTTCCAACAACATCTGCTGGCAATAAGTCAGGAGTAAACTGAACTCTCTTAAAAGCAAGATCAAGAACCTCGGCTAATGCCGTAATTGACGATGTTTTTGCCAGCCCAGGCAACCCTTCAAGCAGGACATGCCCTTGGCACATCATAGCCATCAAAAGCCTACGACCTACATGCTCTTGCCCGATAATGCGTTTACTCAGTTCTTTCAATATTTGTTCAGCGCAAACAGCGCTTTCTTGGACAGCTTGTTCTAAATCTGAAGAAATTTCCACAACTCACTCCTCATAGCTTCAACAGGAGTGAATTTATATTGCAGGCCCTTTGAATGCAAGCCCTCTAAAAGCTCTACAATCTAAAACAATAACACTGAGCTTTCCGCAACTTCTTCTTCAGCCTCAGACATACCTAAAGTTGAACGTACAATATCACGTTCTTTAGGCATTGTGGTATGTTTAAGCATAGCCTCTCCAAACTCTTCTTTATCACTTGTGGTCATGCAATCTTTTTCTGCTAAACACTCCCTGTATTCTTGCCACTTCGTGATCATTCCACTGAGGTTGCCCATATTCTGTGACAAACGGTCATGAAACTGCAAGGCTTGAATCATTGGTTCTGCAAATACCTGAACCTCGTGACTTCCTTTAGCTGTCACTTGTAACGCTAACGCTAACTCATGACTCGCCTCTCTATCACCATCACCCACAGAATCAATGAGATCATGCATCGATTTAACAACGCTTTCAGCTTCTTCAGATAACGCTGACACTCGAGCGGAATCTTCTACAATTAAATTAATGACATCGTGTACCTTTACAATAGATTCTTCCGACTGATTTGAACACCATTTGAGTGATGATTCACAAAAACTAGCCCAATTTTTAAGTTCTGACTGGCTCATTCTCCCACCTCTTTTCTGTTGCGTTTTTAAAAAAGTAACAAACTCTCTTTTTCAACTTTCTGCTTTAATAACACTTCAGGAATTTCTAGATTTTCAAAACAATCGTAATATTGTTTCGCTTCATCTAGAGAAGTTAAAATATGACTAATCGAATCATGAAGACTCTCTAATGAATTTTTGGGTTCAGCCATTTCTCTCACAACAAATGTCCACACTTTTTCTAAATTAGAAAGTCTATGTCGAGTCAAATCTTCAAATTGCATACTCGTTAAAACAGGAGCCAATTTTTCTCGTAAACTTTCATCTAAAGAAATAATTGTTTCTAATCTCTTTTGAATCCCCGATATCCCCAAACGACGAGCTTTTTCTTCTTCATCTTCTTTTAGGTCATCTTCTGCAAGAGAACCTGCTTCTAACTGGCTCATGAGACGATCCACCTCATCGTTAACTTTTTGTGAATCACTATTATTCTCTTCTGCATTCCCTGAAAAATACAGCTGATAAAATTCCTGAAGAGCCTGCTCCGCTTCTTCTTCCAGAAACAATCGTGACAAACCTAAAATACTTTCCACCGCTTGAGACAAGGTATCTAAGATCAGCTCATTCATTTTTTGAATGATGACAAGAAAATATTCATCAACCTCTTTTTGAGCTCCTGATGACTTAAGCAAAAGATTAGCTAAATCTCCTTTGTTGCTCTCATCTACCATTTTCAATCCTCCTTGAAAATTCTGATCACGAGATAAATTCACCTGCAAGCTGTGTATATGATCTAAAGCAGCAGCATTCCAATTTGACTGCCAAGCCGCCTTTACAAATTCTTTCGCTGCTTTATTTGCAGCAACACAGACTTTTTCAACTTCTTCAGCCGTAAGATTTTTTCTCACAAAAAATCCTCCTCAATAATCTCCTTACTCATTCGGAGGTTAATCAGACTGTATGAATAGGCAGTTTTTACTCCATCTCAAATTCTAAACTTAATATCTTTTGATTTTTGACGATAAGTAAAATATGAAACACGTAAATGAAATTGAAAACATGATAGCAGAGGGTCTTTACGAAGACTCTCACGACGCTCTAGATACCCTTCTTTCCCTTGGGCCTCAAAATGTCAATGCTCTCAAATTAAGAGCTCAACTTTATGCATTCGAAGGTAAGTTTCAAGATGAGATGGTTACCTGGAGACACATTATTGAAGTTGATAGAGAAGATGAGGAAGCTATTCTTTGGTTTCAAGAACAGCTTCTAGAGGAAAGAGAAGGATTTGTTTTTACAGATGAAATCCCAAGTGGGGGTAGAAGATTCATCACATATCCACGCTCTCTTATTCATTGGTCTATGATTGGTCTTGTTGGGTGCGCGAGCTTTGTACTTCTCACTCAGTCTTCGGATACATATCCAATTATTATGAATACAACATTTATTTTGAGTGCCTTTTCAATTTTAGTCATTCTTCCTTTAATTTTTATTTTCGCCTGTTTCGTGCGATCACTGCAAAATATCGACATCACTCCAGACGGTGTCACAGCAGCAACTCGTCTAAAAACATGGAGATACGAGTGGGGGCAAATCAAAAAAGTACACCTGTCGTATACAACTCATCACTTGTCACAATGTTTATATCTCATATTTGAGCCTCACGACATCTCGCAACCAGCATTGAGAATCGACCTCACTCCAGATAAAACCTCTGTGAGAACTCGCTCCCTCCTCATAAATGAAATTACAAAGTACGGCTTTCACCCGGAACACTCCGTTCTAGAAAGTTGTGAGTCTTCTTCCAGCCCAAAGCCAATCACTCTTTAAAATAAAAAAAGCTCCACCCCCTTGACAGTAAAAATATTGGATTTATGTTGCATCTACTGTTATTCGGATTTACATTCCGAACATAAAATTGAAAATGTTATCTTCGTTTGAAGGAGCACACATGAAAATCAGACCTTTGCAAGACCGACTTTTAGTTAAAAGAGTCGCGTCAGAAGAAAAGACAGCCGGCGGCATCATCATCCCTGACAATGCAAAAGAAAAGCCAATGGAAGGTGAAATCGTTGCTGTTGGTAACGGAAAACGCCTTGAAGATGGCACAATTGCTAAGCCTGAAGTTAAAGTTGGCGACACTGTTCTCTTCAGTAAATACGCTGGATCTGAAGTCAAGATCGATGGAAATGATCACCTCGTTCTTCGTGAAGATGACCTTCTTGGTGTTATCGAAAAATAAGATTTCTCTCACATACATAAGGAAGAAACACTATGTCTAAAGCAATCAATTTCGGTGAAGACTCCCGTCGTAAAATCCTTGCTGGTGTCAACACTCTTGCTGACGCAGTTAAAGTTACTCTTGGTCCTAAAGGCCGTAACGTTGTTATCGAACGCTCTTTTGGTTCTCCAACAATCACAAAAGACGGTGTAAGTGTCGCTAAAGAAATCGAACTAGAAGACAAGTTTGAAAACATGGGCGCACAAATGATCAAAGAAGTTTCTTCCAAAACTTCTGACAGTGCTGGTGACGGAACAACAACAGCAACTCTTCTCGCACAAGCAATCTACCGCGAAGGCGTGAAACTTGTCTCCGCTTGCCATAATCCAATGGAATTAAAGCGCGGTATGGACGCAGCTGTCAAAGTTCTCATCACAGAACTCGACAAAATCTCTCGCCCGACAAAATCTCGTGAAGAAATTGCACAAGTTGGCGCAATTTCTGCAAACAATGATAAAGAAATTGGTGAGATTCTCTCTGAAGCAATGGATAAGGTTGGACGTGACGGTGTTATCACTGTAGATGAAGCAAAAGGAATGGAAACAACTCTAGATGTAGTTGAAGGTATGCAATTCGACCGCGGTTACCTTTCTCCATACTTTGTTACTGACACAGAGCGCATGGAAGCAAACCTAGAAAATGCATTTGTTCTTATCCATGAGAAAAAAATCTCAAACATGAAAGAAATGCTTCCTATCCTTGAGCAAATTGCTCAAACAGGACGTCCTTTCGTGATTCTAGCTGAAGACATTGACGGCGAAGCTCTTGCAACGCTTGTTATCAATCGTCTTCGCGGTGGCCTTAAATGCGCAGCAGTCAAAGCACCTGGCTTTGGCGACCGCCGCAAAGCAATGCTACAAGATATCGCAACCCTTACTGGCGGAACAGTCGTCAGTGAAGAGCTTGGCCACAAACTTGACACTCTAACTCTTGACTCTTTAGGTGAAGTGAAAAACATCACCATCACAAAAGACGAGACAACTATCGTTGGCGGAAAAGGTTCTTCCGACGAAATCAATGCGCGTGTTAAGCAAATTCGTGGCGAAATGGAAAATACAACTTCTGACTACGACCGCGAAAAACTCCAAGAGCGGCTCGCTAAACTTGTTGGCGGCGTTGCTGTTGTACGTGTTGGCGCTGCGACTGAAGCTGAAATGAAAGAGAAAAAAGCACGCGTTGAAGATGCTCTCAACGCAACTCGCGCTGCTGTTGAAGGTGGAATCGTTGCCGGTGGCGGCACTGCATTCTTACGCTGCCAAACATCTCTTGACAACTTAAAGCTTGAGAGCCCTGAGCAGCAAATCGGCGTTTCTATCATCCGCAGAGCTATCGAAGAGCCTCTTCGTCAAATCGCTCAAAATGCAGGGTGTGAGCCAGCTGTCGTTGTAGAAAAAGTTCGCAACGGCAAAGACGGATTTGGATTTAACGCACAAAAAGAAGTCTATGAAGACCTCTATAGCGCTGGTGTTATTGACCCAACTAAAGTCTCTAAAACAGCTCTTATCAATGCTGCTTCTGTATCAAGCTTACTTCTCACAACGGAAGCTATGATCGCAGATAAGCCTGAAGAAGGCGGAAGCGCTGCTCCATCTGCACCGGCTATGGGCGGAATGGGCGGAATGGGCGGAATGGGCGGCATGGGCGGCATGATGTAATCATCCCCCTGCGATACTAGGACCTTACGG
>JBGCEP010000009.1:0-48437 GCA_045106415.1 Oligoflexales bacterium | reverse complement strand
ACTTCGGGTGTGTTGCAATGAATGACACACACTAAAGAAAACAACGACCTACAACCATAAGCTGAGACTTTTTTATCTTCGCTTTGTATTCGAGTTGTCTTTTAAGACTCATCACATAAAATAAATATCATTTATCAAAATAAGAAAAATATGCGAGTAAGACCAACATAAAAACGTTTTTAGGCTGCAAATAATCGCCTCAAACACCACAGTTATTTTGTATTACTGGTATAAACTCACAAAATCCTATATCGACTCCAGATTCCACCAACTTTAAGTTCTTCATCGTTCCTTTAACGTGCAAATCCTCATTAACAATCCAGCCACAATCCTTGGCAAGGTGGCAGCTTAAAAACGAAACCCACTCCCTACCCATAAGCTAAAAAATGGCTCAATTCCTGTGGATGTTCCAAGAAGCATCAGCATTCTCATCTCAGCATCAACATAAAAATTCTTCGTCACATGAAACTTTTGTCCCATCCCAAAATTCATGGCAGGATGTGACTCTGCTAAAGCTTCTGGTCGACCTAGTACCCCAACGACGCTTGCGGCATCATCAGCACAGACACCATACGTATCAGGACATCCTTCTTTATTTTTTTCCGCTTCCGTCAACACTCTTTTACGTGATGGCAATCCATTTTTAAGCGTAAGTGTCTCTGGATAGAACAACGAATTCGCAAGACCCAGCCCTGCTACAAAAAACAAATCAAAATAAGCAACAGAATCTCCGAAAGCCAGTTGCTTACTATAAATAGGACTATAAATAACATTTGCCAATAGAACAGACTGCAACTCTCGTACTGCAACATAAGCTGGGCCAAAATTTACACCGTCAAGATCTCCTCCGTTTTGATCTTGAAGACCACTAGCCCCTCCACAGACACTTCCTAAAATACGATCTGGATCATTATAGAAAGACTCAATACACGTTCGTTCTGCACGATCACTATTCAAAAAAAGACTCGCTTCAACATTAAAACCAAGATCTTCCCTTAAGTGGTAGCCAACTCCACCATTTAACACCACTGTATCCACATAAGATTGATTCATAAGAACTCCAACATTAAGAGCTGAAAGCTCTAATTTCTTCTTCTTAGGAAACAACTTTGGCAAAACAACAACATCCCCTGAAACCGCTTTACGATATGGTTCTGCCTGAAGATGACTATATAGAAAGGTAAAAACAAGTAAACATACCAACTTCATCAGAAGCTCCTAAATTTTAAAAACCTTTCTCTCATTATAAGAGAAAGGTTTTTAAAATTTAGGGCGATTTCTGCCGATTGATTTTTTATTTATCTAAATTACAGTATTGAATCAACGCTTGTTCAAGCCTATTTACCTGCTGTTGCGCTTCTTTTCTTACCTCAAGCACATCTTCTCTATAAGGCTTTTTCACTGAAATATAAAACTTAATCTTCGGCTCTGTCCCTGAAGGTCGAACAGAGAGACGGCTGCCATCTTCCATACGAAACTGTAAAACATTCGATGCTGGCAGATCAGCTGGTACAACATCCTGCCAGCTATGCCCTTCTCTTCTTTTTTTCTTTTTCTCTTTCAAATCAGAAACTTCGACAACAGCCTGCCCTAAGAGTTCAATTGGAGGCTCTTTTCTCAAAAACTCCATCATTGCACTTATTCTATATGCTCCATCTTGGCCTGGAAGTTCAAAAGTTGCTAAACTTTCCTGATACACTCCATGCCGCTTAAACACCTCATGTAGAACATCAGTTAAACTTTTTTCTTGATGCCTATACCAAGCCATCATGTCAGCGGCAACAAGACAGGCGATCACAGCGTCTTTATCTCGCACAAACTGCCCTGCAACAAAACCATAGCTTTCTTCCCCACCGCACACGAAGTTTTTCTTCGGAGTGATGTTCCCTGTTTCATACTCATGAATTCGATGACAAATCCACTTAAAGCCAGTCAATGTTTCTTCACACGCCACACCATAATATTGCGCAATATCTTGCTGCAAATCAGTTGTAACTACCGTTTTAATCACGAGTGGATTTTCAGGCAGCAAACCTTGCTCAACACCTGTTGATAGCATGTATTCAATCAGTAATGAGCCTAATTGATTACCGTTAAACGCAACCCAATCGTCTCCTTCTCTGACCACCATCGCAATACGATCACAATCAGGATCTGTTCCAAAAACAAGATCAGCACGGTCTCTTTCAGCTTGGCGACACGCCATGGATAAAGCTGCTTTATCTTCTGGATTTGGGGATTGTACGGTCGGAAATGCTCCATCTGGTGTTGCTTGTTCTTCAACAATACTGACATGCTGAAACCCTGCTTCTCTTAATACATCAGGTACTGCAAATACCCCCGTACCATGAATAGGGGTGTAAACAATACGTAGATCACGACCGTGAGAATGCCGTGACAATTTTAAAACCTCATCTCGATAGGATCGGTCAAAATCTTCACCCACTCTTTGAATCATGCCCGTTGTCAAAGCTTCATCAAAATCAGCCACAGAGTGATCGTATCCAAGACGGTTATAGTGTGCTATCACAGCTTGATCATCAGGAGGAACAATCTGCGCTCCATCACTCCAGAATACTTTAAATCCATTATACTCTGGTGGGTTATGGCTCGCGGTGATGCAGATCCCAGCTTGGCATTGATAAGCCCTCACCATATAAGAAAGCATCGGAACAGGCCTCATAACCTCTGGCATCACAACCTTCACGCCTGCCGCAACTAATGTTCTTGCAGCTTCTTTTGCAAATAGTTCTGAACGGTGCCGAGAGTCCCACGCAATCGCAACTTTTAAGTCTTCTCCAGATGTTTGAAGCTGCGCAATCATTGCAGCTGTCGCTCGTCGAATATTATAAATATTCATCCGGCAGGTTCCTGCGCCCATCACTCCACGCATTCCACCAGTTCCAAACTCAAGATCTCTATAAAAACGATCTGCTAGTTCTTTTTTATCATTTTTCTCTAATAAGGCTGCTATTTCATCACGTGTTGCAACATCAAAAATTTCTGATGTTGCCCACTGTCGAGCCAGCTCATTTATGTTCCGCTCCATAGCTCCTCCTTCAACGCTGCAATAATCTACATAAGGGGTCTAGCTTACTGAATCCCGGATTGAACTCCAAGCTGAAGCAATGAGTTTTCACAAGAAAGTTTCACAATGCAAAAGATTATAGCTCAGGCCACTTCTGAAATAAATTTAAACTCTCATCATTATGATCAACACTCTTCATTCGAATCATATGGCTCACATCCATCGGACTATGAACATGCTGCAAACTACTTCCTGCTCGATACGGAACAAAGGGTGTGACCCCCATACCGCATGAAGGTTGATTGATCATAATATTTGGAACATCAACTTGATGAAGTCTCTTTGTCACCACCTCTGGGTCACCAATAAAAGACATCGATAAAGAAGGGTATCGATTGACTTGCTCAAGTACATCTGACAGCACATCATAACTATAAATCGCAAGATCAGGCCCAAACTGCACAGTACTTCGATAAGCAGTATTCGCTTCTCGATCTTCGCTCATCTGATGCAGCCCCGGCAAAACAAGAAAACCCAAACCTCGATCCAAACGCTTTCCCCACAGTGGAGTTTCATCAGCTTCTCGAGCCCCCATCGTTTGAAACCTCAAAAACCGTGTCAAAGCTTTTTCTGAGCATAAAGGACCCATAATCACAGCAGAGTTAGAGTCATCGACATCGGCTCTACCAACATGTACTTTAGATAGCACTTCAACCAGCTTCTCATAAAACCTAGGAAATATAGATCGATAGACATAAACACGCGATGTTGAAAAACATGATTGACCCGCTGACTTAACGACACCGTACACGGTTGCTCGCACGGCTTGCTCAATGTCAGCAGAAGAGTGAACCACACATGAATTCTTACCTCCTGCTTGAAAAATCATCTGACAATCATTGATCGATCTCGTATTTCGCAAGAGTTCATCACAATGTTCTGCTGAGCCAGTGTACAAAGCCACTCGAACTTCTGAATAAGACAGCACTCTCCGAAATTCTTTATAACCACCCATAACAACAGAAACAAAACCCTTTGGGAGGTCTAAGCTGCTCACAAGCTCGACAAAACCATAGACACTCCAGGCACTATGAACAGAAGAAATAACGACTATAGGATTTCCTGCTAAAATAGCTGACGAAACATAAGACACAAAATTCATCAATGGGTCTGAAAAGGAAATATACCCAGCCACAAGACCTACTGGGTGTGTCATAACTTGGCCACGCACCCTACCAGCCACTGCAGAACCTTGAAAGCACTCTTCCAAACCAACCTGCGATTCTAGTCTTTCAAGGTATCGAACACTTGCTGAAATATCATGCTGTGCTTCCCATAACGGTTTTCCAATCTCAAAACGAAGCTTTTGTTCGATCAAATCATGGTTTTCATTTAAATTTTTTTTAAATTGAGAAACCGCCTGCAGACGAGTTGCAAAGCTCATGGGATCGGAACCTGAACACACTTGAGATGTCACCTTAACAGCCTCATCCACGACTTCATTGGAAACCTGGAACTTGAAAATTTCTTCACCAGAGCTTGGATTGTAGGAGATATATGCCTGCCCAGCATTTTCTTCTAACCATCTTCCACCGACCCAATGTTGAGTACTTTCTATTGGAAAAACAGGTTTTTGAGCTTCAAGATTCTGTTTCATTCTGCTTCCTGCATATCTAGAGAACATGTATGGCTGTTATATTTATAGTATACAGGACGGTCGACTCGAACTCGCAGAGTCTATTTTGAACTGGGGGCTCCACTGAAAAATCAAGCATATCAACGCATGCTTCTTTGTGGCCGACTTCGGCTAGGGGTTTGGCGTAGAGAAACTCGCTTTCTTATTTGGAATCTACCCACACAAGGCGTTTGGGCGTGGAATACATGGTTCCAGAAAGCAGCCACAGAGGTTACACTTCATCTTGATAGCCCTTGTTCAAAAATTGCAGATCAGGCAAAGTTTTCATGGATTCCCATCTATCACGCCTACCTCACATATCTGCTCTCTTGTCAGATACTGGATATGGAGACACAAAACGGGTATAGAACAACATCACCATCTCTTGCTTTTTTTCTCTCAATAGTGCCGCCTTTGGCGGCAATCTATCTACAAAAGTCTCTTAATTTACACTGGAATTTACACACTTCTCACGAGGCTTCACGTCATTTTCCAATGCAAAAGCTCGAGAACACAACATCTAAGATATCCTCTGTATCAACAGCACCCAATACAGTAGCAAGGCTTCGTGTTGCTTCTAAGAGCTCAAATGCAATCATTTCATCATAAGCCCCTTGCATGGCAGCTTCATGGCAGCGATCCAGGGCTTCAAGGCTTGATTTCAATGCACTTTTATGTCTCTCACAAGTAATAAAAGGAGCTTCTTCTTCAAGAGGGCGCACACTTTTATCAACTTTACCGATGAGGTCTTTCTTGAAAAGGTCTAAGCCATTTCCTGTATGACAAGAAATACCACCTTCAGTTTTACTATTGATCGACAAATCTGTTTTTGTCGGGATTGTAAGACACTTTTGAAGTAAGTTCGTGCCTTCCAAGCTCTGTCTTGCAAACTCAACCACGCCCTTTGGTGCATCGACTGGCTCTAATAAAAGGACAACATCAGCTTGTTTACAGATTTCAATCGACTTCTCAATACCCAGTTTTTCAATTGGGTCTTTCGTCTCGCGCAAGCCGGCTGTATCACACAGACGAATCATCCTACCTTCTAGAAGACAAGACTCTTCTAAAAAGTCTCGGGTCGTTCCAGGAATATTGGTTACAAGAGCTCTCTCAACACCCAATAACTCATTAAGTAATGTTGATTTACCTGCATTAGGAGGCCCGACAAGAGCAACTCGCAAACCTTGAGATGCAATACGTCCTGAGTCATAACTCGTTAAAAGATTTTCAATTTTTAAACGACACACTGATAACTCATCTAGGACTTCGTGGAGCGTCACAGCTGAAGGCTCGGCTTCATCCGGAAAATCAATTCGAGCTTCAATATGCGCCATACTTTTAATCAGTTGGCCACGCAATTCTGACACTAAACGACTTAGACGTCCGTCCAATAAGCCTTTTGCAGCAACCCACTCTTGCCTTGATTGTGCAGACACCAAAGTTCGCACACCTTCAGCATAGGTCAAATCCATTTTTTGGTTTAAAAACGCACGGCGTGTAAATTCACCGGGCTCCGCAGCTCGCATACCAACATCATATAACAGCTGCATACAGCGCTGAACAATATAAGGACCCCCATGAACATGGAGCTCCATCATATCTTCTCCAGTATAAGAATTCGGGCCTGGAAAAAAAACGACAAGAGCCTCATCCAATAATTCTCCATCTTGCTTAATGCGAGAGAAAGTCATTTGGCGAGGAACCAGGTCTTTCGAAAGAAAAGGTCTCAGAAGCGGGAGACAACCCTGCCCTGAGACCCTAATGACTGCTATCGCAGCAGGTGCTGCTGTAGAAACAGCAGCAATCACATCATAATCACGCAAATCTTATGCCTGTTCTGCTCTACGGTCTTCTCGCGCAGGAAGAATCATAAGTTTACGATTATTACCTGAACCAATAGACTTCGTATACACTCGTTCATCTTTATCAAGAGCCATATGAATCACTTTACGATCATAAGAACTGCGGTAGTTCAAAACAATAGGGCGGCTATTTTCTGAAACTTTGTTTGATAAATCTTGAGCCATACTGACAAGCTCTGCTTCTCTTTCCATGCGCTGATTCATCACATCAACAAAAACACGGAACGGCAAACCACGCTGCATATTTTTTGGCTTTTTACGTACCAGGTGCTCTAAAGCTTCTGGTAAACGGCTTTGACGCCCTAGCTTGTTAGCAAGATCCTGGCTGTTCACATTCAAAACCAAACGGCCATCTTGAAGGTCTGCTTCAACCTTAACATCTGTCTCAACCAAAAAGTTACAGACACCTTCACAAAAAACACGCAACTCTTCTACTAAGGCCTTTGTTTCTTTTTCACTAAGAACCGGGCCTTGCTCGCCTTTTTTCCAAGCTTCAATTTTTACTTTTTTACCAAATAAACCAAATAAACCTTGGCTTTCTTTGATAATACGGTGCTCAACTTCTGCTTGTGTGACTTGCAACTGGCGAGTCGCACGAACGAGCGCCAATTCTAAAGATTTTCCTTCGACTTGAATCGTCATACCATTCTCCTCAATCGTCGTCTTATGCAGGTTGTGCATCAAGACGTTTTTTTAACCATTGCTGTTGGGCAATTGTCAGGACAGTATTCGTTAATGAATAAAAGACCATCCCAGCCGGAAGACTCAGCATCATACCTGTGAACATCACAGGTAAGAACATCATCATTCTTTCTTGCTCTTTCGACATACCAGACATAGGCATCGTTTTTTGCTGTGCAACCATCGCAACCCCTAATAAAATAGGAGTGATATAGTACGGATCTGCTGCTGACAAATCCTTTATCCACGCAACGAACGGTGCATGACGAAGCTCGACCGAGCTTGATAGCACTCGATACAAAGCGATAAATACGGGAGCCTGGAGTAACAGAGGAAGACACCCTTTCATTGGGTTTACCTTATTCTCTGACATCAAACGCATCACTTCTCGCTGCTGCGTCTGCGGATCATCCTTATACTTATCGCGAATGCGGTCCATCTGAGGTCGAATCTTCTGCATCGCGTGTCCAGATACCATAGCTTGTTTTACCAATGGAAAGAACAAAGCCTTAAGAAGTATCACCAAACCCGCAATTGCAAGACCCCAATTGCCAACTAAACCATAAATATATTGTAGCGCACTCAACAAGAAGTGTGAAAGAGCGCCAAATATGCCCATATCAATAACTTCACTTAATTCAGCGTCATACGCTGCCATAAGTGTATTATTCTTTGGCCCAAACCACCCCTTCATACTATATGAAACTTCTTGCCCTGGGTTCACCCGCCCCTCAGGAGCTGAAGCCATAAGGGCCATCACACAGTCTTGCTCACGAGCAGCGCTAGACTTCGATCGATCCAGACTCACGCTCATATTGCTGCGATGAGGAAGAAGTGCTTGTAGAAAGTAGTGATCATCATAACCTAAAAGAGACACTTCACCACGCAACTTATCAAGAAGATTATCTTGGCGACCTTCTTTACAGTAAGCAGGAATATCGAGTCTTTCGACCGTGCCCTTTTCCGAAACAACAGCCATACCTGGCTTCCCAACAGGAAGAGGCAAGAAACCCTTGCTTTCAGTTTTAGCAATAACCTTGTCCAACAAAACAACCGTGTTTAGTTCTTGTTGAACACCAGATATATTTTTCCAAGAAAAGACAACTTCAAGCCCGTAACCTGACTCGCTTAGAGTATACTCATGAGCATATTCAATGCCTTGAGATGCACGCACAAACTTCAAAGAACGGCCGTTACGCTCCGCGTGATAACCTGACTCCCAAGCTGCTTTTTGCCCTACACGTGCAGGTTGAATCAATAAACGAGAATTTTCGAGCATATCATAGGCGATACTGCCATCAAGATCTCTGCGATAATTTTTTAGGACAGCAGCTCGCATACCACCTGTCAATTGATCAAAATGAACAGAGAGTTCATCATTCTCTAAAACCAACTCGTCTGCACTAAGTTCAGTCCACAGCGAAGACTCTTCATTCGCTAAAGCTAGATCTGGCGCAGCCTCGACAAGCTCAGAGGGTTGATCAACATCACCGTCTGTACTTGGATGGCTTTCAATTTGAGCGAAGCGCTCTGGATATTTGTTATTAAGATAATTTTCCCAGGCTATGACACCTAAAAAACAACATCCTGCTACAATCCATGATTTAAAATCCCATTTC
The DNA here is from genome assembly GCA_045106415.1 of Oligoflexales bacterium. GTDB lineage: Bacteria > Bdellovibrionota_B > Oligoflexia > Oligoflexales > Bog-1112 > JBGCEP01. The sequence continues at coordinate 39,572 of JBGCEP010000009.1, read as the reverse complement.
ATGGCTGATCGATCCCTCCTTGACACCAGGGTTGACAACGGACAACTCGATAGAACGACATCCATGTTGCACGAATAAAACCGTAACGGCTATAACATTCATGTGCATACGCAGAACAGCTTGGGTAAAATCGGCATTCAGCACCCAAATATCTAAGGATTGGGGACAGCCATCTCTGATAAAGACTAATCAAAAAAAGCACTATAGCTGCCCATGGATGCGCTGCAGGCAAATCTCAATAGATTTGCCTATATCCGCATAACACGCATCAAGCGATGCCCTACGTGCTATCACAACTACATCTAAACCCGTTGTTCGACAGTTTTGTCTAAAAAACTCTCGGATCCGTCGTTTAAATAAATTGCGATCAACAGCAGGGCCATACTTACGTGAAGCAACAACTGAAAAACGCGAAGCTCCACGAACAGCCAGCACCACAACATGTGGCCTCACCGCTTTGCACCCAACTCTCATGACCCTTTTGATTTCTCGCCCGCTCCTCATTTTCATTTCTGAAGGCAAAGTCGCGATAGAGCTGTCTTGGGGGCTTTGATTATTTGCTGTATGTTGTAGCTGCAAGTGATTTACGACCTTTAGCACGGCGTCTTTTCAAAATGTTACGGCCATTGCTAGTTGCCAGTCTGCTACGAAATCCATGCTTACGTGCACGACGCAAGTTACTCGGTTGATAGGTCCGTTTCATCAGAACCTCCTCTTCACTATTTTATAAAGCCTTGTTCTCCACCATTACGGCGGTAGACCCAGGGCATGAAAACTATCAAAACAGCCACCATGGCGCAATAACAAAATGACATCATGGTAGCTAAAGGCTTAATTGGGGATTTTTTGCTTCGTTTTACAGCTCGGGCAAAAGACTTCTTCCGCTTTAAGAAAACGCCTAGAACAAGAACTTGACCACTGCGATAAACAGCTTTCATGAAAAAAGTGTCCACAACCCAAAACAGAGGGGGGCTCCTGGTTCTCTGAAGTAGATAATTGAAACGAGTCTGTACAAATCACACATTCGTCATCTTCTTTTAAATCCAAAAGAGTCAACAGTTTAAGTCTAACAAGAGGGCTTACTGAAGCTCCTAGTGAACACTGCCAACCATTAAAAAACTTCTGCTCTACTGCCTGACCTTGAGCCACAAGATGATGCCGAATCAAAGATAAAAATGTACAAATTGAAATATCATCAAAACGCTTATCCTGTATACTTCGAACCACAGGCGCCAGAACTTCACCCAACGATAAGGCCGATAACTCTGTTGACGCCAGGACCATCTCTACTGCTTCAAGACTAGACCCTTGATTGCACTGCCTCATCCCCAAGCTCCATGCCAACTGACCTTTTCTTGTTTTTAAATTTGCGTCAGCTCCCGCTTCAAGTAACATTTGAACAGCAGCAACAGACCCTAAGCCTAAAGGCCCAGAGTTTTCAACAGCCATCATAAGGGCCGTTCGTCCACTCTCATCTTGTGCATTGAGGTTTAAATTCAATTCATTTTTTTGCGCTAAAAGAGTTTTTAAAGCTTCTAAATTATTATCACTGACACCACTAAAAGCCGCCGCGAACATAAGTGGAGTTCGGCCTCTTTGCGTCTTAGCATTCACATCTAAGTGGCTCGTTTTTATTATTTTTTTAAAGACAGTATATGCAAGAGGACCCTTGCAGTTAGATATAGTCAAACTTAGCAAAGGCCAATCTGAATCTTTCCACTCAAGCTTTTTAAAAGGCACCCCTTTCACTCGATAAACCTGATTCACATCAATAAGTTCTACTTCCTCTTGAGGCTTTGAAGCAATTCGGTTCATGAGAACTTTATAATCAACAGAACTCGACAACAAACAACTCATTAAACAAACAATACTAAAATTCATATTTTCTCCAGACACAAACCGGGCTTCTTATAAACCGTTTTAAATTCTATTGCAATTTTTTTTGCTAAATATCCGATCTTGCAGAATCATTAAAAAATAAGATAGCAAAGAGCTGACACAAAAAGGGGGTCACATGCATACATGGGTAGAAATCAACGAGAAAAATCTTATCAAAAACTACCAGACATTCTCAGGTCTCTGCGGAAAAACCCCTGTCATGCCGATTTTAAAATCCAATGCTTACGGACATGGGTTGACCAAAATAGCAGCTGCTCTCATACCACAAAACCCCAAGTGGATCGGCGTCAACAGCGTAGCTGAAGGGTTTGCTCTAAGAAACACAATGTATCAAGGCAACATTCTCGTCATGGGACCTATTCTCACACGCGAAGAACTCTCCTTAAGTCATAGCCAACATCTCGACATAACAATAGGTTCTTTTGAGATCTTAAACCTTTGGCTCAACCTTAAAAACAAACCGAACATTCATTTAAAGGTAGATACAGGAATGAGTAGGCAAGGATTTTTGCCCACAACATTCCCTCAAGCCCTCTCGCAAATTCTTCATACAGACTACATCTTCATTCGAGGCATCTATACACACTTCGCCGACGTCGAAGACAGCATGGACACCTCTTGGGCTCACACTCAACTTCATTCCCTCCTTGACCTCACCAACAAATTCCACAAACAAGGCCTCAAGCCACTTATTCACTCCGCCGCCACCGCCGCTGCACTGGTCATACCCAACACAAGGCTTGACATTACTCGAATCGGCATAGGACTTTACGGCCTATGGCCAGGGTCTCAAATGCCTGACTCTCCTTTGCGGTCTCAACTTAAACCTGTACTCAGCTGGAGAGCACGGCTCACCACAGTTAAACACATCGAAGACGGTTCTTACGTTGGGTATGGGTGTCACTACAAAACACGAAGAGCAACTGATATCGCCGTTATACCTGTTGGATACTACGAAGGGTACCCTCGCCTTGCTAGCTCCGGTGATGTGCTCATTCACGGCAAAAGATGTTCAATACTTGGACGCATTTGCATGAACATGATGATGGTTGACGTCACAGATCTTCCTGAGCGAGCAAAACCTGGGGACACAGCAACCCTCCTCGGCAAAGATGAAAAGGAGGAGATTTTAGCTGAAGATATCGCAACCCGCGCCCAGAGCATTCATTATGAAATCATAACTCGCATCAACAGCGCACTGCCTCGTATTTCTACACAGAGTGAGAAGCCTGCCTCACCAGCTTATCTTGAGTTACAACCAACCCTGCCGTAAGCGGTCCTGGCTCTAATTCCTTTACAGGCCAACCCTTATCAACAAAAGCCTCAACAACCAATCTATGAATTCTTCTATTCTCAGAAGACTCATCCACCAAAAAATTCTCTAAAAACTCTGGGCCAGAAGCCCCAGAGTTATCGATCACAACTGCTGCAGCCGCAAACCGCACTCTCTCGTCCGGATCCTTTAAAAATGGCACAATCTTTTTTAAGTCAACACACGTGTAATCGGCGAGGTAGCACAAAACATCATAGTTCTTATCTACTTTTGCCTGCTCCAACGCGACATCATCAAGAGACAAACAGTTTTGTAAAATCTCAACCCGTTTTTCTTCATCCGTCAACTCCATGAGCACTTTAATAGGCCATGCAATTTTTTCTGTCGCAAGAAGTTTTTTCTCTACATACGGAAGAACAGCATCTTTATATTTCACCAAACCTTCCATAGCACTTTCTTTTTCACGGGTATCATTAATCCCATGCTCTAAGCTGTATTCAAAACGATCCAACAAAACCGGAGCAGCTAACGCAACATCCTCTAATTGGACAAAAAACGCCAAAGCATCTTTCCTATCGTCACGATTTGCTTTTGAATTCCTAACTACCTTGGCACTTTTCACGACCGCACGCTGTAATCTTTCTGTTTGCCCTTTTCGGTACCATTCCATCAAACCACTAAAAAAACTCATACAGAACCTCAAATCCAAACATGTTTAGCATAGCGCAATCACGCCCCTTGCATCATAACCGCTCTTACTCTTTAGAGTCGAAGGATTTCTAAACCTTTTTAAAGAATTCTGCTATTGCAGACCTCAACTAAGAGATCAAGATTTCACATTTCGACATCCTGTTATATTGTTAAAAAACAAAAGGCACACGTTGTTTCTATATAAGGATCTCTATGCAACACCCTGGCCAAATCGGAGCCTTAGTACTTGCCGCTGGACGAGGCTCTCGCATGCAGAGCAATATCCCAAAAGTGCTCCACAAAGTTCAAGATAAGACAATGCTGGAACATGTTTTACATTCCCTTGAAAAAGCCTGCATTCAAGACAAGACTCTCGTCTTATCTCAAAATCTTGAACCTTTTCATCCAATACTCACATCACACCCTAACCTCAGAGCATGTACGCAAAAAAACCCGATGGGAACAGGCCACGCCGTCGCCTCAGCAGCAGCTGCATACCACCACCTCGCCCCCGCTCCCTACGCTGTAACACAGCTCGTCAAAGGCACGCCTTCAAACGCCGACTTTGTGCTCATTTGCACTGGCGACACTCCAGCTCTAAAAGCTGAGACAATTTCGACGTTTCTAGACGCATGCCAAACAAAAAAAACAGATTTCGCTGTTTTAGGTATGGACACTCCTAGCCCATTCGGATATGGACGTCTTGTCATGCGTGATGACAGTGTTTTAAAGATCGTAGAAGAACGTGATGCAAACGAGCAAGAAAAATCCATAACATTCTGTAATACTGGTGTTTTGTTCGCAAACATCAAAATATTAAGCTCTTTGTTAACAAAACTACGCCCTCAAAATGCGCAAAACGAGTACTATCTTACAGATTGCGTTCATCATGCTCAACTTCAAGGGATTAGTGTTTACGGGCACATCACTCCTCAATGGCAAGATTTTTTAGGCGTTAACACCGCCGAAGAACTTGCTCATATCACCTCTTATATGGAGAAAAGATCATGTGCGGAATTATAGGATTTGCAGGCCAACGACCTGGACTCGATATTTTATTCGACGGACTTCAAAGACTTGAGTATCGCGGTTATGACTCCTCTGGGATTGCCGTTTCTCACAACGATCACATTGATCTTGTGAAATCTGAGGGAAAGCTTGCTCAACTCAAGCCACTCCTTCACAAACTGCCCGAGCAAGCAACCATAGGTATGGGGCACACTCGTTGGGCAACTCATGGCCCTCCCACCACTCGCAACGCTCACCCTCATCGCAACGAGGGCATTACAATTGTCCACAACGGTATATTAGAAAACTATCAGCAACTCAAGATCGAGCTTCTTGAAGAAGGCGTCACATTTGCATCTGACACCGACTCAGAAGTCATTGTTCACTTACTAGAAAAAGCCATTAAAGATACCCAAAATGTCAAAACAGCTATTCAGACAGTGCTTGAAAAACTTAAAGGAGCATGGGCTTTAGGCGTCTTAAGCTCCCACGAACCTGATGCTATTTATCTCGTCAAACAAGGCTCTCCGCTCGTCGTTGGCCTTGGCAGCGACGAGAATTTTTTCGCTAGTGACACAATGGCAATGATGGAACACACCAATCAATTTCTATTTCTTGAAGATGGTGAGATGGCCCGCATCCGCCATGATGGTGTTAATCTATGGGATTTTCACGGCACAGAGCGACCTCTTAAACCAGTTAAACTAGATCATTCTGCCACTGCATATGGAAAAAACGGCTACCCTCACTTCATGAAAAAAGAAATCCATGAACAACCAGGCGTCATAGCGAACACTGTTCAAAGGCACCTCAAAGGGGATGATGTCAATTTACAGTCTCTAGGCTTATCTGACATAAATATTCACAACATCCGATCTATTCACATTGTCGGATGTGGAACAGCTCATATTTCCTCAATGCTTGGAAGATACGCCCTTGAGACTTGGGCTCATCTTCCCGTACAAGTTGAGCTCGCAAGTGAGTTCCGATCCAGAGAACCTTACCTTGATCCTCAAACACTTATTATCGCCGTCACTCAATCCGGTGAAACAGCTGACACGCTCGCATGTGTTCAAATCGCGAGGCAAGCCGGCTGCCAAGTTCTCGCTATTTGCAATGTTCAACACTCATCTATTCCTCGGCTTTCAACCAGCACACTTTATATGGAAGCTGGCCCTGAAATAGGCGTTGCTTCTACAAAAGCATTCAGCGCAATGGTCTTAAGCTTTTACTTTCTAGCGTTAGCGATAGGTAAAATCAAAAACATCGCTTCACAAGAAAAGCTCTTACGAGCGACCTCTCAATTACGCACACTCCCTCTAAAAATAGAGCAAGCTATCAACACGGACCGCGAGATCGAAAAACTTTCCGCGCACTACACTTCCGTAAATAGCTGTTTATTTATCGGCCGGCATTTCAGCTACCCGGTCGCTTTAGAGGGGGCATTAAAACTCAAAGAATTAAGCTATATTCACGCTGAAGGTTACGCAGGTGGCGAACTTAAGCATGGACCCATCGCACTCATCGATCGCGACATGCCCATTATTGCTGTAGCTCCATTATGCGACCACTACGAGAAAACTCTTGCTAATCTTGAAGAGATCAAAGCCAGAGATGGAAAAATTCTTGGCTTTGGCGCCGAAGGTGAATCTCGACTGGCCTCCTTATGTGAGAATACGATTGCGTGCCCACAAACCGAGGACCCTTGTCTTCAAGCCATTCTCTCTGTTATTCCTCTTCAGCTCTTTTCTTACTATGTAGCACTTCGAAGAGAGACCGACGTGGACCAACCACGAAACCTAGCTAAATCCGTCACAGTGGAATAAATATGAGCCTTAACCCGCAACAACAGCAAGCCGTCAATCACAACCTAGGACCACTTGTTGTTTTTGCGGGTGCTGGCAGTGGCAAAACCCGAGTCATTACTCATCGAATTTCAAAAGCTCTTTCCGAAGGCGTGCCTCCCTATCGCATTCTCGCAATGACCTTTACCAACAAAGCCGCTCGAGAAATGAAAGAAAGGCTTCACTCTCTTACCCCTCTCGGTCGCCAAGTTCACATCAGTACTTTTCATGGAACATGCGCTCGTTGGCTTCGAGAATTTGGTGAACACCTAGGGTATTCAAGCCAGTTTTCCATCTACAGCCAAAAAGAATCTAAAGAAGCTTTAAAAAAAGCTCTTGAAGAGTTTCGAGCCCAACACCCTGCCTTGTTTCAAGGCGCAGACATCAAGCCTTATATGGAAGCGCTATCTGATCTCAAGACCATGGGTCTTATGCCGCAAGATGCTCAAGCACTCACGGCAGAGCAGCAAAAACTTTTTGGCCTCCCTCCTCTCACCGCGTCTATCTATATCCGTTATCAAGAAATTCTCGCAGCATCTAACGCAATGGATTTCGCTGACCTCCAACTCAATGTTTTGCTACTTTTAAAAACGCGCCCAGATCTCCGTGAGCGAATCCAAAGACGCCATCAGCACATTTTAGTTGATGAATATCAAGACACGAACACCACTCAATCTCAGCTCATTCATCACCTCTACCATGATGATTGCCAACTTTGCGTTGTTGGAGATGACGACCAAGCTATTTACAGCTGGAGGGGAGCAAACCCCGAGCATATCCTCGCCTTTCAAGAGCATTGGGCTAATGCCCATGAAATTCGACTTGAACAAAATTATCGTTGTTCTAAAAATATCGTGGATGCAGCTTCTGCACTTATTCAGCACAATAAAGTTCGTGCAGACAAAATTTTATGGACAGACAATCCTGCTGGCGAAGAAATCGGTATTTACACTCATCACGACAGCAATGCAGAAGCATGGGAAGTTATCCAACAGATTGAACATGAGGCACAAGATATTTCTTACGACCACACAGTCATTCTGTATAGAACCAAAAGTCAATCCCGCGCTTTAGAAGAAGCTCTGCGACACCGGATGATTCCTTATCAAATTCACGGAGCTTTAGCGTTTTATGAGCGCGTTGAAATTAAAGATTTACTCTGCTGGATTCGAGCCATTGTCAACCCCAGGGACGAAGTCGCTTTTAAGCGCATCATCAACGTCCCTGCTCGTAAAATTGGCCCCAAAGGAATCTCCCTTATAACAGAGCACGCTGAAAATACTAACACCAGCTTCTTTCAAGCAACCCAAGAGCTCGCGAATACAGATTTAAAACTGTGGAACAAAAGATTCTCCAATTTTATAGACATATATACCTCTCTCCAAAAAACTCTTGAACATTCACCTCTACGCGACACCATTGATATCCTCATTGCTCACCTTGGTTACACAGATTATTTAGGTAAAAAATTTGACGATTTTGAAGAACGCATCAGTAACGTTCACGAACTTTCTTCGGCATTTCATGAATACTCAAACCAACACCCCTCACACTCTCTCGACCAATGGCTACAAGACTTAGCCTTACAAGACAGCCCTGAAGAGAACGAAGGCGGTGTAAACCTAATGACTCTCCATGCCGCGAAAGGCTTAGAGTTTCAAAGAGTCTATATTGTAGGTACAGAGGACGGCCTCCTCCCACACTCTTCTTGCATGGATGACCCAGAACAGCTTGAAGAAGAAAGAAGACTTCTCTACGTTGGCATGACTCGAGCAGCTCAAAAACTCTCTCTACACAGAGCTGAATACCGAAGACAAGGTCGAGATATACAATGCAACCCCCCTTCTCAATTCCTCACTGAAATCCCACAAACCAATACATCACAATGTCATGATACAACCAGCACACACGACACAAATGGCGTACAAATAGGACAAAGAGTTGAGCATCCGAGCTTTGGACTTGGAACAATCACACAAGTTAGAATGGAACATCAAAAACAACTCTGCATTGTCGCTTTTGATTTTGTAGGATTAAGAAAAGTTCATTCACAACAACTAAGAAATTTTGGAAAACCTGACACTCTATAAAAAGGACAAAAATGAACTTACCAGATTTTTCTGATAAATCTATTTTACGTTTTCAACAGTTTGTTATTTTCATATCTCTTGGCACACTCGTCACTGGAATTGTAAGAAGTCAACAGTCTTGGCAAGACTACTTACGCCTTGAAGAAAGCCGAAAGATCCTCAGCCTCACAATTGATGAATTATCAAATGAAACCCACATCCTCGAGCAAGAAATCCATCGACTCACTTCATCGCCCGCGTACGCACAAAAAGCACTTAAAGATAAATATCACACCACAAGTCAGACAGAAGAAATCATCATCATGCAAGAATAATTAAAATCCTAATCACTTAATATCTTAATTATAAAACACCATATTTTTCATATAGCATATCGCTGAAACCAAAGATCATCTCCAAAAAGCCGATGAGCTCTCTATAAAAAAACGGAGATGACACATGCGTTATTCATACATTTTTTCTGCCTTTTTCCTTCTTTGTACCAGCTGCGGATCTGAAACAAACATCAACAGTACTTTATTTTCATTAGATGGATCTAACGAAAGCATAAAAAATCGTTTTATCCAGGCTCGTTCCGAATACAACACAGGCAATTACAACGCGGCTGAAAGCACTGCACGCAAAATACTAGCAACAGATCCTAAGCACAGTGACGCTTCTTTACTGCTCGCTAATATTCTTCTTGGGAAAGCGGGAGTGGACCCATTTGATGTCACCATCAAGCTCATCAACCTTGAGTCTGACACAGCGCTTGCTGACGACGATAGCGTATCCAACTTATTCACAGATCTTGCAAGCATTCTCAATATTACAGATGAAGATTTTGAGTCTCTTGGGACCATCGACACAAACGATTTCTCTGATCTTCCTGTCCTTGTCCCCAATAAACTAGATGCAACGGAGACAGACCCAAGACAAACTGTGTCTGTTTTAAGATATGTGAATGAAGCAATTTCTTTGCTTTGCCCTTTTGTGAGCCCTAAGCTCCGAGAAAACTCCGCTGACGACTCACGACACGCATGCACCGCTAGCGAAGAGACATCAGACGTCGTCGCTAAACATGACCTTACATGGGCCATCGCTCACTTAGCAGAAGCCATTCTATTCAATGCTGTTTTGACTTATAGCCCAACCGAAGACGACATTACTGAACTTCATTTAAACCCATTCGCTAAGACTGGGGATGCAGCTGCCGAAACAAGCAGCAACCTTCTACTCCGCGTCAACAGAATGCAAGCATCTTCTCCAGCAAGCATAAGCGAACTTGCAACCTTCACAACACAAATGAATACGATTCAAACACTGTTTTCATTAGTTTTCGACACATCTGAAACAGGCATGTTGAACGCAACAATGGACGATATCACTGCGATCACAGAAGCTTTTGCGGGTATTGCTGGCATGCCTGAATCCGTCACAAAACAGCTAACATCAACTTTTGATCAGTTAACAACCGCAGCCCAAAAAACAAGCGGAGAAGCATCTGAAACCATCACAGCAAATCAAAAAGTCGAAGCCTTTCGTGAACAAATGCAATCAAGCATGGCCTCTGTACTCACATCATCTGTAGACAGCGCTCTCACGACAATCAGCCCAAATGTCAGCGCAGCGGAGCTTGAAACGTTCAACGAAAACAAAACTGCTGTGTGCGATAACCTCAACTCAATTCTGAATTACGAGGACGCAACAGCAGCAGAATCATTACCCGACAGCTGCTCTTAAAGATTTTCGTCAGCAACACCTCGGCCGCTTTTTCTCATGCGCTCGAGGTGTTCTTTATGTTTAACGCTATGCCTGGTCCAAGGAGCAAGCTCAAGGCGACGCTTAGGAATTGGTTCACCAGTCCCTTCACAATAGCCATACTCACCCGTATTCATTTTTGCCATGGCACGCTCAACTTCGCCTAGCAATCTACGATCACGGTCAAGCAAGCGGAACGTCAAATTTTGTTCAATAGTAGCAGAAGCAAGATCAACTTCATCCATCATCTCACTTGTATCAAGCTTGATACTTCCACCTTCAACAGCAGACTTTGCATTTTGAAGAATCTTTTGCTTCTCTATCGTCAATAAATCTAGAAAAGATTCCATTTCCTTTCGAGAGAAAAGATCAGAATCGGCAATTTCAACACGGCTTGTAGATGACTCAGTTTCTGTGGTCATTCCGACACCCTCATTTCGATACAAAGTCTAACGACACTCAATATCACAAGTCTTTGAAAGGCAACCTCTGGGTTTACCAACCCTTGTCATATACAAACACGACGAAGTTATCTTTTTAAAGACTGTGATACACATTATCTAATGAAGCCATTGATACCATAAGATATATCCACATGACCAGTCTAAATCATCAATTTTTCTATCGATTCGATGAATTTATCTCAGCTATCTGACACAATTCATTAAGAAAATTCATAGCATCCATCGGAGTCATCGTTGGCAGCGACACATTTTCCAGCTTCTCAATGATTTCAAAATCATCATTTAACTTTTCATCAACTCTATGAACAACTGGTTTTTCGCGGAGTAAATTTTCCCGCGCGCGTGCAACAACATGTTCGGGAACACCCGCTATTTTTGCAACTTCAATGCCATAAGAGCTTCCACTCGACCCTTCAACCAATCTATGAGTAAACCGAACCCCTCCTTGCCGCTTAACAACTTCAGTTTGAGCAAGACAAACATTCTTCAACTCTGAAACAAGTGGTACAAGCTCATGGTAGTGCGTCGCAAAAAGCGTCCAACAATCAACTTCCTTTACCAACTCTTCCAAAATAGCAAGTGCAATAGCTAAACCATCTTCAGTAGACGTCCCTCTACCAACCTCATCCAGTATCACTAAACTTTTGTGGGTCGACTGCCTTAAAATCATAGCAGCTTCAGACATCTCAACCATAAAAGTCGACAAACCACGTGAGATATCATCTGATGCTCCAACTCTTGTAAAGATTTGATCAAAAACAGGTAAAGCAGCTTTTTCAGCAGGAACGTAACCACCTGCTTGATTTAAAATGGCACACAGCGCGGTTTGCCTCATAACTGTTGATTTTCCAGCCATATTAGGACCCGTAATGACCATATGCTTCGCATCTTCTAAAAGATGAATAGTGTTTGGTACATATTGGTGTTTACCTACATGAAACTCCGCCACTGGGTGTCGAGAGGCATATAGGTAAATTTCACGATTCGTTGTTTCAGCCTTCGTATAATTTTCCGTCACTGCCAACCAAGCATGACTTTGAAGAACATCAACTTCCGCCATCACACGAGCAATGTTCACAATCGCGTCAAAATGAAATGCTAAATCACTCACCAGGCTAATGAAAAGTTCTTGCTCTCGAATCACCGCTTGCTCGACAGCGTTCATTAAAGATTCATCTAATTCAACAAGCTCACTTGTTACGAATCGTTCACAGTTCACCATCGTCTGGCGGCGTATAAAATCTTCCGGAACCTTTTTCAGATTCGATTTTGTAACCTCTAACAACAAACCATATGTTTTATGCCTTTTCGTTTTTAAACTTGAGATCCCAGTCGAACCTCTCAAGCGCTCCTCAAACTCAGCTACCATCGCTTCGCTGTTTTCTGTCAACCTTAGCTTCTCGTCTAAAACGCGATCAAAACCACTGCGAAAAACACCACGACCAGTCCCCAAGGCACCAGGCTCTTCAACCAAACGGCTCCCTAAAAGAGCTTCTAGCTCGGCGCTTACACCTAAAACATCCCTTCGAACATCCCAATCTTGCCCCTCAAAATTGGGATGCGTTGTCAAAAAATCCGACATACAGCAAGCGCTTCGAAGTCCACTTTGTAATTTTCTTAAATCTTGAGGCTGTACTCGACCTCTTTGTAACAAAACCGCTAAACGTTCTAAATCTGTCGCGTATGATTTTAAATTTTTACGTAGCCCACCCACAGTCTCTTGCCCACAGTCTACAAAGGCAGCTACAGCTTGATGACTCTTTTCAATCCGCGAGGATTGCACCCAAGGGTGAGAAAGATCGTACCTCAATTTCCTTGAACCCATAGGAGTCACCGTATAGTCCACACGGCCAATCAAACTAGACTTGCGGTCTCGACGTGCCTGAGTTTCAAAAAGCTCAAGGTCACGAATTGCAATCTCATTTAAATGCAAGCGCTCTGCTTCATAGAGAGGCAATACCACTCGGAAGCCCACGTTCATTTTCAAATGATTTAGATGTACAATCAACGCAGCCAACAAAGGGACACCACCAGCAACAGGGCCACAAGGGTGCTCCTCTATAACTAACGTTCCAAAGGCAGCCTTCAAAACATCCATATCAGGGTCTCTTAAAGCACCCTCAGCAAGACACCCATAAAGCATATCTAAATTAACAGCCTCCAAGGCCTCTCTAACCATATCTAAACAAAATCGGCGAACCAAAAGCTCTTTTGGCTCAAATCGTTGAACCACAGAGACGACTTCTGACAAGGATTCAACCCGCCCTAGCCTTAATTCTCCAGTTGAAATATCAACTAAGAAAACAGCCCAATTTCCTTGACTTGGTTCTTCCCAGCACCCCATCAAATAATTTGGGGCTGAGGACTCTAAACCGTCGAGGTCATCAATACACCCTGGAGTCAAAGTTCGAATAATTTCTCTTCTTACCAAGCCTTGCGCTAAAGCTGCATCTTCAACCTGATCGGCAATAGACACTCTATACCCAAGCTGCAGCAACTTAAGCCAATAGCCTCGCGCACTGTGGTGAGGAACCCCACAAAAAGGTACTTTATTTTGATCTCCTCGTTCACGACTTGTCAAAGTCAACCCTAGTTTAGGGGCTACATCAACAGCATCGGTATCAAAGATTTCATAAAAATCTCCCATACGAAAAAACAGTATATGATCCTCACATTGTTTTTTGAGATCATAATACTGTTGCATCATAGGAGTAATTGTTTTCTTTTTCATAACGACCTTTCATAAACTCACAGATCAAAACCATCGACCATGGTTTGCACACTTCTATCGAACCTTAGAGCTGAGGTCACTTAAAAAAAAACTCTCATACTCAACGTGTTTTTTTAAACAATTTAAAATATTAATTTTATTTAATTATTTTTCTAACAAAGCGCAGCAAAAACACCTTCAAAATGCTAACTACTTACAGTTCGACGCTTGAATAAGTCTTCTTGTTGTTGACTCACTTACTAAATATTTATCAACGACAGAAAAAAGTCGTGCTAAAACTATTCTCTATGATAGGGGTGCCCACTGAGAATAGAAAAGCCTCTATAAACTTGCTCGGCCACAAGAAACCAGGCAATATCAGAAGGAAAAACAGCTCGAGACAAACTCCAGGTCATGTCAGCACGTGATTTTGCTTGATCAGAAAAACCATCTGGACCACCAACAACAAAACGAACTCCTCGCCAAACTCCTTGCTCTTTAATCGCTTTTAATTCTTGAGAAAGCTCTGGAGAACTCAGTTGTTTTCCATGTTCATCTAAAAGAATTTCTCGCAAATCGGGATTTTTAGTTAATGCAAGAAACTGCTTTTCATGTCGAAATAAACGCACTTGAAGCTGCCCAAAAGTCTTCAAACGCTTATGGTACTCTCCAGCCAAGTGTTCCGCTTCTCTTAACGAAGGCTTTCCAACTTTAACAAGCTCTATGTTCACAGCTCTATAGTCTCAGCGTTCTTCCAAAGAGATTCTAGCGCATAATAAGAACGCATTTCTGACATAAAGACATGGACAATGACTGCGCCATAATCAAGCAAAATCCAATTTCCACTATTCTTTCCTTCAACACTTGCGGGGCGCAAATGGGCCTGTTGACGGCAAACAGCTTCAATGTGATCTGCAATAGCCTGCACTTGCTTTGTGGATTGAGCTGAACAAATCATTTGGGTATCACAAACGTCAGAAAGACCACGGACATCAAAGACAACAATATCTTCAGATTTTAATTCCGTTGCTGCATTGTGAATAATTTTAAGAAGATCCATATTTTCTCCAGTTACATATATAAGTCATTCTGTTGAATCCAAGAAAGAACCTCAGGGTTCAACCATGCCTTTAAAATTAAGAGCTCTTCATGCAACAATGCTGCACGAATTTTTGTACTAGAAGCACTATGAAAATCGCCATTTAAAAACGTCACACCTGACCTCTCGATCTGGGAACTCCCGTCTCGAGGCTGAACATAAAGCGAAGTCTTCTCAAGAAGATCATTCGCTCGGTGCCAGCGGTCAAATGACTCGTACTGGTCTCCACCAACGACTAAACCTTTAGCTTCCCTCGGTAGTTGCTCTAACGAATCCCAAGTATAGTGGGTTGTATCTGGGTCTTTTTCAAGATCAGACACATAAACCTTATCTCCAAAATGCGCAAAAGCTCGACGACACATTTCCAGACGATCCACAAAAGGGGCAAGATCACGCTTGGGGACTTGTCCTTTAGCCGCAGCTGGTGCTGCAGATGGAACAACCCAGACTTGAGAGTCGGGAGATTCATTCAACACATTTTGAATAATTTGATCATGCCCAAGATGAGGAGGATTAAAACTGCCACCATAAAAAATAATCGGAGACTCTAAATTCATTCCTTGACCACAACTTGTCGCTTGAAAGCACGTAAAAAAGAGGAGAAAAAAACTGCCATTTAAATTGTTACGCATACATCGCAGGTGAACCATCATGTTCAACATCCGAAGCTCGAGTCAATTCAAACAATCTTCTTTTTAATGGCAAAAGTCCCTCACCTGAAGCTGTAGACACACACAAGACTTCCAAACCTTTCTTCTTGAAAAGATTAAGAATCTTATCTCTGTCTTCTTGATCAGGCATAAGATCAACTTTATTGAGAACAACTAGGGATTTCTTTTTCTTAAAATCAATCTGATACGCGCTCATTTCAGAGCTCAAAATATCATAAGCTTGCTCAGGCTCTCGCTCCCAATCCAGGCAGTCAATAACATAAGCAATCGCTCTTGTTCTCTCAAGATGTCTTAAAAACTCGTGTCCCAAACCACGGCCTGTCGAAGCACCTTCAAGAAGACCTGGAATATCAGCCATAACGAACGACTGATAATCACCAGCATCAACAACACCTAACTGTGGATGGCGGGTTGTAAATGGGTAGTCTGCAACCTTAGGCTCTGCTGCCGAACAACGTCGAAGCAAACTCGATTTCCCTGCATTTGGAAAACCAGCCAGACCAACATCTGCTAGAAGCTTAAGCTCCAAACGAAGCGTTCTAGCAACCCCCTTCTCACCTGGCGTTGACTTGCGCGGCGCTCGATCAGTTGGTGTTGTAAAATGAATATTACCATATCCACGTTTACCACCTTGAGCCACGAGAATTTCAGCATTAAGAGACGATAAATCACCTAAGCATTCTCCTGTCTCTCGATCAAACACAACAGTGCCGATTGGGACACGAATTTTCTTTGCTCGACCACCACGCCCGGTTTTGTTTTGACTCAAACCCTTAGCGCCATGATCGGCTCGATACATCTGACGATAGCCCAACGAACTCAAAGTGTTCATATTCTTAGAGGCGATAAGATAAACATCACCCCCAACACCGCCATTCCCGCCACTGGGTCCGAGGTCAGGACGGTATGGAGCAGTCATAAAACTGCACATACCTGGACCACCATCTCCAGAACGGACATGAATTTCAGTTTGATCTACGAACATCTTAGAGCCCTATATTGGGCGACTTAGTTTGCTTCTGCAGGGATAATCGAGATTTTTTGCCGCGTACGAGTTACGTTTTCAAATTTAACGTGACCACGCACTTTTGCAAAAAGCGTATAATCCTTACCACAGCCAACATTGTCGCCAGGTTTAAAAGTTGCACCAACTTGACGAACCAGGATTGTTCCTGCATTCACCAATGTCCCACCATATGATTTAACGCCGCGCCTCTGGGAGTTGGAATCGCGACCATTCTTGGTACTACCACCGGCTTTTTTATGTGCCATTGCTAATTACCTTTACGCGTGAATCTTGTCGATAGTGACGACAGTCATATGTTGTCTATGACCACGAGTTGTTTTCGAGTTCTTGCGTCGTCGAAATTTGAAAATAGTGATTTTAGGTTCTCGGTACTGAGCTTTGATAGTCCCAGAAACACGAACGCCTTCCAACGTCGGCTTTCCAACACGTAACTCTTTACCTTCACCCAACATTAAGACGTCGTCAAAGGAAACTTGACCCCCGTCTTCACCAGGAAGCTTCGATACTTTAAGAACTTCACCTTCCCGAACACGGTATTGGTGGCCGCCTGTGCGGATTACTGCATACATTTGAGATGCTCCTCAATTCCATCATGTGAACGACCGGATATCTACAACCCCGACCGTAACAGCTGTCCATCTTGGTGTCTTTGCTGCACTCTGTCAAGGAATTTTGGTATTTCTATAATGTATCTTGAACCTTAAAGCAAAAATCAAGGCATTTATTCTTGCTTATAATCATCAAAACTCTCTGGGTTCATCACCAACCTTCTTTTATATCAATTGGATATAGATCTTAAATCGATTTTTAACGAATTTGCGCCGATAGCATTAATAGTTAGAATAAGGGCGTAGCGCTATGCACATTTTGATCGTAGATGAAGATACAGAACAAGCCAACTTCACTGAGGCAAAATTTTCAAAAGCTGGGTTTCAAGTTAAGCTCGCTGGCTCGTTAATTGACGCTGAGGAAGAAATCAGCAAGAACACATTCAGCGCTATTCTCGCAGACTACAAGACCACACAAAGCTCGGGGGGAGCATCACTCCTACAGCAAGTCCGGCTTACTGATGCTGACACACCTTGTTTTGCGTTCATGACCTCACAAGCAGACACCTCCATTGATATGATGATGGATTTAGGGGCTAGCGCAATCTACACGAAGCCATTTTCACAATCTCGCGTCATCAATGAACTTCAACGCCTTATTAAACCGAGAAGCACAAGGTGGTCTCACTCAAAAGGCACAAAAGGATCTCGACCCACTGGAATTTTCGAGGTTCGCATAGAAAGTTACGAAGTCGCTCAAAAGAACGGTCGACTTGCACTTGGCCATGGAGGAGTTTTCATTCAACTCTCTGGGGGAGATTTTCCTAGTGAGGGTGATATCACTCGCCTGGCTCTTGACTTCCAATCTGGAGCTCTTCCTCGCATTGAAGGGGTAGGAATTATCCGATGGGTGCGTCGGAGTCACACACAGGGTTTACCACCTGGCTGCGGGATAGAGTTCTTAGAAATACCTGGACGTTATCGCGATAAACTTAACGACACGATATCAGAACTTGAATCTGTAGCGTTCATCCCCAGACGGGCCAATTAGAGCTTTTCCTACCTAGTTTAATTTGCCCTGCAGCTTCTCCCCAGAGACAAACACCCTAAACTCGTTAAGCTATGGATATATCTTTCACACCCTCGGAAATAAAAATTTCTTCCACGGTGGATAAGAGTTCATAAAGGAGTGCCCGTGTCAGCATCAGCACTAAATACATTACTTCCACCTCCCCCTAGCGCGCCAAATATTGGAGCGCAAAAACCCTCTGTCATCAACGATAAACAGGAAGGCGACACGTCACCAAATTTTATGGATACAGCGGAAGCTCAACCAATAAAAACTACTGAAAAAACAAGAAACATTATTAATTCTCTTGTTCAAAAATCTCGCAACAATGGAACGGAAAATGAATTCACAGAAATTTTTGGCGAAGACTACGAAGCAACAGCAAACATTCCTGTATTAGCTCTTCTTATCGATAGACTGGAACAAGTCACACCTGAATCCATTCCTAAAGTCATCACTGAAAATCCATTTATACAACAATCCTTATCTAACCCTATTGAAACAGTTCTTCAAAAAGAAATGTCTATAGCTGAAATTGCTGAAATGATCAATTTACCACCCAAAGTATTAACAAAAGCTCTACAAAAAGGATTTTCTCTCGAAAAGAAAACAACCCCTCTGAAATTCTTTAAAGCAATTGGAATTGATCCTCAAAAAGTTATAAAAGGCCTCAACCGGTTAAGGCATAAACTTACAAAAGACGGCATCCCTCATTATGTAGCAAGAGCAAAAGCAGTTCAGATTCAAAACTTTGGGAAAACATTCAAAAAAGACGAAGAAAAAATTTCAGAACTAGAACAGTCAGCACATGAAATATCCAAAAAACAAAACTTTGTAAATCAGCACAACCAAACACACACGCCATTAAAAGAACAACAGCCTGAAGAAAAAAAAATCAACAAATCTGAACCCATAAAGCTTGCCCAAGGATTTTCTACACACACTAAAAATAACCTCAGCGGGCCGCAACACAATCCCTCAAATACTCCGCATAAAATTAATAATCAACAGACTATCAATCATTTGCAGAAACTCAAGAAAATTGAAGGAAATAATCACTCACAAAATCCCCTGAGAATGATGAATCATTCACAAAAACCACATCAACTTCAGATACCAAAAAACCCCTCACAGGACCATAAAAAAAACCTAGCCATGATGACTCACGCAAAAAATATTGAGTCTCACACAGAACAGAAAAAAGAACAAAATTTAGAACCATCAGACGCACAATTAACTGCTTTCATAAAAAACCAGAATAAGAAAAGCATTGTTCCTTCAAATGAAGTTCAGCAACTTCCAAATGATGACACTCTACCCATATTCAGTAACGCAATAAACAAGAAAACGGGAAACAGCATAAACAATCAGAGCAACTCTGAATATTCATCAACGGAAAATCAACCGCTTCAACGCCTCTCTCTTGATCAAACACAAATAAAAGAAACTGATACCGCTTCGGTAACTCACCCAAAAAATAATGTTTTAAATACACCTCCTGATTCAGACACCGTAAGAACCCACGCCAGCGATAAAAATGACACAGAAACAAAACTTAATAGCCCTAATACTCTTCAAGAAGACAACATTAAAAATACAGAACCTAAAAAAGAAATATCTTCTGTCATGAAAACAGCAAATATTCAAAAAACCTTAGATGCAAAAGCTATACAGAACATCTCAAACGAAGACCACAAAGAAGAAAAAAGTAACGAAAGAGAGTCTGAGCAAAGTCATCAAGAATCTCAAAATCCTACATCCCAAAAAATCATCCCTCAAGCTCCTGTGTCTTTTGAAGAAATCGCAACACACTTCCATGAACAAGATTCTATTGACACACTCCCCACACAGAAGGCAGCTCAAAAAATTTTAGAAAGATCTCAGCTTCTCGTTGAAGAAGGTGGAGGAACAATTTTCATTGACCTACAAGAAGAAATGGGACACCAAGAAGGCATTGGTCTGAGCGTACAAATTGATGGAGATGATGTCCGCATTAAAGTTGTTGCACAATCAGATGAATTGAAAGAAAAAATTTCAGCAGGACTTCCCGTTCTGCAGAACAAACTCAATGACCATCAGATGAAATTAGTCAGCGTCGATTTAGGAACAGAGTCCGAATCTCAAAACCATCAAGATGAAAATCTTTACGAAGGTCAAAATCAAGACTTTTCTCAAAACACTCCCTCTGAGCAAAGTGAAAAACAAATTGACTGGGATAACATTGAGACAAATCTTCGCCCGATACAATTAAAATCTTTAGAAAAAGACTTGATTCAAAACATTGAAAATAGATACATGCCTCGAACCTCAACTATACAAATTCACACATAAAAAAGGACTTCCACATGAAAGCTTCGCTTCAACAAAAAATAGCTCCTTTTAGCCCTACACAACCTTCTAAAAACTTTTCAACACAAAATAAGAATCAAAAAGATGATGGTGCTGCACCAAAAGTAGACTTTAAAAAACTTTTATTAGAATCTAATGCTGAAGAACAAAAACGTATGACAGACAAAAAAAACGGTGACCTGTCTTCGGCTGAAAACTATGAAGATTTTTTAAGACAATTAAATGAACAAACAACACAACGAGCTGCACCAAAAACAACTCTGGGCAAAGACGATTTCATGAAACTTTTTGTCACACAGCTTCAACACCAAGATCCTTTAAATCCAAAAGATGGCGCAGAAATGGCAGCACAACTGGCTCAATTTAATGGCCTAGAACAAATGCAAAATGTAAACAGCGCTATTGAAACGCTACAGAATATAAGTACACAATCTAACAACATGAATATGATGCAATACATTGGAAAAGAAATAGATGGTCACAACGGCCTTGTCAAATGGAATGGAGATAATACAACACCTGCGCATTTCAGTATTGAAACAGCAGCTCAGAACGTCGAACTTTCCGTAAAAGATTCTTCTGGAAAATCAGTCAGAACCATTCCATTGGGAGCATTTGAAAAAGGTGACCACGCCATTCATTGGGATGGTATAAAAGACGACAAACAACTGGCTACATCAGGAATGTACAGCCTCGAACTTTCATCAAAAGACAATCAAGGTCAAAAACAAAAAATACCTGTCAAAACACGGCTGAAAATCCAAGGAATTGATACAAGTGAAGAATCATACAAACTAAAAACAGATGTCGGATCAATTGATGGAGCTAGTATAAAAGAAGTTCGGGCTCCAAAAGATATGAGCATAAAACAAAAGCCGAAAACACCATTTAACCCACATAATCAGATAAAAAATGCTATCTCACAACATCAAACTAAAGCATAATATGAATGGATTATATACATTTCTTTTCTTAGGTCTCCTTGCTGTTTCTGCAAAAACTAAAGACCTCATCACACTTGAAGGCAAACTCTTTATTCAAGGCCCTCCTCATCACTCAGAAATATCTCTCAAAACACACGACAAACAAAAAATCCCAATTTGTAATACAGAAAAATCAGATCAACTCCGAAGACTCTCGGGTTTTATTATTTCAATAATAGGGGTGTTAGATCCTTTACAAGAAGATTGTTTACTTATGGAAAAAACCCATATCCTTAGGTTCCCATATGGCGCACCTGCAATTGTTGGCCGCTTTTTAAACACTTCCCTCAAACAATCTATTTTTCAAGATACACAAGGGCAAGAATACAAATTTTCAAGGATACCTTTTTCTCTAATTAACGAAGAAGACCTAGTTATTCTTACTATAGTACCAGACGACCCCCTTCAACCTCAAAATGGAAATTGGAAAATTGTTACATACTCTGAATACCCCCTTACAGATTAATTACAAACTCTGTAGAAAATTGAGCGCTTTCTCCACATAACCTTGTGGCGTATGTAAATTTTTCCACAAGACTATTATTTTTCTAAGATCCAAAAAAAAATTACAAATATCCCCAGAAACATCTACCAAGAGAAGGTCTATCGAACTTAATTTTTC
Source organism: Oligoflexales bacterium (assembly GCA_045106415.1). Classification (GTDB taxonomy): domain Bacteria; phylum Bdellovibrionota_B; class Oligoflexia; order Oligoflexales; family Bog-1112; genus JBGCEP01. Next base: position 17,486 of record JBGCEP010000009.1, on the reverse strand, counting down.
AGAAAACTTTTGATTTTTCTTGACAAAGTCTCTACTCAATCCAACAATAGAAAAAATCTTCAACCTTAAAATCAGAAAGATACCTCTGAAAATCATCTACTTCTTGCGCAGATCTAAAAAATCTTCAAAGCGAATATCTCCCTCATTTATGATAAGCAAACAAAAACCAGACACTTCTTCATCAACTTTCAACATATTTATGTCTTTTTAAAGATCTACTGCAACTTCTTCAAATAATTCTATACTCTGATGATCAGCGTGAGTCCTCCAAGCCATGACTTCAACACCATTCTTCATCGCTTTTTTCAGCTCTTTTGCATACACACCATCAATATGGTCAGCAATTGAAAATTTTTCACCTTCGGACCTATTCACAACAAAAAATAAAACAGCACGATGCCCAGCTTTTTTAATCTCTTGCAACTCAACCAAATGCTTTAAACCCCTTGAAGTCACTGCATCAGGAAACACTACATTGCCAGCATGAAGAAGAGTTGCATTCTTTACCTCAATCCAGCACTGCTTTTCATCAAAAATCAAACAAAAATCAATCCTTGAAGCACCATATTTCACTTCTCTTTTTAATTCACTGAATTGCGATAAACTTGGAATCAGTTGATTTTCAAAAGCTTCTTCTACAAGACGATTCGTTCGGGATGTATTTACACCAACATAACCTTTAGCAGTTTTTGTTAGCTCCCAAGTCCACTGCAGTTTTCGCGCTGGATTCATAGAATCGGAATACAAAATAGTATCACCCGGTTGCCCACATGTCGCCATTGATCCTGTATTAGGGCAATGTATCGTTGTTTCTGATCCATCGGGTAATTTAATATCTGCCATAAATCTCTTATATCTTTTAACAAGAACACCTTCACCTAACGGTGATAAAAATTTCATAAGAACTCCTAAAACACAACAATTTACTACTTAAATATGGCAGTAAATTGCTAGAATACAATAGTGATTTTTATAGGTAAAGAGTTCTTATTTCTTGGCTATCCTTGAGCTGTAATTTTACGCCCTCGCGCTTTTCTATAAAGCTGTCTATTTACTGTTTCTGTGAGAAAAGTGACTAAATTTTTTCTTTGCATTTCAGAGATATATTCCCAACTTAAAGCCGCTCTATCACCACCCATATAAACTCTTTGAACCTTGGCTGATAATGGTAAAAACTCACCACTCCACGACACTGGCAAAATCCCAGCAACTGGTATTTGGATTAAAATTTGATCACGAGAACCAAAAACTGTTTGTTCAGATGTTTGCAAAACACAACCATGTAGGCTTATATCTAGCAGGACACCATCAATACTTCTATCTTTTGCTAAATTTAAGAATTTCACATGAACTTCTGTTTTATAGCGACGACTTTTTCTTCTTGATTTAGCGCCAGATTCTAAAATCTCTTGCACACGTGATAAAATTTGTGAAATCGGCATTCGCCGATGCGTTAAATAATCATCAACCTCTTGATATAAAATCAGCTGATCGTGGTAGTTTTGGATAAGAGACTCTGGGTCTGACGTAAAAAAAAGAACAGGTACGTTATCATCAACTTTTTTCTCTTTTAAAGATAAAACTAGGTCCATGTTGCTTTCGATACCACAAAAATCATCATCAATAATAAGAAGAGATATTTGTCGATTAAAAAACTTAACTAAATCAGACTCAGTTTTAGGCCTTACTGTAGTAAAAGCTGAAAAATTATTCTTAATATGAAGTTCTATGCCACTTATGATAGATGATTCTGTATTACCAAGCGCTAACACACAATAATTTTTTCTTTTTTTCTTCGGAGCTTGAAGATATTCAACAACGCCTGCTGCTTTTTTTTCTTCTTCAGCTTGAAGATCAACTTCAGTTGCCATTAAATCCTCAAATATTGTTCTGTGATTGTTTTTTCCAACTCATGATATTTTTAAAAAATGAAAAAGGCTCTATTTTTATACCAGAAAGTTCATTTCTGTGAGCAGCGTGATTCTGAAGAGTCCAAAGCCAAATATATGGGGATTTTTCCGATAATAAAGCATGAAGCTTATGATAAATAGCACGCCGCTTATCAAAATCTGAGGTCAAACTAGATTCTGTTAAAAGACTATCAATCTGAGAGTCACTAAACCCTACAAAATTATATCCTCCTTTTTTATCGTGCGAGCTATGAAATAAAGATTTAATATTATTAGCATCATCAAAATTCCATGTCGCAATAGCTAAGTCATAATCACGTTTATATAAAACTTGTTCTTTCCACTGCACCCAATCTAAAAAAACAAGATCAATATTCAACCCTGATTTCTTTAAGTACGTTTGGCAAGCTAAGACAACTTTCCTTGTGAGATCACTCTTTCCAGATAATGGGACCACAAATTTTAATCTTTTCCTATTCAATCCGTGTTTAACAAAAACATTTCTTGATTTTTCTGGATTCCACCTCATAGATGGGACATTGATATTATAAGCCCAAGAATTAGGGGCAAATGGTCCTGAAACAATTTGTCCTCTATTTTGAAAAAATGAAAGCAGCATTTCTTCTTTATGAATAGCTTGATTCAAAGCGTTTCTTATTTCTTTATTTTGAAAATATGGTTTATTTTGATTAATTCCGATAAAAGAAAATTCTAGCGAGTCATATGGTGCAATATTTAAATTCTGATCATTAATGACTTCAGGAAGATCATTTGGACTCACCCAAGTCACAAGGTCTAAAGCACTAAACATTAATGATTGAGTCATCATATGTTGATCGTTATAGCTTTTAAGCAATATTTTTTTTATATTTGGGGGAGACGTATAATACTCTTCATTAGCGTGCAACAGCACCTCACCTTGATGATTAGAGGACTGAAAAACATATGGCCCTGTTCCTATTGGGTGTTGAGAAAAACGATGATTCTTTGTTATAAATTTGTCATTAAGAAATGACGAAGACGGTATAATTTTAAACGTTAAGAACTTTAATGGATCAGATAAAGCCTGATAAAATTCTATTTCTACAGTATATGAATCTAGTTCTACAATACTTTTAACACGATCAAATCGATCTCGATTAGGTATTTCACTTTTAGTATGTTTTATCACTTGCATTGTTTTAACAACATCACGAGCTGTAAAATTTTCTTGATTATGCCAAACTACATTTTTTCTAAGAAAAACTTTTACTTTCGTGTTCCCAGGGAGCACTTCCCATTTTTCCGCTAACTCTGGGTGATAGCTTCCTGAGACATCTAAAGAAATCAAACCATCAAATATAAGGTCTGAAAGGCGATGACCAGCCATTTCATGAATTGTATAAGGATCATATCGATCTATCCTTGAAGTCTCGCCATAAATCATTTTTGATGCTTGCAATTGCATCGAAAAAAAACACATTACCAAAATTGTAATTTTTCCCGCCATGCGATCCTCCAATTTTTTTGAGATTTCTTCCAAGGTTTTTTATAGATACGATTTTTTTGAATTTGATTACCCTGATTCGTCAATGCTAAATAAACACGATCCCACGCTCCTTCTTGAGCTTTAAAGCTTAGAACTCCTATTTTAGATATTCTTAAATCTCTATTTTCGCGTGTTTCAGTAGATAATTTGTACCTACGACTTCGTACAAAATCCCATACAAAAATTGCATCATCACCATTCACCCCGTGAGAAACATAAAAAATATTATGCCCATTTGGTGACCACGTCGGTCCAGTATTGAGATCTACAACAACATTTTTAGCGACAATAGTTTGATCTTTTTCAATATCACTCCACACACGATGTGGGACCCAGGGTATCACATGCAGATTCCATTGATGGGCTTCATGGCTACTTTGTGCATAAAAAGCTATAACACTTCCATCAGGGGAAACCGTTGGCCTTAACACATCCACATTCCATCGCGTGATCAAACGTGGTGTTTCCCACACATCATTGAATCTTTCAACAACCGTTAATTGATGTTGATTCGAAGGCCCGCTTGAATAAAATATTCTTTCTCCACCTGGAGCCCATTCAGGAAAGAGATCTGCGTGATTTGTTTTTGTCACCCGCTGTATGTCTTTTGACTTTGTTTTTATAAGATAAATATCACCTTGGCCACTTTTACTACTTACATAGACAACTTCTTCTTTTGATGGGTTCCAGCTTGCGTGACCATCTTTTGCTCTATCTTGAGTAAGCGCCTTATCTTGATCTTCAATAGATCCATAATAAATATCAAATTGTCCTGATCCTCCATTCGAAACAAATACATATTGATTACTGTCTCTTGCCCATCTGAGTCCTGAGTTCCAAGTTTTAAAACCATAATGATTTTGAAAAAAACTTTTTTTAACTGGTTGAATCGCAATATTTTTCTTAAATATTCCATTTAAACTTTTCAACGATACCGTGCGAATACCATTTTGTGTTTTTTCATAACCTAAATATGCCCCATCTGTAGACCAATTCAAGTTCGCCTCATGAATTTGACCAACTTCACGCGTCAATCGTCTTACACCTATAAGCTGAACACCTTGACTCGCACTTTTTTGAGATGTATGTTTCTGGCTCCACCCCCACGCACCAGAAAAAGCTTCTTCCACTTCTACGGGAAACCAACTTGAGGTCAGTTCAACATCTTTTAGGTGTGACTTTCCTTGATTCACACACCCGAAACAAGCAAAGCACAAAATTTTATTAAGGATATTCATTCCCTAAATCCCTACTCTACTTCTTTCTATATGTATTTTTTTTGCGTACACTTCTGCATTTTTTTGGTATTTCTCGTGATAATCATCGCGACTTATAAAATCTTCCCACTCTGTTGAAAGTTTATAAAGAAGGGATGAATCTTGTGTTTTTTCCCATATTTTCTGCATGCATGCTAATCGATAAAAAACTGCCATCGAACTAAGTTCTTTTCTTTCTTCTTCAGCTAAGAATCTTATATAAGGCCGTACACGATCTAGAACTTCAAAAGATTTTTTATAATGCGGCATTGCTACTTCATCTGATAATTTTTCTGCAGCTTCAAATAATGAAACTCCCTCACTGATATGCGAAGAGATAAATCTTTTATCTTTAAAATCCGCCACACTAAGATCTTTAGTTACATTATGAAAAGCTGAAGACGCTTTTGCTGGTTTATCTAATAAAATCCAGTAAATCCTTCCAATATCATGCCATGCTAATAAATAATCACTGTGATCTTTAGGTATAGATTCAAGTTTTTTTAACGCTTGCTCTGTTTTACCTAAATTAAGAAGACCTTGCGCAATACCTCTATAATCAACTTCTAAATTAACCTTACGAGGACCTGTCAAATCTAAAGTTTCATTTGAATCTATTTCAAGCACTTGGTCAAAATCACGATAGCCATTAGGGGCCTTTATTTTAAGTTTCACCCAACCACCACCAACCTGGATTGGAACCTTTAATGGAGTTACACCTAGATGCTTATCTTCTAAATAAACACCAGACTTAGAAGGAGTTGATTCTACACTCAACCATGTTTTTGTTTTATCCATTTTGATCTGAACAATTTTATTATCACCAAACCGATTTGATGTATAAGTTTCATAACCTTCTTTTAAAAACCGAAAAGATTCCTTAAAAGAAGGTTTACTAGGTAAGGTTAATTTTCCATTGTTTTTTGTTGTCCCTATCCACTTTTCACCTTGATAAATATTCACCCCTCGAACGGGGCTTTCATTTGTTGAATTCTTAATAAAAAACTGAAATTTTTTATGTTCACCATTTTTCACAGACACATAAGTTCTTCCAGAATGAAATCGGATTCGTTGCCCTATTTCCACATGTGATCTTGGCATTAATGACTTAATTTCAACCAAAGATTTGTCTTTATATATTTTTTTTACATATCCTGTTGCAATAGCTTTATACTGATGGTTTCGACCAGATGCATCGCGCTGGAGCCCATACACATCAAAACCTCTTCCTTGATAACTTTGATGCTTAGATCCTAAATTAATTTCAAAGAAATCACTTTCATGTTGAATCACGCCTTCAAAGGGAATCATTTGCAGTATTTTATTTAAGTCACGATGAATAGAAGAAGAAATTACTGTAGCTGCCACCACTCTACCAAATCGATCTACTACGGATATTTGTGGGTCACCTATAGATGATGAAGCTTTTATTACGAAATCAACTCTTAAGTTAGGTGATAGATTTTCCCATCCATGATTCGAAGCATCACCAAATGATAAATTTTGAGCAGCAAGTTTTTTCTTGAATAAATTTGAATCAACTTCTATAAATCCTTTTGACTCATTAAAAAAATCTTTAATAACTTTTGCTGATTTTTTTTTAAAATCAAAATGAGTTTTATCAAAATTAAAAACAACATGTATCTTAGAAAAATCTTTCGGTTGAAAATAATGAGTCACATTCAAATGCCCAGAAGGGACCAAATCTTCTTCATAACGACTTGGGAATCCAGATTCATTATCCATGACAATCGATATGATTTCATCTTTCATGTTTTTATAGGGTACTGAGATAAAACCCTGATCATTTGTGGATCCGTACTGGATTCCATTCATTGTGACTCGTGTATTTGGTAGATCGTATGACCTGCCAAATACATTCATTTTTGAAAAAACACTTACAGAATGACCTTCTGTTAAATCAAAATATAAATTTTCTTGATGAGCAATAATTCTCTCATGTGACTGACTTTGGTATCCGTCTTTTCTTAATTGAATAGTGATTTTTTGACTCTCTCCTGGGACTCGCACCATGCATCGTCCACGCACATTAGTTTGGCACTCTAATTTTAAATTTTCTTTTTCACTAGAAATAATATGAACTTTAACTCCTTCTACTTTTTTTGTTTTAAATTTCGTATGAACAAAAATAACAGAATATTTATCTTTCTTCAGATTTTTAATTTTTGAATTTTCTTTTTCAGAAACAACAACATCTGGGAGCAAAAGAACTTGCTCTGAACTTTCTTCATTAGAATTTTTTTCTTCAAGAAGAGGTGCTATTTTTTTTTGTTTTTCAGCAATCGAATTTATTTTTTTTCTATCTATTTCCTTGTTCTTCATATTACGGAAAGATTCTTCTTTTTTTACCTGCGATATTTTTTTTAAATCTTTAGTTTTTTTTATCTCACTATTTTTTTTAGGGACAGAATAAAATGTTGCATTAATAAAAACACTTTGTTTTAAATCTTCCCCTATTTGAATAAGCTCCACATAAGGTTCATAGTATTTTAGAGGATCATCTTTTGTAACTTCAATTCTGAATTTTTCATTTTCACTTCCTGAATATTCTCCAGACCAGAAACCTTTTTCGTTTGTAGTTCCCACGTGATTTTTGTCAAAAAAAACTCTCGCGCCAGATATTAAATTCCCGCGATAATCTTTAGCTCTCATGGTCACATCAACAGTAGGTTTTTGATAACAACTTATTATGAATAAAGAAAAAAATATGCTGTAGAAAAATTTCATAAAAACTCCTATTTACAGTCTAGGTGGGGTCAGACTTACCGTCCCTGAAGCTCGGCTAACATCAAACTCATCTGACACGCGATTCAATCTCTTTTTAGGCATGATAATTTTATTTAAATGGAATTTAATATTTTTTCTTCCATCAATATGGATTTTTTGTGAGAAAACTTCATATCCAGGAATGAGAACTTCTACTAAATAAATTCCATTTGGCATATCTTCATCGATAAAAAAGTTCCCATTTTTTTCTATCGTAATTACTTCTTGAAAAGAATTTTCTAAACCAAGAACATTCACTCTTCCATTTCTAAAGTTCGAAATACTATCATTCATCACTTGGCCAGAAAATTTTGAGGCACAAGAAATAATTGAACACAAAGTCATTATAAATCCAATGTTTTTTGCGGTAGCCATAACACCTTTTTTTCTTTTGGTATCCATGATAATGCCTTATTTTTTTTGTTCATTAATATATAAACATGAGTGCCTTTCTCAACTTTTGTTGAGATCTCATCTAAAGACCGAAAACTCCACGCTTGATAAATTGTTTGCGTCGTTCTTGTTTTTTGAAGGCCTTTTTCAGGTATCATATATGATTTTCTATTTTTGATAGGTTCAGAAATCATAGCTTGATGTATCCATGCTTTCTTCTTTTGAGAAAGAGAAAAAACTTTAACCCATTCTTGATACCTGCCATGGACAATAAGCTTTTCATGACGTTTTAAAACATAATCAGTGATAGGAGAATCTAATGATGGTGATTTTCGCAACGTTGCTTTCTTAACTAAAACACGACTGATATACACCATGTTCTTTGGAATATTTAAGACTCTTTGTTGTGAGTCTGATTTAGAAAAATTCTTCTCATCTCGGTGAGAGCAAGAAAAAACCATACAGCACAAAGATAATAACCATTTAATGTTTTGTCTCTTTAGTATTTTTTGATGTAGCAACATTCCCAGCCTCTTTTTTTATAAGGTCATTAATTTCTTTTTGCACAGGAATGACTGTAAATTGTGGCTGGTTATTTTTCAGAAGAAGGCCGATAGTGATGTCTTTTACAAAGCCTTCAGCTATAGGAAAATCACATTCTTCCTTCTTATACCTACGGATGGAAAACGGGGGTGATTTTTGAATATTTTGAGGAACACCATTTTCTAATTTTTGAATAGCGCTTGGATAATAGTACTCTTTCATAGATCCATTTGATGTTTGAACTTTCACAGTTGCCCAAACTCGGCCTTCCGCAAGGTCTGGGCTTTTCATATTTTTTAGCACAAAACTAGTATGAAATTTTCGATTTTTAAAATAAAACTTTGGAGATTCAATCATAACCTGTGCTAAAGAGCTTAACTCTTCTTTTTCTTCTTGGACTACTGTTTCTTGTTTTTTTTCCTCTTCTACCGGGACAGCAACAAGGCTCATATCTTCATCTAAAGGATGATCTTCATTAATATGCGGATTCAACGATTCAGGGTATGCCCACTCATAAACTCTCTCGTATTTCATTTGATAATCGAACACAACAGCCATGGCATCTTTAAGGCGGATGTTTTGCCTCTGCACGTACTCCCACGCTGAAATATTGGCAAAAGTCGAAAAAACCGTCCAAATGATTGTCATAATAGAAAGAAGCAACATTAAAGCAATGCGACTCAAAGGCAGCTTGAACGACCTTGTTCTTGCTGAGTCTATAAAATAGATAATGTTTAATTCTTTGTTCTTCTTATTTAATTTTTCTGTCATTTCAATCTCCAACGACCGAATGAAACACCCCTATTATAACAGACACATCGCAAAAGCTGTTTTTCTGATTAAAAATATAGATAACTTGCTGTTTTTTTAAGATTCATTTAGTAGAATGTGAGGATAACAATGGAGATTTCATGTTTCAACAGATTCAGCATCACCCAACTTTGAAGATTGGAATCTTACGTTCTAGCGCAATTGGTGATGTCGTTCTGGCAACATCACTGCTTCACCTCCTAGAGCAATTACCAATTCGCTGGGAAGTCACATGGGTTGGCAAAGATCCCTCACTGAGTTTAATAAAAAGCTGCTGGCCAAACATCCGTGCTTCTTCACTCAGCGATCCTCGTTCATCTATCTTAAACAATTTAAATAACTGCCATTTTATCATTGATTTACAAAACAATGCTCGAAGCGTTCTTCTGCGCCAGCAATTTTATTTTCTCACCAAAAGAAAAACATACGCACCATCTAAAATGTGGACAAAGCGCCGGTTTCTCGTAACAAAAGCGTATTTATATGGTCGCAGTCAAAATCTAAAAAGCCAACCGACAAGCTGGAACTTTCAAGCAATGGTGGACACGCTTAAAAAGGCTTTGACAGAGCATCTTCCTGAAGATATGCATGATCAAATTCTCAAAACAGAAGCACGACCACAGCTCCCCATCAACCACTTACCGACCACAACTCCTTGGCTCCAAAACATGGATGCCTACCAGTGGCTCGCCATCGCTCCAGGCGCATCTCATCTTCCTAAACAGGCTCCGGTACAGATCTTTACTCGTATCTTAGAGGAACTTTTTCAAAAAGTTCCTGACGCATGGAAAAACAACCTAGGCCTTGTTCTATTGGGAACACGCGAAGAAAGATCTCGTTCTCGCCAACTCTTAGATAGTTTGTCTTGGACACCTCATTCTTTAAATCTAGCAGGAGAACTTAGCTTAGTAGAAACAACAGCTATTTTAAAACATTGCTCGATTTTATTAGGAAATGATTCTGCACCAGCTCATCTTGCTGAGGCAGTCCAAACACCTGTCTCTATTCTTTTTGGACCGACAACAGAACAGTTTGGATTTGCACCTCACAGTTCCTCTAGCCGTGCTTTTTCAGTACCATTAGGCTGCAGGCCTTGCTCTTTGCATGGTAAAAACCCATGCCGATTTGAAGATTATTTATGTTACCAAGGAATTCAAGCGGATTCGGTTGCAGAACATATTATGGGACAATTATGGCGAAATCACATTCCAACCTCACAAAAGCCCTCCTAACTATTTGGTCAATTTTTGCTTATATTTTAGGGAAAATTTTTCTAGCTTTCCCCTCTCAAAAACATTCTCACGCTTATCGTAAGACGATACCTCACACCCAAAAGGGTGGGATACTCTTTTTTTGTAGTTCAGCTGGAGAATATGAACAAGCCAAACCTCTTATGGATCGCTTACAAACTGCAGGTCAAGCAGTATATATTGTTTTCTTCTCTATCTCTGGCTACAGCTTTGCAGAAAAACGCAAAGAAAAAATTCCATATTATTTATCTCCAATAGATACGATTTGGCACTGGAAAAAATGGTTCCAGCAACTTCAGCCAACGGCAACAATTTTAGTAAGGCATGAACTTTGGCCTGCTTTTCTATTCAACGCGAAGCATTATGGACCGGTCTTTTTAATCAATGCAACACGCGTTGGAGGAAAAAGATCTTGGCTAAAAGACTGTGTAAAATCCAAACTCTTAAAATTTGTTACTACAATTTTTGTTGTCGAAGATTTAGATGCAGAATATTTCAAAACACTCGGAGTGAAAAAAACCTACTCTCTCGGTGACACAAAGTACGATCGAGTTTACGATCGAAAACACAATCCTTCCTCAACAGCTCAATATCTTCTTCACAATCTCAAAAATGTTTTTACTCATAAAAAAGTTCTCACTATTGGAAGCGCATGGCCCACAGACTTAGAAATGGTTCTCACAGCGTCTTCTCAGTTCAGTGTACCTGCTCAAATTTTATGTGTTCCTCATCAACTCACAGAAAACAACCTTATCGCCTTAGAATCTATTTGCACACAGCACCATAAAACTTTCCAAAGATTTTCGAAAAATCCTACTCTATCAGCAAACACACAAATCTTTATTCTCGATAAAATGGGTGTTTTAGCAGAGGTTTACTCTATATCCACCGCCGTTATGGTCGGCGGTGGCACTCATCACCAAGTACATAATGTCCTCGAACCAGCTATCCATTTTCTTCCTCTTTCTTTTGGACAATATTATGAGAATAGCCCTGAAGCCATAAGTCTGGTACACAACTCTCTAGCAACCGTTGTACGCTCATCACACGAGCTTACGCATTGGTGGGACAACATCCATCATCACCAACCTGATCGCTTAGCTCAACATCTTCATCAGTGGATGGGAGCTTCTGATCGCATACTCTCTCATCTGATAGGTCAGCATTATGTCCAAACAAACTCTAGCGATTAACATGACTCCTTTTGAACATCGTTTTGCCTACTTAGAAGACGGTGTTCTAAAAGAGCTTTTTATAGAAGACACTCAAACAGTCAAAGCTAAAATTGGCCAAGTCTATCATGCAAAAATAGATCGAGTACTCCCTGGATTAGCAGGTGCTTTTCTTCACATTACAAAAGAGCAAAAAGGTTTTCTTCAAGAAACATCAGAAGTTAAACTTCGTCAAGGTGATTCTATTCTTGTACAAGTGATAAAAGAAGGGACACCGACAAAAGGCCCACAAGTCTCAACGTCATTAACCTTTACAACAGAAAACCTCGTTTTACTTTATAACCAGCCTGGCGTAATTAAAATTTCAAATAAAATCAATGATAAGAAACAGGTTCAGAGATTACAAAATTGGGCTACTTCTCTTACTCTACAGCATGGGATTTTACTTCGAACTCGCGCCGCTGATATAGATTTCAATTCTTTAGAGCAAGATTGGAAGACATTATCAAATCAAGTTTCTATTTTTGAACAAACACCAAAAATTTCTGCGCCATCCTTAATCCACCATCAACCTATAGAAATGCGCCATGGAATTCTTACTCATTGGGGCCGTTATCATTTTGATGAAGTCATCAGCGACCACGCACAGCCTTTCCCACTTAAACCTAACTTTTTACTTTCAGCTCAATGGAAAACATATCACGATCCGAGACCTTTATTTGAAACACTGGGTATCGAAAAAAGTATTCAAAATGCATTTAAATCTAAGGTCGAACTGCCATCTGGTGGAAATATTGTCATTCAATCAACTGAAGCTCTCACATCCATCGATATCAACACAGCTCGATCATCGAAAGGTACGCATCTTCAAGACACTATTCTGAAAACAAATTTAGAAGCCTGCAAGGCCATTGCTCTTCAGATTCGGTTGCGCAATCTTGTAGGTATTCTTATCATTGACTTCATCGATATGACCACAGCCCAAAATCGCGCATCTATAGAAAAAGAGTTTCAGAATTGGATGAACCAAGACCCCGTTGCTCACCGGATTCTTCCTCTAAACGAACTTGGACTCATCCAATTAACTCGAAAAAGAAGTTATCCACCTTTATCACAGATGACCACAACACCTTGTAGTATCTGTAAACAGACCGGATTACGACTTTCTATAAAAGCCCAATGTATGGCCGCATTTCGTAAAGCAGCATATCTTCAAGCTTCACATAAAAACATTCACATCACAGGGCCTCGCCAAGCAATGGAATGGTTTCAAACTCCTGATGTGGAAAGATATTTCACATCCCTTCTACACCTAAAAACAGAAGGCCATGAAATCACGGTTTCACCGTCATAATTTCTTTTCTAAAGAATAAGGCGTAATGACCGCCTGTGCTAATAATTTTTGAGCACTCTCTACAAGAAATTGATGGAATTCTTCAAAAACTTGTTCTTGTTTTTTTTTATGCTTCGGAAGCTTAGGGGGCTGAATTGGCTCAGACACATAATGAGTCAATTGCACAGGCCGAGGCAGCAGCGACAAACCAAAACCACGAGCTAGAAAAAAAGGAAATTTCCATCGTTTATAAATTGCTTTTGTCATAGGAAACGGGTACACGTCATACAAGTCATCTGCTCGAGGACAAATAGTTATAATCACAGGCACTTGAGCCTGAATCGCCATTTTCGCGAAGCCTTTTCGACGCTCCCATAAAAGTTGGTACCTTTGAGAAGAAGGTCGCAAAGATTCTCGCATACCCCCTGGTGCAATTCCTACTAACTCTCCTTTTTTTAATAACTCAAGACCATTATCCATATTCCCATCAACACCACCAATTCCTTCTACAAGTTGCGCCATCCAGTCTGCTTTAAAGAAAAAGTGATCTGCTAAAACTCGAGGAAAACGACCATATTTTTCATAAGAAGCATACCCAAACAACCCCATATCATAAGTCGCCAAACTATGATTAAAAAGCACTAAAGCAGCTCCATGTTCAGGAAGCCGCTCCAGCCCAACAACTTTATGTTGATGATAGAATTTTAAAAATTTTAAGATTGGAATCACTTTTTCAACAATACTCATCTCACACTCCATGGCACAGTAATGAAACGATTATATACTGATTGAAGCTTGAATGAGATCCTCAGCTGTTTTGACAAGTTTTTTGTGAAAGCGCTCTATTTGTTTCTCTCTTTTCACAGGATCTTCAATCATTCGAGGAGGCCGAATAGAAGCACTTAAATGATGCTTTAATGGGACAGGTTTAGGAATCAACGTCGGACCCAGTCCCCTTGCTATAAAAAATGGAATTTTAAATTTATGATAAATAAAATCACTTAAGTAACTAGGATATATTTTATAAAGCTCATCTGCCTTAGGGCACACAGCGATTACAACTGGGGTTTTTGTTTCTATAGCAAGACGCGCAAAACCTTTTCTTTCACTCCAACAAATTTGATATTTTTGATCAGAAGGCATGAGAGCTTCTTTCATGCCTCCTGGTGCAATAGTCAATAGTTCCCCCGCTCGCAACAATCTTCCTGCATTTTCAGGGTTTCCTTCAACCGCGCCTAATCTCTCAGCTAAAGGTCCTAAATATGGAACTTTGAAAAACAAATGATCAACCAATGGCCGTGGAACTCGATTCAAAGTTTTATAAATAGCAGTTTGTAATAAAAGCACATCATAAGTCGCTAAACTATGGTTTACTACAATCATTGCTCTTCCTTTACGCGGAATATTCTCAATTCCAGAAACATCATACTGATGATAGCGGCTTAAAGCTTTCCATAATGGTAAAGTTTTTTTAACTGTAGATAAACAGATCTTCTGATGTGATCGCGAAAGAGGCAACAATGATTTCATGATAAAACTCAGTATAAATCGTTCTAAAAAACGTTCGTCAGAAAACTACAACACATCATGATAAAAATCAAACACCATCACTCGAAGCGACATAATCATCGTGACCTCAAAAAGAAATGCTCCAGTAGAGCATTTATCACGAATACTTACAGACCATCTTTAATCTCCATTATGGCGGTTTAGCTCAAAAATATTTTTACAAAATATATATTTCACATAGATTTTAAGGAGTTATTTTTTAAGGAATACAATAAACTCTTTTACATCTGAATACTCTTAGAATGATTTTATCAAAGGGAAATCACATGCTCACTTGGATGAACCCCCCTGAAGATCAAGCTTTGCAAAACATCCTATCTACAACTCACAACGATGGAGTTACATTTCATCTCAGCACACCTATTGAATATGAAAAAGGGTATCGCATTGACGACAAATACAAATTAAGAACAGCAAAAAAAGGAGAAGATGGCTACACTCTACAAAAGACATCTTGGTCTGCAAATACTGCACAAATAAATGAACCTATCGATATCTTAATCAAGAAAAATATCGCTTTTGGCACTCCTTTCCCAAAGAAAAAAGGGACACACCCCTGCTTATTTCTTGATCGCGATGGAATTTTAATCGAAGACACAGGATACCCTCATAAACCAAAAGAGCTTCACCTCATCACAGATGCCATACCCCTTATTCAAACAGCGCAAGAAAAAAATTACAAAGTCATTATTGTGACAAATCAAGCTGGACTCGCAAAAGAAATATTCAACGAAGAACAATATCGTATTTTCACAAAAGCAATCGAAGAGAAACTCTTAAATTTCAGTATTCGCCTCGATGGCATTTACTACTGCCCATGGCACAAAAAAGGAAGTCTTTTTAAGAAAGACTCCCTTTTCCGCAAACCTCATCCTGGTATGCTTCTTCAAGCTTGTGACGATCATGATATAAATCTTTCACAAAGCTTTATGGTTGGAGATAAAGACAGCGACAACATTCAAATACCAGAATTAAAAAGTTTTATTTACCAAGGGAATTACCCTTTGCAGAGCCCACAACATCTTCAAGTACAAAATCTTCAAGAAGTCGCAAAACATTTATAAAGACACCACACCCTCAAAGCTAAGCACCGCTGGGCCTACTTGAATCAGATTTTGTTCTTCTTGCTTGCAATACAAAAGCCCCCCAGGGTTTTCAATAAGAATCCAAGATCCTTGAGGTACAAAACCTTCTGCCATCACCGCTGCGCACACCGCACTTGCGCCTGACGCACAAGCTTGCGTTGGCCCAACACCTCTTTCCCAAGACTGGATTTTCACTTTTTGCTTTATACATGCCTGTAAAATATGATGAGCTTGATTATTATCAGCATCAGAAATCTCGCACTCTTGAGCCAAATGAACATTTGTATCTTGGTACACTTTTTGAAGATTCGCTCTTGCAAGCTTCTGAATACTTGGTTCATCATCTTGAAAGACAACAAGATGCACATTTCCAACCGTTACAGTACAACTACTAGTTGCACTCAAAGAACTCTTTAAACGCTGTGACAGTTCTGTTTCAACAGTTTCTACAATGCATGAACCCATATCTACCATAACGTACGGCCAGCCACCTGAGTGTTTCACAGGTAGGAGCTGACAACTTAATTGACGATTTTTAACCAAGAGTTGAATAAAACCATGCTCTAAGTCAACGCCACGATCTTGATGTCGCTTTAATATACTCGCTGCTGCACATCGAGTTCCATTGCCACAAGCTGCAGCTTCTGAACCATCAGCATTAAAAATTGTTAGACGGTGAGGCATCACATCATCACGAGACTCTGTATGCAAAACCAAAACTCCATCTGCAGCGACACCACCACCACCTCTCGCACACAACTCTGAAGTTTTCCGACGAATCACATCTAAAATCATATCTCCGTCATTACGGCTAACCCAAAAAATGATAAAATCATTAGCACAACCATGCCATTTCTCGAATGCAAATTTCATAGAAAACCTCTTTTTCACAGGAGTCATACACCCAGGCCATAGAAAAATACAAAGGCTCTCAAGAAGAGTCAAGACAGGCCTGTTATCTAAGATCCTAGAAATCAAAATTCCAACGAATATTGAAAACTTTGATCTGTTTTTTTACTACGAAATTTTTAAATCACAATCAAATTCCTAGCGGAACATTACCTTCAACTCAGAAAGACATCGTAAAAATATAATAGATATCATTTACTTAAGTTGATCAAATTGCGCGCTATTAGCATCAAAGATATAAAAAGTGATTATGAGGAATGCCTTGAAAAGAAAGAGCCTAACAAAATCCAAGACTCCAACTTAATCCAAGAGAAGCCTTAAAAGGGCAGCTGAATTATCGCCTGCAGTTGGCGCAAGCTCTTCTCCATCAAGATTGTTCTCTGTTGAACGAATGACACTATAGAATGTTTCACCGATTTCCCGACCCGCAGCAATAGGCAGAACGGGCAGCCTCATCGCCAAAGGTATTAGCATAATGCATGCCTCAGCACCTTTGATTCGACTTGATTTTCTATGCGCTTCATAGTGCTCTGCTTCATATTGGCTTGCACGATAAAATCCTATCGGAATACTGCCTACAAAAAATACGGAACTATAAAGGTTGCTAGAGTCTTTTGGGAGATGTCTGTTAAGTTCTTTCATTAGCTGGCTTTGAGTGAATCTTCTGAATGGAGTTGCAGAAAGATTTGCCGCTAAACACGTCATAAACAGAATAATTAGTGAGATTTTCTTCACGTCTTCCTTCCCGAGTAGAAAGATATAAAAACCTGTTTTTCTCATTTACTATGATGAATCCGGCATTGATCAGTCATAAATGATTTCCTCGTAATTTTAACCTCTTGTTTTTATAGTCTTTAAAACAGGAGGGCGTTAGATGAAGCAAATTGCTATTAAGAGAATCGACCACTTAGGCTTGGTGGCGGGCGTCATGCAAGATTTAA
>JBGCEP010000008.1:0-40659 GCA_045106415.1 Oligoflexales bacterium | reverse complement strand
CTTGGAAAAATTTAGAAAATTTGTAGAAGAAAAACCTGATAGAAGTTCCGAAGAAATGGCTCAAGATTGGGGGGATATTTCTCCACGGAGTATTCGTCGATACTTGCGGCTTATCGGTTTTACAAATAAAAAAAACATTTGGATACAAAAATCTCTGCGATAAAAATCGGAGTGACTTTCAAAAGGAAATAAATAATAAAAGGATAAAAACATTATTTATCTCGATGAATGTGGCGTTAAGAAAAATGAATCCTGTCAACATGGATGGAGTCATAAAAGTTCCAGGCTCCATGGTTTAAAAGAAAGTTCACAAGATAAAGCTATTAATATCATTGGATCACTCAACAACCATAACGAAATTATTGCTCCATTTGTATTTGAAGGAAGTTGCACAGCAGAGGTTTTGAATGCTTACCTTGAGAAGGTTTTAATCCCACATTTAGATGGAAACACGGTTATTGTACTTGATAATGCTTCATTTCATAAGTCCTCAGATATTGTTCAAATAGCTCAAGAGTATGGGGCAGAAGTTCTATACCTTCCTCCGTATAGTCCAGATCTTAATCCTATCGAACACAAGTGGCATCAAGTTAAAACAAAAATACGAAAAGTTCTCAGGGATGGATGTGATTCTATTTATGATGCTGCTTGTATAGCTTTGAAGATAATGAGTAAATAAATTTGGCCAATGCTATATTTCAAATCTATTATTGCAGATCTCGCAACTTATGGCTGTCATGATAAAATTGTTATGATTCATAATAATGAATCCATGTTTGGTGGTCTAGATGAACAGTTAAAATTAACTTTGAGTGGAATCTTATCAAATAAAAGATTATGGTTTCATATAGATCCAAATCTAAAAGCAAGCGGTGGTATTTGTCAAGAAAATTGGTCCGGTTTTTATCCAAATGATGTTTAAACTTATATAAGGAGTGAAATATGAAGTGTTTAATTGCAGTAAGTATGATGTATTCTTTATGTAATTCAAGCTTTGGAGCGTGCCTTTTAAAAGTCAGAGGCGTTGGTATTAAAAATAATACTCTAAAAATTACGGTTGATCTATTAGAAAAACAAACTTCAAAGAAGATTGATGATATTCTTGAGAATCCTTACATTGTATCACGAAAGTTACCTTTAAAAGTATGTAATTTTGAAGGCAATAAAGGTCATTTATCATCTAAGGCATGTCTTGCAATGTTTAGAATTATTGAGAAGACGGAAAAAACAATCGTAAAAATCAATTTACCATCAGACAAAAGCTGTGGATCTATCAAATGTGGTGATTGGATATCAGGTATTAAAACCTTAAATGATCAAGACATTTAATATATTTCTTGATCATTTAAGGTTATATATTTGTATTTATTATTACTTAAGTTCAAGCAATATCATGCTTATGGCAGAAATCTACATATGACGAGTAGTGATAAGAAAAGAGATTGTCAGTAAATAACATGTTGGTGTTGATCTAAGTATTAATAAATAAGTATTAATAAATAGAATCAATGATTCATTAATCAATTTTTTAAGGTGACTGAATTGAAAAATATTGTTTTTTCGACCATTTTTTTGATTTCTTTGTGTCATGTTAAGTGTGGGTATGAGGGGAAAAATTCAGAAAATGAGAATGGAGATCAAACTCAAAATTCCTCAGAAGAAAATTTGTCTCAATGGATTAAAAATAAAATTTTTGTCGGTAAGGTAGCTCCATTTTCATGTGAAGATGTTGGGGGCGAAGGATGTGATCAAGCTGGTTTTTTTAAATTTGGAGTTGATACTGTAGATTTCACTTTTCCAGGTGAAGATACTAAGTATAGGAAAAAATACTCTATACAAGGAAATCAAGTAAATATCATTGATTCAATGTACATCATTACTGTTAGTGATAATAGGGAGTATATCTTGCTGAACGAAATAAAATATTATTTAGAAAAAAACATATAGGAAAGGTAGACTTTATGAAAACCTTAAAGAAAATTTTATTGTATTCAACTTTCTTTGTTTTGAGTGAGACTGTATATTCAGATCAAATTACTATAGGAGATATGATTTTCCAACAAGATGAATTAGGGTTAACATCTATGGTAAATTATACTCCTTGGAATTTTGGTATCATTCCGTATCAAATAGACGCTGCAGTTAATGCTACGACAAGGCAACAAGTTGAAATCCAATTTTTTATCCAAAACACCATATTCTGTGGCCTGAGATTGAGAGTCCACAGATATGAGTGATAGTGATCGTTCCCCTCCGGCTTTTTCTCTCTTTGTTTTCATTAAATTCAGATTGAATCTCTCCCAAATTTGTTTAAAGGGCCAATCATTGAAGTGGTGATAAATCGTCTTTCAAGGCGGGAAGTCATTTGGTGGTTCCCACCTTTTATGCTGTTGTCAACAACATAGAAAATAGCATCCAGAACCAAATGGATAGGGTGCTTGCGCCTATTATCTGAACACCTAAACGCACTGAAAAATTGCGAAACTACTTGCCGTTGATCATAAGTTATATAGGTCGGATACAGTATGTTTTCATCTCATATAGAATACGCTAATGATTTAACTATATCTAAATGATTAAAGATGATTAAGAGATTATAATCTTTTCAAGGGAGAGTTGCTCCAAAAACCTCTATTTTTTTTATTGATTTTTCTATTGAAAAATCATTGCACTGACCATCTATAATGATTGGCTGAGAAATATAATAAATGCTATAAGAATCGGGAATGTCAAAAACACCATAGAATTTTCCTTTAATAGAGAAAAGGTCTGGCTCAAAACATAAATAACTTCTTTTTATCCATTTTTTTTGGCTGTTTTGTCTTAAGAGAAAAACCGCAAATTTCGTGTCACAATTTTTAGTATCGCATTGTATATCACTTTGTTCCCAATCGATGGATAACTCAACCTCGAGTGATTCATCAATGTAGATCATAGGGTATGGTAAATATGATCGAAAACTGCTGTAATTATCATTCTCAAGCGTTAGGTTTGAAAAAGTTATGTTTTTTTGAGTATAGGTGTTTCTTCCTGCGGCAATAATGCAATTATCTTGATAAAAAGTCGTATATGGGGGGCAATTTTTTTCTGTATCTGTAGCACGTTTGATGTTGTGGAAATATGAAAACTCTTCTTTAGATGGAAGAGTCGCATGAATAGAAACTTCATCTTCATCCGAATTTTCTATACGAATATGCCATGATGACTGCTCGTCTAAATACTCAATGTCGTCAGCATAAGAAGAAACTTCCCAAGAGATATCTTGGTTTATCTTTTTTATATTCGAATATGAAGCTTGTATTCGACAGTACGTATAAACATCAACTTTTTGACAGCTTAAATAAGCTCCTGTGATAGGTGCTGGCGGGTGAACATTATCATTCTCAAATGTGTGGCTTGAGCTTTGTTCAACATCAGAGCTTTTCGGGTCGTTATCATGTTCTTGTGGCTCTGTGTCTTCTTCAGCGGTGCCGCAAGAAAGAACTGCGAAGAGAGTGCAATAAATTAGAGTACTCTTTAAATTTAGCATCATCTCTCCTCATGTACCTGTGTAGATAATCGGAATGTTTTCTTAAAACTTCACTTTTTTATGAAAAAAATATTTCTTTTTTTTATAATATGTATGGAATATTAAAATAGTTGTAATGAAGGTGAGTATGAATGCAAAAAAAGATAAAAATGAAAAAGATATGACAGAAAATGATAAAAGTAATGATTTACTTATCGAAGGTGTTGATTTTGAATGGAGCAAAGATGGCCTTATGATATTGAGCAGAGAATATTTATTAAAGAGAGGTTATTGTTGTGAAAATGACTGCTTTAATTGCCCTTATAATTAATAATTGCTTTGATGTTAGTGAGTTAAGGTGTTTATGGTTTTGATATTTTCCCGCGATGCCGATACGCTTTATGACGTTATCAAGGGGGGGAATATGTCTGTAGCATTTAAGAAAGATGAAAGTCCTAGTTATGTACTAAGGCATGATCGATTTTTAGAAATTGGTTCTGATTTAAAAATTCGAGTTGGAGATAAGGACTATAATCTTATTGATGTTTCTGACTTTGGGTGTTGTTTTGAAGGTAGTGTAGAGGATAAAGAGTCTTTGAGTTTTCAAATTATGACTCCAGATAGTGAAGAAGTTGTTGTGCAAGGTCAACTGGAATGTCGATGGGTAGATGATCAGAGGACGGGATGTTATTTTCAAGAAATTGAAGGTGGAGCAGGCATGGTTTCTGCGATTGCTTCTTGCTGGAAAATTAAGCCTATGATTGAAATTGCAGACCACGAATATTCGAACATTCCAAATACATTAAAGTCTTTAGTTTATGATATTGACCACTATCTTTCGGTTGTGAAAAATCAAATTCAAGATTATGAAAATTCAATGATGGTTCTTTCAGAACAAAAAAGACAACAATCAAAAAGAGCCATTATTCAATTAATTGGACCATCATTTATCAAACGGATGTTGGATTTTAGTAAATCTGTTGATAATATCCGTGATGAAATTTTTGAGCCTTCTATTAAAGAAAGTTGTATACGATTTTTTCGTCATAACTTAATGAAATATTTATCTGATGCACCAATTCTAAAAAGGTCTTATGAGAAGCCTCTAGGCTATGCAGGCGATTTTGAAATGATGAATCAAATGTACAGGCATGTACCTGAGAGTTCTGATACTTTTGGCTCTTTAATGCATATGTATTTTAATGAAGAGCCTGCGTGTCAGTCGGTGCGTTTGCGAAGGGGGATGTTTGTTCATAAGTTTGAAGAGTTTGCCAAGAAAAACCCTGATAAAAGACTTAAGGTTTTATCCGTAGGCTGTGGTCCAGCACAAGAAGTCGCGCATTTTTTTGAAACATCCGACCCAGAAATTGTCAATAGATTTGAATTTGTTCTTATGGACCAAGATGTGAATGCGCTTCTTGATGCAAAAACAAGAATTTCAAATATTCTTCTTTCCAAACAGCTTAAGGCTATTGTTCACTACAGCCAAACAGGCGTGCGAGATCTTTATAATGGAACTCCTCCAGGTCCAAAAGATATGAAGTACGATATGGTCTATAGCGCAGGTCTTTATGATTACTTAAACTATGGAGCTGCGCGTCGTTTAACTCAAATTCTTACAGGTCACTTGACAAAAAATAAAAGTGAAATGGTAGTTGGGAATTTCTCTAAAGAGTGCTACTCAAAAACAATAGGTGAGTGTCTTGTTGATTGGGTTTTAGAGTTAAGGTCTGAAGAGGAACTACTAAAAGTTGCACCAGATGATTGTCCGGATGCAAAAATAGAAAAAGATGAAGGCGGAAATCAATATTTTTTATGTATGAAATATTAATGATAATTTAACTTTTGGAACAGCAGTCTCTATGTCTAGTTCGATTAACATTGAATTGAATGATGAAACACAATCGAATTATACTAGGCATGGATTTAAATATCTGACAGTGATTGCTGTTCCCTTTTTTCTATTATTTAGTTTTTTTGATATAGAATTAGTCCCTGAGTATGCCACTCAATTTATATCTCTTCGTTTTTTAGCTTCTATCATTTACCTGGTTGTCTTTTATGCAACTTATAAAATTAAATCATTTAATTTTCTAATGTTTGGAAGTATTTTTGCAGGACTTCTCCCGTGTGTTTTCACAGCTTATATGGTTTCTTTGACTGGAGGAGCTGATTCTGTATATCTTACTGGAGCTTTGATTACAGCAACAACTGTTTTCATGAGCCTTTTTTTGCCGACGATTTTTGGAATATTTTTCATTATCATTTCATCTTTTTCTTTATTAATAGCAGTTCTTATTCCTGAAAGTTCAGATCTTCCACATAAAATATTAGCAGTGAGTTATATTTTGGCACAAGGTTGTTTTTTAGCTGTATATGGACTTATTGTAGAAAAAATAAGAAGAGATGTTCAGGTTAGGGAGCATGAGTTTGATTCTCTTAAAAATGAAGAATGTCTGAGATTAACTGTCCCCAAACGTATTAGAGAAGAAGCTAAAGAAGGTAAATGGACACTTAATAAAGAAAATTATTTTGATAGTATGGCTGTGCTCTTCGCTGACCTTTCTGGCTCGACAGCGTTTGGGCAGATTGCACCAAAGCCATTGTTTAGTAAAATTAAGATCGATTTTTTTAATCTATGTGTCAAACTAGGAGGTGAGCATGGAGTTTTAGTCCCTAAATTTTTAGGTGATGGTGTTCTATTGGTGGCTAATTATAATAATCCTATGTGGGAAGAGAAACTTGTACGTTTTATGCAGGAGCTTTTCGCATCTTGGGAAGAGTATATTAATGACATTCGCGGTGAATTTCATGTGGACCAACTAGGAATTCGTATTGGTGGTTCTATGGGGCCTGCAAGTCTAGGTTTTTTTGGTTCAGATGAGCAGTTTGATTTTACGCCAGATGGTCAAGAAGTTCACGTTGCTTCGAGAATAAGTAGTGCTGCAGAGCAAGGAGAAGTTGTTCTAACGGGTCGATTGTTTTATTCAATTCGAAATCATTTTAGAGATTTAAAATGGGATTTTATTGAACGTGATGATTTGAGAAGCTTAGAGGGTATGAAAATGGGGCTCTTTAAACTAAATTTTAAAGAATCTCAAGAAACAAAGCTGAAATGTAGTGTTTGTCAGTCTCCATTAATTTGGCGGCAAAACAGGTTTTATATTAATGAGCTTGTGTGCCCACAAGGTCATGAAGATATTTAATAAATTGAAATATCAAAGCTTTATTCCATACTGTGTTGCTGTGAGAGCAATGTCCTGTGCTATTTCAATGGCACGTTGAATAGCGTGTGGTGCTTCGTCGTTATAGACTTCACCTTGACAATTGGTATATCTTTCCTTGCTGATACTTAAATCGCTGATGTTGACAGAAATACTGTAGCATAAAGAATAATTTTCTTCTTCAGAGAGAAAAAGCCCACCAACCTTATCAATCACAGAACCAGCTCCATCGGTCACTGAGTCAGCCACATCGTCTACAGTTCCTGTAACAACACTGACTCCATCAGCTGTTGTGCTTCCTACGGAGGAGATGACCCCTCCTACTTTGTTTACGTTGCTAAAAACTGTTTCAGCCCCACCTTTAATAGAATCCATCATTGATTGAATTTGTTCTCGCTCATCTCGTACGACTTTTTGTTCAACTAATATTTTAATCTGCTCAGCAATAATATCTGTGTATTTATCTCTAAGCTGTTGTTGACATTTTTCTTTAAGAGAATCGACATGATCACCTTCTTCAATAAGGAAATAAGGTCCAGAAACAATGATGCTTGCTGTGCTTGCTAAAGCTTTTTCAAAATCAGAAGATCCTCCAACAGATCCAGCTAGGGGGATGCTTGGACTAAGAGATAGAGTTGTAGTGCTTGAAGAGTCAGAGCTTACAAAACTCATGTATTGACACTGGCCTACAAATTCAACTCCTTCGGTGATGACTGTTTCTTTATCTTCATTGATGAGTAAGCTCCCAACCTCTTCAAGGATACCTTTTGTAAGATCGACGGTGCTATTCGTGGTTAAAGAAAATGTAGCGTTTAAAGATTTACCTGACCCAACTCCCCAAATGTTTGCGTCAAGGTTTACATTTAGTATTTTTGTTTCAGTTGTTTCATCCTCTAACGAAAGATTAATATTAGGTTCGTCAGGAGGGAGGATTTCATTTTCATCATCTTCATTTATATTTCCTTCAGCTTGTGCATCTTGATCATTTTCAAGAGCTTGTGCAGACTCAGCCCCATCAGAAGATTGAGTTCGGCCAGTATATTTTTTTCCACTACAGCTGGATATTAAAAAGAAAATTATAAAAATAAAGATAGAAAAATGGGAAGTCATATGCAAAACCTTTTTAAAAATACACCTATTTATCGGATGAAGTTTCATAAAAATTGAGAAGTATTTTTTAAATGTTTTATTTTATGTGTGTAGAACGAATGATATTCGCATATTCAATAAATTTCTCTAATGTTTTTTAAAAGATATCTTGATGTCCGACATTAATTATGACTAAAGTGGCGATTTTTTAATTCTCTTCTTTTTTCTTAAATATCCTTAATTAATAGTGAATTTTGAGCTCGTGTTTGTGACATTTTTTCATTATTGCGATAGAATTCATCCTCTTCATATTTTACAACGCTGTAAAAAAATCAAACAACTTCGTGTCATTCTGATTCTTAGGTGTGTGAAATGATCATAAAAAAATTAAGTCTATTTTAGATAGCTGAAGAATCAAATATTGTCTGCAACCCTAGGCCATTAGAGATTTATTATCTTTTAAACTGAATTCAATCTCTTTATCAAACCAAAGTGACGATCAAATTTGTCTCGACCCTGGGATTATTAAGCGAAAATAAAATTAAAAGAAGGTTACTTTGAACGGATCGGCATCGATTATATAAGCATGTCTGTCTCGGTATTTTTGTTTTTTAAATCTGGGTTCGGATATAGATTGATATTGTTTGTAGAATAAAAATTATCTGAATGAGAATATTCACCTTTATTTTTAAATGGTTATAGAGGGAATATTGTGGGGAATTATCATTTCTATATTTGTTTAAAAAAATTTAACTTTTTTAAATTAGAATCCGAACAGCCTAAGTATGAATCATCGACAGGGGGCAGTATGAAGTTTATTCAAACCTTAATTGTTGTGTGGAGTCTTCTGTCTTGCGAAGGAGAAAAGGTTTCTAGCACGAGATCTCTGAACGGTGTTGAAGTTGGTGTGAAAAATGCTAGCGAATCAAAAATCATACCACATACAGAAGAAGTTACTGTAGAAACTTTAAATGGTTCTGTGAATGTATTAGAAGGAACTTTTGAATCACCAGTGATGTTTGATGTAAAAGATACAGGTGAATATGCTCTTATTATTACTGCTCGAAGTGAACAGACTTCGACACCAAAAATAAACAAAGACGTTAAAGTTTGTCTTAATATTTCAGAAAGCACTTTAGATGCGTCGAAAGTAAAAATTAGTGCCCTTGATGGGAGTGATAGTACTGAGGTGGATGGAGTACAAAGTGCTGGAAAAATTTGCATACAAACACAATCACTTCCAGGTCTTTTTTCAGTTGTATTTGAAGAAAAAACTCAATTGGGAGAAGCGCTTGTTTTTGAAAAAGATTTTATAAATGGCACACTGAAGATGACTTATGATTCGTCGACAGTGAAAGCGGATCAGATTTATTTTGTGGAAGACGCAGAAAAAAAAGGTGTCATGCAAGGTGGCGTTTTAGACGATTCTGGACAAGAGGTGTCAGAGTGGTTAAGTAAAGATATTGACCTATGCTGGGATTTGAAATCGTCCAATGTTACTACTATGACTTTCTTAGATTGGAATAAAACAAGAACTCTTTATACAGGAGAGCTGAGAGACCAATCTATTTGTTTTAAGCCGACAAATCTTGTAGGTACTTTTATTTTAGGAGCGCAAGAAATCACGGGGATAACAACTGAAAAGTCTGCTGGCTTAAGTGCAACACCCGTTCTTTCTTTAGAGCCTGTATTAGCAGGAGATATCGTTTCTGTGTATACAAATGAAAATTGTGATGGAGACGCTTTGGTTTCATTACAAGCGTCAGTAGGTGGAGCTCTTTCATTGAGTCCTAGGCTAAGTAAAGTGGGGGCTTATCAATTTTATGCCCGTGCGGAAAATAGTCATGGTGGCCTTGGGGCGTGTTCGCGTTCTTATTTATCATACACTCTATTGACAGACTTATCTGCACCGACAGGTTTAAGCCTTGTTTCTCCTGTGTTGTCAAACTCTTCTGAATTGAGACCGGTTCTTCAAGTTGACGGTGTTGAATCTGGAGCGGTTGTCGGAATTTATAGTGATCAAACTTGTGGGAACCTTTTGGTTTCAGGTACAGCAACAACTCAAACAATTCAAATGTCTCTCCCGACATTGACGGAAGGGCCTCATGTTTTTTATGCAAAAATGTCAAAATCTGATGCTCCTGGTAACTGTAGTCAGGTGAGTTTATCTTATACAGTTGACGTCACAAAACCAGTTATTAATCAAGCTAACCTTGCTTCTGGTGCCGGAGTTGTTTCATTTCTAAATACAACATTTAATTTTGATGTTAGTGATGCATCTGAAGTGTATATAACAGAAGATTCCAGCTGTAGCATAGGTGGAAACTGGGAAGAGTATCAAACTTCTAAGAGCGTGACGCTGCCAAACTCAAATCAATCGAATACACTGTATGCTAAATTCCGAGATGTTGCTTTGAACGAAACGAACTGTATCTCTGATGCTGTGTTACATGACAGTGTTGCTCCTCAGTCTCCGTCACTTGTGATTGATGGGGGAGACTTTATTTCTGAAACATCCCCCAATCTTACTTTGAGTGCAACTGATGCAACAGCAATGTATGTGACAAATACAGCTGGGTGTAATAGCGATGGAACTTGGGAAAATTATGGTGTGTCAAAGTTATCGTGGACTTTAAGCCAAACAAACGCGTTAACGACAGTCTATGTTAAGTTCAAGGATGAAGCTGGTAATGAATCAAGCTGTGTGAATGATACGGTGACTCATGATTCGATAGCTCCATCCAGTGTTTCTATTATTTTTAGTGCAGGTACACACACATCCGATAGTACTCCTGACCTCACTCTTTCAGCTGTTGGTGCAAGTGAGATGTATGTGACAAATACAGCAGGTTGTGGTGCTGACGGCTCTTGGGAGAGTTATGCGACATCGAAAGCAGGTTGGTCTTTAGGTCAAACGAATGCCTTAGCAACAGTTTATGTGAAGTTTAAGGATGAAGCTGGTAATGAATCGAACTGTATCAATGATTCTATTACACATGATTCACTAGCTCCTTCGAGTCATTCCATTGCTATTGATGGTGGAACACATATAGCAGATGAAACACCTGATTTAACACTAAGTGCAGCTGGTGCATCGGAGATGTATGTGACTAATACTTCAGGCTGTGCTGCAGATGGAAGTTGGGAAAGTTATGCAACATCGAAAGCGGGTTGGAGTTTAGGACAAACAAATGCAACAGCAACCGTTTACGTCAAATTCAAAGATGAAGCTGGAAATACATCAACTTGTATCAACGATACGATCGTGCACGATAATATCGCACCTTTATCACCTTCTTTAACAATATCAAGTGGGGCTGCAACATCGATCAGTACAACGGTTGCTTTATCGCCTTCAGCTGTAGATGCAAGTGAGATGCTTGTGACAAACACTGCAGCATGTGGCTCAGGTGGAAGCTGGGAAGCATACTCAACAACGAAAACAGGTTGGTCCTTAGCTCAAACAAATGCAACGGCAACAGTTTACGCTCAGTTTAAGGACGAAGCAGGGAATGAATCCAGTTGTGTTTCGGATACAATTCTTCATGATAACGTCGCTCCGTCTGCACCAGGGTCTTTTGTTGACGGAGCCTTTAACTTAAACTCTGAAGTCAGCCCTGCAATGTCATGGAGTGCAAGCAGTGATGCAACATCAGGAGTCGCTTATTATGAAGTTGCCCTTGGTACCTCTTCAGGTGCGATAAACACTCTTACTTGGCAAAACGTTGGTCTTGTGACTTCAATTACATTAACGGGTTTGGATCTTACTGAAGGTTTGACTTATTACGCTACAATCCGAGCAACTGATACAGCAGGAAATATTGGGGTCGTATCCAACGGTGATGGTTTTACAGCAAGAACAATATCAACCTTGCAAAAAGCTATAGGATCGACATTTTGTGGCATTTTTTCTGACAACAGTCTTAAATGCTGGGGGAGAAATGAAAATGGGCAAGCAGGTATAGGTAGCGGAAGTCACGCTGGAGATGGCTCATCTGAAATGGGTACCAATTTACCTTTTGTCGATTTAGGCACAGGACGTAGCATTACCAAAATTGCAACAGCAGATCATAGTAGCTGCGCTGTTTTAGATAATGGGATTGTCAAATGCTGGGGAACAGAATATTTAGGGCAACTAGGTAATGAATCGAACTCAGTCAGTATTGGCAACTCTCCAGGTGAGATGGGAGACTCTCTTGCTTCTGTCAATTTAGGAACTGCTCGAACGGCAGTTGATATTGCGTCAGGTCTTCAACATCACTGCGCTATTTTAGACAATGGGAAAGTGAAGTGTTGGGGACGCAACAACGCAGGACAGCTAGGCATTGGCTCAACAAATAATATCGGTGATGGCGCAGGGGAAATGGGGGATTCCCTTGCATATGCAGAACTTGGCACAGGTCGAACAGCAACAAAAATAGTAGCAGGATTTTTACATACATGCGCTGTTTTGGATAATAGTGACATGAAATGTTGGGGATATGGTCCGCATGGTGCTGTCGGTCAAGAAATTGATTCCCAGACAGGGGACGCAGCATCAGAGATGGGCGATAACTTAGCCGCTATTGATCTAGGAACAGGAAGAACCCCTGTTTCTATAAGCGCAGGAGGATACAATACTTGCGCTATTCTTGATAATGCTGATTTAAAATGTTGGGGAGAAGGGTTTCAGGGTCAGTTAGGAAATGCCTCTTCAGAGGATCACGGCGATGGTGCAGGGGAAATGGGAGATAGTTTAGCGGTCATTGATTTAGGAGTGGGTCGAACCGTATCTCAAGTTTCTGTAGGGGATTATTTTATTTGTGCCATTCTTGATAATAATGATTTGAAGTGCTGGGGAGAGAATAACTACGGTCAATTAGGAAAAGGAAATACGGATAGAATCGGCGATGACGCAGGGGAAATGGGCGATAACTTATCAGCTATTGATTTAGGAACAGGACGCCATGCTACACAAGTTGAATTAGGTGTAGAAGCGGCTTGCGCTCTTCTCGACAATCATACGGTGAAATGCTGGGGTAATAATGACTATGGAAAACTAGGAACTGGAGACGGAGGAGTCCACAAAGGTGACGGAGCTTCCGAAATGGGGGATTCTTTGCCCGCAGCGGATTTATAAATCTTTAATCTATAAATACAGAGAAGTTGCACGTATTAATGATATTGAAAAAAGAGGGAACCATGATTTTGAGATTTATTTTTGCAAAATATTTGTATTGAAGATCAGAGTTGTCGTTTTAACATAAGGCATATCGAAGATCATTTTCGATATGCCTTACTCTTATTTATTTATCCGATAGTTGTAGGACATCTCTTTCAAAAGAGTCTCGTGTTGTTGGAAAAGTTTCCTGCTGACAGTCTTGAGATTTTAAACTTTCAAAAATGCCTAATTTACTCTTCTACTACAGTAAGACTTCATCATTGAAAGTCTGACTGATTTGATCAGGAGCAAGATTACCTTTTTCTGTGATGTAAGCTGTGATGAGTGTGTGAGGGGTGATGTCAAATGAAGGGTTGTACGCAGGAACATCCATGGGTGCTATGGCTGTACCTTTGAAGTGAGTAATTTCTTCTGGAGGTCTTGTTTCAATTGGAATTCCCTGTCCATCTTGAATATTTGAGTCAAAAGTAGATTTTGGTGCGGCAATGTAAAAAGGAATTTTATGGAAATTAGCTAGCACAGCGAGAGAGTAAGTGCCAATCTTATTGGCAGTATCTCCGTTCATAGCAATACGATCTGCTCCAACAATGACTGCGTCGATAAGATTTTGCTGCATAAGGATGCCTGCGCTTGAATCTGTTCCAAGTTGGCATGGGATATCTGAACGAAGAAGCTCCCAAGTTGTAAGACGAGCACCTTGTAGCCATGGCCTTGTTTCATTCACGTAGACTTTTTCAAGTCTGCGATTGTCGAATAAATTTTGAATGACTCCTAGGGCTGTCCCATAACCCGTTGTGGCAATTCCACCTGCGTTGCAATGAGTCATGATCCTTAGGTTTTTTCCTTGAAGAGCCCTTGATCCGTTTTCACCTATTCTTTGACACGTTTTTAAATCGTCGCTGTAAATTTTGTGAGCAATTGTCCAAGCACATTCTTTTGCTGTTTTCGCATAATTTTGGCTTATAGCTGAAGACTCTACTTTTTGCAAAGCGTGAAAAAGGTTGACTGCTGTCGGACGAGTTTGGCTTAAACGTTTTGCTGCTTTTTGTATATAAGATTTAAAGTCTGTAGAGTCCCTGTGTTCTGCTTCTGAGGCTGCTATCGCGAGGCCAAAAGCAGCTGCGCAACCAATTGCAGGAGCCCCTCGTACAGTCATGTTTTCAATGGCGGTAGCCACATCTTCATGCGTTTTACAGGTGATCCAGACCTCTTGATCAGGCAACAGTCTTTGGTCTAACAGTTTTAAATCTCCGTTTTGGACTTGAATCGCTGAGAACATGCACACCTCATGAAGGGGATCTGTGGATGAAATTTAGGCCATTAAACCATTATTGAGCTAAGAAAGACACGGCCTTATTGATTTTTCCTATTATAAATGAGCTGGATTATAAATATAGTGTTGACATTTAGAATGGTTTATCAATATCTTCCGTGAATATGTAATACGTCACCGGAGGATTTTATGGTTCGTTTGTTGCTCTGTGCGTTGCTTTTGTTGCCAGTTGCTCAGGCTCATGTCTTGACTATCAACACAGCGCAGAAATCTATTGGTTTACCTGCTGCTGATATAGAAAGCGGCCATTCTTATGTCCTGCATATGACTGCTATTCAGCAGCGCTCTGCGCCGATGTTTGAATCGAAGAAGTCTTATCGAGTGTATTTTGAAAAAGATGACTCTTGCCTTGTTTTAGATGGATACAGCAGTTTGTTGATGTTTCAGGCTGCAGATGGTCAGAGTGTTGACCATGATGATGCGAAAACATTGCTCGCACGTTTTCGTATTTTAGATGAAAGCAATGATGCTATTTATATTCGTTTGGCTTCAGAGGGCTTTGGGGGTGAACTAGAGGCGTGGTACGATGCTCCAGATGAAAAAGGTCGTTCTTTTCATGGGTACACGATTCAACAGCCTCAAATCTTACCGTGGGTCAGCCATGTGATTCTTTCACAAGATGCACAGGAAGTTGTTGTTGATCGTTTCGTGAAAGATGTCAAAATGAATATGCGTATTTTGGCACAGGTCCCTATCCAAGAACGTTTTTTTCTAAAACGCCTTGAAGGTGATGATAACCATTTAACGAAAAAGAAGAGAAAGAGGACTCGTACTGATTCTCAAGCTTTTCAACAGAGAAAAGGTGGACAATTTAAAAAAGTTGGCTACTTTGAAACACACTCTCAAATTAAACGGCATGATGGCACTCCATTTGGTCATGTTTTAAAATGGAATCATCAAAAAACGATCGTTTATGCGTTGTCACATAAAATTCCAGATGAGTATAGAGAAGCTGTTCGTCGTGGTATTTTATATTGGAATGAAGCTTTTGGAAGAGAAGTTGTCGAAGTTGTTGACGCTCCAGAAGGTATTCAAGCTCCTCATCCTGATTACAATTTGATTGAATGGGTGCGTTGGGATAAAGCGGGTTTTGCTTATGCAGATGTCTTAGCTGACCCTCTAAGTGGTGAAATTCATCATGCGCAGGTATTTTTAACATCAGCGTTTGCATTTGGATCGTTGCAAAGAGTCCGTGCTATTTTAAATACACAAGTTAATGCGGATGAGATGGATGAAGACTTTACACCCGAAGAAAGAAAAAATAGAAGGCGCCTTCAATCTTTGAAATGCCCTCAATCATTTTCTTCAAACGCTTCTGAAGAAGATGCGCATACAAATTCTATGTGCCAACAAAGTCATAAATTTCATCAATTCTTACCTGGTCTTCAACAAACATTAACCAGTATGCCTGACAGTCTAGCAAATGAACTTGCACTGCGTGTTGCGCAAGATTACGTTGCTTCAGTTGTGGCTCATGAAGTCGGTCATACAATGGGTCTTCGACATAACTTTGCTGCGCACTTAGAAAACAAAGTGACACCAAAAGAGCTGGAAAATCTATACCAAAACTACTTAAGCGGTGAGTCTGTAGAAATTCCTGAACTTGCTTCTTCTGTGATGCATTACTCAAACTTTGAAGTGAGTGTCTTAATAGGGCAAAAAATTCAAAGACGCGAATTGTTGCATTATGATCAAAAAGCAATTGAATGGGGCTATGATGCAAGCTGGAAAGAGTGTGATCCTAGTGTTGAGTTAGCTTATTGCTCTGATGCTCAAGCTCAAAAATTTGCTGATTGCGGTCCTTGGAGAACTTTTGCTAATCCACTTGCTGATGTTCATTATGACCAGAGAAATGATCTTAAGAATCTTGCTTCTTGGCTTGTAGAGCCATATATACGTGGTAAGGCAGGAACCTCTGAGACGTCTGAAGACCAAAAAAGAGTCCAAGATGTTCGGATTCCTGTGAGTAAAATTGTGGATCGTCTTTTAGGACCTTTGGATATCGCTCTGTCATGGATGACGAACTCAGGGTGGAGAAATCTTCAGAATCATGATGACCTTGTGAAGCTTCATGGTGACCCAAAAGCGATAGAAAAGTACAAAAAAGATTGGCTGAAAAAACAATTTCGAGACATCGGTGGAGTTGTTAAATCTTTATTTGCGATTGTAAGGGCGACAGGTCTACCAGTTGAAGGAGTCGCTCCTTATGAAGAAGACGGTGATTACCAAGGATCCGTTGATGCTGAAGGCTCTGAAGTGAGTATTGACTTAGGATCGATATCCTTAAAAAGTCTCTTAGAAAGCTCCTTGAAATCAGACTCAGAATGGAAAAAAGGATTTGACCAACTTTCAGATGGAGAAGTTGATGAAGAGCATGGTGAGAACGTTGAAAAAATCGACGATGTTCCTTCGCATGAAGTTCAATGGCCATCTGATTTAAAAGCCGATGTGAATAAAGTTGTAGAAAAGCTATTTGAAGATACGAATCGTGATTTTACAGCTGCCGATGGACGGAAAGTTACATTTTCTCAAGAAGAGCGTGCCTTCATTAAGAAAAACATATCTAAAGACCTTCTAAGACTTGCCAAAGAGGTTGTTTATCAAACCTTAGCAAGAGTGAATGAAGTGTCTTCCTATATGGAGATTGAGGAAGGGTGTGATGAGCTTGTTGAGGCAATCACCAGCTTATCTGAGTTTGTCCTATCTTCTAGAAGTGATGCTAGGAAGAATCAACTCGTAGGTGTTGTGTTTATTTCAGAGACAAAAAAACCAAAGGTGATGTTGCAAGATTATATTTTTGATGCCAAGACTCGTCTTGAAGCAGCAACTTTATTGAGTTCACCTTTAGGGCTGGATAGTGATAAAGTTGGAAAAGAATCCATATTCCTTCATCTTGATGCCATGCGCCGTGATATTGCTTCACAGCTTCGTGAACATGTTGGAGAAACAGGATTGAGTGTGCGTCGTGCCTCACCAGATAAAGTAAGTGAGCCTTTCAAAGAGTGGTTGAAAACCAACCTAGAAATTATTGAAATTCTAGAAGACTCAGGTTACAGCAGCTCACGAGCAAAGTTCTCATTTTTTTAACTTGGGAATATTTTGAAGTTGGACAGTCCTCGTTATTGTGGGTTTAAAAAATCCCGATCGAGGACTGTTTTGCGTCCTTCATTTTTTGCATTTTTCATCGCTTTGTCAGATTGCAAACGAATAATATCTGAAAGACGAGTGAGAGCGCTTGCTGAAGTATTTAAGCCAGAGCTTTCTTTGATGTATGCCTTTAGTTTAGATGCAACTACCAAAACATCAGTTGATTTGATTTGGGTGTTCTGATCTCGGGTGTCATTGAGTCCGGGAGAAATGCGTTCTTCAGCCCAAGCGTCTTTATGCTTCATTAGTGGTATGTGTGCATTCCAACAGCTGAGTGAACAGAATGCGGATTTTTGGCAACTGCTTGTGCCACAAGCAAAGTAAGCTGTTTGATGTGTAATCTCTTTTCCACATGGTCCACATTTTTTCCAAAAGTTATTCATAAATTTCTCCTTTTCTATTATTGTGAATCGCTTTTCTATAAAACACAATCCAGTGAGGAATTGCTATTTGATTTGGTGATTTGTTGTTTGGAAGGGCTGTTGTGATTTTTGGGCTGTATGAGAAGCGGGTGAAATGAGCGCATTCATAGTGCCGTATTTTTTTTAGAGGTCTTGGAGTCTGAAAACGTACTGTGATGTGTTTTTATAAATATTTTTCATAGAGCAGGTTTCGGATGGTCCCAGCTTTGCCTCTGTTTCTTTCGATGTCAAAGCCAGAAGAAACGTAAGCGCGGCAGAAGGCATGTTGTCTGAAGAGTCGAAGTCTTTCTAGAAGAGAGTCTTTTTTAAAAGTTTTTTTCAAGCTTATTTGCATGGGCTCTTTGAGTTCAAGAACCACAATATCACTAGGGTAAGTGTGTGTGAGATCTTTTGCCGCCTCTTCAAAGAGATAATCGTCAAATGTATTTAAGTGATTGATTTGGTAAGGAAGGTAAGCTTGTACATTGCGATCGAGTGTGATTTGAACGTTGTGTGAAAGGATATCTTGCTGGTAGGAATCTCTTGTGTATGAAACCCCTAGGACGGGCTGAGAAAAACGTGAGTCAATATTAGAAAAATATTCGGTAGCCTCTAACATAATAAGTGCTGTCTGGTATTCTTTAGAGGAAGGGGAAAGGCTTTCCTTAATATTTTGAAGAGCTAACTGAAATTCGTCAGTATAGGCCGGGTTTGTGAAAACTTGAAAGATGAGGTCATCACGTAGCTTGATTCTATATTTATGGACCCCTCTTTGACCAGGTAAAGGATTTTTAATTTTAAGCTCTAAAAAACCATGCCCTGGTTGAGAGCGTAGAGTGTTCCCATTTTTATCGATCTTCAAGTAAAATCGTGCTCGTAGCTTTATCTTTGTTTTTAGATTTTTTTGCCGGAAAGCAACGGAAGCGCCATAAAAGGTAAATGTTTTATTTGTCTCACCTGCTTGTAGTTGGTCTCTTCGTGAAAATTTGGCCTCGGGATGGGCATAAAGATTTTGAAGAGCGCTCTTTAACACTGCTTCAGGTATGACTGTTTTTTTTTCAACACGTCTACTTGTTGTCGATGCTGCTGTGAGTTGTGTCGATTGGAGCTTTTTTATGAAAAAAATAGCTCGGTCTTTTTTTTCAATGGAAATATCTTGAGTGGCGAGTATTTTTCTGAGCGCAGGAGCACTGTAAATCTTAAAGCTCCATAGGAACAGACAAATAAAAGCTTGGATGTAAGGTTTCATAAAAAACTCGTTTTTATCATTAGATCTTATCGATGTTACCTATCTTGCTATTGCAGGAGGTTAACATGATTATTTTTTGAACATCAAGTCTATTCAGTGAGTGTGAAATCTGGTTTAAATGTTTGATGTACAACTTTTATTTTTTAATGAAAAATGATTTTGTGGGTAATGTAACAACTTATAAATATTGTAGGTTAAAATATTTATGCCATCATTTGTTTTATGACGATAAAATCAACCCGATGAGAGATGTATCTGGAGGAAAGACTATGTGGGTTCAAGATAAAGTTTGGCCATCAAGCCGTGATTTTCGTTGGCGCCTATCGATTCGGGGAATCCGCATTGATTCAGAAGGTGTTGAACTCGACTTTGTGTCATGGGTTGGTCTTTTTACATTGTGGCTTAAAATCATCCGATCTGGACGTATGAAAAAGAATGTAAAAACAGGTGTGTACGGTATATCGCAAAGAGCTCTTTCGGGTTGGGTTGCGCGCCAGAATATAGGGTGGAAAGGTCGCCATCTTGGAGTACTTGGTCCAATTTATCATCGCTTTTGTATGATAGGCTGTCTTAAACAAAGGTCTCAAGTGATATGGGTATGCCCTAAAATGTTACAGTTTCTGATTGTTGACTCTGGTGTGAGTTCAGTAGAATCCACTGACGACAGCCTAGAGAAGAGTATGAAGGAAGGATCACAAAGTGATGAGAAGAAGAAATCCTTTGTGAAAAAAACTGGAAATCATAAAAAAGACCCATCGACTCCAGTTAAAAATTCTCGTCAAGAGAGCGCAGGAAAAAAGAAAAGTTTTCGAAAAAAAACAACTGGAGAAAATTCAAAACCTTATACAAAGCAGACAAGTCAAAAAAAGCGTGTTCCTATTATGGAGAAAGCTCCGTCGAGTGGTGGTCGAAAAAAGAAAGCAACACGTAAAAAAGCTCCGTCCCAGAAGAGGACAGAGCCTTCATAAACACAACTTTAAATCTTTTGACTATGAGTTGTTTTTGATTTCACCTGAGTCGGTGATTTCAATTCTTGTTGAGGTTTGGCCACTCTGGCTACCAAAGCTCTCGATTTTTTTCACAGTTTCAAGGCTGTCTTTGTCCATCACTTTTCCAAAGACAACGTGACGACCGTTGAGCCATGGTGTTTCAACTGTTGTGATGAAAAATTGAGAACCATTTGTATTTGGGCCAGCATTTGCCATGCTAAGCAGTCCTGGAGTTTCGTGATTGAGGGTGAAGCTTTCATCGTCGAAAGAACCCCCATAAATACTCTCTCCACCTGTGCCATTACCATTTGTAAAATCACCACCTTGGAGCATGAACCCAGGGATGACACGGTGAAAGTGACTTCCTTTGTAGTGTAGAGGTTTTCCTTGTTTGCCAGTACCTTTTTCACCTGTGCAAAGTGCGCGGAAGTTTTCAACTGTTTTAGGTGCTTCATCTCCGTAAAGACCCATAACGATACGCTTGGTTTCTTTTTCTTCACCGATTTTGATATCAAAGTAAACGGTGTGAGTAACTTTTGCATCTGCAATTTTTTTTGTTTTTGTGCTGTCTGCAGCTTTACCAAACACGGAATAGCCTCCTAGGAAAAGACTCAATGTTGCAACTAGAGTTCGAATCATTGACGAACCTCCGAATGAAACGAGATTATACATACCAGGCACCTTGATGGAAATCATGAATGTTGCATAAAGCAAGAGATTTTGCTTTATGGCAATGGCCATGACCAAAAGATGACTAGCTGAGACATAAACATCCTAACAGAAGTAGATCTTGTATCAAGCTTAAGTCTGTAGCTTTATGACACAGAGCATTATAATAGGCGATTGTTGATCTAAGAGGGGCTAGAATGAAGATTTTTTTCGTATGTTGATCATCATGGGTCATTATATGCTACCGTGGCTGTAATTTTCAAAAAGTTTTACTATTACGATCTTAAAGTATCAGTAAACTGATCGTGAGAGGTTTTCGTCAATCTTATGGTTTATCGGCAAACAATGTATATACACAGCATAGCTGAACAAGATTTGTTTTCATGTGGCTAGCTCTAAGTTTTGATAAACCTTTGAAATAGTGTCTTTATCCATTTTATAATTTGAATCAAAAATTCTTATGGTTGCCGATTTCATCAGTGCTTTGATCTTCATGTTGCGGGATGCTGTAAAATTCTGACTCAAACGGATAAATGACATAAGCTTTTTAGTATCTATCCGATAGGATTTCACAGTTTGTTTAGGGGGTGTTGGGGTTGTTTTAGAGACAAGAATTCAAGAGGGACAACTCATTGGAGTGAAGCGTAGTGTTGCAATATGCTCGTTGAAGGTGTCTGTGAGCCTTGCTTATAAATACAAAAAATAAGGATGGCTCACAGAAATGTTTTTATGGCGTTGCTGCTTTAGCCACTTTGCCTCGGCTTTTACGAGCTGTGTTTCCAGCACTTGCTTTTGTTTCATTAGCAGCTTTTCGAGGGGATCTTTCAGCTGCTTTGGTTGTTGAGGCATCTTTTAATTTTTTAGCAGCTGCTGTTTTATCACCAATCACCCCGCCTGGTGCTGTGTCATCTACGAATGTTTTTCGTGTTTTTTCTTTAGATTTTGCAATTGTTTTCATTTTTTCAAGTTTGATAGGTCCACACTCGTTGTTATCGTCGTTTTGGCAACGAAGATCTTTTCTAATTTCTTTTCTTTCAGCTTTTTTAGCGTCATGGCATGCTTTCATTTCCGTTTTAGAAAGTGAAGAATCACTATCGGCGTCGTAGTCAAGAAGGCATGAAGTGATCGCTATTTCTCTGAGGATTTTTCTTTGCGCTTTATGATGAGCTAAACATGCGGTTTCATCGGTAATGCCTTCTTCGGTACAAGCAGCATTTCGAGCCGTTTGGCGCTCTTTGATGTGAGCTTCAAGCTCTGTGCCTTCAGCTTCAGAAATTTCTCCATCACCATCTACATCGTAAACTTCTGTCAAATCTGCTTGGCACTCTGTGAGTTCTTCTGTTTCAGCTTCATCATCAGTTGCTGTTGATGACTCTGGTACATAACCTTCATCAGAGGTTTCGAAACAGTCTGCCAATTGCAGCTGAGCTAAATAGTTCTGCAGTTCAACAGCGTCTTCTAGGCTTCCACATTGCCATAATCCGAGAGGAAGTAAGGCAATGCCTAATTTCTTGAGAATTTTCATAATTCACCTTTCAAATGAGTTTAATATTCCATCGGATGAAAACTGTATCTTTTAAAGTAAGCTGGCTTGCAGTGTTCTCTTCTCCGCCTTTACAATGGAAAAAAATGAGAAAAAGGATATCCTGTGAAAAAAACAATCATGCTTTCTTTGATTTTATGTGTTCTTAGTTCAGGCCGAGCCGTGGGTAGCCAAATGATTGGTGTCCAACTTTATGATTTTGTTGGCGTGAGTTGGTTGGATCTTGATGGTCTTGAAGGCTATCAAGTGGACTTTGGTTGGGCGTTTGATCAAAAAACTATTCACGTGGTAGGAGCGGGTTACAAAATGTATGTTTTTCCAAGAAAAGTTATGATTGGTGATTTTCCCCTAGATGGCTTTGCTGGCTATGGAGCCAAGGTGACAACGTCTTCAAATTTTCTTACAGAGATTCGTACTCCTGCTGGCTTCATATATCGAATCCCCAAAGCTTCTCTTCATATTGCTCTTGGTCTTTCACCTGTTTTAGGGATCTACCCGTCAACATGGTTTGGAGTGAGTGGTCTACTTGCGATTCGCTATCATTTATGAGTATTCGCAATTATTTTAAAAAACCACACATACTTCTGCTTATTTTTAAATATACAGATATTTATATGGTTTGTGTGGTAAATCCTTCTTTTTTTTGTCATGTTCTGATCAAGCTCATTGCTAAAAAAGGGAAGCCATATGATATTTCGGTATGATTTTTTTTCTCTTCTTTTCCTTTTGTCCTATTCTTGTTTTGCGCAGCCCATTCTTCTTGACGCTCATAAAAGCAACCATAACCAAACTTCAATGTTTTCAAATGGTAATATGCAGGTTGAGTTAAAAGATGTATCAGGAGAAGATGTAAGTATTTTTTTAGAAGACGGTTTTCATGAGGACAGGTTTTTTGAAGCTCTTTTACAAGCGTACACGGCACGTCACATGTTCGCACGGAGTATTGTTGTTGAGCATTCTCAAAAGAGACTTTATCTAGATTCAGTGTCTGAGAATTTGATGTATGATTTGTTGGCTGTTGCTGGTGTTGAAAGTCTTTTTTTAAAAAATACGAAAAAGCGACTAGAACGCAAACAATCGGTTTTTCGAACTTGGCCTCGGCAGCAGAAACATGTCACATCTACTGGTTTCTCATTTCAATTTCCTTTTCAAATAGAGACTGAAAGTTGTGATGCCCTATCTATTTCAGATAAAAACATAGCATGGGTTGAGTTAAGGGGAACGAGAAGTCGAGATATTTTACAAGCATTATCTAAAGTCTATCAATATGCACAAAGAGGTGCTTATGTGCATGTTATTTCTCCATATTTACCTTACTCTAGGTCTGACAAACTCTATAGAGGTTCTGGGATTGTGGCTCAAGGGCGGCTTGTGGCAGATCTTTTTTCAGCAGCAGGTGCTCATGTGATGACTACTGTGAGGCCACATAGCGATCAAATGGTTGGTTTTTATGATATTCCGGTACTTGTTGTGCAAAGTGCTGGGTTTATTGCTCAATTCTTACGAGATAAAAAGGTTGATCTTGTCGTTTCTCCTGATGCAGGTTTTCAAAAAGAAGCATCGAAAATTGCTTCATGGTTGGGTGTTTTTTCGGAAAGCTTACAAAAGAAAAGAGGGCTTAGAGGAGCTATTGAAGATTTGAGTGAGGTTCGCGGAAATGTTGACGGCTTGAATGTTGCTATCGTAGATGATGAGACATGTTCTGGAAAAACATTGGCTTTATCTGCGAAGGAATTGAAGAGTAAGGGTGCGAAATCTGTGATTGCTGTTGTGACTCATTTGACAGGTTCAGCAAAGGCTGCTCTTGAAAGTACTGATATTGATCAATTAGTTGTTTCGGATACTGTTCCTTTAGCCTTATCTGTCCGTGAGCACCCTAAGGTTGCTGTGCTTGATGCAAATTCTGCTATTGTTAGTGAAATTTATAAACACTTCTCTTTTCTTTTAAAAGTTCATCGTTTGAAATAAGATCGCTTTCGATCTTTGGTTTCGTCTTCTTTAGAAATCAGGTATAGTCTGGATCCTGAAAACCAGATGTATCTGGTGGATTTGAAAGGCTTAAAAGAATGTCAAAACCTACAAATGCAATTTCTCCAACTCGTAAAGAAAACTACCCTGAATGGTACCAGCAAGTGATTCGTGCAGCAGATCTCTCAGAGTCTTCGGTTGTTCGTGGCTGTATGGTGATTAAGCCATGGGGGTACGCGATTTGGGAAAATATGAAATCTAAATTAGATAAGATGTTCAAGGATACTGGACATGTGAATGCATACTTTCCTCTTTTTATTCCCTTGAGCTTTTTAGAAAAAGAAGCAGAGCACGTTGATGGTTTTGCAAAAGAGTGCGCTGTTGTGACACACCACAGATTAGAAGCAGATGGTGAAGGTGGTTTGAAACCAGCTGGTAAGCTGGAAGAGCCACTTGTTGTTCGACCAACAAGTGAAATGATTATTGGTTCAAGCTATTCAAAGTGGGTTCAATCTTATCGTGATCTCCCTCTGCTTATTAACCAATGGGCGAACGTTGTTCGTTGGGAAATGAGAACAAGACAATTTTTGAGGACATCAGAGTTTTTATGGCAAGAAGGCCATACAGCACATGCGAAGCGTGCTGAAGCTGAAGATGAAACGATGAAGATGTTGAGGGTGTATGAAGATTTCGCTAAAAATGATATGGCAATGCCTGTTATTTGTGGTGAAAAAGCAGCACACGAACGTTTCCCAGGCGCAGAAAATACTTATTGTATTGAAGCTATGATGCAAGATGGTAAGGCAATCCAAGCTGGCACCTCTCATTTTTTAGGTCAGAAGTTTGCAAAAGCAATGGATATTTCGTTTCAAGATGAAAATGGGGAAGATCAATTTGCATGGACAACCTCATGGGGTGTAACAACACGTCTTGTTGGTGGTTTGATTATGACCCATAGTGATGATGACGGTTTGATTCTTCCTCCGAAATTAGCGCCGAAGCATATTTGTATTCTTCCTATTCTAAAGAAAAATAAAGATAACCAAGCTGTGATTGATTTTTGTCATCAGTTGAAAAAAGACTTAGAATCTCTGTCATATGAAAAACAAGAACTTCGTGTAGAGCTTGATTTAAGAGAACTTCGAGGTGGAGAGAAAACTTGGCAGTATATCAAAAAAGGTGTGCCCATTCGTATTGAAGTTGGGGCAAGAGATGTTGAAGCCGGTCATGTGATGGTTGCTCGTAGAGATCAAGGTCC
The DNA here is from genome assembly GCA_045106415.1 of Oligoflexales bacterium. Lineage (GTDB taxonomy): Bacteria > Bdellovibrionota_B > Oligoflexia > Oligoflexales > Bog-1112 > JBGCEP01. The sequence goes on along the minus strand of JBGCEP010000008.1, from coordinate 15,120 downwards.
GAAAGAAAAATCATCTGTTGTTGTTGCCGATCTTTTATCCGGAGTTGTAGATACTTTAGGAAATATACAGTCAAACCTTTATCAAAGAGCTGTTGATTTCCAAGAGAAAAATACTCACCAAATAGAATCATTGGAAGATTTCCAAGAATTCTTTAAAGGAAAAGACTCCACAGGATTTGTGAAGGCTCACTGGTCTGAAGGTGCTGAAATTGAAAGTATTTTAAAGCCTTTAAAAGTAACCCATCGTTGTATTCCTTTGGATGATCCAGAAGAAAGTGGTGTCTGTATTTTCAGTGGAAAGCCTTCTGTGAAACGGTCGATTTTCGCTAGAGCTTATTAGATCGAATGAAAATATAAGTATTGTGACTGCAAGATTCTTGTGCAAAAGCACAAGAATCTTGTTTTTTTTAGGAGATAGTTTTTTGATTGTTGTGTTTCCCTAGAGAATCCCAAGGTTTATCTGAGTTGAGTTTTTATGATTATATGAAGGTTTCCTTTAGGTTTTTGTGTAGTATCCTGCCGTTTATGCAAGGTATTTAGAAAATTGCACATATTTCTTTTCTTAGTGACTTGAATTGAGATAGATTAGGCTCATCTTATATAGGCCCTAAATTAATATGGGTGTTTCAGCAAAAATTTAAAATCCAGAAGTATGGTTACATTGTTAATTATTTGATTATAAAGTTATCACGTTTTGGTTTTTTAAGGGTTTTTATGAAAATTTTTCTCCGTATTGTATTGATAATATTTACGCTCGCAAATTTAAATTTATTAGGTGCGCCTTTACAGTTTGATGAAGTCTTAGAGAGAGCTAAAAATTTTTCTCTAGTGAAATCTCCTGAAAATCTTGAAAAGATGCATAAATTAATTTTAGAGAATTTGGACACACATCATCTCAAGGATTATTTTTTAAAAGACGAAGACTATATTTTCATACGTCCGAAAGGTCTTGATCTTGTTGAGCGGTATTTAAAGCGTGATCAAGCTGAAGCATGGAAAGATTGGAATATACATTTTTGTTCTTTAAGTGAACTTAAAGATTTAATAAAAAGTAATGCTACACCCTCGATGAGTGACAGAAAAGTTGACTATGTGATTCTATATAGAGATAACGAGACTTATGAGGATCCTCACTTATGCCCAATTGTTTTAATTCACCAATATCAAGAGTTAGAGATATTTATATTTGATTCACTGGGCTTTGATGAATATTTAATTGAAGATATGCAAAATGAGGTCTTCTCTTATTTAGGAGAAGTTAAAATTGATGTTATTATGTCGGCAGTGAAACGACAAAAAGATTTATTTTCTTGTTCGGTTTTTTCTTATACTGATATCAGAAATCTAATAGAGCTTAATTTTGAAAAGAATACTTTTCTTCAAAAAAATCTCAAATCACATGCGGTGTTGAAAGAGGGTTCTGAAAACTTTAGGTTGTTAACGTTAGATTTTTTACCTCCACTTCTTATGCGTAAAACACAATCCTATTCAACAATTAAATATGTTAATACATTAATCCCTAAAGATTTTTTTGGTGTTTTGGTTCACAGGAAGTCATCTGATGGCCAGATTATCTCCGTCCAGCAAGGGGAAGTTGATTACTTAGATAAATTGATTGTTGATCATGGCTACGCTGTAGTAGATGGCGCAAATATTAATTTTTATACTCACAGAAAGTGGTTTGATTTTATTGTGATGATTTTGTCTGAAATTAATAATTTTAGAAATTAGAAAATAAACCTGACCCCCATTTGGCCTAGACACCTCCAATAACTAGGAGAGGTCAAAATGGACCCAGATCAGACAATAATAAAGAAAAGATATTTCTCAAATCGTCAAAAACAAGAAATTTTAGAAGAACTTGACTCTGGTATTTTGACTCATTCTGATCTAGCAAAAAACATGGTATACATCCCGTAAAAATCTACAACTGGAAGAGAATGATGTGTAAAGATCAACTCAGAAAAACAACAGATTATCAATATATTCTAAACGAACTGGATAAGTTGAGGGAAGAAAATAATCAACTTTAAAAAGTTTTTGGAGAACATGCGGTAGACAAGGTGATCCTTGAAGCCGCAAATGAAACCTATAAAAAAATCACCGCGAGCGGATGTTAAAACAGCAAAAGAAGTTGTTGAAAAATTAAAGAATAAAACGAATAAGAAGCAAATATGCAGGACCTTAAAGTATTGCGAACCGCTATTTATTGGAAAACCTCAAGAGGTTAAAACACATACCTAAATGGGTCATTAGATTCAGAATTTGCGCACCGACCCTAAGTTCCGTACATTGATTGCGAAAATTTCTAGCCCGCATTTTTGGGCCTAATATCGTTTTGTAACGAAAGAATGTATTTCCAACTAAACTTCGATCATGATATCCAGCTTCTTTTTTCAATTGTTTTTGCAAAAGGTCCCAGACGTTTCTGGCATTATTGTTGCGAAGCATCTGTCTCATATTGGTTAGTGCAGCCCCACTATGAGGATGAGTGTGAGGCCAGGCTTTAACTCGTGCAATTGCATCATAGGCACGCTTGTTATTGTAAGCCTTATCCCTTGTTATAGTCTCAATTTCGCTTGATGTGTTCTGGATAAGGTTGTCAGTTTCTAAACTGTTATGAGCATTAAACTCCGTCATAGTAAGGGCGGTGATTTGTCTCGTTTCAACATCAACACCGGCATGAAACTTCTTCTATTTGCGTCTTTTTGATTTCCCATAGGTTCTCATATGCCACTCTCCTTCTCCATGAATTTTCATCCTAGTGGCATCAATGACCAGGTGTATAGGTTTTCCTAGATTAATATGTTCTAAAGCAACATCAATATCCTTCGCATGTCTTGAAAAAGTCGAATCATTTGGAGCTAGAAAATCTATATTGAGAAGGTGAAACAGACCTTCTATAAAACCTTATAACTGGCGAAGCTGTAGGTGGTAAATGCTCTTTAAAATCAATCCAGGTTCAATGGCATGATTACTATATAAAAGTGGCCGCCCTCTTTTTGGAGAACACTCGGAAGAAGCCCATTGAGACAATGGCTTTATCATCAAACCAGATTGTAATATTTCCCCGGTTGATCAAAGATTGATTATGTTGCTTCCAATTTTTGACACGATAAGTATGCTTCAAATCAGCCCCCTAAAATTTTAGTTTTTTGTCGAACCAAATTCTAGAGGGCTATCTTCTTGATTTCAACAACGATTTATGCAACAACATCTTGCTGTGTCGATCTAAATTTTAACTGTCAGTTCGAGTTTGAAGTGCTGCTCTCTGTTGAATGATGGTTTTGATGTTCTTTAAATTTCACTGAATACTTTATTCTTTCTTTATGTAGAAAATTTGCTCTTTTTTGATGAAATTCAGTGCTTTTTTCAATTCCTTTTTTGGTTCTCTTTTCTTGGCTTTCTTTCATACTTTTAGCGCATGTGATGCAAAGAGCGTCTTTGGTCGGCTGTTGCGCTAAATTTTCTTCTTTTATGGTAGTGAGGCAGACATAACAGATGAGTTGAGTGCTTGGCTCTAAGGTTTTTGTTATAGCTTTTCTTTTGTCGAAGACGGTGCACTCTCCAACCCAATAATTGTTTTCTGGGTCGTTTTTGGTTTCTTCAAAATAAGTAATAATACCACCGTCAAGTTGGTAGACGGATTCAAACCCTTTTTGCTTCATATAAGCTGTGGCTTTTTCACAGCGGATTCCACCAGTGCAAAAAGTAACGATGGGTGTTTTTTTGTTGTTTTCTAAGTTTTGATCAACCCACTCAGGAAATTGATCGAAAGATTGAATATCTGGGTTCACAGCATTCTGAAAAGTTCCCATCTCAACTTCATAATCATTTCGTGTATCCAGGATGATCATGTCTTTGTTTTTGTTTTGCCAGTCGAGAAAATCTTTTGGGGAAAGGTATTCTCCTGTTTCTTTTGTAGGCTCAACTTCTTTTCTAAGAGTGATAATATGGTTTTTTACTTTCACAAGCATGCGGCTAAAAGCGGGTTGGTCATGAAGATTTGCTTTAAATAAAAGATCTGAAAACAAAGGGTTTTCGTGCATAGAAGATTTAAATACTTCTATATCCGTCGGTGAGCCTGTAACCATGCCGTTAATACCCTCCTTAGCAAGAAGAATTGTTCCAAGCATATTGAGAGTTTGTGTTAATTTTTTGAGGTCAGCTTGAAGAGCTGTAGGATCTTCAATGTCGACAAACTTATAAAAACTCAATATTTCATATGGTTGGCTCATCTTTGTTTCCTTTTCTTACGAGAGTCCAGACGTGAAGTTTTAAACGAAAGAGTGGACTTGTGTCTATGAAAATAAATATTTTGTTGTCAACTTGAGAGACGTTTTTTGAGGATAGATGATTTTTTTATGTAGAAGGCTCTTTGTGGGGTTGATAAAAAAAGCGATCATGCTGTTGATTGACAGCTATCTATGTGAAAATTATACTTAAGTGTCTATTTTTCAAATGGTTTTATTTTAGAGGCTCTTCATGCGTAAGATTCTATATGTGACAGGTATTCGTTCTGATTTTGACGTTTTATTTCCTGCGTTAAAGGTTTTGAATGAAGATCCGGAGGTTGACTTGGGTCTCGCTGTAACAGGTGCACACTTGAGTTCGACGTTTGGTCGTAGCGTTGAGGTGATTGAGGCTGAAGGATTTAAAATTATTGAGAAAATAGAAAGCTTAATACACGGAGATACTCGATCAGCTCAGCTCAAAGGGTCTGCTTTACAGATCTTGGGTTTAACGCAAGTGGTTGAATCTTGGAAACCTGATCTTTTGCTGACTCTTGGTGATAGAGAAGAATCTTTGGTGACAGCTATGACGGGAACTTATTTAGGAGTTCCTGTTGGTCATATTTGTGGGGGGGATCGATCAGGTAATATTGATGATATGGTGCGGCACTCAGTGAGTAAGTTGTCACAGCTTCATTTAGTGACTCACGAAGATAGCCGTAATCGGCTTTTAAGAATGGGTGAAAGTGATGATCGTATTCATGTCGTAGGGAATCCTGCATTAGAAAAATTTGTTGACACTCCAGATATGACTAGAGAAGAGGTTTTTCGTAGCTGCAATCTGGATGTAGGATCGCAACAACAGCCTTTATTGGTGGTTTTGCATCATACAAGTTCTTGGAGGCAGAACTCAGCGAGGGAAGATGCGGAAGAAGTGTTGCGGGCTGTGCGCAGAGATTCTCATCCATGTGTTGTTATTTACCCAAATTCTGACCCAGGGGCACAAGATGTGATTAAAGCTATTGAATCTGAAGAATCAAACGGTACTTTTTCAGTTGCTAGAAACCTTCCGCGTGAAGTGTTTGTGAACTTATTAAAGCAGGCTTCTTGTCTTGTTGGGAATTCTTCAGCGGGTTGTTTGGAGGCTCCTTTTATAGAGCTTCCTGTTGTGAATGTTGGAGATCGGCAGCGAGGACGTATCCATGGGCAAGCGTTTATCGATGTTGATTATTGTAGTGAAGATATTTATGCCGCAGTGAGGAAAGCTTGTTTTGACCCTAGTTTTAGAAAATTGACGCAAGATAGCAAATATATTTATGGTGATGCAAAAACTTCGCAAAAGATTCTTAACATTCTTAAATCTCAGGTTATTGATGAAAGATTTTGCTTGAAATATTTTGAATAGTTTTGTTTTTATGTGTCTTTTGTGATTAAGACTTAAACTTTATGAATTTATGCCCCGATACCTTAGGAGTCTTTTCTTTTGTTAGGGGCTTAGAGCATGAAACTTTATAAGAACACATTTTTGAACCCGTATATCCTAATGATTTTATCAGTTTGTATGGCTGTATCATGCGGGCTTCCGTCTTTAGACGAGGACGATGATGAAGACCCAATCGAAGCGGGGTCTGGAGGGAGTCAGACAGATGAAGTAGGTGATGACACTGAAACCGTCAGCCATCTTGAGGTTATCAATAGTAATTCTCTAGCTTTAGCATATCCAGGCGGCTTGTCATTATCAGTTTTTCCTCAAGCGACATCTTCAACGACTCTTCGGTTAGCCGATGAAACAGATCCTACAAAAGAGACAATTTCTGAAAAAATTGAAGAAGAAAATAAAATTTTAGCCGGCGGAGGTGAGTGTCTAGGAGACATTTTTGGACATGACCGTAAAGAAGAACAAATTACATGTTATGAGTTTGATCAGGAGATGATGTACGGTGCTTTTCAAGGCCCATTAGGGACAAGGACAGGAACTGTGAGCTCTACTGATAACGAAGCGTGTTTGGTGTCGTTTGCGCGCTCGAAAGTGTCTGGCGTTCAGACTATGGTTGAGCGTGGATTGGGTTTAGTGCAGGGTATGATGTGCCAAGCTAAAAAATCTGGGACTGCAGAGGATCTTCCTGGAGTTGGAGAAACTCTTGATTTAAGAACGGAAGTTGCGACAGCGCTAGGGAGCCGAGCTCAAAGTGTCACAATAGCAAGTATTAAGCGTTTAGCTGATGAAAATGGACACCCTGTGTACAGAACAGATGTCGTCTTGGCTTTAAGTGTTCTTGAAAATGGTCAGAATTCTTCAGTAACTCAAGAAATGCATTTAGTTCATTCACCTCAAGATGAAACTAACACAGGGTATGTTGGAACTTTATGGACAAAGGTCGCATCTCCAAATGCAGTTGGAACAGGCCCAAGTGATAACTACTTGAGTATTCGTTATGCTCGAAGTGGTGAGGGTGCTGCAACTCCCTCGTTACAGGCTGAGTTGATCCGAGCTAAAATTGCGTCAGATTTAGGTGCTACTGCCTTTGAATCAGGGGTGCTTAATCTGAATGTTGGAGCTCAATTTGAAGGTTCATCTTCACAGCAATCTTATGGTTCTTATTATAATCCAACAACCTCTCAGGTATATGCAAATAGCAATGATGCGATTTCTGGTATGATGTATGTCGCGTTTCATTTGAACCCTGAGGACAACACAGGTGTGACAAGCTATTGGCAGAACCCAGGTGGGAATTATAGTGAGAATGCAAGAGGGATGATTTTTAGCTTGGCTAAAAATGCGACCACAGGAGCTTTAGAAGGTTGTGGTACTTCGGGTGCAACAGGTTCTTCCCAAAATAATGCAACCAGTATCCGGAAAGCTATCTATGAAAAAACACCTGGGAAATTGATTGCAAATGGTTTTTATCACCCATTTTTTTCGACGCAGGCTTCTGGAGGAGGAACGCAAACATGCAGTTTTGATATAGGGACAGATGCAAATGGCTCTTTTCATACAAAAATTTGTGATGCAACAGCCTCTCCTTTGTTTAATACAGAAACTCGCGTGAATGGAATGGCTTCAAATGCCAAATGGTGGAAACCCACAATTGCAGATGCAACAATGGCTGCGTTAGCAGATACATGGGTGACGGCGCAAACAGGAAGTATCATTACACAACAATGCGTTAAACAAGATACGACAACAGGAAAGTATGTGATTGATACAGCAAAAACGAAAGAAGCTGCTGGTTATAGCCTTCATGACACTGTTGTCGAAACTGCTGTGAGTGTGAAAGCCCCTGATCTGTCAGGATTGAAAACGCTTAAAGTTGAGTAGTTATTTGTGGATCAAAATGACCTTTGATCCAATAAACGAATAGACCAATATACTCGTGCCAGGCCTCTGATAAAAGTGCTAGAGACCTGGCATTTGGCATATAAGAGCTGGGCTCTAGCCATAAAATTTGTGAAGAAGTTTTGTAGTGTGATGGAAGGCTATATACTTGGAACCCTTGAGCTTCAAAGACTTGAGTGGAACGAACTAAGTGCAAAGCTGAAGTGACAAGAGTGATGGGGAAGCCGTGGTGCCAAAGTTTTTGATCAACAAGAAGTCTTTTAGTATATAAAGCGTTTTCAAACGTCGTTTTAGACTTTTTTTCGATAATGAAGTTTTTATAATTAAGGCGATTGAGGTGTGTTTTTGTTGCGTCACCTTCTACGAGATCTGTTCCTAGAATAGAGCCGCCGCCGCTGAAGATAAATAAGGTTTTATCAGGAGATGACTGATGAAGAGCCAAAGATTTTTGTATGCGAAGCATAGCATCCGGAGCGAGTGAAGGTTGACTCCAGATGCCATGATTTAAGGCCCCCCCACCTAAAGTTACAATGGCTTTGGAATGGTGTGTGGGATGGTTTTTTTGAGAAAGAAGATAGGCACTGCTTTCAAGAGGTCGTAGGACTAAATGAGTAAAAATTGGTGTTGAGACAACTATAAACATGATTATGATTAGGTGTGAGAAATATCTTTTATTTTTTGTATAGAGAAAAGATATGAAAATGAGAATAAGGAACAAGTTAAGAGGCATTATGAGGTTTGAAAGAAAGAAACGCATGTGACCTCTTTGTTGCTAAGGCACAACAATGTCTGATGTCATCCAAGCAAAACTTCCGCTTGTCATCCCACGAGCTGTGAAAAGAATAGTTTGAGGGCCAGACGGTAGCTCTTCAATTTTTGTAGTTAGTGCAGATGAATTCTTTATTTTTCCTGCAGGTGCCCACCATGAAATTTTATATTTTTCATTATCGTTGGCAATAGAGCCGTTTAAATCGAAAGATGTTGATGGCGTAATGCTTTCTATTGTAACGCTATGTGCTGTCCAATTTAAGACTTCAGATGTTGCTGCATGGATAAGAATGTTACCGACGATAATTTCTTCGTCTGAATCAAGAGTGGCTTTGATTCCATAGCGTAGAGTCGCAATTCCTTTCTCATTAAAAGTAAGTTTGTCTGCAGTGGGTAACACTGTTTGAGCAGTGATTTCAAATATCGTGAGATTTCCAAGTGATTGAGTGTTCGATAGAGTTGGTGTTAAAGCAGGAGTCACCAGAGATGTTGGAGAGCCTGTGTCGTTATAATTTTCGAATTGTGTTGGAGTAGAGCTGCCTTTAGGCGCTGCTATATAGAAAGTGAGTGTTACTGTTTGGGGAAGATCCGATGTCGAAGCGATAGGAGCGAATGGTGATGTCTGTACACCAATGCCACGCATCTTTGTGATGACTTCATAACGATCTTCTTGGTCGCCACATCCTGCGAGTAGATACAGAAAAATTGAGAAGTAAATGGTTTTGATCATATGATTGTTTTCACCTCAATGAATGGGATAGCAGGAATATTTTCTACGAATGTTTTCTTTGAGTAGTCATAGTTGTACGAAACACCTTCAGCGCTTTGACCGATTGTCAGTTCTTCAACTCCGATGCGGAACTGCATTTTCCAGTCATCCCATAAAAGGTCATGTGTCGCAGCAAGCGAAAACTTTCCAATAGAGGGGAGTCTCTCAGAATTTGTATCGCCTAAGCGAGGTCTAGGCTGATATTTGTTTAAGTTTGCGTTGTAGACACTTTCTCGAATTGGAGTGTAAGGGTTACCTGTGTTGTATGTAAGTCGTCCTGACAGTTCCCAATGAGCACTCATTTTATAGCTTCCGGTGAGAGCTGCAACATGCGTTTGATCAAACTCTGCGGGAAAAGATTGTGCTGTAGGGTTTGATTTTTGTATGTTTTTTGAATATGTGTATGAGAACCATCCGAACAGACGTGTTGTTAAATTTCGACGAATAAATGTTTCAAAACCATAGCTTTGTCCTGAACCGCTGTTTTGAAAATTACTAGATCCACCAGAGCGCACCCAATCTTTGAAATTTTTATGGAAGATTTGAAAATCAGTGATCCAGTATTCACCCCATTTGCTGTGTAGGCCAAAGATACTGTGGATGGCTTTTTCCCAGGTTAAATTCGGATTTCCAAAAATAGAATCGGTCTCGTCTGGTTGTGGTTGTTGCGAGTATTTTCCTAAAGCTAATTTCCATTCATGTTCAGGAGTTTGTTGGTATCGAACAAGGAGCCGTGGGTCAACAGCGAAGTCTTTCATTGTATTTGCTTCTGATATGCGAAGACTTGGCGTTATCGTCCACTGTGTCCAAGCAAAGTCTCTTGCTGCCCACATCCCTGTGGATCGACTGTAGGCTTTCGTTTTGAGCTCTGCTTTCGGGGCCTCTTCAAAATCAAAGAATGGGTCATCTCGTACAACAAGAGGCACAAATAAATCAAGATCAACCCAGCTCCATCGTGGTTCGATGCCAAACCAAGCTTTTTCTTTTGGGCTGATTCGTTGCGTGATTTCTATAGGTATAGCAGCATTAATTCCGGCGATATTGACTCGGTTTCCGAGAAAGTTTGTTTTTTGATCGAAATAAGTCACATTCGGATTATAAGTGTAGCTCCACTCTCTATTGAGGCGTTTTTTTCTTTCAAAGGCGAGGTTGTGAAATGACGACAAAAGATCAAGTGAAACCTTTCCGTCTTCATCATCATCAATTGATGATGGGAATGCAGCTGTGATGCCATCTGCAGAGTAGTAGTACCCAAGGTGAATGTGGCCGTCATCAAGTTTTTTGAAGTATTGAGTGTTTGCGTCGTTAAAGTATGGAACAATGGTCATACCGTTATTATCAGGGTCGCTCTTAAGAACAGAGGGTACGATGTATTGTAAAAGGCTATGTCGTGCACCAATTGAAATACTTGAAGATTCATCAATTGGTTTTTCATGCCAGAAACCAGCATATATAGGCATGTTAAGCGTGAATTCGGTTTGTGGATAGTCTGGTATTTCTCGAAGAGTGTTAATCCCAACAACACCTCCTGTAGAACGGCCGTATTGAGCGCCGAAACCACCTGAATTAAATGTAACATCGTCAATGAGCTGAGGGGGTAAAATAGATAACGCAGCCACTCTGTGGAAAATAAAAGGAACATCAGTTTTATCGATAAGATAAAGAGAGTCCTCAGGGCCTGAGCCTCGAATGATGACGCGATTGTCAAAACCACCTTGTTGTACACCAGGAAGCAGTTTTGTGACTTGGACAGGATCGCCGTTGGGTGCGACTTTTATTGCCTCTTCAATTCGAATTGTTTTTTCACTGGCTGCTGGTCTTCTTTTTCCAACAATGACAATTTCATCATCACCAGCTTTAGGGTAAAGGTAAATCTCACTGTCTGTGCGGAGTTCATTGACGTCAGGATTGATACTCTCAAACTGAAATTTAGAAATTTGTATAATAGCATCGTCACTAAGGTCGACATCAACGATCCCATTTGGGCTCGTGTAATACGGAGTTCCGTTGACCAGAACTTCGGCTCGCGATAAAGGGTTGCCTGTGCCTTTTTCCTTCACTGTGAGTTGAATACGTTCTGCAAATAAAGTGTTGGAAACCAGCATGAGAAAACATGCGAGAACAGCATTCATGAAAACCTCCAGTTGACTTACAACAAAGATACGAAGAATTGAATTAGGAAGCAAGTTCATGATTTTTTTTATCATGCTCACGTCGTTTCAATTCAGTCTCTATCATAAGAAGTTCTCGATTCATCTCTCCTTGAATAGATGAATTTTCTATTGCACGGCGGATAAGATATGGGATAACTTTTTGAATCGGACCATAAGGAACATACTTACAAGATGGGTACCCTTGTTTTTGGCAATTAAATGTTAAATGATCTGCCATTCCATATAGTTGAGACGTCGTAGCCATGGTGTGTTTTGTTTGATCTATAAGGTTTGTATATAAAGTAACAGATTCTTCATTGTGTGTCCCTGCAAATACGGCAGTAAGTTTTGGAGTCGTCATTAAATACTTTAAAGCGTTATTATAATCTTTATCAGTGTCTTTTTTGTGTTGGTGGACGGCGCTTTCAATTTGATGTTGCGCGGCAAAGTGATTTTCTTTTTCATGGTACGCTCCACGGACAAGCTTAATAGCTAGAATGAAGTTTTGAAGCTCTGATTCTTCATACCATTTGTGAAGCTTTGCAAGTGTGTCATGGCGATACATCTGTGCTGTTTGATAGATGACGGGTTTTTTCTTGTTGTATTGTACCATCATTTGAAAAGTAAGATCGTCAATGATGTCTTGAATCCAACTTTCTTCTGCATCAATTTGAAGAGCGCATTGACTCGCTTGAGCTCGATCTCCAAGGGTAAAAAGTCTATTTTTAAAACCCTCGAATTTTGCTTTTTCTTCCGTTGTGAGATTTAAACCTTGTTGCTTTTTTCTTAGAATAATTGGGTTGATAATTCCTGTGCATTTAAGAGCAGCAAAACCTTTTGTCTGACTGAGGATTTTCATTTTTTCTTTAAAAATTTGTTCTGATAAAGCTTCAGATGTAGAACCTTCAATACTATAATGATAACAAATATCTATATCGAGATCTTTCATGGTTTTACAATGCTCGATTGCTTGCTCTAAATTTTCGCCGACACAGAATTTTTTAAAAAGGGTTGTACGTAAAATATTTTCAACAGGGAGGCCTAAATTCAAAGCTTGTAAAGTCATCCGACTTCCAAATTGGACAAGAGATTTACTTTGTAAAAGTCGCAGAATCCAGCGTTCTCTTTTTAACTGAGATGTGCTGATATGAGCGTAGGCGTACTCTGTGTTTTGGTAATCTAACATTGAAAACCTCATATCTTTTTATCATAATGTATATCACTCCACCATAATTCTGAGTTTCTATAAATACAAGGAGAATTTAATGACTCATAATGATCGATCATGTTTTTTTCATTTTTCTTTCGGTGTAAAAAACTTAGAAGAAAGTCGTGTTTTTTATTGTGATACTTTAGGTTGTGAGCGAGGAAGGTATGCGGATTCATGGTTTGATATTAATTTTTTTGGTCATCAAGTATCTTTACATCAATTGTTAGATCTAACTAAATGTATGCCGTCTGTGAATGAAGGTGCTGTTGAAAGTGTTTCTGTACCTCTTCCACACTTTGGAGTGATTTTAGAGAGTCATGATTATGAGATTTTAAGGCTTAGAATTTTAGATAAAAAGATAGTTCTAGAACTTGATTTATGCCGTTATCAAGGTTGTCAAGAAGAACAAAAAGTGATGTTTCTAAGAGATCCTTCAGGTCACGCCATTGAATTTAAATGCTTTCGCAATCCATCATGCATTTTTTAGATTTTCATAAGTGTTGAGGAATTCGTTGGTAACTTTCTCTATATTCTTGAAGTAAGTTTTGAACAAGGTTATGTACTGTTGGTATATCGTGAATGCCACCAGAAACTTGTCCTATTTCCAGTTCACCTTCAATGAGGTCTCCTTCTAACATACCTTTGCGAGCACGTCCGTGGCTTAAGAGGTTTTGTAAACTTTCTTTTGTACCCCCATTGTTTTCAAGTGTGATCACTTTTTCAGAAAAAGGATTTTTCAGAAGTCGGACAGGGACAATTGATTTTAAACAAAGTTGTGTGTCACCCCACTGACTCTCTAGAATCGCATTTTTAAAATTATCATGTGCGCTTGATTCTTTTGTTGCTGCAAACCGTGATCCAAGTTGTACTCCTGAAGCTCCTAACGCTAGCGAAGCTGCAATTCCACGGCCATTATAGATTCCACCAGCTGCAATGACAGGAATGCGAACAGTATCAACAACAGAAGGGATGAGCGGCATCGTTGATGTTTCTTCTCTGCCGTTATGGCCTCCTGCCTCAAAACCTTCTGCTATAATCGCATTTACACCAGCTGCTTCACATTTTTTAGCTAATCGAGGAGAACTTGTCACGTGTAAAACATAGCAACCATTTTTTTGAAGCTTTTGCGTCCATATTTTTGGGCTCCCAGCAGATGTTATGATAACTCTAATGTCTGAAGAAAGAATGATGTTGATGTGTTCTTCCGTATATTTATATAGCAATGGGATATTGACAGCTAATCGCCCAGGACAGTTTTTATTTAAAAGATTTTGTGCTTTTTGGATATGTGTTTTGAGAAGTTCAGGCCTCATCGAGCCCGCCCCAATAACCCCTAAACATCCAGCATTTGCAACTGCTGCTGCAAGTTTTGCACCTGAGACCCAAACCATCCCACCTTGGATAATAGGGTGAGCAATCTTTAAGTCGTTGCATAGGCGTTCTGCGGTCATTTCTCTCTCCTGAATTTTTTACTATTCTATGTGAAGATAATGATTTCGAAAAGTTTTTTGAATTTAAATCATGATAAACACTGATTTAATTTTTATAAATTTACAACGAGTGATTTGAGGCTTTGTTGCGTGAAGACTGTAAGGAATAAATCGCTGTTGTGAATTTACTTAGATCTACCTACGCAGATTTAAAATCAAATTTTTTCTTCAACGAAGATAGTTTTATTGTTCTCATATGAGAAAAGCCAGAGCTTTCTTCTCCACAAACTGACACCGCGCAGCTTAAGGTCATCTTTAAATTTAAAGCAGCGTTGATATCTCTATCATGCTGCGAAAAGCAGTTTGTGCATGTCAAAAATATTTGAGGCAGTTGAATGTCATATCGAGTCAAAAACTATGAGCACAGCTTTGTTGAATGAAAGAAACAGTCTATAGTCACAACCTGAGGCCCTTTCATCTTCGCTTTGTATTCGAATTGTCTTCTAAGCTCATAAAAAACCACATCTGATATAGACGTTGCCAGTTTTGAGTTCTTCGTCATTCCTTTAACGTGAAGATCTTCAATAACAATACAACCATACGCATCAGTAAGGTGAAACATGAGTTCATGGAAGGTGCCTTGGCGTATGCCAGCGATGCCAGCATGACATCTTTGCAGTTTCTCTTTGATCTTTTGTCTGTTGCGAGAGCTGTTTTTGCAGCGACTGCAGATACGCTGAAATCTTTGTAGTTTTTTTATAGTATTGAGCTCTTTGCGTAAACCCATCTCGTTTGGTCTTTCACCAAACCAAGTTCATAGAGTTCTTTCCAACGGCTTAAGTCCCTCAATTATAAGAAAAACGAGCTATCTCTGCAGATTTTGCAAAGAAAGATCTTTGTTTATTATTGGGATTTAAAGCAATTTTATGAACTCGAATCATGAGGCCGCTTTTTTCTTAAGGTGGCTGCATCATTCTATAATGGCGAGCAGAGAATGCAGTTGTGAACAGCTCGGATTTAAATACATCTTTTGAAACTCAAGCCAGATCCTACATGACAAATAACTTCAAATTCTGAAGCTGAAGAAGATTCTAAATGAAACTTTAAACATTCAGATTGACGTGTAAGATTCACTTTCTGGCCCAAGGAAGACCCTCTCTCGCCCGACCCCAATTCTGGTTTCTTGAGTCGTTGAATAGTCCATAAAAGCTTGAAGCTGCT
>JBGCEP010000007.1:0-5095 GCA_045106415.1 Oligoflexales bacterium | reverse complement strand
AGAAGGAAAAACTGTTTTTATTGATGTAAGAGATCAAAGAATGGGTCTTCAGAAAGTTTTAGCAGCTTTTTCTGTCTTGTCGAGGACGTGGTATAAAGTTCCTCTTAATTTACATTGATTTTAAATTGATACTCTTTTGCTATGAAATAACTGATCTTTTTAGCCTTTGAATTTGAAAGCTATCTAGACTTTTGTCTTCCCACAATAAACGTTCTATAGACAGCGAGCAGCATCAAATTCTGTTATTGAGACATTGCGTGTATCCATGTTGTTGATTTTTAAGAAATTTAGAATGGTTGAATTGGTCACATCATTTCTTGTTGTGTGATGTTTTTTGAGGACTTTCACAACGTAATTTATCTTTGCCTAAATGCTGAAGTCTCAAGGAGGATCTATAGATGGATCTTTTTGCTTGTGAAATGATGAATCGAAGCCTGGTGTCTAGGGAATAGCCGTGGTAAACATCTGTTTCTATTTGTAGGTGAGGTGAATGGTGAATCCGGATAAAAGCCAAATTATTTCTTCTTTAGCTGAAGGTGTTGCTCATGGGGACATTCCAAGTGATGCAGCAGAACGTTTCTTAGAAATTGAAGCAGCCAGTGAAGATTCTTTTCGTCTTCACCTGAAATCAAATGATCTTACTCTGTCTCAAAAAATTGAAATCGAACAATATATTCATCGAGAATTTCCCAACTATGCTGTGAACTTTAAGAGGCAAGGAGCGAGTGGAGCTCCAACCCCTAAGTTTGAAAAAGTAGTACGAAGAACCGCAGCCGCTATTGAAGGGGTCCGTTCCGTATTGGTTGTTGCGTCGGGAAAAGGTGGTGTTGGGAAATCAACAGTGAGCGCGAATATTGCTGTTGGACTTGCAGATCTTGGTTTGAGGGTTGGGCTTTTAGATGCTGATTTATATGGCCCATCAATTCCAACTATGCTTGATGTCTATGAATATCCGCAAGTGTCAGATAGAAAGTTAAAACCAGTCGAAGCCTATGGTGTGAGCTGTATGTCTTCGGGGTTTATGAGTGATGAGAGAAACCCTATGATTTGGCGTGGGCCTATGCTTTCAAAAGCTTTTGAGCAATTTATACGTGATGTTCATTGGGGTGATCTCGATATTTTAGTAATGGACCTTCCGCCTGGAACGGGTGATATTCAAATGACTTTACTAGAAAAAGTCGTTGTCAATCATGCTGTAGTTGTAACAACACCTCAAGATATAGCGCTGCAAGATGCACACCGTGCGGTGTCTATGTTTGAGAAAGCGGGAACACCAATTCTCGGTGTTGTAGAAAATATGGCGTATCATGAATGTTCAGCCTGTGGTCATCAGGACCGTATTTTTGGTGGAGGAGGAGGATTGTCCATGTCGACAGAAAGAGGTTTGGATTTTCTGGGGCAGATTCCTTTAGACTCACT
This sequence comes from Oligoflexales bacterium, assembly GCA_045106415.1. Lineage (GTDB taxonomy): Bacteria > Bdellovibrionota_B > Oligoflexia > Oligoflexales > Bog-1112 > JBGCEP01. Next base: position 3,676 of record JBGCEP010000007.1, on the reverse strand, counting down.
TGTGAGACGTTGTGGAGATCAAGGTCAACCGATTGTACTTGATAAGGATTCTTCAAGTGGAGAGGCTTTTCGAGACCTTTGCCGGAAGATTCAAAATAAAAATTCCGTAAATTCAGACGAAGGAGCTTAGTCACGTGGATGAACTGCTTGCCATTGTTCGTGAAGAAGCTAGCAGAGAGGCTTGGTCTGCTGGTGTGAGGATGAGTCGATCTGGCGTGAGTGGCCAAAAACATGACTTAGAAGAAAGTGTTCTCACAGTGAGTGACCCTGTTCGGAAGCAGGCCTCAGTTGTGACGTTATGGCCTGAGGACTCTGATTGGAAGTGTAGCTGTGGTGGTACTCAAGATCCTTGCAGTCATGTTGTTGCTGCTGTGATCGTTGCAAAACAATCGCAAAAAACAGGAACGGCTCTTCCTGTACAGACAAGAGCTGGAACTGTTCGCTATGATTTTAATTCTCAAAGTGGCCGTCTTGCCTTTGTTAGAGGCTTGGAGCACGCTGGTAAGATACGCCCTCTTTTGGGCCGTTTGACATCTCTTGTCAGTGATGGTCGCCTTGCTGCGACAGGACAAGATTTAGCGATTGATCGTTTATTGCAGCCTCATACAGATGGTATTTTTACAGCTGCAAAAATGGAAAAACTTTTGGCACTGTTAGCTAAAATGGATACAGTCTACTTGAATGGTGCAAAAGTGAGCGTTTCGGCCGAGGCGAGAGGCGTACAGCTTTTAGTGTCTAAAAGTTCTGAGGGTTGGAAAGTTCGTAAAATAGATGACCCTATGATTGAGTTGTCCTTTGAGAACGGCGCTGCTGTTTGCCAGCAAACTCTGCATCCTTTAAATGCTCAAAATCTTACGCGAGATCAATATGAGTGGCTTCAAAAAGGAGCTCTTTACCAGTCCGAGCAAATTGCTGATTTATTTTCAGTTGTGCTACCAGAGTGGCAAAGGCTGGGAGTTCAACACCTTGTGCAAGGTGGTAAGCAGCCAGAGTTAGTTGCCGTCGATCCATATATGTCTTTAGAAACACAAGAACAGCAAGGAGTTCTTCATGTTGTTCCTGTTATTGAATATGGAGACCCTGTCGTTGCACAAGTCCGTAGAGGGAGACTTGTGACTTTTGGTTCGGATGTCATACCCATTCGTGACTTAAAGCAAGAGACCAATCTTCTTGGTCAGGTGTCTAGAATGACCGGAGTTGCGGGTAGTGGCAGTGCATTTGAAGGCGCTCATGGAGTGCGTTTCTTAGAAAAAAGTTGTGACTATCCCGTGAAAGGTACTGGGCAAGAGCTTTTTCAAAGACATGGTGAAATAAAACCTGACCCCAGCTGGGATCAAGGGGTTTTTCAGATATCTTTTCAAGGTGATCAACAAACGTTTTCTCTTCACCATATTCGGCAAGTTTGGCAAGAAAGAGAGTCTCTCATCCAGCTTCATGATGGACGTTGGATGGAGATTCCCGTGGAGTGGTTAAGTAAGTATGCGGATCGTGTTGAGGCTCTTTTAGAAGCAACTCAATTAAATGGAACGACGCCTGCTTGTCTTAAAATTGAAGTGATGGAAATTTTTGAGGGGAGTGGAGAAACTCTCCCTGAAGATTTTGAAAATTTACAAAATCAACCGACAGAGATTGCTCTTCCTGATGATTTTCAGGGAGATTTAAGAGAGTATCAAAAAGAATCGCATCGTTGGATGTCATGGCTAGAACAAGGTGGCATGGGTGCAATTTTAGCTGATGATATGGGCCTTGGGAAAACAGTTCAAGCGATCACAATTTTAAAAGGTAGGGCTCTTGTTATTGCCCCTTATTCAGTTTTACAGAATTGGATGCGTGAAGTTGAACGTTTTAGACCTGGTCTCCCTGTTGCTGTATACCATGGTCCTGGCAGGCAGTTGCCTGAAGGTGATGGAATTACTTTGACAACCTGGGGACTTCTTCGTAGTGATATTGAAATATTAAGCCATATTCGTTGGGACGTGGTTGTTCTTGATGAAGCTCATCAAATGAAAAATCCAAGCAGCCAAAATGCAAAATCTGCTATGAAGTTGCAAAGTCGTTTTCGTCTGGCGCTTACAGGGACACCTATTGAAAATAAGCTTTCTGACTTGTGGAGCCAAATGCAGTTTGCAAACCCTTATCTTTTAGGGCGCTGGAAAGACTTTCAAGTGAAGTTTGCAAATCCAATTCAAGCTGGAGACCAAAGAGCTTTAGGTATTTTAAAAGCTCGAATTCAGCCATTCCTAATGCGTCGAACAAAATCATTAGTGGCATCAGAGCTCCCTCCGCGTACAGAGACTATTTTATACTGTGAACTGGATGAGCAAGAGCAAGAAGTGTATCAATCTGTTGCAACATCGACGCGTAACGACATCTTAAAAGAAGTTGAATCTGGTCGAATGATGCTTGCGCTGGAAATGTTGCTTAGAATGCGACAAGCGGCATGTCATGTGGCTTTAGTACCAGGACAAAATTATCATCGTTCTTCTAAGTTAGCTGTTCTCATTGAACGATTGAAAGAGACTTTAGATTGTGGGCACAAAAGTCTTGTCTTCTCACAGTGGACTAAGTTCTTAGATCTAGTGCAACGAGAACTGCAAGGACATGGTGTTGATACTCTTCGTATTGATGGGACAACAAAAAATCGCCAGGATATTGTCGATAAATTTCAATCTGGTGAAGATAGTCCTTCTGTTATGCTTTTATCTTTAAAAGCAGCGGGTGTTGGTTTGAACCTTACAGCAGCAGATCATGTTTATATTTTAGACCCATGGTGGAATCCTGCGGCGGAAGATCAAGCTGCAGATAGAGCGCATAGGATTGGTCAACAAAAACCTGTTCTTGTTCATAAAGTTGTTGCGAAAGGAACTGTGGAAGAAAGAATTCTTATGCTTCAAGATGCAAAACGACAAATGGGTCGCTCTATCATGGAAGAAGGCACGGGCGCTCTTCAGTTGACGAAAGATGATTTGTTAGAGCTTTTGTCAGATGCTTTATGAAAAATATACTTTCAAGAAAAAACAGAATTTAAATTTACAATTAAATTTAAACTCTGTTTTTTCTTGAAATAAATCAATCTTCCTTGAGTGTTAAAATGTATTTATTGTATAAAACTGCATGTTTTTTCATAAAAAACCATGCGTGCATAATATAGCAAGGAAGATTGCTTATACCAATCACAGAAAATAATTGAGGTTTTCTGAGCTCAATTGTGTGACAGCACACTTCATGAAGCTGAATGAAATCAAATCGCAAATACAAGAGCTAGACTTTCTAGGTAGCTACCGGTCTGAGAGAGACCCTAGGATAAAGATCAAGTTACTTGCTCTGCATCATCTACAGTCAGGAAAATCTTTAAAAGAAGTTGCAGAAATTGTTCTTTATGATGAAAGAACCGTTCGTACATGGATTCAAAGGTTTGTCATGTATGACTACGAAGGTCTTCTTGAAAAAGAAGGCAGAGCTCGTCATCCTAGGCTGCTTCCAGGAGAGGAAGAAAACTTCAAGATTGCGTTAGATGAGCTTCAAGATCAATGCCGCGGTGGGCGGAAAACGGCATATGACATACAAGCTCTTTTGCTGGAAAAATTTGACTGTAGTTATTCCATATCTGGTGTTTATGCACTTCTAGATCGCCTTTATATTGTTTGGATATCTGGGTGCTCAAAACATCGCTAAG
>JBGCEP010000006.1:0-72686 GCA_045106415.1 Oligoflexales bacterium | reverse complement strand
GGTTACAAACTTCATATAGACACAATTGATGGAGATATCCCAGTCTCTACAGTTCTGACACCTGCTTCAGTTCATGACAGCCTAGCATCTACCCCCTTGGAAGAGATGACTTCTCAGAGAGTCAATAGTCTTTATTCATTGATGGACGCAGCATATGATTCTGCCGCAATTAAATCTCAAATTAGAGGTAAGGGTAAAGTGCCGATTGTTGACCACAACCCAAGAAGAGATGAGAAAATAAAGATGCCTCCCCCTGAAAAAGAAAGATATAAATCTCGCTCATCTTCAGAACATGTAAACAGTTATTGAAAGATGCATTTGGAGAAAGAGAGTTAAGTGTAAGGGGAGCCAAAGAAGTCATGATATCACTGAGCCTAGGCCTGCTTGTCATGGCCTCACAACAGCTCATGAAACTTTAAGTTGCCGGTTGAATTCACACCTTTTAGGGATTGGTGCGCCTAAATCATACAAAAAGGAGGAATACTACTTACTTGGTGAGCTTTTCACCACTAAGCGCTTAACATCTTTCTTGCAAACTTTTGAATTCAAGTCATTTTTAAATCAGCTCTTATAGTATGATTAGAGACGAATGACCCACTGGAGAACTTATGAAAAAAGCATTTTTACTCTTCATCTTTTTATACACTCAAGCCTCATGTCAAACAACGTACCCAAATCAAAACCCCACAGGAAGTATTTTTCCAAAAATAATAGGACAAAGCCTTAAAGGAGATAACTTTAAACTTCCTGACTCTTTCGCTGGAGAGTACGCTGTACTTTTGGTTGGATATGATCAAGGTGCACAGTTCGATATTGACCGTTGGCTACTTGCCTTCACAGACCATCAATTAAAAACGCCGATTTTTGAAATCCCTGCTATAGATGGAATCGCAAAATTATTTGCCAGTAAGATTAATCAAGGGATGCGTGAAGGCATTCCCTCGGGCTTATGGAGCCAAGTCATTACAATATATGAAGACAGTCCCGTTCTTTTAAAAATAACAGGGAATAAACACCCAAAAAACACTCGCGTTATTGTCTTAAATCCACAAGGAAAGATCACATACTTTTACGACCAAGGGTATGCGGTTGGTGCTTTAAAAAAGCTACTCAAACAGCTTCCCCCTCAAGACTTTCAATCGTGCCGATCATAAGATATTTCATCAAAATATCTTAGAAGACACAAAACTTTTAATGGCCTTTTTATATTTAGACACTTTCAATAGAAATCAACTCAATTATCCTCTGATTTTATTCTAAAAAAAATTTATTAAATACCTATACAGCAACCAGCAAAAACAGTCTCACAAAGATAACTCAACAATCACGTTTAATATTTTTATTAAAACAGTTACAATGCACACAACCTTATTTTACAACAAACATGAAAGGGGGCTTATGCAGCGCCGCCGCACTATTGCATTAGCATGTATCGCATCACTCGGTGGTTTCTTATTTGGGTTCGACACAGCTGTTATTTCAGGAACAGTTCTCCGACTCAAGGAAACTCTTAATCTTAGCCCTGAAGGGCTTGGGTTCGTTGTAAGCTCTGCCCTTTTAGGTTCAGTTCTTGGCTCAGCTCTTTCAGGATGGCTTAGTGAATCCTATGGGAGACGAGCTTCGTTAAAAATCTCCGGCCTTCTTTTCTTCAGCTCAGCAGCTTTTTGCTATGTCGCAACAACTTTTATTCCTCTCATCTTAGCTCGTTTCTTGGGTGGTATAGGAATTGGAGTTGCAGCCATGGTTGCTCCTCTTTATATTGCTGAGATTTCCCCTGCTGCTATTCGCGGCCGGCTAGTTTCAACATGGCAACTTTCTATCACATTAGGCATCCTAGGAGCCTACCTTTCTAACGCTGCGCTTTCTCATCTTCCCGGTATCAGTATGTGGCAAACGATGTTTGGCGCAGAAATGATCCCTGCTCTCACATTCTTTCTTTTACTTTTCACCATCCCTGAAAGCCCTCGTTGGTTGTGGAAAAAAGATCCAACCACAGCAAAAAAGACGATGATACAACTTCTCGGCAAATCCGAAGGAAAAGCAGAACTGCAACGCATTCGCGCTCAAGAAACTTCAACTGGTGAACTCAAAGAACATAAAACAGCCATCGGCATGGCTTTTCTACTTGTTATCGCAGCTCAATTCAGCGGCATCAATGCTGTCATTTATTACGGGCCTAAAATTTTTAGCGATGCAGGATTCGCATCCAATACATGGTTCAGCTCAACCGTAGCCCTTGGTGTTATCAACGTTCTGGCGACAATACCTGCAATCCTTAAAATTGACACTATGGGTCGACGCCCGCTTATGCTCACAGGCTCAATCGGAGCTTGTTTCTGTCTAATTCTGGCCAGTATAACGCTTTCTGGGTGGGCTCAACTCCCTCTTATTCCCATAATAGGAACATACCTCGCTTGCTTTGCTTTCTCCCTAGGGCCTGTCACTTGGGTGATTATTTCTGAAATCTTCCCTGTTTCAATCCGTGGTAAAGCCATGTCTCTCACAACATTAGTCATGTGGGTTGCAACAGCTCTTGTCGCACAAACTTTCCCTATGTTGAGCGCTTATGCAGGACCATCGGCAACTTTTCTCTTTTATGCTGCCTGTTTAGTCCCTCACATTGCATACGTATACCTTAAGGTACCAGAAACACGTGGGCGCTCAGTTGAAAAGAATCTTTTTCAAGAGCAAACACCAGCACCACACTTAAACAAAGACTATGTATTTGAAAAAAATCCTTTAAGTTCAAGGGATTAAAAAAATACATCAAGATCTCATCACAGCACCCGAATATAGTAGGGTGTGATAAACCCAAAGGAGGACCTGGTGATTCTTAGATTAGCTATATATACACTAAGTATGATAATGGTTGTCGCAACGGCTGGAGTAGGTTTCCTTCACTGGATGGATACCTCCTGGTTATGGTTTATGACTGGAGTTGTGACGGCCCCTTTGATTTGCACAGGTTCAGCACTGTGTTTTCACAGGTTATGGGATATCACTCCTCATTGGGCTGGAAAAGCTGTCAAAGCTTTATCTCAAGTAGGGTCCAACAAAGAGTCTCACTATGAGGTCACACATGCTGGAATGCAAATGGCATATTGCCCTGTTGACAACCGGGGGAACCATCGAAAAAAGCTACGATGAGTCCGATGGCTCTCTAGCAAATCGTGAAACATTTGTAGGGCAAATCGTCAGGGAGTCCCTGAGACTTCCTTCAACAGTCATTGACGTCATACCTATTTTGAGCAAAGACTCTTTAGAAATGACAAACGTAGATCGTGACACTATTTACAAGACCATTTTAAAAGAACAAAGCCATCGCCCTGTTATCATCCTCCACGGCACAGACACAATGAGTATCACAGCCGAGTGGGTTGCAAAAAAAATCCCTCACCCTCAGCACCCTGTCATTTTTACAGGTGCTATGAGGCCTATGGGTTTTTTACAATCTGACGGCCTGCAAAATCTAACAGAAGCTCTTGTGCTGGCAAAAACACTACAACCTGGCTGTTATATTAGCTTCCACAGCCAAGTATTCAAAGCAGGCCAAGCAAAAAAGAATCATCATCTGGGAACTTTCGAACAGACCCAGCATACTTAGAGCATAAGCTCATAAGAAATCAAATTCGGCTATCTGCCCAACTTTTCGGAGTTTCATACAGCCGGCACATTTCAACAACAATGTCACTTGAATGAAAAGCTTTTTTTAAGGTTTCATGACACCACACGACGATGTTTTCTGCGGTAGGAATAAAAGGCATTCGAATCACTTTAAGGTCTTCTTCTGATAAACCACACGCTGTTTGAAACAACGGATCTGTCGATGCAACCATAAATCCATGATCAAGTACATCATGAATTTCAGACATCAAAATACCTTTAACATCACCGAAGTCAATAATCATACCCTCAGAAGAATTTCCTTCATCTTGGTTCACGACACCAGAGAGCGTGACTTCTAGCTTATAGCGGTGCCCATGTGGAAAACGGCATTGATTGTTATGATTTGGAACACGATGGCCCATATCCCACTCAATCGATCGAGTCAATGTAATCATAATGTAGCTTTCTTTAAATCATCAGACAGGTAAGATTTTTTCAGTAAACAGCACGCTTTCCAGCCAATTGTTCCAATAAGAACAAGCACCAGCGCCAGCGGCAGGGTCGAAGACACAGGCCAGATCATGGCAAGTTGTCCCGCACATGATGCAAAACAAAGTTGAATTAAACCATATAAAGCAGCGGCTGTTCCTGCAGAATCAGGAAAATCCGCCATAGCGCCAGCAATAGCTGAGCCTAAGATAAAACTTGCACCAATCATCACAACTAACATTGGAAGAATTGTTCCCACCACAGAAGGTCCCGACACCCAGTGGGTCATTCCCATTAAAAATCCACCAACCAGGACAAACCGACTCCCTGTGAGCACAGCCGGAAATGTTTCTAAATTAGGAAAAATTTTCGGAATCAAAAAACTAAACATCATAAACCAAAGCGAACAACCACCAAAACAAGTTGCGTACTGCAAAGAATTGAGCCCAAGTACTCCTCTCAAAACCACCGGAGAAACAGAGAAAAAGGTAAAAAAGGCACCAACACCAACTCCTGCGCAAATACTATAAGCCAAAAATTCTTTATGGCTCAAAATTGAAGATACACTCTGAAAAAATGAACTTATAGGCAGAGGCGCTGATATTGTTTCAGGTAGACTTTTATATAGAATCAAAAACACAACTCCTGCAAAAACAGCGAGTCCCCAAAAGCAAGAGCGCCACCCATAAGCATCACTCAGAAAACTACCAAAAACTGGGGCCAAAACTGGGGCCAGAGCGACAGAGCCTGCAAGATAACGAAAAAGTCTCTCTCTATCCAAACCAGTAAAGCAATCTCTCACAATAGCAAAAGCGGCAATCTGAGTTCCACAAGCGCCAACAGCCTGCCAAGCCCGCCAAAAAATCAAAGATTCTACGTGAGCAGCTTGCGCACAAAACACAGATGAAACACCAAACAGCATCATTGCAATCAACGCCGTAAGGCGACGCCCCCATCTATCAACAACAGGACCGAGAAGAAGCTGCCCTGTACCCTGCGCAATCAAAAAAATACTCATGGTCCATTGGATCATACTCGCAGTTGTACCCAACGAAGTAGGCATGTCTGAAACAGCTGGCAAATAAAGGTCCATAGCCATCGAACCAGGAAGAACCATAGGCGTCAATAAGAGTAATGCTTGAGTAATATTCATGATGCCTCTTCATATTCATTTAGGTGGGATCTAAAGCAACTTGGGGCCAAACAAAAGATCGTAATCTTAATGTATTTGAAAAAATTGTCAATAAAACAATCAAATCACCAATATCATAATAAAAAAAGCTCAGTGAAAAAGTGTATTTAAATATTAAGTTCATTGAATGACTCAATTTCTTGCTTGGTCCACTGAGCTTCTGAGTTCTTTTTAAATCTTTCAATCATAACTCGATCAGGTTTGAAAACTGTTTAAGACTAAACCTTAAAAGTATGTTTCAAGTCAAAAATGATACACTGGACCAATAACCTCGCTTAGATCTTTGGTGACTCCGATAAATACTCTTACTTTTCAAATTGTTACACCTCATAACTACGACACCTTCTTTTTCTCTGGATTTATCTCAATAACTCTTTCTAAGAAAATGAAACACTAATGACATCAAGCATTATAAAAAGCTATAAGAACAGTCATCGATTCATTTCCTTTCCACCTAGGGTTTTGGATTGCCGAGACGTTTTAAACCTTCATACATATATGAAGCCAAATTACCTAAGTTCAACGCAAATCGCAGGCGCCCTTATCATCATGAAAGATGGCAGACCTTCAATAATTCTCGTTCTAATGAATGCTTTATTACTGTCTAAACATGAAGAGTTATCATTTGCTTCAACTTTAATTGCAAATCAAATCAATACTTTAAAAAAATTGGAATCAGCTCTTTTCTCACCAGATTTTAAATTCAAGGGATTCGAAAAACTATCCATATCGGGATGGGTAGTCTAGTCAAAAAAAATCAACTTTTCAAAAACTTTACCAAAAGTTCTGACTAGAATATGCTGCCACTATCAACATCAAAGGGTCAGAGGTAAAGCATGTTTTATCAACACTCATTTAGCTATCAAATCAAAATTTTTATATTGAGTGTATTTTTATCTCCACTTGTTTTCTCATGTGACCCAGATCACACCTCTAGTGATCGCCAAACGAAAAAAGATCAAATCCGAAGTTATGCTCTTTCCAAAAAAGCAGAGTTAGAAGAAGTCATTGGCGCTTATCATGGCACAATATATGACAACAAAGGACGTCCTCTGCAAGAACTCGAACTTTGGCTCGAATCTCAAGACCGACTTTTTAAAGATAGCAACTCAATTGATGCCATACGAACTCCGACATTAAACGGTTATGTGCTCGCAAGTTACAGTTCTGGGTCAGGAAAAAAAATCTCCTATAAAGTTATCAATAGTGAGTATGATGAAAGCCTACAACAACTCACGCTTGAGCTCGAGAACAGTATCTACGGTGTTCTTTCCATTGAAGGGATCAAAGAAAACGATCATATCAATGGATCTTGGGTATCAGGTTCCACAGGTCTTCATGGCACCTTGTCTTTTGCAAAAAAGAAGGTAGAAGATTCAATCACACAAAGCAACCCTCTCGATGCCAGCCTCCCTGGCGTTTTCATGAGAGATGAAGCAACACAGAGTTTCCATCATGCAGAAGTTCTTTTTCAAACTTACAAAGAACAAAAAGACTCTTTTCTAACTTCTATTACTTTAATTCTCTACAATGGGCCGTATAAAAATCATGAATTCCAATCTTACCGTTTCGACGATATTCAAATCCATATTATGAATGGCAATATCTCAGCACAAGACACACACGGTGAAATTACCCTTTACGGTCGGTATACCAATGGTATCTTTGAAGGGCAATGGCACTCATTAACATCAAATGAAAATAGCACTTTCTATTTTGATCAAAATTTTGACAAACAAAAAAAATTTGATCTCTCCATACTACAAGAAGAAAGTACATTATCAGGAACATATTACAGCACGATACCTCAAGAAGCTCAGCAAAACACTCATCTACCAGAAAATATTTCTATAAATTTAAAAATTATTCCATTACAAGATAGTACAAAAAAATGGGAAATTCACGGTGGTGTTCGATTTTATATTGGGTCTTATGATTCTCAAGAGTACCTTGAAGCAAACACACAGGATATTCATTACAACCCATTTACTAGGGTCTTAAGTTTAAAAACAGAAAAGCCGTATTCCATGAGTTTTTCGGGTGTTTTTCAAAACGGTGTATGGGAACCTCATTTATCTTATGCCAAGTGGAACGAACCTGCTATTCTAACATTTACACCCCACAAAATAACAGATTCTAAATTTAACCTCGAAGGTTTATATCACGGTTATATTCAATGGGATCAAGACTTAAAACACCAGCATATCGTCCTACAAATGACAACATCAAAAGAAAATGATCTAAAAATATCAGGACATATCAAAGTTTATTTAAACGACAAAAAAACAGAATACATATTTTATAAATTTTCCAGAATTGATTTTAATCCTGAAACAAAAATATCTACTGCTTTTTCTGATGACCAGCATGTCGTCCTAAAATTTGAATATCACAATGGAGAAATCCATGGTACCTGGACATCAGATTCAGGTACTCTTTCCGGATCTTTTGTCACTTCACAGGATAATAACGCACCTCCTGTCCAAAATGATTTAGAAATGAAACAAGGCAACTTAACGGGTGTTTACCAAGGTAAATTAAAAAATTTATCAGAAGAAACACAACTTCCAGAAAATTTCACTTTGTCATTTGTAAGCTCACAAAACATCTCAAACCCCCACGGTCTATCTATTACTGGTCATATAAGATTTTATTTCAGCCCCTATCAAGACTCCGAGTATGTCGAATATGTCTTTCAAGATATTGAGTACGATTTTTGTACAAAAAAACTATCTGGATACGTTGAAGATCTTAAGTTATCTTTCATTGGAATTGTAGACAATCAAGAAATATCTGCTGATTTGTTTTTTGGCGCTGCAGGAAAAATTGCGACTTTAGAGGGGAAATATGAATAAAATTATTATGATACTTTTGGTATTATATGGAAACCGTGCTTATTGCCAGAATTTTAAATTTCAAATAGATGAAAATATCTATAATGATATTTTCAAAAAAACATCAAATAAAACAAATCGAGATAACCACACTCACGATATTGGAGCTGGTGCAAGTCTTCAAAAATCTTCGTTCAAAAATTTCCCACTTTATAGTAAAAATTTTATTGTTAACTACACACATATTCCTGACTTCATCTATCCAGCCGTTCATATTTCAAAAAAAATACTGACATCTCACTATCTCAATATTAACATGACACCTTCAGTTGGCTATGGTCTTATTAAACAAAAAATTATAGTCAACAATTATAACCATATTGAATTTAACGAGTTATTATCTATTCAGTGGCTTCCTATGAATCTTGATTTTTTTTATGAGATACCTCAACTTAAATTTTTTCACACACAGCCTGCATTGCAACTCGGAATACAAAGACTCTGGTTTCATCATGATGGCACTCTCGATGGATCCCATTACAATCAAACTCTATGGAGCATTACATATGGTGGTCAACTCAAAACACAACTTTCATCAAATATATATTGTTCCCTCCAGATGAATTTTATAAGAAACATACAAAAATCAAATATTCATTTTCAACAAATGGGTTTCGCATTATGGACTTTTGTATAAGAATATTCATATTTTTAAGTTGGTCTCAGAATATCATAGCCAATATTACACCTATTCAAGGTTATGGGTTAATCACAACAGACAAAGAGTACACAACTCATCTTTCTAGTCACTATTCAGGTATAATTTCTCACGTATATTTCAAAGAGGGAGATTATATAAAAAAAGGATCAACCTTTGCCTCTCTTGAAAAAAGCAATGGATTTAATCACTTTCACTTCAAATCCCCATTAGACGGAACAATCATAGAAAATGCATCTACACAAGGTCAAATGATTCAGAAAGGAGATATCATTGCAACAATTACTGACTTAAAACATTTGTGGTCTATATTTAACATCCACAATAAATACTCTAATAAAATACAAAAGAACATGATTATTAAAATCTCAGATCTTGGAAAGAAAAATATTTATTCTTCTAAAATTATTTACATATCGCCTATATTAAAAGATCAAACTCAGACTTTTGAAGTCATTACTAAAATAGAAAATCCTCATCATATTTGGACACCTAATCAATTCGTTCATGGTTCGATTACAGGAGTGTGATATGAAATTCTTTATTTTTATAAATATATTCATATCTACAGCTATTTTTTCTCAAGCTAAGACAGAGCTAACTTTAGAAGATGCTCAAGACATTGCTATTGATAATAATTATCAAATTTCTTCATCTGAATTTGATATTCAAAAACTTATTGAGAGAAAAAAATATTATGAATCATTTTTTTATCCATCCATCGGTATTCAAGCTGAATCGCCAAATTTAATAAATTCCTCTCAATCCCAAGGTCAATCTTACCTTTATTTAAAGCAGAACATTCTCAATAAAAATAACGACCACAGAAATATTGACATAGAAAAATCAAATATCATAAAACAAAAAAAAATTAATGAAATCAAAAAATTCCACATAACCCTTGATGTTGAATTTGAATTCCACAAAAGTACATATTATCAAGACTTAATTTATATACAAGAATATGCTATAAAACAAAACAGGTCCCACATTAAAATTGCCAAAAGCCTTATGAGTAAAGGGCGTTTTTCTAAAGCAGACGTCATGTTTTTCGAAGCACAAAATGCTACTTTAAAATCAGATTTAGAAGGCTTAAAACAAGACTTAGAAGAATCCAGAATTGAGATCAAAAGACTTTTAGGAAACAAAATAGGACCTTACATCAGACCTGTAGGGAGGCTTACACATCAACACATTGAAGAAGATCTCATGTTCTATATCAATAAAGGTTATCAATCAAATGAACAAATTATTCTAACTTCTTACGAAATAGAGAAAAGTTCTTATTATTTACAACGACATTATAATGACTGGTTACCAGATATTAACCTTGAAGTAAAATCAGGATATATTAATGCCAGTAATAGCCAAAGAAAACTCGAAACACAGGCTGTCATCTCTTTTGACTTCAATTTCTTCTCTGGTTTTTCTGGGAATCACACTAAAAATATTGATAGATACACATATGAAAAAAACAACTTAAAACTAAAACAAGACATACTAGACCTTATTACTAACATTGAAATTTCATATAGAAGATTGAAAACAATTGAAAAAAGAATTGATCTTGAATCCAAAAACATTGATATGAATCTTACATATTTTAACTTTATAGAAAAAGAATACAAAAGAGGATATAAAACATCTTCAGATCTTTTAGATGCTCTTTCACGCTATATACAATCACAGAAAAAATCAAAAAAATTGAAATTTTCTTTTCTATCAGAACGCATTCAGCTAGAAAAAACATTAGGTTCAAAAGTGAGAGTGAAAAATGAAAATCATTAGCATTATTTTTTTAAACATTTTATTCTATAACCACATTTCAAATGCTTCAGCATTCTCAAAATATTATGGGTATCTTTATCACGACACATTAAATTCTAAACAGAAAGTTCAACTTGAATTTGTCACATTTAGAAACGAAAATAAAAAACTTAAAATCCACGCCTTTCTAAAAATATATTTTGGCGAAGATAATTCTCACGAATATCTTACATATCACTATAACAACGTATATTATAACGTACTCGAAAACACTTTACTTTTCAGTGAGAGAGATCAAAACATTTCTTTTAACACCTCAAAATTTAAGAATGGTGAAATAGTTGCTAAAGCCCACTCCTCTACCCATGGTTATATTGGAGAATTAAAGTTACAACAACAAAAGAATCATGATATTAATGAATTAGGATCTATTACTGGGACATATAAAAGTTTATGCAAAAATAAAAAAAGGCGACTCCATCTTTACGCATATAGAAATGATGAAGGATTTTCTTCTTTAGGTGAACCCTTCTACTCCTATTCCATTACTGGTCAAATGAGCGAAGCAGGAAGTTTCTCTTGTTCAAAAAATCAATTTTGCATTACTGAACATTTTAATTCTGGCAACTATAATTTTTTCGATGCCTCCCTTTCACTGTCTAGTAATAGGAATATCGTTGATTGCACGATCAAGAATCATTCCTCAATCCAATGTGGACCTTGTTTATATAAAAAAGAAACTCCAGATATAAAGCAAAAAAAAATCAATCAAAACTTAGTGACACATAAGAAAAATAACAAACATATCCAAATTTCAGATGGCATTTATTCTGGAGAACTTATACTCAATGGAAATAATATTCACAAAAATCTTTCTTTAAATATTCATTCTTTTCAAGATCAATCAGCATCTTTTCTAAGTATAAATTCTTTATTTTTTATAAGTTCACAAAAAAATGAGGCGATATCCTTTAAATTTCAAAAAAAGACAACTCAAGCTATTCAAAAATCATTATTTTTTGAGAATTCTGCAGCAAATCCATTCATGATTCATATCACTCATCTACACAATAATAAAATAGAAGGACATTTGTATAATAAATTTTATGGTGATTATGGCAAATTTTCATTACAAAAAAATTCTATCTCCCTCATTAAGGATAGACCTAGCCTTGAGGGTTTCTTTCAGTCAGAAAAATATGATATGGAACTAGGAACCTTAAAAAAAGACTCCATTCTAAATTCTTCAAATCCTTTTAATCCTTATACTTTCTATGGAAGCATTGTATACAAGTCAAAATTTCGGCATAGGACAATCTCTATTACAGGAGGAAGTTTTGATATCCAAACAGGATGGATAGCTCTCGAGCTTGATAACAACACAAGAGTCGCATCAGGATTTATAGATGAAGACCAAAATACAATTATATTGAAAATGATGTCAAAAGGCATTGGTACTTTAGATCAAAATGAGAAAAATATCACCTTTAGGAGAAAAATTGATTTATAGAAAATCATATATAATTTTTATTCTATTTTTTTCTTTTTTATCTATCTCTAACTTCGTCGTTGGAAATGAACATCAGAATGACGAACATGACAAAAATCACGAACATGACAAAAATCACGAACATCATGATGATGAATATGTGCAAATTAGCTCTTCTTCATTCATAAATCTTGGCATTAAAGTGGGAAAAGTGAAAAAAGACTATCTTGATGAAAACATCAAGATTTTTGGTCATATCCGTAAAAACCCATATAAAACTTCTTCAATATCTCCTCAATACCCAGGAGTGATCAAAAAAACATACAAAGTTCTAGGTGACACTGTTAATAAGGGTGATCTTCTCGCAAAAATTACAGCAAGTGATACATTATCGGAATTTAATGTGATATCTCCATTTTCTGGTGTTGTTATTCAAAAAAATTCAATAGCAGGTATGTATGCAACTCCTAGTCAAATTTTATTTGAAATATCTGACTTGAGTCGTGTTTGGGCTGATATTCAAGTCCCTCATCAGTATATCCATAAATTTAAAAATCTTATTAAAATATCAATTACTCACCCTATTCAAGATAAAATTTTTAATGCTCAGATAGAAACATTCGACCCTGTAATGTCAAAAGATTCTCAATCCATTATTGTCAGAGTTTCGTTAGAGAATACAAATAAATTATGGAAACCAGGGCTATTCCTATCAGCAACTCTTCATTTACGATCAAAAAAACAATACTTGCTCATTAAAAATACCGCTATACAAAAGATTCGCCACAAAGAGGTCATATTTATAAATTTAGGTGATGGAAAGTTCAAGAAATTAGAAATTAAAAAAGAAAAAACAAACGGATTGTATACAGCCATCATGAATATTAAAGAAAATACAGAATATATTAAAGAAGAGAGTTTTTTGTTTAAAGCTGAACTTTTAAAATCTGAAGCTAGCCATAGCCATTGAGGTAAATATGGAAAAAATATTACATTTCGCAGTGGAAAAAAGATGGTTGGTTTTATCTTCCATTCCTCTTATTCTATTTATTGGTTTATACCAAAGTCAAAATCTAACTATTAATGCAGTCCCTGACATATCCAATATTCAAGTTCAAATTAACAGTGAAGCAATAGGGTATTCACCCTTAGAAGTTGAACAGCGAATTACATTTCCGATAGAAACAGCTATGGCGGGCATTCCTCATCGTAAATATACACGGTCATTATCGCGTTATGGTCTATCACAAGTCACGATTATTTTTGATGAAACCACAGACATCTATTTTGCTCGACAACTTGTAAGTGAAAGATTACTAAGAGTAAAAGAACAGATACCAGATCATATCACCCCAACCCTGGGCCCTATTTCAACAGGATTGGGAGAGGTTTTCTCTTGGGTCATTCAAGTTGATGATAATGCCAAAAAAAATGACAACACACCTTACTCTCTCCAAGATTTACGAGAGATACAAGACTGGATTATAAAACCACAAATGGTCAACGTAGTTGGCGTCACAGAAATTAACACCATTGGAGGATCAGAGAGAAAGTATCAAGTTTCTCCAGATCCTCAAAAAATGCTCGCTTATAACGTCACACTACAAGATATTATGATTGCAATTACAAATAACAATAATAATTTAGGTGCAGGCTATATTGAGAAAAATGGTGAACAATATCTTGTGAGATCACCAGGTCAGTTGTCCACACTTGAAGACATTAGGAACCTTTCTGTTAAAAGTTTTCAAGGGACTCCTATCTATCTTAGCAATGTCTCTACAGTTCACTACGGACAAGAGCAACAAACTGGATCTGCAACATATAATGGTAAAGAATCAGTTATTGGCACAGTTTTCATGCTCACAGGTGAGAACAGTATGAAAGTTGCTAAAGACTCTTCAGAACAATTAAAAAAAATTAATCATTCCCTTCCTCCTGGGGTCCAGGCCACTGAAATTTATAACCGCACATCTCTTATTGAAAAAACCATCTCAACTGTTCGAAAAAATTTATTAGAAGGAGCTTTTCTTGTTATTTTTATTTTATTTATCTTTCTTGGGAACCTAAGAGCTGCGCTTATCACAGCAGCTGTCATCCCTCTTTCCATGCTTATGACAACCACTGGGATGGCCACTCAAAGAATAAGTGGGAATTTAATGAGTTTAGGAGCTATCGATTTTGGCCTTATTGTCGACGGGGCTGTCATCATCGTTGAGAACTGTATTTCAAGGCTAAATATGGCTCAACAAAAATCGACTTCAGACTTAACCTTGAGAGAACGTCTGGATACTGTTTTTAGCGCAACAAAAGAAGTACGTTCTGCAACCATGTTCGGTGAAATGATCATCACTATTGTCTATTTTCCTATACTCACCCTCTCTGGAATTGAAGGGAAAATGTTTTACCCCATGGCTATCACAGTGATTATCGCTTTAATCTCAGCTATGCTCTTATCTGTTACTTTTGTTCCTGCTGCCATAGCTTGTTTTCTCAGACCATCTAAAAATAATCATCACAACTCAAAAGTTATAAACACCATCATAAATAAATATAAACAAGTTCTCATTTCATCACTTCACGAAAGTAAGAAAGTCATTTCTTTTTCCTGTGGCATTTTTCTTATGGCTCTTATCATCGCTTGTAAAATGGGCACAGAATTTATCCCACAGTTAGGCGAAGGCGATATTGCTCTTCATGCATTAAGAATTCCAGGCACAAGCCTAACTCAATCAACCAAAATGCAAACATACCTTGAAAAAAAGATTTTAGAAATTCCAGAAGTCCAACACGTTTTTTCAAAAATTGGTACTTCTGAGGTGGCTTCGGATCCTATGCCTCCAAACGTTGCAGATACTTTTGTCATCTTAAAGCCTAAATCTTCTTGGTCTCCTGGGCTCTCTACACAAAAAGATATTGTAGAAATATTAGAAAAGAAAATTCAAGAAGCTCCTGGAAATAATTATGAGATCACTCAGCCCATTCAAATGCGTTTCAATGAAATGATATCAGGCGTTAGAGCTGACGTAGCAGTCAAAATATTTGGTGACAACATGGATATTCTTCAATCTATTGGACTTGATATTAAGGCTCAACTAGAAAAAATCAACGGATCTTCAGACACTCGCATTGAACAAGTCGATGGCCTCCCATCCCTTTCTATCCACATTAACCGCCAAGTCATTTCACGCATGAGTTTGAGCTTACAAGATGTCCAAAATACTATTCATGCCGCACTTGCTGGAGAAAAAGTGGGGAAAATA
This sequence comes from Oligoflexales bacterium, assembly GCA_045106415.1. Classification (GTDB taxonomy): domain Bacteria; phylum Bdellovibrionota_B; class Oligoflexia; order Oligoflexales; family Bog-1112; genus JBGCEP01. The sequence goes on along the minus strand of JBGCEP010000006.1, from coordinate 57,328 downwards.
TACCAAGGAGATCGTCGCTTTGATATTATTGTCCGACTTAACGACTCATTAAGAGAAGACCTCAGTACGCTTAAAAATCTTGCTATTTCCATACCCGACCATGGAGATTTCACAAACTCTACAGACAATCATTCTTTGAAGGGGTATATCCCTTTAGGTCAAATTGCTGATATTCAATTCCAAAATGGACCAAACCAAATCAGTCGAGAAAATGGAAAAAGACTCCTGAACGTAACAACCAATATTAGAGGGCGAGACCTAGGGTCTTTTATAGAAAAAACTCAAATACAAATTGAAAAAAATGTGGAAATACCACCGAGTTACTGGATCAATAGGGGAGGTCAATTTGAGCACATGATATCTGCTGTTAAAAAATTAAAAATCGTAATTCCTATGGCATTATTTCTCATATTAATCTTACTAATGACAAGCTTTGGTAATATCGTTGATTCTCTTATCGTATTTGCGTGCGTACCTCTTGCTCTGACTGGAGGTATACTTGCAATCTGGGCTAGAGGAATTCCTCTTTCCATTTCAGCTGGAATTGGATTTATAGCTCTATCTGGCATCGCTGTTCTTAACGGTTTAGTCTTAATCACGTTCATTAATCAATTAATAGCCTCAGGAAAAGATCTTTATTCAGCTGTTATTGATGGTGCAACATCTCGGCTTCGTCCTGTGCTAATGACAGCTTTAGTCGCAGCTTTAGGCTTTATACCAATGGCTCTAGCCACAGGAACGGGCGCAGAAGTTCAAAGGCCTTTAGCAACAGTCGTTATTGGTGGAATCATTTCATCGACCTGCCTAACGCTCATTCTTCTGCCATGTCTATATTTAGCAATCAAAAAAACACATGAGAAATAGAACATAACTCTCTACTATGAAACATTTAAAATTCTAAACACCTCACTTCTCAGTAAAATTCAAAGGATAAGTTACTGAGGCCCACACAATTTATCCGACATTGATCATTCCAAAGTGACATTTTTGTAATTTTATTTTTTTATAGCATTAACGTTTTTTTACACACTTTTTAGTGCTTTACAAGTTGCTTAAAAAACTGAATCGCATCCATCTTTTAAAATTTTCCTGATTTTTTTTTAACACTATTGCATTCATGTTTTGTTGGTTTAAATCCTGAACTATATGGAGGAAGATAAATAACTTCAGTTCCTTTTTCTTTTACTATTTCGATAATATCTGAAGCACTATGAAATGATGCGTTATCAAGTACTACGACAACATTTTCATTTAAATAAGAGCTTAAAAACAAACTTAATATAAGCCTTGAAGACCTCGACGTCACAGGTCCCTTCAAAAACAAAAGGAGCAATCAGCTCTCCTTTTAAAGGTTAAGGATCCAATAATATTCACAGCATTATATTGTGAACTTCCTTTAAAGCCATAAAGATTTGAGCTTTTGTACACCTAACCATATTGATCATGCTTCATTATGTTTAACGCCACATTTCATACCAAAAAATAATTTCTTCTCAGATTTGTCACTGATTTTCTTTTGAAAAACACCTCACTTTATTTCACAACGTTTTTTGCATCCAAATATTTTTATTATATGTGAAATTCACACTGCGTAAATACCATCGTATGGTAGAACCAGTGATATACCTCAATCCTTGGCTATTTCTTCTGAATTGTGATCTGCTTTTTTTTCTACAAATTTTAAAACATTAAGATCTTTTATTTTTTTCGACATCCCTTTGGGCCCATTTTTATTAGATTCCATAGACCCTATTGTCCTCAACTTTAATTGCCATTTATAAATCGTCTTACGGGATTGTTTTAAACATTGGAATTCCCCAAGTGTCAATTTTTTTGTGGAATTCCAGTCATCACTTTGATGACAGTATTCTCCGCTCGCCATTATGGAAGACGCCGCCACCTTAAGAAAAAAGTGGCCTCATGATTCGAGTTCATAAAATTGCTTTAAATCCCAATAATAAACAAAGAGCTTTCTGTGATAAATCTGCAGGGATAGCTCGTTTTTCCTATAATTGGGGCTTAAGCCGTTGGAAAAAACTCTATAAACTTGGTGAAAAACCAAACGAGATGGGTTTACGCAAAGAGCTCAATACTTACTATTGAAAGGGAGCAATACCCTTGGATGCTTGAGGTTAATAAGTGTGCTCCTCAGTAGGCTATTAAAAATCTTGGGACAGCTTACCAGAGGTTTTTTCAGAAGAAAGTTTCCTATCCTCAGTATAAGAAAAAAGGGGGCAAGGTCTATAGCAGATATGGTTTTTTATGAGTTTAGAAGACAACTCGGTCTCAGGTTGTGGTTATAGACCGTTTCTTTCCTTCAACAAAGCTGTGCTCGGAGTGTTTGACTCGACATGACATTCAACTATCTCAAAGATTTTGGACATGTACAAACTGTTCTTTGCAGCATGATAGAGATATCAACGCTACTTTAAATCTAAAGATGGCCGCGAGCTGCGCGGTGTCAGTTTGTGGAGAAGAAGACTCTGACTTTTCTCATATGAGAAAAGTGAAACTATCTTCTCTGAAGCAAAAATTTGATTTTAAATCTGCGTAGGTAGATTTAAGTAAATTCACACCAGCCGTCGTAACATATTAAATTTATGATTAAAAAAATCCTCCAATACTGTAACACTCTTATCAAAAAACTTGCGAAAGGCCGTATACAACACCCAACAAACTCATAAAACTCATAACTCCCATAACTATAATTTTAGACCCTTGCCTCATGAGAGAAGGCAGGTCAATACCTAAGCCTAAGCCTGCCATAATGCCCACAAGGAGCATATGCGCTACATCACCAATTGATTCTGCCAACTCATATGAAATCAACTCAAACCACCGCATTAGAATAGCTAATGCAAATCCAAAGACATAATAAGGTGGCATAACAGCTCTTTTTGAACTACCACCCCATAAACCTAAAATCATCAAAAAAGGTATGAGTAAAATAATCCGAAACATCTTAAAAGCCATGGCTAACTCAGCTATTTCTTCACCCAAACTATGGCCCACAGCAGCGACATGTCCTATAGCTTGCAGCCCACCACCTGACAACAATGCAGCATCTCTTACACTCAGGTCTAAAAAATGAACCAACGGCGGCATAAAGAAGATCCCCGCTGTACCTAAAAGACTGATAACCCCAACCGAAAGCGCTATGTCTTTGCTATCACTTTTCAAAACTCCTGCTGATGCCACAATGGCTGAAGCACCACAAAAAGCATTGCCAATAGCAATTAAAAAACCACAGTGCCAGTTGACTCGGATCACTCGAATAATTACCAAGCCTAGTAAAAGCGTTGCTATCACAGATAAACTAAGAACAGCCAAAGCTCCTTGACCCATATTCACTAAAAACTCAACATCAAGACCAAAACCCAAAAGGGCTACTGCGACCCCAAGAACCTTTTTTTCAACCCATCGCACTCCGTACTTCCACATACCATTATCCGGCAACACAAAGCGAACCATCATTCCTAAAAGCACAGCTAAGGTTGCGGCACCCAAACCTGGCAAAGTTGGAGACAAAATTTTAGCTGCACATGCTACAAACGTAACAAGACATAAACCAGGAAAAAACTTTCGAAAAGACTCAAGCATAAAAGACCTATCTTTCTAAATTTTTACTTATCAAAACTGCAGATGCTATACCACCAAATCCCATAGCAACGACCAATATATTATGAAGATCTACATCTAATTCTTTTGATTGATACCATGAGCAATTCTTTATTTTTGCGCCTCGCAACATATCAACAGCGAACGCAATCGACAAACTTCCAGCTGCACCTAAAGTATGGCCGAGAGCCCATTTATGAGACACCCATGGAATGTTTTTTGCACCAAGAGCTTCTAATCCAGCTTTTTCTGCAAGATCACCTACTTTAGTGCCGACACCATGGCCTACAATGAGGTCAATATCTGATATTTTTAAACCAGAACAACCTAAACATTGAACAATTGCTGCCTGTAGACTTAAAGCTGTATTACTCACACCGGTTAAGCTACCTTCTTCAGAAGATGATCCAAAACCTCGCACTAACACATCTGATTTTTCACTTGATATCACAAGACATCCCGCTCCCTCACCAAGAGCCATTCCAGTCGACTCTCTTGGCCTTAATGGCCAAGGAGCTGAATGTTGACTAAGTAAGCGCAACCTCTTAAATTGTTCAAATGTAAAAGAAGTCAAGGGAGCTTCCGCTCCACCCGTCAAACAAGCAGGCACAACACCTGAAGAGACTAAAGAGAGCGCAAGGCCGAACGCCTGCAAACCTGTAGCACAAGCATTTGAAACGCTTACCTGCATTCCAAATAACCCAAATTCACGAGCGATCGCTGCTGAAAACACCCCTGCAGTGGTCAACGGGCTACAAAAACTAGAAATAGCAGATCCTTCTAAAAAAAGACGATACTGTTCTTCTAAAGTTTGAGTAGATCCGCGCGATGAGCCTACAACAACACCCATTTTCGATTTATCATAAGAAAATGAAGAATTCATCAATGCAAGCTCTGCTGCTAACACACCAAGTTGTGTTGCTCGATCAAATTTTTTTAATGTAGATGAAAAATTCTTAAGTTGAGCTTCCACATTCTCATGAACAGAAACGCCCCACCCTATGCCGTCGTAGCGAGACATCCGACATTGCGACCATGGTTGACGATGCTGTTCAAGCCCATAGCCACGGCCTGAAACAGCCCCAACCCCATGTATATAAATACGCTTCACTGGAACCCTCTAAATTTTTTCCAGTCAATTTTTTGTAATAAAAATTAAAAATTACACTCGAAAAATAGATATTAAGCAATGATGCCTGGGCTACACTCATATAAATAAAGATGCTTGTCAACCGCAATATCCACACACAATATGAATGACTCTGCTAATTCACGCTAAAGCATCAATAGTAAAAAGAAAATTAAAAAAAAGAGAAAGAAAATTATTCAACCATTTCGCTTAAGAATTTTAAAAAACAATCGTATAGATTGCTTATTGATAAATGACCTTTACATACTGAACTTCACCTTCTGCGTCCATAAGATTTGAAGGACCTTGATATGAGACTAATTTTTTTTTCTGTGTATCATAGACCAAGTCTAAACGAGGGGCGAAAATTCGAATAAACCAATTGCTAAATTGTAAACTTAACGATAACAAATTCTCTGATCCCCCTTCTTTTTTCAAATCAAAAGCATAGTAATCAAGCTGCGATGGAAAAATGAGATTAAACTCTAATCCTTCCTCACCGATTTCATCTAACCTATTCACAAGATAATAATGCCATCCTTGACAAGAGAAAATTTCTTTTGTTTTCTCCAAAAGCTTTTCTTTTCTTTTTCCTTTTTCTTCCTCTGAAAAGATGAAATATTTTCCATTTCTAAAAATAAGGCCTTCAGATTTTTTTGCTTTAAAATCTTTAAACACACAACTAGGAAGCATTACACTTCGACTATAATCAGATATCATACTAGCAATAATGCTATTATAAGAATCTTTATACAATGTCTTTGATTTGAAAATTTTTCCTTCTCGATAAGTCATCTGATGCTCTTCTTTATAAAGAACATCGTTGGTTCCCTGCTTATATGCAACAGCATACATCACTTCAACCACATCATGTTGTCCAATTGAAAATGCAGACAAGCTATAAAAAAAAGATACAAATAAATAAAAGAAATTCAAAACAACCTCTCATCACTCTGAAAACTCAGGTTTTTTCGACAACTGAAGATCAACAGCACAAACTTCATGTGATTCTGCTTGCAATCTAAAATCTAGCTTTGTTCCTTTTTCAATAAGGTTCGACAACCCAGCTATTTTGACATCTTCAGGGAAAAACATGATCATTTTTTTATCAACATTATTTTCAGATATTCTAAGCCATCCAACTCTATCTGAGTTATAGTAGCGAACCACACCTGTAAGCCTAAAATCTCTTTCCCCACCACGAACAACCATAGTTCCTGAGTGGTCTATATTATCAAGAGACTTTTTCAGATAAAAAGATTTATCCGTGTCTTTTTTAACAAAAACATACAACATATGTTTCGCTCGAGTACACGCCACATAAAACAATGAAGACATAATTGGATTCGATAAAGGAAGATTATATTCACTTATATTAACTATAATTCCTACTTTTGTTTCCAAACCTTTAAATTTTGATATCGTAGATAGAGCTATTTGATTTTTTCCAGCATTAATCTTTTTCCATTCATCACCTTCTTTTACTTTCATTCGATGGATTTTCAGCCTTGCTATTTCATGTATATTTTTCATCATTGAAGCTTCATGATCAGGCTCTCTTGCTGAGAGTAGAGTGACCTCATCTGGCTGCAAAAACTCCTGGAACACAAGCTTTCTTACAAGCCTTGTCATTTGAACTTGAAAATCATTCTCATCCGAATATTCTATAACCTCTGGAACATACCCCATCCGGCCACAGTGACTATGAAGAACATCTCCACCTGTACGAAAAGGCCTTGCAAAACTTGCTATTTCTTTTGTAGTTCTATAACTGTGCACTAATGGAAAAAATGGGCCAGGTATAGGCAACGCTTCATCTGGATCAAATTTTTTATCCGAACCACCTGAACCAAACACTCCTTGTGATCGGTCAAAAAACAAATAAAAACGACCATTTTCTTTCACTAAAGCTCGAATAGGGTCCCACCAAAAAGGTTGGACATCTTGTGCTTCATCGCAAATTAAAACATCAAATCTTTCATTTTCTTCTAATTTATCGACATAGTCTCTAAAAAGTACTGGCGCATCAATTTGACTCCAGTCTGTTTTACTTCCTTCATAACCTGAAGGAGACTTAAGTAAATTCACTCCAAATTTTTTTGCGAAATCAACATAAGTTTCAACCTCAATCCCAACACCAACCTGATCTTTTAAAAAACTATTCAAAACAGGGTTGGATGAAAGAAGAAGAACTTTTTGATCTTGGTCCCTAAAGTGTGTTGCCAATAATATGGCTATCAGCGTTTTTCCTGTACCAGCCTCACCCTCTACAGCAAGTTGCTCTCGGCTGGCAATAGGAGTCATTAATGTTTCATAAATCGTTTCATAATCTTTCACTTTAAGTTCATGGTGATCTATATAATCACGTATGTGTAGTTTGGTGGAAAAATTTGAACCGACAAGAATAGTATCAAGTTTAGTACCAACATCTTTAAAATCGAGATAATGAGACTGATGTGAAGCTTCTGCAATTTGAATAAAGTTTCTCTCCAGATCATTCATTTCTGCGCGACCAACTAGCAACTTTTTTTCGACACCGCTCATTTCAGGGAAATTTTGAGCATCAACAGAAGGTAAACAGACCACGTGAACCATAGGGACATGAACAGATCTTTTTTTCAAGTAGCGATAAAAACGGCTTTTCCACACTAAAGCTTGTTTAAATGGATTTTTAATTCTATGAGACCTATCATAACGATCTACAGAAAAATAACTCCTTGCGTCTTTATCATAACGCACTCGCCCGCCTTTAACTTCAACAACAAAAAGTCCCCACTTCGGGTGGTATAAAACAAAGTCAATTTCATTATCTTGCAAACCTCTTTGTTGATCGACATCTGATAAATTACAGGAATAATAAACACGCCAATCACCCTTTAACTGAGAAACACACTCTTCATAGAGGAGTTCTTCAGCCCGGCTAGCAAAAACCACACGAATTTTCTTCGAATCTGGAAAAATATGCATATCAGTGTCTCTATTTTTTCTTCGTTGATGGCCAATCACCAATAGGCCAAGGTTTCTGGTCATGATTCCATGTCAAATATAAGACAAGCTGCTGAAAGTAACTTGCCAAATCACAGCCAAGCATCGTCAATTTAGGGTTAGGCTGACGAGTGATTAAGACCCATAAAAATTGGATAATCATGACAACTGAAGCAACACCTTCTGCAACCGCATAGCAGATAATAAAGAGCAGCATAATAAATCCACGCTTCCATGTGTCTTCATGCTTAAGATTTTCTTTAAGATTTTGATCCATTTAAAATTCTCCCTTTATTTATCCGCACCCTACATTCACATAATCTCTGAGTTTCCAACCTGTGATCGCGCCATGCTCATCGGGTTGAATGTCCTTCACCCTTAATTTCCAAAGGCCTCTTAATGGGAGGCCAATTATTTTATTCATATTTTCAACAGGATGCCTATCTTTAGGAAGCCAGCCAGAAAAATAGCTTTCATCATCGCGAGAATCTCCTATCAACCGCACTTCTTTTCCTGAGGGATGAATCAAATCCACCTGAAGGTCACCGAACCAGTTGTGCGTTAAAGTTAAACCTACTTGAAAACGATCAGAAACATCTCCCTCAGCATCAATGTATAAGTCTAACTCAACGTCATTATCATACCTAATATCACGATACTTCTCCCACTCTCCTAAAAGAACTTGCTCAGCTCCAATTTTTTTCTTTATTGATTCTGTGGCCAAAATACTTTCATTCGTGGCCCAAGACACCTGAACCTCAAAAAATTCTTTACATTTTAGGTCTGGTAATTGTAAATCAACAAAAATATTTTTATTCTCTGCTGATTTTAGTTTTGGAATAAAAAGAGGAGGAACTTGAATTTTTTCTCCAGAAATAAAAACCATACTGCTCTCTAAATCTTGAGAACTATAATTCGCAAGATGTAAAGGTATTTTTATTTTTTTGTTTGAAGCCCACAATCCCTGATTTTTTCCGACTTTTAAAAAAATCTTCTTTGTTTTATCGGATAAAATTCCATGCCAGTGAAACCGATCTAAAAACACCTCAGCAATCTCTTCATATCCCATAATTTTTGCAACATGTACGATATGTGTTGCAACATCTCTCATTTTAGGGGAATAACCAATACCAAGATAACCTTGCAGAATAACTCTATCTAGAATTTCATGTGAATAACCTTTTTTTAAGAGAATTTCTCTTGCTGTCACAAGGGGGGTTGACCAAAGTTCATCACTTAAAAATCCTCCCATATCCATGTGTGCGTCGTGATCAACACCGTGATTATAAAAACTATAAAGTACATTTGTTCTTCTCCCTCCCCATGAGTGCATGCCATCCCATGAAAAAATTTTAGAATTTACGTCATGCGAAATACTATGCCTTCTCCTGTAAGAGACAGCTAAATCATCTCCAGCACCTTCACCAATAGCACCACTATCTCCACCCTTAAAATTTGGAATCATAGAATCTAGCAACGCATGTGTGAGTTCATGAATAATTACATCCGGATCTTCTGCATCATCAACTCCTCCTCTACCAAAAAACAATGATTTTAAAACAGGGTCATATGATGAATTATCACTTCCATTCATAGCGTCTGGATCTGCAGTAAGAGGATAAGAAACTAAAGTCTTATCCTCAGAAAAACCTATTTTCTCAAGATAACCTAGCATTGAGTCCAAATGATAATAAGTTTGTGCGGCAAGCCAACTCGTTGATCCTCTCCCTTTTTTCCATACATCATGAGACTGATCACCTTGCCCTGTGAAAGGTGCTTGGCGATCAAGTATCTGAACCCTTGGTCCTGCTAATTTAAAAATCCCACGGTCTAATTGTATATTTTTAAGAGAACGCCATTGGTAGGCTTGATAAAACAATTCATGAGGGCTTGAATCACTTAATAAAGGATCTTTCAAAGAGAAAAAAGGACTTATTTCAAAAACGAGAGCCCTCCCGGAAGTAAGTTCCGTTGACCTATCGATTTTAAGATGATTCTGATACGTTGCTCTTAAAGTATTATTTTGGTGTAAATTACGAGGCAAATAAATTTGATAACGGCTAGAAGAAAGCATTGATTTTGAAAGAACTTCTTCTGTATGAACATCTTTTAAATACTCGACAGAAACAGGTGGATTTTTAAGCCTTGATACTTCTCTTCTCACTTCTCTTCGACCCGAAAAAAAGGTGTTTTCTTGACCGCTAGATCCAAATTCATCAGAAAGCGACATAATTCCATTGTAAATAGAATAAATAATTTCCTGTTGAATTTCATTTCTATAAGTTGACACGATAAAATTTTGATCTAAGTATTTTTTCCCCTCACGGTAGAAGTCATAAATATAATGAGACCCCAAAAAACTCTCTTTTTTACGATTTAAAATCAAATTTATTTGATTAATTCTATATAAATGTAAGTATTCTTTCAATTGATCTGAAACTGATAAATGTTTATTCTTATCCAAATCTTTAATAAGATATAATTTCAATCCACCATGAGTATGAAACGTTGATGAAAGCGACTTTTTTGTTTTAATTTCTTCAACATGAGTCTTGATATGAAATATTTTTTTGCTTCTCCCATTATCAGCAATAAAAGAAATATTTCTTTCACCTGAACCTGGGCCAGGTAAAAAAGAAATCACCCATTCTAATTCAGACTTTTTATCTAAACTCAAAATATCTTTCTCAAAATCTATCTGTGGATTTAATGAAATATTCAAATAACCTTTATATGGAGAAGTTTTTATAACAATAGACTGCATTGCAGTTCCTTGATTTTGAATTATCTCCCACAACACATTAGGAAATTCCCCTTGAGTCTTTACATTAAATATTTTTTGCACACATGATTTTTGGTCAAACTTACTAGCAAAATAATCAATTCCTCTATCTCTAAAATTCACACGGGGAGAATTTACTTGAGAATACTGGTGTTCTATCTTTTCGCACTTCTTGTCAAAACGGATAAGAGCCTGCTCTCTCCATGAAGAAAAACCATCTGTTACCCAAAAAGAAATCATTGTTGGATGTTGTTTTTTTTGGCTTATGTCTGATTTGAAATGGAGATAACCATCTTCAGATAAATGAAGACCTATACCTCCTTTCTCAATCGCATAATCATATTTATTCCCTTCTGGGTTAAAATCCCAGGTTGAAAAATTATTCAAAAGTAAAACATGGTGTGATTTCTTAAATTCTTTTTTTTCTTCAGTCACTTCATCAGGGTGAGAGACACAAGTTAAATCAACCTCATATAAAGAGTTTTCATTATTTTCCTGTGAAATTATATGGATAGATTTTTTATATATAATTTCATTTAAGGGTTGATTTTGTAAAAGTAAAAATTTTTGATGTGGGTGATTTTTTTTAAATTTAAAATCTCTTAAACAAACTAACTCTTCTGATTTCTTCAAAGATTCATCAAATGACACAATCTGAAAAAACAGACTTTTCTGTATGATTTTTTCATCATTTTTTTTAAGCCAATATAAAACTTCAATCAACTCATTGTGATGCACTCGTGATGATTCTGGGCGCCAAGAAAACCAGCCTTTTGCGCTAAGTGTCGCGCCCTCCGGTATATTTCTCGGGATGACAATTTCTTGATCTGACGCTGTCAATTTTAAGAGATGATCAACATCCATCATAAGTTTGGTGACACTTAATTCTGAGTCAGGTATTTGTTCACAGCTGCTAAGAATATTAAAAACTAAGAAAAACAATATCATTTTCACAAGAGCTCTCACTTTTTCAGTAAATCTCAATCATTTTACATATTGCAAATTTTTTTAACAACGTTCATAGTATAGTTGAACCATTTAAGAGTCTTATCATGGAAAACTCATTTCATTCATGGATCCTTTATTGGATCGTTTTTGCGATTATCTTGTCTCTTTCAGAAATGCTGTTACCTGGACTTATAGCCATCTTTTTAGGCCTAGCTGCACTTATTGTTGCTGGGGGAATTTGGATGGGGTGGATAGATGGATTCATGACAATGCTATTGTGGTGGGTTGTTACCTCTTCCGTACTTTTAGTCACTTTAAGAAACGCTGTCGCTCATCTTGCGCCAGGTGACCAGTGGAAAGATAATATTGAAGATGATAGCATTGCCGTTGGTACTCAAGTCCTTATTATTGAAGATATAGATGCCACAACAACATCTGGACGCATTGAGTACCGAGGGAGTACTTGGAATGCAAAAACAGAAAAAAAACATCTTCCAAAAGGTTCATTCGCCACTATTGTAAAAAGAGACGGGATTTTTTGGATAGTTGAACCTCTTTCACAGGAAAAAAAGCATGACTGATAGTAATTTTTTAATACTCACCATCTCTTTAGTTATCTTAGGTATTCTTCTCATTCACACAGCAATAGTCGTCCCAGGGCGCCACGCTTATGTCAAAGAACGATTAGGTAGGTTTGCGGGTATTATGACTCCAGGGCTCCACATTCTCATTCCTTTTTTCGATCGTGTTGCATATCGACATGAAATCAGAGAACAGGTTATTGATGTCCCTTCACAGTCTTGTATTACAAAAGATAATATTCAACTTGAAGTCGACGGGGTTATTTATCTAAAAGTTATGGACCCTAAGCTTGCATCATACGGCATTGAGAACTACACATTAGCAGCTGTGAATTTAGCACAAACGACTATGCGGTCAGAGATTGGCAAACTTGACCTACACGCGACTTTCTCGGAAAGAGAGAAATTAAATAATATGATCGTTCAAGAAATTGATAAAGCTTCAAGCTCATGGGGCATCAAAGTTCTACGCTATGAGCTCATGAACATTACTCCAAGCGAACAAATTATACATACGCTCGAAAAAGCTATGGAGGCAGAAAGAGAAAGAAGAGCAGAAGTAACATTAGCTTCTGCTCATAAAGAATCTGTTTCTTTACTCTCAGAGGGTGAAAGACAAGAAAGCATCGCAATTTCAGAGGGCGAGAAACAAAAAAGAATTAACGAAGCTGAGGGTCGAGCCGCTCATATTTCAATTATTGCAGAAGCCACAGCATATAGCATTGAAAAGGTCGCAGAAGCTATCAACACTCCTGGAGGGGCTCATGCTGTACAAGCTCGTGTTACAGATCAATTTATTACCGAATATGAAAAAATAATTACAACAGCAAATGTCAAAATTGTTCCTGAAAGTCTTGCTCAAATGCATGGGTTTTTTGAGGGCATAGGACAAGTATCTCAATCCCTAAATCACGCGGAGACACCATCATGAATATGTTAAGCCTTCTCATCTGGACGACTATCTTTGCTACTTTAATTTATAACCTTGTTCGTTCTCTTCAGCTGGTACCTCAAAAAAGTGCTGTCATCGTTGAAAGGCTAGGGAAATATCACTCAACGTTAGGAGCAGGCTTCCATATTCTTCTGCCTTTCATCGATCAGGCAGTTGGAAAGCTCTCACTTAAAGAAGAAGCTATTCATGTTCCCCCACAAGAAATTTTTACAAAAGACGAAGTAAAAGTTCTTGTAGATGGGGTGATATATATTTCTGTTCTGGAACCAAGTCGAAGCTACTACGGTGTTGTAAACTACAAGTACGCTTCAATGCAACTTGCTCAAACAACCACTCGTTCTATAGTCGGAACTCTCACCTTAGACCGAACCTTTGAAGAGAGGTCTATGATCAGCAATAAAGTTGTTGATGTTTTAGATCAAACAGCCTCAGAATGGGGCATTCGAGTTCATCGCTATGAAATCAAAAACATACAGCCTCCCTCCAGTGTCCACAATTCTATGGAAAAACAAGTCGCTGCCGACCGTGAAAAGAGAGCTATTCTCGCTCAAGCCGAAGGTGGAAAGCAGTCTAGAATCAACAGAGCGGAAGGAACAAGGCAGGAGATGATCAATCACAGTGAGGGTCAAAAGCAAAAAATAATCAATGAAGCAGAAGGTGCGGCAGCTGAAATACGAGCAATCGCAGATGCAACAGCAGCCTCAATCACTAAAATCGCTCACAATATCGAGCTACCCAGCGGCAAACAAGCCATTCAGCTTCAGCTTACAGAGAAATTCATCGAATCATTAAGAGGCCTCAAACAAGAAAAGACTGAAATCATTCTCCCTGCAGATCTCACATCTATTGGTTCCATGCTCGAAAAAGTAGGTCTTAAAAAATAACGAAAGCCAGCTTCAAGCTGGTTTTCTTTTTTTCATCATATTTTGACTGGAAACCGTTTTCACGGGATCCATAAAAACACGAAAACATCCAAAACGTCCATAAAAATAGCTATGATACTGCTTCTTCTTCTCAACAAGGGGTACAAAGTTCTTTTTTGTTTTCATACACTCTTCGAGCCTCTTATCCAGGGAAACCATCTCTTTTTTTAAAAAAGGAGATTCTATTTTCAGAGCAAATTTAATTTCTCGTCGTGCCTGTGACCATCTTTGCTGTTTTGCAAAAGCTAAACATAAATTATAAAGAGCAGAAATTTGATCTTCTAAAAACTCTTCAGGAAGAGATTTTAAACAGCTTCTCCATGTTTTTTCTATGTCATCGATAGATTGAGACACTACATTTGTGTATTCAGTTAAAAGGTGGAAATAGAGCTTCCTAGAGCTTGTTTCTCTTATTCTTCTTTCTATTCCAGCTTGATTTTCTAAAGTATCAAAAACAATTTTATAAATACCTGGTAGTAAAAACCCTTTTGGAACCGATTTGATAACCTTCTCTAATAATGAGTACGCTTCTTTTTTCTGGCCTTGGCAAAACAAAGCCCAAGCAAGAAGGCACCCATGATAACAAGTCATCTGGTTCACATCCCAAGATCCTAGCCTATGAACAGCTTGTGCAAAATCACCCTTTTGGATGAGTCTTAACGCTGGTATTTCAGGCCCTAAAGTTGCGCTTTGGCTATCCTTATCATTTGCGACATCAAGAAGACCTTCAGCATCGTGTGCAATATCACCTGCAAAGCGGCATTTATAAATAGTTTCATACCCTTGTTGGTAGAGAGCTTTTTGTTTTGCCTTTTGAACAACAACATCATCTGCTCTTGGGGTTATCCATTCTGACACAGCCTCACAAAACATTAAAGAAACTTGAGATTCATTCCAAATGACATTCCCAACATCAACAACTCCAACATGCGACAGTAATCGCGCATCATCATGATCAAGGCCATCAGAATAGTAAAGAATAGGGATATCAAGAAGCCTTTGCGCTCTTATAAATTCACTAATAAGACGCGCTTGTTTAACACTCCCCTCTAAAGCAACCAGAGAATTTTTATCAATGTCACGTAGAAAGTCCCAACAGGAAAGGTCTTCTGGAATTTTTTCAAGAGCATGAAATAGATTCATATTTTCCATACTTTTGAAAAAACTTTTTTTGAAATTTTTATTCTGAAATTGAAAATAAACTTTACAGACTGAAGAAAAAAAATCGACTCCGGCCTCAGAGTCTTTAAAGCGGTTTTTTAGATCTTGACATTCCATACTTCTGTTTGGAAACACAATATTTATCAGATCTAATTGAGCATAAGAAACTTCCTCCGTGCGTTCAGCTTCTACAGGAATCAAGCTCAACCAGCTATCAACGTCAGCTGGTAAAATACGCTGGTAATTTTTTTCAAACTTAATGAGCCGTCCACGATCCCCTCTTAAAACCCTCCGCAATAAGGAGGCAGACATTTTCAAGCGATCCCAGCCACAGTCTTCTGCTTTTTTAAAAAAATCTTCCCATTTTTTTTTAACCAAGTCTTTTTTAGTCATGCGTTTTTGTGCATAAAAAAGACCTTTGGATATTCCTTGTTCTAAAAGATCCTTATCTTCCGAAGAGTCCATAAGCCAGGTCACTCGAATTCCATACCATAAACCAGGTTTACAAGTTCTTTCTAAAATTTGAAGAATGTTTAGGTTTTTCTCTGAAAAAGAAGACATAATCAACCAGTCGACGGCTTGTTTTTCAATAAGTTCAACGATGTCATCAATATCTGAAAAACACTGTATGTTTGAAAATCCTCCTTCTTCAACATATACCCTATGCAATTCGCTAATTTTCTCAGAAGGATCAACAATAACAACAGATGCTGTTTTCTCTTGCCATAAACTATCCAGCATAATCAAACAGCCTCTCTATTATCTGAAAAACTTAAATAACGAGCAATCATATCTTTTAGGTCATCTGGATGAAACGGTTTAACGATACAGCCATGCACACCTAATGGTTTTAATTTTTCTAGAATATTTTTATCTGGACGCCCTGTAAGGATAAAAATTGGAATATTCGATAACGCACCAATGCGACGAACTCCCTTTAAAAAATCGACACCATTCATTTCAGGCATATGTAAGTCAAGAAGTACTAGCTGTATATTGTCTACTTCAACCCATTCCATGGCATGAGCACCATTCAAAGCTTTCAAAGGAACTCCACCAACAGACAAAATAATATTCCCCACAATCTCTAGAATTTGATTATCATCATCAAGAACAAGAACTCTCGGACCAGGGCTTAACTCCATTTTCTCTGCAGTAGATACAATTTCTTGCTCTTCATTTTCAATGAGGTTGCTGGAATGCGTAATATCAGAAGGCTCTAAATCAATATTTTCACCTCTTTCTTTCACATTGCCAAACTCAAATTGACTGCTGGTATCATTGTGGTTTTTAGCTGAGTGAACACTCAATTTATGCTCACTTGTGGTGCTTCCTTTTTTTTCACGCTCTTTTACAAGAGTTTTGCTTTCATCAATGGATTTTTCTCGGTGCTGCTTCGTGTTATTTAAAGCCTTTTTCCAACGACCTCTTAATAGTCCTCTCATATCATCCGATCCCTCAGTGTGACACATATATCGTATCGGACAAAAAATGAGAGGATTCAAATTGAAGATTTTTATTCCACTTTTTCTCTTAATGGCCTTCAGTCTACCTCAATCACTTGTAGCAAAAACAGTGCTCTCTTTAGGAAGCTTTCTACATAGATCTGAAATCATTCCTAAAGGCAGTACAAGCACTGTAAACAGCAGGAATTACTTCACAACACTAGGCCTTCATCATCAACTTGCATCCGGAATATCAATAGGTATCAAAGGAGGTTATCGTCAACTTCTTGACGCATCAAACCAAAAAACCACGACTTCCTTCGTTGGGCTTTCTCTCGGGTTTTTAAAAAACAACTGGTTTGGAAACGCAACATATTTGGGTGTTTTACCCCCAGAGAAAACATTCACATCTGCTGCCAGCACCATAACTCATTCCGGCGACGGTGGGTACATCTGGGAGCTTGGCTATCTTTTTTCAACAGGATGGGGTGAACTTGGACCAAGCTTGTATTATTCAGAACTTTCCTACATTGAACAATCTATCGACGGGCAAGAAACAACATCATTTACACCTGTCACAGAAAAAAACATCCATCCTATGATACAAATGATGTTCTTTCTCTAAATATTTTCTATTCACTTCCTCCTAATGACTCAAACATTCATAACGACACTCACTTGATCTTTCTTTGAAAAGACTAGACAAGTGATTTGACAACATTTTATTTTCCAGTATATTCGTGTTCCATCTCTCCCAATGGAGCATAACGTGGATAAACCGCACGCACTGACATTACAACAAGCTGACTGGGACCAGATTCTTTCTGGCGAGCCTCAATTTCGACGCAAGCAAGTCTTGCATTGGATTGACAACGAACGTGTTTGTAGTCTAGAAAAGATGTCAAACCTCCCAAAAAAGCTCAAAGAAAAACTTGATGAAACAGTTCGCTGGGAACTTCCTGAGATTGTTAAAAGATTTGATTCAGCCGACGGAGCAAGCCGCCTGCTTATCAAATCTGATAAAAACCAACTCACAGAGACCGTTATTCTACGTTACAAGGATAGAACAAGCCTATGTGTTTCGAGTCAAGTTGGCTGTAAGCTTGCTTGCAGTTTCTGTCAAACGGGAAAACTCGGTTTTTTCAGACATTTACCAACCGAAGAAATTCTCGGCCAATTTTATCAAGCGGATGCAATTGTTCGCGAAGAGGGCCGTAAAATCACTCACGTCGTTTACATGGGTATGGGAGAACCTCTCGACAACTTCGCTGCCGTAAGTGCTTCAGTTCACCACCTCACTGAACGCATTGGGCTTTCAGCTCGTCGTGTCACTGTTTCCACATCTGGGATTGTTCCTAAAATTGGAGATCTAGCTGAGCAAAATCGTTGTAGTCTTGCTGTCTCTTTACACGCGACCAACGATGAACTACGCTCATCGCTTATGCCTATCAATAAAAAATACCCGCTCAGTGCTTTAAAGCAGTCTTTGATGGATTATCAGAAAAAAACAGGTGAGAAAATCACCATTGAGTACATCCTGATAAAAGACACTAATTGCGGCAAACAGCATGCAAACGAGCTTGTGCACTTTCTGCATGGGTTAAAAGCAAAGATCAACCTCATTCCGTTTAATAGTCACCCAGGTCTTCCTTACCAACGCCCTGATGACGAAAGTATCCGTGAATTTCAGGCTTCTTTATCTAAACGCGGCTACCCTGCTCCTGTTCGTTACAGCAAAGGCCTAGAAGTTTCAGCTGCATGCGGACAGCTTGCAGCAAAGCATCAACAACCTGATAGTGAGCCAAGACGTTTAAACGTTGTTTCACGATAAGTATATTCACATTATATTAAAATAAAATAAAATACTAAAAAACCCCTGAGAGTTGTTCGCTCCCAGAGGTTTTTTTATTTTTTAGGCCTCACCTTTTGATCTCCGCGCTTCTTCTGATCACCTCTCGATTTCGATGGATCCACCTGACTCGTTTTATGAGAAGGCTTTTTATATTGTGACCTTGAGCTTCTAGAAGGAGCTTTAGGCCTCTGCCCGCCTCTATGGCCACTATCTTTTTGTTTTGCATCAAAATGTTCTTGCTTTTGGAGCTCCATTTTCTTCTTTTGGTTATTTTGAGAAAAGTCTTGAAGCTCACTTAAATCTAGGTCTGCAGCCCAATCATCATCAGAAACTGGGGTTGAGGCTCTTTTTTCTGGAGAAGCAGTAGCTGAAGCCGATTTGGTTTCACCTAGTATTTCAATATCAGCGACATTCACTTGATAGGATTGCCCACTTTCATCCTCAACCACAACTTTTTGATTAAGAAGATCAGACTTTTTAACCTTAGCTCGAACGTTAACACCATCTTGTTCAAATTTAACCAACACACCGCGCGGCGGGAGTTGTTTTCTTAAATGCGTATACGTATCATCTTCATAGGTTAAACAACATAACAACCGCCCACAAGCACCAGCTGTTTTCATCGGATTTAAAGCAAGGTTTTGGTTTTTCGCCATTCTGATAGAAACAGGCACAAATTCACGTAAAAAAGTCGAACAGCAATATGCTCGACCACACACACCCACACCACCAACGACTTTTGTCGCATCACGCGCACCTACTTGCTTTAACTCAACTCTTGTCTTGAGTCCCCCAGCAAGATCTTTTACAAGCTCTCTAAAATCTACGCGACCAGGAGCTGTGAAATAAACAACAACTTTATTACCCCCAAAAACCACGTCCGCCTTAAGAACTTTCATTCCCAGTTCTCGTTCTACAACTTTTTTGCGTGTATAGTCGACAACATCCTCAGGCAATAAACGCGTGCTCACTTCCGTATCTTTTGAGTTCGCTTTTCTCAAAATCTCTTTATACTCGAGACCCTCATCCGCTTCATCAAATTGAATACGCACAACTCGAGCCAAGCTTGTACCACGATCTGACTCAACAACCACGCTTTCTCCCACAGCAACATCATGGTTGCCAGGAAGAAAACTATAAATTTTACCTGCAGTTTGAAACTGCACTCCAACAAGATAACGTTCCACTCTAATTCCCTCTATATTGCAGCGGCGACAAAACAACTCCCTCTGCAAAAAGCTGAGTATTCAAGCTATGATGTCGACCACTCATATGCTTTTTATAATCTTGTAAAAGTCTACGACGTTTCACAAGGCTTGTCTGCACCCGTTTCCGATCGCCCTCTGAACGATAAAGAGCATTCATGTCATACTCAATTCTGCGAATCAAATCAAAGGTTCGTTGCTTCCCTATATTCGAGCGTTGAAGAACTTCCCACGCCTGTTTTAATGTTTCTGCCTCTAAAAAATCAACGACATCCCTTTTCAGGGCGTCATCTTCTTGATGAACAAGCTTTAAAGTACTCCCAACAGAGTAACCTGTTTGATGAAAGTAACCTTCTAAAACTCTTTCTTCCACATGTTTCATAGCTTTTTCTAAAACCAGATGCCTCACATCTACCCATTGAGGGGGGTGAAGATGCCAGGTTGTTGCTCTTGATCGCAACGTTGGGAGTAGTGAAATCAAACGGCTTGTCGTCATAACAATCAAAGCATCCTCAGGCGGCTCTTCTAAAGTTTTTAATAAGCCATTAACTCCTTGATGCGTCATAAGGTCGATATCAACAATACCAACAGCGCGTTTGCGACGACGACTTGAATAATAAGCAAAGTGTCCTCTCATTTTTTCTGCATCAGCAACTTTCAACGGCTCTTCACCTGAGTCCAGCCAAAGCATTTCACTGTGCTCACCGAGCAAGACTCGTTGACATTCAACACAGCTTCCACACCCTATTTTCTTTTCACACAACGCAAAAGCTATCATGGCTCTCATAAGCAATGACTTACCAGTCCCTTCTCTGCCTGAAAGAAGTAAAACGCTAGGACAAAACCCTGAGTTCAACATTTTCTGCCAACGACGCAATACATCACCGTAGCCGGACAAAGACCGCCAATCGAGCGTTTTCATAACACCTCCAAATGAGCAACAGCTTGCGCTAAAGTGTATTCAGGACTCCGAGAAGCATCAATAAGCTTGATTCTTGAACTATATTGATGCGCTAAATCCAAAAACCCTTGCCGGATACATTCATGTTGTTCTGCACTTTGAGCATCAAACCTTGATTTGCCACACCCTCGAGATTCCATTCGTTTCATGGCGATATCAACAGGACAATCAAGCAAGAATGTAACCTCGGGCTCAAGACCTTGAATGGTTTGTTGAATCACGCTTTCAACCCAAACAGTGTCAACCCCTCCGAGGACTCCTTGATAAATTCGAGTTGAATCCATATAGCGATCACAGATCACCACTCCATTTTTTTCAACAAATGGTAAAATCAATTGACGAATATGCTCAATTCTTGCAGCCGACACGAGCAACAACTCGGTTTTTGAGGAAGGGTTTAAATTTGGGTCTTGCAGCCATTTTCGGACATCCGCACCCAAAGGGCCCCCTCCTGGCTCTCTAGTCAAGAGGGTTTCAACACCCTTTTTATTCAAGTGTTTTTCTATTTTTTTGCAGAATAGAGATTTACCAACCCCTTCTCCGCCTTCAACTGTAATAAAACGCCCCAACATTCTTCTCCCGTCAAACTCAGGATCCGATACTACATCCTTCTGGCAAAAATTCCGAAACGAAAAGAGTATTAAAAGATCATTGATTGGAAGGAGTCCTCCTTTGGGGGCAGCGTCACGATACATATTGCACAAACGTATTGCTCGAGGGGGTATGGCTGAGATATTTCTTGCCATCCAAGTCGGTCAAGACGGATTTAGAAGGCTGTGCTGTGTAAAAAGAATTCTCCCTCATTATAGTGAGGACGCTGAGTTCGTTGAAATGTTCAGAGACGAAGCGCATATTGGAAAACGCCTCAATCATGTCAACATCGTTGGCATTGAAAGCTTCGAACAAGTTGAGGGATCTTATGGCATCATAATGGAGTTTATCAACGGTTCAGACTTACGTTCTATTTTATCTGAATGCGAAAGAAAAGGCCGAAGACTGAGCACAGCAATGGCAGCCTATCTTATTGCTGAAGCAGCTCGAGGTCTTCATTACGCTCATACAAAAGTGGATGACTTAAGCGGTCACCCTTTAGGGATTATTCACCGAGATATCTCACCACAAAACATTTTAATTTCCTATGAGGGTGAAGCAAAAATCACTGACTTTGGGATTGCAGCTGCAAGCTCAAAACTCACTGAAACAAAACCAGGAATCGTCAAAGGAAAATATAGTTATATGAGCCCGGAGCAAATTTCAGCTCGACCTCTTGATGCTCGCTCAGATATCTTTGCTCTCGCCGTTGTTTTATGGGAAACCTTATCTATGAAGCGGCTTTTTCACGGAGAAAGTGAAGTTGCCACCATTCAACTCGTCAAAAACTGTACCATTCCAGACAGCCTCTCAGCACTAAATCCTGATATTGACCCAGAACTTGAGATGATAGTCCGTAAAGGTCTTCAACAACATATGGCTGACCGTTATCGCAGCGCGAGTGAGTTTGCAAACACACTCACTCGCTATCTAGCTAAACATCACGCTAACTTCACTCCTGACGACCTAAGGTCTTTTTTGCACGATCTCATGAAACAAAAAATAGACGCAGCAAAAACAGACATTAGGCAAGCCCTCGATCCAGCAACAGGGGATCCAGGATTAGGATCTGGACAACAAGATCAAACTCAACGTTACACCCCAACAATGGCAACAGCATCTCAACACTCCGTGCAATCACCGCACGCACAGCACACACCAAAATCCGGACAGCTGCCTCTTCAAGGTCAACCTGTTGACTTTTCATTACTTTCAACACCATCCCAACACCAACAGCAACCACACTCAAGAAACACACAACAAAAATCAATACATGGACATCAAAACCCTCGCCCTAAGGTTGTTCAACATCAAAAACACCCTCATTATCCTCAACACAGAAACCAAAGACAGTCGAGCTCCCTACCCACTTTGCTATTCATGATTGCCGCCGCCGCTGCTGTCGCTCTTTTCTTAAACGTCCCTGCTAAATTTTATAACAATACAGGATCAACTCTTATTTTAAGAACAAAGCCATCCAGAGTTCAGGTTCGTATTGACGGAAAAGCCCTGTTTGGAGGGCGCTACCTTGACACAAGCGATGGGCGGTCCATTCCACTTGAAGGGAATGAGCGTTATAACCTCACAATTCGTCGAGAAGGATTTTTACCTGAAACAATGACTCTTCAAACTCCCGACGAGGGTACTTTACGTAAAAACTTAACCCTTACACCTCTGCAAACAAAAACAGCCCCAGTGAAAGTCATAGCAAGAGGAAAAGCCAACGTTTGGGTTGAGCTCGATAACGGGATGTCTGCAGGAGTGCCTCCCTTAGCCATGGATCATGTGTCTTTTGGACAGCCTCATCACCTTAAGGTTTATAGCCGGAACCAAAAAACCTTTCTTTTCGATTGTCGCTTCGTCCCCCGTGCTACGAACTGGTCAAACCCTTATCTCGTCCGTGTTCACACAGACAAAAAAGCCTGCGACTATCCCCCTTCTGAGAGCTAAAGTTTTCAGTTGCTGCATAACTATTCAAAAAAACAAGATAAAAAAGAAAAGACCTCTCTAGTTTTTTCTTTTGCCCATAAAAGTCGATAGCTTTATCAGGTGGGTTTCGAAGCCATGACTAGAGGAGGGCCTTCGTGAAGTTCTATGTCCCATTTTTTTCACTATTTTTTCTAGCGTGTGGTCAAAACCAAAGGCGCCCAAATAACCCTGAGGTTCCTATTGACAAGACAATTGAAATCTCTCAACTCGATGAAGACATCAGCAAAGATCAAAGCTTCGACGCTACAGTTTCTCAACAAAACTTTGCATCAGCTGGTGATTTTCAAGTCAACCAAGATTTTTTACTTGCTGCTGGCGATGAAATATCAGACCAAGAAGACATAGAGGTCAATACCGAAAGCGGTGTTTTTATCTCTCACGTCAATGACTCTGACTCAGACCCAGAAGAACAGCTCCCTCTTCTGATTAAATCTTATTTGGAAAAAAACAAAATATTTGAAAGCTTCGTAGGAAAAAGAAATAAAAGTTCATTCGCAAAAAGCATCCACCAAGATCATGTTCATGGGTGCCTTGATGAGACCTTTGAGTGCTCACTCGAAGGAAACTGTCAAGAAAATCTCATCCTTGATATATGTACAAATCCCGTTGAGGTTATTCATCTACAAATGAGTTTTCAACATGAAAAAGAATCAGAAATTTGCTTTATCATGGATGGGTTAATATCTGGCGATGAAATCATTTATATGCATCTACCAAGCACTCGAATCAATATTGAGTGCCTTCCAAAAATTGAATTGAATTGAAAAATGAAAATGAAAATGATTTAGAGATTTCTTTCTAAAAAGATCTGATTTAAAAATACAATCTTGATACTGCTTGAATATCTCAAAATGATTCAGAACCTTTCACTCAACGTCTTACTTTTTAAACCAACTCAAATCTTAAACAAGAACTCACTTCCACATTTTAACAAACGATCCTTATCGGTGATCATCGTAGGTTCAACCTTCTCACTCAAAATCCAATTGATAAGCTTATTAAGACCTTTCTTTTTAAAGCTCACGCCGGATTCTAAAGCACAAATGACTTCAAATTCTGAGGCTAAAGAAGACTTCAAATGAGCCTTTAAGCATTCAGATTGAAGCTCAAGATCCATTTTCTGGCCCCAACAAGGTACTCTCGCATATCCGACTCGAACTCTGTTTTCTTGAGTCGTTGAATATCCCATAAAAGATTGAAGTTTTCTCATGTATAACGTTGGCGGCTGCCTGATAACTGAGAATCAATATAACGCATCGATTCCACCTTCTCATAGTTGAGACAAAAACCCCTAACTAGAGCATTATGGTTGCTTTTCCAATAAAAACAAATATTAAAACAACCTCAATCATTGTTTTCAGAAGGCTATACATTGCGTTAAATGAGACAATCAACAAAAAAAGTTGAAGTAAGATCTATGAAGAATGTCAATGAATAGGTTTTAAGTCAGCAGCTGCAGCCCCATAAGTTAAACTCGATCAAATATCAAAATCACGCCTCATAAAAGTAAAAAGCTCTTGACAAACACAGTCACTTTTCATTTTTTCATTGTTATTTTCATTTTTCATGGCAGAATTGCGCATCTGTGCATCACTTCACTGGAGACTTCCATGAGACAATGTTTTTATAAAATTTTCTTTTTTTTCGCTCTCATAGAGTTTTTTCCCGCATCATTATCAGCCACACCTAAGTCACTGGTATCAAAAATGGCATCTTTAATTACGAAAACAGCTGGACCTCTCGTACCGTGGGCCAAACAATTCCCTATTGAATCCCGATACCTCACCCGAACTCACTTTATCCAAGGAGAAGGTCTCACTTTAATGTCAAATACCGGCGTTAATCATCTTGATATGACTGCTGGCTATGGATCGATCAATTTGGGAAGAAGATATTCTGGGGTTGAGAACGCTGTCAATACGCAAAGGTCCAGCGGCCTGCTCCATCTTCAATCAGATGTAGATCACCCTCTTCGTCATGAGTTAAATTCACGCCTTCTATGCTATTCACCTATCGAAAATACAGGACGTTGTTTTTTCACCCTTGGCGGCAACAACGCAGTAGAAGCAGCATATAGCATCGTCAGAAGAGCTATACAGAAAAAAGACCCTTCTCGCGGGAATTTAATAGCAGCTATTTCACAAGGCTACTCTGGAGCATCAAGTATGCTACCAGCTCGCATCACAGGAGAAGCTGATCGCAGGTCAGCTTTTTCATCTCACTGCTCAAATTCTGTCATCCATATCGATCATCCACAAGCAGGAGGTGTTGAAACATCTTCGCACCCTATGATTGAGAAGATTGAGTCTATCGGCCCTGAAAAATTCACCGCGATTCACCTTGAAGGCGGAGGCTACACTGCAACATCAGGTGGTTATCATCTTTCTAAAAAATACCTCACCGAACTCTTCGAATATGCCAAAAAACACGACATCCCAATCGTGGACGACGAAACTTATACAGGATTTGGACGAACAGGCGACCGTTTTGGCATTTCTCACTCAGGCCTAAAACCTTCCATTGTTCTAGGAGCAAAGGCTATTACAAACGGAGAAGGCTCTCTTGGTTATGTTATCATTAGCCCTGATTTTGCAGACATCTATGATGACGAAGCTATGGACTTTGGCCTGACTTTTTTCGCTCCTCTCAGTGATAGTGCGGCAGCAATTGCTGTTCTTGAAGCCTTCGAAAAAAAAGGAGATCTCCTATACGCAAACGCCAACCTTATGGGTGATCTTCTGAAAGAAAAAATTGAAACCTATCTTGAAGACACAGCTACTAATGCTGTCATCAGACATAAAGGTTTACTTATGGTCATCGAACTCCGTGAACCTTCTGGAGAGCTCTGGTCAAACGATAAATTCGCTAAACTAAAATCAGAGCTTGCTGATCGCCACCAAGTCATAACCATGGGTCGTAAAGGCAAGCTTATGCTCACCCCTGCACTCACGATCAATGAAGATCAAGTCGAATGGGCTGCTTCTGCAATTCAAAAAGCGATTTTAAATCTGGAAAAATAAAGCTTAATCCTAAAAAACTACTGTTGTCCTCGTGAAGAAAGTGCCAACAGTAGTTTTTTTATAAAAACATAACTACTGGTTCAGTAGACGATCCACAATTTTCTTGCCTGATGGTTTCAGCTGATTCTTGTCAGCCCAGCTCTTTTGCTGACATGTCCCTGGTATAAAGGCCGCGGATTCTTCTTCGTGATCTGAATACGTCCAGTTCAACCAGCTTATTTGACTCTGATCCAACAGGTCCAGCCATTTTTCCGTACTTTCTAGATCAGGGGCTCCTTCTCCACTCGCTGGAGTTGTCCCAAACTCTGTAACGAATAAGGGCAGCACGTTTTTTGCTTTATCTAAAACTTCTCGGTACAAATCTCCGTGAGATGCCGCATAAAAATGAAACGTATACATCACTTGATCATCATTTATTTTATTATTAACAATTTCCATATAAGTTTCAGTACCACCACCACCAGAAACACCTAAAGACGACCAACCAGGGGTGCCGACAATAATAATTGCCTCACTATCATTAGCTCGAATCACAGGAATTATTTGGTCAGCATAGTTTTTAATTCGACCCCAAGTTACATCATCACCATTAGGTTCATTGGCAATTTCATAAAGAATATTATCGTAGTCTTTATATTTCTTCGAAACTCTATCAAAAAAATCTTTTGCAAGTTCTGTATTAAAATTAGGGTCACCAGGAGTCAATATGTGCCAATCGATGATCACGTATAAACCTAAATCTGTAGCGTATTCAACATACTCTTCAACCTGAAGATAAAATTTTTCAGGATCTGTCTCATAACCTTCTTCTTGAATGTACATAGCAATCCGAAAGACATTGGCACCCCAGTCATTGGCAATCACTGCAATAGAGTCTTTCGTAACACATTGAGAAAACCACTGAATACCGTGCGTGCTCATCCCCCTAAGTTGCACTGGTTCATTTTGTGCATTACATATTTTAGTCCCGCATACAAAAAGTCTATTGCCCACGTTCTGTGAAGCACTGCTTAAGTTATCATTTTTTATAACTCTTTCATCTTGATTTTGAGTGCTTTCCCTTTGAGATCTGCCTGAATTTTTATTTCCTTGTTGGTCTTTACTACCAAATTTTTCAACAATTTGGTCTTGGGCCTGAGAATTCTCAACATCCGGACAAAATTGACTTTGTTGGTTACCAGCACGGCTGGAGCAGTAAACAACCTCGTGATCTGAGGAACCAGCAGGAAGATGACCTTTATGTTGTGTTGATTTTTGGCAAGAAATCAAAGAAAACAAGATAATAGACATTTTTAAACAACGCATCTTTAAAACCTTTATACAGTAGCAAACTCTTATCGGATGTTGATAATAAAAACTTTAAAAAATTCAAAACCATGACACTGAGCAACAATTTTCTTATAATCACTAAAGACACAGTCTTTTAATACAGCCTTCATTAAGTTAAACAGTTTGGAAATAAAACTCGAATATTTTCAAAATTTATAGAAAGCCTTATTATGAAAAATAAAATTTTTCTTGTCATGGGTGGAACAGGTTTTGTTGGACAAGCCGTATGCGAACAACTCGTCATACAAAAACACACTATTCGAATCCTCACACGTTCTACTCAACGTTATCAAAATCAGCTTTCATTTCCATGCGAGCTTTTTCAGTGGGACGGAACACACATTCCGGAAGATGCTATTCAAGGAGTTCATGGAATCGTTAATCTTGTTGGGCAACCCATTTTTGATCGACGCTGGAGCTCATCCTACAAACAATCCATTCTTAGCTCTCGCCTAGACTCTGTAACAGCTATTAAAATGGCTCTCAAGAAGCAAAAGACAAAACCTGAAGTCATTGTTCAAGCTTCTGCCGTTGGTTTCTACCAAGGACGACAACCCACTGAAGAAAAATCTGAAAATTCTGATTGCGGAGAAGGGTTTTTAGCGGAAACATGCATCGCTTGGGAAAAAGCGACAGAAGAGCTCAGCTCTATATCTCGACTTGTAACCATTCGCATTGGCTTGGTCCTTGGGTGGGAGGGAGGCGCTTTCCCTCAGCTGTGGGATATTTATAGTTCTGGAGTTGGAGCACAACTTGGACATGGTGAGCAATGGATGAACTGGATTCACATTCAGGACCTTTGCAACATATTCACAACAGCTCTTGAAAATTCAAACATGGTTGGCCCTTATAACGCAGTCGCACCAGACAACATCACAAACACTGAATTCCACCATGCTCTTTGTGAGCACACCGCAAGTCCTTCTTGGCTCAAAACACCACAGTTGGCGCTTTACACAACCATGGGTAAACGAGCAATTCTTGTGCTAGAAGGATCTAAAGTCATCCCTAAAAAGCTACACGATGAAAAGTTCCGATTTCGACTCCCCAGTTTTCAATATGCTCTAGAGAGTCTCTTAAGCGAGAGGTTTCACCCTAGTGCTCATTATTTAAAAGTCAAACAATGGGTTCCTGCATCTCTTGATAAGGTTTGGAGTTTTATGTCTTCAGCTCAAAATCTAGAAAAAATAACACCAAAAGAGTTAAGCTTTAAAATCACCGAATGCTCTACAAAAGATATTGAACAAGACACTCGATTCACCTACGCTCTCAAATTGCACGGGATTCCATTTCAATGGAAGTCTCATATTTCTACATGGGAGCCTAAATCACGTTTTGTTGATGAACAAACAAAAGGACCATATAAAACCTGGTTTCATAATCACATTTTCACACCAATGGGTGACGGTATCCTCATTGAAGACAGAATAGAATACTCCCTTCCCTTCTTCCCTTTTGGTCAAATACCACACCCTATAGTTCGTAAAGAGCTTGATAAAATCTTTTCATATCGAAAAAAAATGATCGCAAACATCATTTCTTTATAGAACAGCATACCCTATCTAACGTCACTTCTTCTGACGTAAAAGCATTCATCATCATTCAGCTAAATAGTGTTTAATCTTGCAACAACAGTTCAGAAACAGCAGAGCCAATCATAATTGTAAGATTTTCATAGTAATTAAAATTAATACGATCTGTTTGGTCACATGCATCGTGATAGCACGGATTGTTGTCTCCACCAAAAAAATCTTGAGACACCACAACAGCCGGTAAATTTTCTTGCCAGAAGGCTGTATGATCGCTCCGATCGGTGCAAGCATCTGTTCTTTGTAAAATTCCTCCTTGTGTTACAACTGACTTCATCAAAAAATCACTTAACATAGCCGACCCTGCTGTTGGATTACTGGGGTCTTGCAAACAATCCACAATGTGAAACGCTCCATTGTCGTCACTATCATAGCCCAGCATTTCTAAAACAATAGAACCGATCAAAGAGTCTTCTTCTTGATCTAGCATCAATTTTTTAACATATGCGCTCGACCCCAAAAGCCCTAATTCTTCTTCATCAAAAAGAACAATCCTCAAACCATATAGGAGATCTTTCTCTCGAATCGACTCTGCAATTGCCAGGCTTGCAATCACGCCAGACGCATCATCATCGGCACCAACCGTAGCAACAGTATCATAATGAGCTCCTAATAATAAAAAACGGTTTTCATAAAGACCTTTTTTTTCTGCTATAAAATTGACACCACTTTCATATGCATGCTCTCTGACTTGAAACCCTAATTCCTCAAACTGCCCTTTCAAATACTGCCGAGCTAAAAGCTTTCCTTGTTCATTATTACGCGCACCTAGACTCATAGTTTGCCCTCCAATATCGACTGGAGACTCTCCCGTAAACTCATCCAACTTAGTACGTAAAAAATTACTGTCAATTTCAACCAATTGAATCATCTTTACTCCTTCTAGAATCTCTAGTCGAGACCCTGCTGGGGGTAAAGGCTCAAGGTTCTCTTCCTGCTCAAATTCTGATGATTTTTTCTTTTGGCTAGATAATTTTTTAACAACAGAAATTTTATTTGATTTTTTTTTCTTCGATAATTTTTTCTTTTTGTCTAAAGACTCAGCATTTTGACGGATCTTACCTGTACCCTGGGACTTTTCTGGAACCTCCCAAGCGACAGAAGACTCTTTTGTAGCAGAGGAAGGTCTCTCGCTAGAAAGATCAACACCGCTGCACTGCAAGATAAAGAATAATGTAAAAAACTTAACAAAAACAACCATCAGCATTCCGAGAAAGGTAATCTCGGATGCTTATCGGATTTTATATAAAAAAACATGAGTTATGATTTAAGAGAGGGAGTGCTCGCGGCCAGACTTGAACTGGCACGACCCGAAGGTCGGGAGATTTTCTTACCATCTACAGTTTTCACTGCCAGCATTGCTGTTTGTGGTCTGGACTTTCTCTTGACCATAGCTAAAAGCTTTAGGTCCCTGCCGTCAAGTCTCTACACCTTCTTTTCTTTCGAAGAAAAGCTTGGCTCGGGATTGCCAACAGCGAACTGTAAGGTTTCCCCGAATTTGACAGGTTCTACATCCTGGGTTTCCCCAAGCGCACTCAATATGGAACTAAGTCTCCTGTGTCTACCAATTCCACCACGCAAGCACATTCAGACTACGTCCGAACGGTTATTTTCTACCATCCCTTATTCATGAATGCAACACCTATTCTTCAATTTCAGAATAACGAGCCGTTCGGCGCTGTAAAACTCGCCCTTCTTTTTCAAGATCGTGAAAAACATCTGTGTAATTTTCATCGACATCAACCCACCCAAAATCATCTGCTCCCGCAAACATAGCCACAGGTAAAATTTTATCTGCCAAAGAACGGCTCACAGGCATTGCTTTTTTATTCACCGTCACTGGAACAGATACTTGAGCAGCTATCTTTGATAAAGCCTCCATATAAGCCCAGGGAGAGATTTTGTCTCCCGCTATTAATTCAATCCCAATAAAAGGGATTTGTGTTTCTATAAGCTGATGGACAAGTGCATCAACACAACCAAGACTGTCCACTGTTACTACAAAAACGACAGGCACATCATGGTAGACAGCTATATCTGCGCAAGAATTATTCTTTTCCAAAGCTGTCACTACAGTAGTAAGGCCGATTTCAGAAAACTTCGAAATATCTTCTGCGCATTGAGTTCTCAAAACAAACTCTTTCTCTTGAGAAAAGCTCCTCCAATACTCAGCGTCAAAAACGGGTGGGTTGTCTATATAAACAACATCATACTCTTCATGCTCAGGTTTTTTGCGAGAACCCTTCGAAACAAAAGTTCTTACATATGTAAGAACTTTTGAATTTTCACTAGAAAGCCAAGAAACCGCAGAAGATTTATCAGTCGTTTTCACATCTGTCAGGGGATGATAGAGTGTGTCTCGCTCGACAGGGTGACGCCCTGTCACAAGAACCTCTTCCTCTAAATCCAGCCGTGTCATTTCCATACCACCACGACCACCTGCCATTCTAGAAATTTTCTCTTCAGTCACAGTACCATCTAGATCATTCGCTCCAAATCCAAGTGCTAATTGAGCAATTTCAGGGCCAAGCATAATCCAATAAGCTTTGATGTGTTGGAAATTATCTAAAAACAAACGAGCGATGGCAATGGTTTTCAAATCTTCAAGACCCGGAGTGTACCTTTGAATTCCCATTTCATTATTATGAGGCTGAAAAGACAACGGTATAAATGCATTAAAGCCATGAGTTTCATCTTGCAGATCCCTTAAACGCTTCATATGATCCACACGATGAAAACGACTTTCCACATGCCCATATAGCATTGTACAGTTTGAATGCAAACCTGACTGATGAGCATGGCGATGAATATCCAGCCACTGTTCCGCTGTCAACTTTGCGCAAATTTCTTCACGAACATCTGGATGAAAAATCTCTGCACCACCACCTGGAAGCGAGTCTAAACCGGCTTCACGTAAAATCTCTAACAGTTCTGGTAGAGGTTTTCTTGAACGCTTTGATAACCAATCTAATTCAACAGCTGTAAAAGCCTTGATATGTAGTGTTGGACACTCAGATTTCACCGCACGTAAAAACTCAACATAACGCTCAAGCTTCCACCTTGGGTGAAGCCCACCCACCATATGAACTTCAGTCGCTCCTTGTTTTAAGGCTGCTTTAGCTCTATCTACAATTTCTTCAACAGAATATTCATATCCACCCTCTTCACCAGGGCGACGCGAGTATGCGCAAAACCTACACGTTAAAGCACAAATATTTGTGGGGTTGATATGCCGATTGATATTATAAAAGACTACATCTTTATTTTTACGACGATTCACTTCATCAGCTAAAGCAGAAATACGATTAAAATCAAAATCATCATATAAAAAAAGAGCTTCCTCAACACAGAGTCGCTCACCACTTAATACTTTTCGCTGGATATTATCAAAAGTCACGGAACTCTCCCCATTAGTGTGGGGAAAGCCATGTTTGAAGAACACAACCTGCCCCGAAACAGTTTTCTAAATATGTTTGTACTTCTTGCCATGTTTTTTCAGGCAGAAGCCCCAACAAATAACCACCACCACCAGCACCAGTTGGCTTGATAGCATCAACACCACAATCGCTTGCTCTTTTCATCATATCCATCAAATGCGCTGTGACAACACCAGAATCATTTAATCGACAAGAAGTTTCTTCCATGGCTTCGATAATCTTCGTTCTATCACCATGCTTTAAACCCTCAACAACCCTTTCAGCACAGCGATCAAAAGCTTTCACTCGCTGCGTACCATAGACTGCATCTTTAAAGTAAGGCTCACTAAGTTTAACCATCGCAAAGGTTGCCGCTCGAACCCCACTGTCAATCAAAACAAACCGTAAAGGTGTTTTACCGTTCCACGAAGCGGGGGTCATCGCACCTTTTTTTTGAAAACACAAAGCACTTTCATGGGCAACAGCAGCAGTATCAAGCCCTGAAGGGGTCCCGTGAAAACGCTCTTCCATTTTATTTGCCATCACAGCGACATCACTATTGCTAAGCTCTTTGCCTAAAGCCATAGCAATTCCTCTAAGAACAGCAACACACAAAGAAGCTGAAGACCCTAGTCCTGCTCCTGTGGGAAGAGACGAGCTTCCACGAATCTTACACGGTTGCAATTTTTCACCAAGTACTGTGAAAGCATCTTCCACAACGCCTGCAACCTCATTAGAAACTCGCCGCCCTGAGATGGTCATATCGATGCCTTGTCCCTCTAGGCAAACATTCATTTGGACTGTTAATTCTTTTAAAGGTATTGCAACGGCACGTGCCCCATACACCACTGCATGCTCACCTACTAAAATCACTTTCCCACATGCTTCAACTTGAGAAGGAAAACGCACAGGTTGCTGAACCTTAGTTGCTATTTGTTTTTCTAACATAAACCTGCTCCGTATGCTTTTTTTGCTGAAGAATAAGGTTTTTTCCATGTAAGTTCATATGGCCCTGCTGAATCCCTTCTGTAGCCAAAGCTCGTAGCGCTGATAAATTTTGAGCTAAACCAACAGCACAGATAATACCGGCCAGTGTTTTTGAATCTGGTAATCCAAGAATCTCTAACGCTGTTTGCGCTGTCGGATGAAGGCGGGTGACACCACCTACAGTCCCTAAAGCTAGAGGTAGTTCCAATTCACCACAGAGATCTCCATTTTCATTTAAGCTCCATGTTGCAAGAGGTCTATACCTCCCATCTTTAACTGCATATGCATGTGCCCCGGCTTCTACTGCACGCCAGTCATTACCGGTGGCAATAACGACAGGGTCGATGCCGTTCATGACCCCTTTATTATGAGTTGTTGCTCTATAAATATCATATTCAGCGAATTGCGATGCCGCTACAACGGCCTCAGGAATACTACGTTCATGAGCATCCATTTTTTGAAAGGAATCTTTAGGGATCACACACTTTGCCATAGCAAGCCTCTGATCAGCTAGATTGCTTAAAATACATAAACCCACCGAAGCTTGAAGAATGTCTCCTAAATAATGGGAAACTTTCTCACACATTGTGTTGACAATATTTGCACCCATAGCATCACAGGTATTGATATGAAGATGAACAACAAGACTTTCAAGCTCAGGAATCCATTTCCAACTAAGATCTAAAGCACCACCACCTCTTTCTACCAAACGTTCATGACAGCTGTTTGCAATATCCAAAACAGCTTGTTTTTTTCGAATAAGAGTAGCTTCATAATTAGAATTTTTAACCAGCTCAAGCTGCACCTGACCGATCATAATGGAATCATCACAAGACACATGAAAACCGCCCCCTGCACGTGCCATTAAAGCTCCATGACTTGCCGCTGC
Source organism: Oligoflexales bacterium (assembly GCA_045106415.1). GTDB lineage: Bacteria > Bdellovibrionota_B > Oligoflexia > Oligoflexales > Bog-1112 > JBGCEP01. Next base: position 22,976 of record JBGCEP010000006.1, on the reverse strand, counting down.
AACAACACTGCTTTCTTCAACAGCCATAGGCACAAGAACATCTCGACCATTAATGGTAAAGTTTGTCGCTACACCTAAAGGAAGTTCAAATCCACCAATGGCATTTTCAATAAATGCATCGGCCAACTCTGGAGTTAAATGTCTTCGTTGTAGGGGAAGTCTGTCTTCAAGGTTCAGACCAAGCGTCTGCGATAGAACCTTCATTCTCTCACCCCAGGGTTTCTTGTAAAAACCTTTTAATCTCGAAGACTTATCAGAAGACATCATTTATCATTCCAAGTGTTTGATCATCCAGGTTACTAGATACCACAGATGACTTTTGTTCGCTATGATGACATTGTCGCATCACATAATAACCGCCGTCTATCCTTCCGCAGCCTTGCGCAAGATCATAAAATTTTGTTAGTCATAAAACGATGATAAAAAAGAAAAAAGAATGCTTAATGCCACGATAAAAATTTTTTTCTTATTATGGGTAGCTCCAGCGTACTCAAATTGGCTGGCTATTATAAACCATACAAGTATTCACAAATACGGCTCTCGATCCCTACACAGTGAAAAAACCAAATGGTTTGTGTCATTATCTTCTGAGCTTGATCATCAAAAAATGACGTTACTTTCAGTGTTAAAACAAAACAATAACGATCAAGCCATCGTTCAAGTTCCTAACAGCCCACACAACCTCAAGCAACTCAAGGAATGGCTGGCAAATAAAAAAATTTCCTCATATGAACGGGACACTCCTTTTCAAGTTCAAACCTCCCACACCTCCACGCCCCACATGCCATGGTGGGACATCATCCACCTTCCAGAGGCCTTAAGGGGTTTTCATCCTAAAATAAGTCCCATTATTGCCGTCATCGATAGTGGAGTCGATATAGAGCACCCTATGATTCGTGATCACATTTGGGTTAACCCTTACCCTGGAGAACAGTTTTGCGGTCATGACCTCTATGGGTGTGATACCTCTCGCCCCACACGTGAGTATTTAGGATCCCCAAACGTCTGGCCAGAGGGAACTCACGGCTATGCTCAAAAATGCCCTTTAGGGAGCCCTTATAGCTCATGTCAGCACGGAACTCATATCGCTGGCATCATTACAGGTGATGCGCGAAACAATAGACCGGGTTCTTGCTCTCATTGCCGCATTCTTGTTCTTAAGGTTGTTCATCATGGAACAATATCTGACGCTTCAGTTATTCGCGCTCTACGCTACATCCTCACTTTAAAAGAAAAAGGAGAACCTATTGCTGTCGTCACCGCTTCTTTTGGTCGTTCAAAACATTCAAAAGCCCTTGGACTAATGATGCAATACTTGCAGCAACGTTCTGGGCCTCTTGTTGTTGCTGCTGCTGGAAACGACAATCGCCTAGGAACGTCATACCCTTCTCGATATCCAAATGCCTTAACCGTCACAGCTGTCAACTCCAAGCTTCACCGCGCTTCATACGCGAACTATGGGACAGCAGTTGATATTGCAGCCCCTGGTGGAGACCATCATTCAGGAATTCTATCCGCCATCCCTGGTTATGGTACAACAACTATGACAGGCACATCTCAAGCAGTCCCGATTGTAGCAGGAGTTGCAGGTTTAATTTACGCTGTTCAGCCTCATTTAAAAGCAGAGGAGCTGAAACACATCATTACGACAAGTTCAAAGCAATCTCTTTATCAAATAAAAGAAAATGAAAAATTCACACTCATAAAAAATAAAAAACAAAGAGGGCTCTTAGGAAAAGGGTTAATTCAAGCAAAAGCAGCTCTAGAATCCCCTCCACCTTACCCTCACTCTCATACCCCAAACGCTCCCCTCTGTGGAGGGGTTTCTTTGTCTTGGCTAGTTTTTTTTCTTTGTCAGCTCATTTTCCCAACAAGATTTATAAAAACCTTTTCTCGCAACAAGTCATCATGAATGATATGAAAGCATAAGACCTAAAGTTCATTTGAAAATAAAAAAGACATCATGTGAGAAAGGAAAAACATGACTTTAAAAAACAAGCCTATCCTTATCATAGGCGGATGTGGATATATTGGCAGTCATATCGTCAAACAACTCTCCGAAAGAGGTTTTTCACCTATAGTTTTTGATAATTTAAGCTCTGGCCACCCTGACCAAAGAGTTCACAATGAACCTCTGATCATCGGTGATATTGGAGATTCTCAGCTCGTCCAAGAGACACTTCAAAAATGGTCTATTACAGATGTCATACACCTCGCTGGGTCTATCGTTGTTCCTGACTCCATAAAAGAACCGGCATCCTATTACGAAAACAATGTAAGTAAGACACAAAAATTTTTCACGACATGCTCAAAAAACTCTGTGAAAAATGTTATTTTTTCATCAAGTGCAGCAGTGTATGGCCCCAGTTCTGAGATTCTAGATGAACAGCACAAAACGTGCCCTATTCATCCCTATGGAAGGTCAAAACTTATGGGAGAATGGATTTTACAAGACATAGCAAAAGCAAAAGACATGAACTCTATTGCTCTTCGTTATTTTAACGTTGCAGGAGCAAGCTTAGACGGAAAAATTGGGCAAAGAGGAGCAAAAAGCACTCATCTTATTAAAGTTGCAGCAGAAGTCGTCGCTGGGAAACGTCCCTATCTCACTATTTACGGTACAGATTACCCTACCTTGGACGGGACATGTATTCGTGATTATATCCACGTTGAAGATCTTGCTTCAGCTCACATCAGTGCGTTAGAGCATCTTCAAAAAACAACACATACATCACTTACTATGAATTGTGGTTATGGTCACGGGCTCTCTGTTCGTGAAGTAACAAATGCTATTCAAAAAATCTACCCAGAATTCGCTAATAAAATAAAGCTAGGAGCGCAGCGTGTAGGAGATGTTCCTCAGCTCATTGCGTCTCCTAAAAAAATTCAACAAACTCTCGACTGGAGACCTCAACACAATAACTTAAATCTTATGATTCGCTCTGCTTGCGAGTGGGAAAGCAAACTTCAAACTTTAAATATGGAAAACGAATAAAAAAAAGACTCTTTCACACACTTCTTTTTAGACAAGCAAGCTTAAAACTAAAGAAAAACAATATTTAACATGCTGTTTTTCCATTTGTTTTCTCATTTTTCCATACTTCAAGATATTTTATTTTGATATTTCAACAAAACAATCCGAATACATCATAGATGTCTTTTTTTCTCTATATACGTAGGACACATGCTTCATAATTGGCACATCCATAAACGTTTCTTCGAAGATCAGGCATATGTTATATGCAGGGCCACAGATCATAAAGATCAGACCTTTATACTCAAAGTTTCTAAAAACGCTCCTCATTCTGAAATACATAAACAATTAACTTTCTTCAAACAGCACCCCTCTTTAGTTGGAGTTGCATACCCATTAGAAACATTTGAAACAGATGAATCCTTGGTTTTAAAATTCAATAACATGACAACTTTGAATACATGGTTAAGTCATAGAAACACACTTAATGAAGGGGAAGTTCATTCTTTCGCTATCAAATTGTTAGACATTCTCATCAGTCTCCATGAACAAAAATTATCTCATCGACCTTTAATGATTCATGATTTTTTCATCACCTTAGACTATCAATCACCTCTCCTCTTTGAAATCAAAAACACCGACTTACAACAAAAAGATACACAGTACTCACAGCAGCAGCATTTATCAGCTATAGGTAAGATTCTTCTCAACATATGCTGCTACCAACAACAGCATTACATTGAGAATACATTATCATTAGAGGCAACAACTCAAATCCTTTCTTTAAGAAAACCTGTGCAATCCATTATTTTAAGCTTCCTTGATACAGATGATAGCTTTAGTGGATTAAAGCAGAAGCTTAAAAACAACGCTCACAAGTCATTACACCCACAAGACGAGGACATTATTACACTCAGATCACACGACAGCTCTATTCGTGTCGCAGCAATTGCTCATGAATTTAATACTCCTTTAGGTATTTGCACTTCAGCTTTAAGTCACTTAGAAAATGCAGTCAATACTCTTCAACTTCAAACTAAAAAAGGTTTGAAAAAATCAGACCTTGAATCATTTTTAAACAACACGGCAAAGCCGATTAAAATGATAAAGAACAACATACATAAATCGTCTAAATTTGCAGAAAAATTCAGACATCTACAATCCACTGACTATAAAAAAGAGAACATACGCATCCGTGAATTTATTGACGAAATGTTTGAAGAAATTGCTTTGCAGTTTCCGAAAGAACAGCACATTAGCCTCAAAAGCGAGATTATAGGAGTTCAGGAAATTATCTCTTATCCCTTAGAAATCACACAAATATTAACAAATTTAATTATGAACTCCGTATATCATGGCTTTAAAGATCGTGAAAATGGCAATATCCAGGTCAGAATAACCATCACATCAAAAATGCTTCATATGAACTATATAGATAACGGCAACGGTATTCCGGCTGAAAATATTGATAAAATTTTTAAAACTACGTTTACAACCGGTTCAAAGCGCGGGAGAACAGGCCTAGGACTCAGCCTTATCAAAGATATTATAGAAGAAGGTTTCAAAGGTGAGATTTCTTGTTCAAGTGAGCTTTCAAAACAAACTCAATTCATCATCAAACTTCCTCATCCCGTTTAAACCAAAAAATTATACTTCCATCATAATATCCATCTAAAAGAACATCATGCTCTTCTCTGGGAAGACATTCTACACTCACCTGCTCTGGGTAAACGATACCAATTTTTAACGCTCGATATTGAGACAAATAACGATCATAATAACCTCCACCCATCCCAAGACGAGTTCCCTTCTGATCAACAGCAACACACGGAACAAGAACAACAGACTGTGCTGTTGGCACTACCAATTGGGCACAATGGGATGGCTCTCTAATTCCAAAGTGACCACAACTTAATGCTTCTTTTGGATTGACTGAAAAAAATTCCATTGATCCATTTTTTCCTACCTTAGGAATAGCCATCGGATGATCCCAATCAACAGATAAAGGGTCCGGTTCCCCATTGTGGCCAGCATAACCAAATACTCTATCTATACTTATAGCACTTAAATATTCAAGTAAAGAACTAAAATAAAAACCAGAAGAGCAACACTGTGCCCTTAAAGTTTTATACTTTAACCTTAAGTCTTTTTTTATCGTCACCATTTCTATAAACCTCTGCGGGAATTACATGAAAAAATTACTTATTTTCATAATTTTACAATCAACCATTCTCTCAGCCTGTCCATTACTAACATGGGAACAAAACCACAAAGGCCAACTCCATTACGTAACATATGATCTTCCTCTCCCAGATCAAAATCATTTTCACATCACTATAAAAAAAATCTTCCATCACAATCAACTGCCCACGCAACACTCTTCTCAATCTCAATGGTTTGTATTCCATCAGAGATTAAAAAGGTTATGGTTTCCTTCTGCTGAAGGGCACTGCTCGAGCCTTCCAATAAAAATTGTTAATCATAGCTCTGATCACAATATAGAGAAAAAAATTAGAGAAGAGACAATATCATACGCTCATTATATAAAAAAATATTTTCCAAACTACTCACTAAATGCTGTATTTATTGTAAATTCACTGGAAAAGCTAGGCAGCTACAATCCTGTCTATAAATTTATTTTAATTAAAAAACAACCTTGGAATTTCATAACACATAAGACATTGATTCATGAATTATCACATGGGCTTGAACAAAATCATCCTCAATGGTTTTCTGAAGGACTTAGTGAGTGGATAGCAATTCAATATCTTGAAAAGATTTATCCTAAAAAAATAAAAAGTTTTAAAAAAATGATTCAAGATAAAAGTTTTGAACATACTTCTTTAAATAAATGGAAAGGCCGTTGGAAATATGAAAAATCATACAAAACACTCGATTTCATCGCAACATCCCTAGGTAAGAAAAAATTTTTTACGATCCTACAAAAGGAAAAGCCGTTAAATTTTTTAATATCATCTCTGTCTTTTCAAGAAAAAAAACTATTTAAAAAATTAGTACAACATGAATCTATGTAAGCGTTGACAGGAGGGCATCAACTTCATCTTGAGTCTGTGATTCTTTTTGAGGAATCTCAGTCATTATTTTTCTTTCTTCTAGAATTTTCTGACAATCCTTTAAAACATCATCATTTAAAGGAGTCATTTCTCGTAAAGTTTTTAAAATAAGATATACATTTTTAGCTGCGCTTTTAATAATATTGAGATGCTTTTCATCAAGAGATTTCCACTCAGGATGTTTCGTATAAGCTAAGCATACTTCATCAATCACAACTGACATCGCACGAATTTGAGACCAACCTGGACGGTCACCTAAATATGCAAAAGCACCTGTAATTCCATTGAACCTCTGTCCAAAATCAAAAAAACTTTGAAGATCTTCTGAATTTTCTTTTATTGAGTTCAACAATTGAATTGTATCTCGAACATGTGATGATGCTTCAAAAGCTATAATATTGGGTTTCTTACTTTCTTCTTTTTCTTCAACTTTTTTGGCCATCGCGTCTAAAGGTTGATGAGCTCCCATAAAATTATTAAAACCCCCTCCACCTTTCCCTCGACCGTGGAAACAGTCATTATAATGAACTTTGTCAAAAGGAAGATCTCTAAACAAAAGATAATCAGGAGATTTTTCTAAAAAAGACATTTTCTCACAAGACTCTTCTGGAAAATATACAAGCATCATAAGGCCAGGTTTTTTCTTTCCTAAAGCAACACATTCTTTAAATAAGTCTTCTGGCTTTAGCTCTGTTGACCTTGCATCAATCACAAGGTTCATAATTTCTTTCCTACCCATGACTTGAAGCTGAGCCGTTTCTAAATCTTCAGAGGATAGTTTTTCCGCGTGGAAAGCCACACCATTAAAAAAGTTCACAGCTCTTGTTTTAAACTCTCGATCTTTGGTAACAATTAAGCTCACAATTTGTGATTTTCTAACGACAGACATTTGAATCCTCCTGTTTTAAATACCAATAGGTTTTGCCCCTTTCGGGGTAAACACAAAACCAGATACTGTTTCTACAACATCTAAGTCAACATTTCGAAAAGATGATCTAAGGTTATTGATTTTTTCATTTATTTTAATCTCTTCAGTATAACTTATACTTTTTTTTCTTTTATTCATCGATTGAATCCCTGACCACAAAGTTTGCGCAGAATGTCGAGATTTTTGATATTCAGGGATAGAGTCTAGGTAATAAAGAAGATCATCATAAGCATCTGAAATCTGGTTTTGCTTTAAACTTAAAACTCCACGATTTAATATAATCATACCATTATTTGGATATTTCGAATGAAGATCATCGTAGACATCACGCGCTTTTTGATACCGCTTAGACATTGCATCTAAAATAGCAAGGTGCAGTCGTGCATCATCATGATTTGGTATCAGTCTCAAAACCTTCTTAAAATTTGAACGCGCAAGGTCTGCCTGATAATTTTTCAAATAAAACAACCCTAAATTCATGTATGCGGCAACAAATTTGGGGTTTTTCCTAATTGCGATTTGCAAAAGTCTTCGACTTTCCTCTGTGTCCCCTTTTCTTAATGCGATACTAGAAAGATAAAAAGAGACTTCTGCCTCAGGAGCTCTTTCACCTCCAAGTAGCTCTAAAAGCATCTTGGCCTCCATATCTCTATTTTTTCGATATGCAACAGCTGCTTTCAGTATACGTGATCTCCTTGATCTAAAATCAATTTTCAATGCTTTTTCAACAATTTTATGCGCTTGATTAATTTGCCCTGAGGATAAATATAAATACGCCAATTGATTATAATCATTTATAGACCATGGATTTTTCTTTATTTTTTGAAGGTGGGTTTTAACTTGATCTTTAATGTGTTGATTTTGAATATAAGTCAATGTCGACCGTAGGTCACCACCACTATAAACAATATAAGAATCCCCTGTTTCATGATAAAAAAGACCTGGGTCTGACTGACAGCCACTAAATATGATAAAAATTAATATGCGCATCAAAGACAATTCTCTATCCTCCAGAAAGCATAAATGAATCAGCAACAGGCAACAGAGTCTCTTCATGAACGTTTCTATAACGGCCTGGTTGTAGTTTTGTCAATCTGACAAAAGACTCTTGCCTTTCATTACTAAAAACACGATATTTTAGAGATATTCCCCAGGAATTCTGATAACTCATCAAAACTTTTGACTTTAGATTTTTTATAATATTATTTTTAGCTTGCTCAATTCTTCGCACCTCAGCAGGAAGAAGACCAGACATATCCCACGATTCTTGAAAAGGCTTCAAACTTTCTTCATAAATTTTTGCCATAAGATACCAACCTCTCACAGCACTCGAAGGGTCTGATATTTGAATAGCAGCAGCATATGACGCCTCTATTCTTTTCAAAGCATCAAAATAAGATTTTGATGATTTTTGATAAATATCAAAATCATAATAATTAATCTTCAACGTAGAAAATTCTTTTGTAAATGGTACAATTTGATTGTAGCGATAGTCAGCTAAAACTTTTCTCCCAGATTTACCAGTTGTAATAGGTTTTAACCTAAGAAAACTTTCAATTTGTTGAAAATCTTTTGTTGACCTTTGAAATTTTTTCGCAATAAGACCAACCTGAGCATGTGCATAAATTTTATGATCTAAATCAGCCTGAGGATCTTGGATATACAACTTGAATAACTTCTGGGCTAAAGCAAATTGCCCTAAGTTCAACCTTAAACGGGCAGATTCCAATAAAGCATTTAAAGAAAGAGGTGACGAAGGGTATATTTGTGCTAATTTTTCTAAGAGAAGAGCTCTACGATCTAAGTTTCCTCGCCCTCCATAAAGCGACGCAGCTCGATATAAAGCAACTGCAGCTCTGGAATCTTTAGGCAGAGTCACCACGAAAGATTCATAATAAATAGCTGCACGTTCATATAAACCTACTCCGCTTGCTGCTTCAGCAACATGGAACATTAAGTTTCCTCGGTATTTAGAACCTGGATATACTTGAAATAGACGCTCAGCAACACTCATACCTTGAGAGGCTTTTCCTAAACTTAAATATAAAAGAGAGGCTTTATTTAAAGCTAAATCTGCTTGTTTAGACCTAGGAAGACGTCTCTGAAAACTCTCAAAAGCTCTTGCTGCATCTAAATACTGTCTTTTTTTCAAGTATTCTTCTGCTATTTGCCACATACCTACTGTCAAATGGTCAGTCATAAATTTTTGAAGAAGTCCACCTAGAGCAACAGCATATCGCAAGTACACCTCACTCCATCTCACTAAACCTCTCCATTGGCGAGATGTCGATAAGAAATCCAGGACAACTGTCACTGAAGCTCTCGCTTCTTTTGACGAGGGTTGACCGTTCACAACAGTCATATACCTCTGCCTTGCTTTTACATGATGTCCAAATCTAGAAAATATTTTCGCTATTTCAAATCTTATTTGAGTATGCCGGGGGCTCACAGATCTTATTTTCATATAAGAATCACCCAGGTCAATATAACGCCTTAACTCCTTAGGTATTCCAAATTTTTTTTGTGAAAAATAAGGCTGCATCACAAGATACTTACGTACAAGGTTACTTTGAAGCAACATCATTTTATCAGAAGATTCCCTGATAAATTCTTTTGGTCCAGAGAGTGCAGTTGAATAATAATATTCAATTGCACTCTCGGTTTGACCCAATAACTCTAAGTTTTTAGCTGCATAGAACTTAAAAATTGAAGTACTACGATCTTTCGGATGTCTAAGAATATAAAATTGCAGCGTATAAGCTGAAATAGGAAGTATTTTTTTATCTGAAGAACTTTTTTTATATAAATTTTTAGCAACAATAGAAACCCAAGTCTTCAACGATTTATTTAAAAAAGATTTTTTAATTCCCTTCTCTTCTAAATCTGAAATATTTTTAACATCTAAATTTTGGCTGAATATTTTCAGAAATCTAGGGATATATTGATAATTATTTGTACTATAACTTAACTTTAAAATTTGAAACTGATTCAATAAAGAATAAATATGTGAAGGATTATTCTTTTGCAAATCATCGAGTATTTTAAATGCTGAACTATATTTTTTTTGATTTAACAAAATCCAGGATCGCCTCTCCAAAGCAAGCTCATAATGATTTTTCGAAAATCCTTCCGACTTTTTAAATCTGGAAACTAAATTTAACGAATTTGCATCTGCTGATAATTTCACAAGATCTTTTGCTATTTCTTTTCTTAAAAAAGAACTATTTTTCTTTTTAAGAGACTTCAAAAGGCGGGTCATCTGCCTTATCGCACTTCTTTTTTTGCCTTCTAGGGCAAGCATCCAGCTCATCCGATATGAAGCATATGATTTCACCGCTTTTGACGCTTGTCCTGATTTTCCAGAAAGAATAAATCTCCAGGTTTGTTTAGCTTTCGCTTTATTCCCTTCCTTGTAGTAAATCTCAGCTAAAACCAGTGCTATTTTAGATTTTAGCCTTCCTCGACTTATTTCAAAGCTTTTCAAAAGAATTTTTTTAGACTCTTTTAGAGAGTAAACTGATTTTAAAAAACCGATTTTCCATTTGGTATTAACATGCCCTCTTAATGATTTCTCTTGCAATATTTTTTGATAACTGCGTTCAGATTTTTTTAAAAGATTTATCAAATCATACAATGACGGGGCCTGAGGAATTTCTCTCGATTGAAACCCACGCCAAGAGTCGATTTTTTGCTGATATGACTCCAGTTTCTTTTGCCATGCGTCAAACCCGTGAGCCTGCTCAGCAGCAGCTTTTTTTAATAGCAATGAGATTTTTTTTGTATTCTTATTCTCTTTTTTTAGATCTTCCTTATAACTTTGAATAAGATCACTATAGGGTTTTTCTAACGAACCATTTTCTACATCATCTAAATATCCCAACACTTCTAATAGCCCGGCTTCTGAAAAGTCTGAAACAGCTAATAGAGACTCAACTCGCCCTTTCGACTGACCCAGAATAATGGAGGCAGGCCAAATACAAAGACAAAGAATTTGACAAACCAAATATTTCAAATGAACCCTACTCACAAAAACTCCACGAGTGCATCATGTATGATCTCTATAAGTTCATCGTCAGTGTTGCTCTTTATCTATAGCGAATCGGAGAGTAAGTCATTGATAACAATAGCATTTAGGTTAGAAAAAAAAGGCTAGGAGAAAAGTTACAGTAAAATAAAAGTTACTTTTTTAATGAGCTTGGATATGACACGATGGATTCAACTGAGCACTCAATAATATATTTTTCGTATTTTCATACCAAGGTCTCCACAGATCAACCGTGTGTGTATTAAAATTTTGTCTTGTAAGGGTTTGACCTTGATATTTTACTGGACCAATATCAATAAAGTTTTTACCAACAAGGTTTTCCATACTCCTTTGACATTCTTTCAAAAAATGGTTCCAATATGGAGTATCAGGATACTTAAGCCTAACATAGACTGCTATACCATTGGGATTTTCACCTGTTGTCGTTAGTATAATTTCTTTTTGATGCCCAAGTGTCACCCATTGCAAGGTTGTTTTCTCAACACTTTCCAAACGTAATATTCTAGACGTTGAGGGTAGGGCATTAAAAACAACACCAAAAGCAACCGGTAACGGGAATGAAAAAATCAAAAATAATATAAAATATCGATGGATCATATTGACCTCTCTACTCACATTAGCCTCATCGACAGAAAAAATAAAAAACTTAAACGACTCCTATTTTAACTTTAATATCAAGATATTACTCAGTGCAGCTTTCAGCATAAAAATAACTTTCTGACCTCCTCTAAAGACTTTATTTCAATATTTCGATACGGATTTTATAAAACCAGAAGGAGGAATTTCATTGTTCATCAAATGGGTCCTACTAAGCACTACGCTTTTCACTAGCTCTCTTCATGCTCGCCCCACAATAAATAAGGAAAGTAAATATTATAAAGTTCTTATTAGCGCGACTCATATCCGCTCTTATCCTAGCTCTGCAGGGGCCAGTATAAAATTTGTTCCTAAAGGAACAATTTTATCGCGACGGCCAGAGCCTATTCGTAATCAATGGTGGCTACCTATCTTCCCAAGCGGGTGGGCCGACTTACGCTTTCTTCAAGAAAAATAATAAATTCCCTTATCTTTGCATTATTGCACAATTCATATTGTGCAATAGCAGTTCTAGCGCTATGCTCATCGTTAATTTTGCACTAGCACTATAGGCTTCCTTATGCTGAATATATTCATCTCATTTATGATATTGATGACAATTTCTATGTCTACTTATGCATCTCAATTCTATTTAACTTCAGAAGCTCCTAAAAAAATTTCAAATAAAAGCACAGCAGTTTTTCGTCTTGGCACAGGAACTTCTGTTGTTATTAAACATAAAAAAAAATTTTATCTTATTACAAATCACCACGTATATGGCAATAAGCACTGTGCTCAAGAAGGTTGTTACGGCCGAGTTATTTACACTAATCAAAACTCTCATTCACAAAAAAAGGTATTTCTCAAACCAAGGGCTCTAAGTAAAGATGCCGACATCGCAATTTTCCAAATAAGGAAACCTTTTCTAAAAAATTATATACTTCTGTCAAAAGACGAAATAGCTACAAATGCCGACATCCACTTTCTTGGCTACCCTCGAGCTAGTCACTTAAAGTGGTCTACTGGTAGATTTGTTAATTATGAAAATAAGAACATGCTTATTCACGCAGCAACCTTACCAGGAAGTAGTGGATCTGCGATTTTAAATGCAAATGGTCACCTTTTAGGTATTCATCACTCATCGATCAAACAACACAATGGTAAAAACAAACAGCACATTGAGTCGTGGAGTTATTCCACATCATCTATACAAATCGCAAATTTTATTGATAACAACATTGGTCTTGATCAATTTCATTCTATTTTCAAAACAACAACATTTGAAGAGGCCCTACAAAAAGACTCTCTATACCGAAATGCAGCTACCAAGCCCAACCTACTAAACAAAGAAGACTATTTCACCAAGCTCCTCACCAAATGTGAAGAAGTCAATACAACGACTCGAGATGTCGATATTTTTAAAACCTCGACAGCAGCATGTCAAACAGCTTCTCATTGGATTGACTGTACACGATCAAAAAAATTCATCACACACTGCCCCACCCCAAAAGAAGCACAACGCTGGACTATAGTTATCAAAAAAATCATGACTCAAACAGAGTCTTTCCATGGGCTCTCAGTACACAGCTGGATCTCTATGCTTTCACGAATTTACAGCAAGAACGATGACGGGCAGAAATCCGCTTACACAGCTCTTCAAGAACATCTCCGAAGAACTCGTCCTCCTATCACTCCAACTATTGCAAATGCTATTTTAATGTGGACTCCTCATGGAGAAATACCAACATATAGCTCAATACCTTTAATATCTTACATTCTGAATTATAAAAAAATACCAGAATACCCATTCTATGCTTTAAAAATAGCCCACTCTGCTTTAAGCTTAAAACGCTTAAATCTTATAAAAAGTTCAATTTATAAATCTCTTATTTTAGAGCTTAAGGCTGATTCTCAAATTACGACAAGCACTAAATTAAAGTTAGAGCGTTTTTCTACAAAAAACACTCTCACTTAGCAATAGGCTTAGCGTATTTTCAAAGTTTCTTCTATCGGAAAATAAAACCTTTCTTCACCAGAAGGCTCGTAGTCGAAATAAGATTGAAACGTCTTAAAGCCTGGATTAAAAATTCGTTCTTTTTTCCATACAAATTTATCTTTCTTTATTCGTGTAGATCTTTTGAAAACAAATCCATTATCTTTTCTTCTTAAACGCCCTAGCTGGTAGCCAATATATTTGGGTGTTGTAATGATTAAAGAGCTTCCTTCTTCAATTCTCCAATCAACATTTGACCCAATATCAAGAAAACTTTCAATACCTTCAACATCTAGATTTACTTTCCCAGTTTTTTTCTTATAAAAGGTAAAAATCATCTTTTCAACACGTAAAGCTTGGATCATAAATCCGACTCTTTCTAGATAGTCTTTACATAAATCTGTCATTCCATTTCGATAAAACTCAGTCAGCCTTAAACTATCAAAATACTCAACTCTTGCTCCTTCAAACCTTAAATGAATTTTTTTAATAGATTTGCTATGAAATCCTGCACGAATAGAGGGCATCCCAGCAGCTAACTGCGCAAAAAAATCTGCTTTTGCACTGGCTCCGATATTCACTTCACGCATAATTTCAGGAAGAATCGTTGGATCATCACGCCTTAACTTACCAGCATCATCATTATCAAAACGGGGAAAACAACTCTCCGGTGGTGCCACTAAAGATAAACGAGAAGGTTGTCCACCCACTAAAGTCCCTGTGCCTGCATGTTGCAGTGGAGTCGAATAAGGAATATAGCCTAATTTTTTTAGTTGTTTTTCAAACTCTTTTTCTGGGCTCCCACAAGAAAGAAGTAAAAAAACAAAAGCCATAATTCTTGTAAATATCATATCACTCACTCCTCTAAACCTTAGGAGGAGTGATCGGCGTTAAAAAAAAGAAATTAAGAAGAATTTTTCAAATGAAATCAAATGACTTCATTTACGGATATAACCTACCCAAAAAATGGTTTATTTTTATATCACAATTCATATTTGCATAACTTAAAGACCTTGTCCTCGACTGTAAGCACTGCATAACAGAAGCATGCCGTCGCCATAAAATCGAAGGCTTTCTCGATAAAATTGATGATGTAATATTATAGCGCCGTACAGCATGCGTAGAAACACCACCCATAGTTTTCAAAGATTTTGTTAATTCTTGAATATCAATCTGCGTCAAAAAGGAAAATCGTTCTTCGAATGATTGAACAAAATGATTTTTCCAAGCTACACGCCCCTTTTTAATAGATGAGCTCGACTTCGTAGTAAACTCACCTGAATCGCTCGACACTGTCCAAGAAGGCTTATAAATATTTTTAACCAAAAACCTTTTCTCTTTCGATGAGTGAAAAATCCCAAATCGTACATACAACCGGTTTTCTTGATATTTACGTAACCACATGTCTAAAAGAGTTTGCCCTGAATCACTCTGATTCAAAAGGGGCTTGAGAGCAACACTATCATTAAAGTCTCGCATAACAATTCGGCCTGTCGGTTTTGAGTGCTGATCAAGCTCAACTAAAAACTGCTGCGAATGCGCTGATTTGTAGCTTAAACCTGTGGATGCTATAAATTCAGCCATCGCAGTCCCTAGGGCACCTGCGTAGTGCTTTTTCCAGTATTGATGAGGATTATGAGATTGAGCAAGGTCAACACCTGTTTGTTCATGAATGACTGAAAAACCAGGAGGGTATTGATAGTCAGGATCTAAGCGGTCATAACTACGTATAACCATTCCTTGTTCAACATCCTGGTGATGAAAAACCCAGCCAAGGGGTTCAGGAAGAATGATAGCATGTGGTAGAGAGCTTATTTTCTTTAAAATCCCCTCTAAATAAGAAGTCACACCAACTGCTTTTTGAACCTGAACACGGTTAACACCTTTATTCTGCCACAAACCACCCGTATGGTCTGTTGAAACTTTCACTGAAAAAATGTGGCCTAAGTCAGGGTCTTGTATCATCAAGCTCCTCGAAGCCGTTAAATAACCAACATAATAAGAATAACGCCTAGTATCACAGTTTAACCTTCGCAAAACATTTTCTAATTGATCTGCGTATTTCTTATCTTCAGGATTAATGATCCAGCGTACATATTTGCGCCCTCTTTTTATCATCACAAAGCTTTCCAGTGCTTTTTTAGACAAAGGACGATAGTCAAACTGTTCTAATGTTTGCAGTGGGATTTCAAAGTGCTGCAAAGAAAAAAGTCTGTGAGTACGTTTTTCTGGATCATTACGGATATTAGATTCCAGTTCCCACTTCAACAAATTTTTGATATGAGGAGGAAATGAAGATACAGCAAACGCTTGTACACTGTAGATACTCATAAGAAACACTATCGTTTTCATAAGACCCCTCTTAAGAATTGAGAATTCTCATCAAATCACGAATATTAAAAACATTCAAGAAAAGCTTCATGAATTTGCTCTCTCATTCCTGTAACGCTATTACCAATGCCATAACTCCGACATAAAACAACTTCGTAAAAAATATTTTTATTAACAGCGATCCAATTTTAAAAAAATTTAATCCCACTTAGAAGAATAAAATTATCAACTTTCTAAAACTTAGAAGCTCAAATAGGTTCATGCTACTAGCCCTCAAATTTTAAATATTTTTGTCTATCTGCAAATAATTTCAGTATGCTTATTATAAAAATCATAAATGTTATTTTTAATAAGCATACCAACATAGAATCTTCATAAGTGAGAAGAATAGCTCTTAAGTATCAATGATACTTTTTTTCTATCATTGGTACTTAAGACATCAGTACCTCGAGCAATAAACCACATCAGATTCATCAAATAAAAATACAGTACTTTAAAACCGTAATTTTTTCATTCCATGACCATTCACGATAGGCAATTTTCGATAGATGCCTATCATCAATATATTACAGTAGGATAGACACTATGAGAAAAAAAGCAAAAACTACAGCCTACATCTTCCTGTTTTTATCTGTTTCAACTCAGCTACTATCACAACAGGGCTATCAAGCATGCGAAAAAAACAATATGCAAGTTTTTCGCAACGCGTCTAAATCAGTTGTAAACATCAGTAATATTCAACAAATAACAAATGGTCAGTGGTCTGAAAGTATTACTGAGGTAACTCAAGGTGGTGGTTCTGGTTTTGTGTGGAACGACAAGGGTCACATTATCACCAATGCTCATGTTGTGGCTGGAGCTGACAAGCTTCTTGTTTCCTTTATAGATGGCTCTACTCATCAAGCTGTGATTTTAGGCACTTCTCAGCATAAAGATATTGCTGTTCTACAGTTAAATTCACAGCCTAAAATACTATACCCCATCAAACCCTACCATGGCCGCCTTTACCCTGGCCAAAAAAGCATCGCAATTGGAAGTCCATTTGGCCTTGAACAAACTCTCACCGTTGGTGTCATTTCAGCTTTAGGAAGATCCGTGCCTGGCCCTGGAGGGTTAACGATTCGCAATATGATTCAAACCGATGCAGCAATGAATCCTGGAAATTCTGGGGGACCTCTATTAAACTCTTCAGGTGAAGTCATCGGTATGAATTCAAGTATTTTATCCCAAAACGGTGCCTCTGTCGGCATTGGATTTGCAGTTCCATCTCTAACGATACATAGGGTCGTTCATCAAATTTTAAGATATGGAAAAACTCGTCAGCCAGGAATTGGCATCATTGCTTTTGGCCATGACGTGGCTGAGCGTATGAACATCAAAGGTGTTCTCATACAAATGGTCCAAAAAAATACCCCTGCCTATTTTGCAAAGCTAAGAGGAACTTACAGAGATCAAACAGGGAAGATCCATCTAGGAGATGTCATCACAGCAATCGACAACCAGCTTGTCAAAAACTTTGATGATCTCATTCACATCCTCGATCAGAAAAATATCGGAAAAAAAGTTGAGATCACAATATTAAGAGATAAAAAACAAATAAAAATAAATATTGGACTTATTGATGTTCAAAAAGAGCAATAAAAACCATCAAAAACCTTGTCTCACAAGATATGATCGAATCAAATTATCTTTAACATGAGATGTCACCTTTACAAGGCTTTCCACTTCTTCAATAATATCATTTGCATTCATCCCATCTTCTCTCACAGACTCTACAACATCTAAAAGACCATCCCACGGAAGATTCTTGGTCGAAAACAAAAATTTATCAACAACTACATTTTCAATTTGAAGACTTCTTGCTAAAGAATAATATTGGTATTTATTATAATTCTTTTTTAATTCTTTATTAAGGATCTCTTTTAAATAGTCCGACTCCATTGCTAACTCTGAGCCATTAACAACTGATTCGATCACAGGTCTAATATGATCAACCTTCATATCTGCATATGCTTTTTTAAAATACTGAAACTGCCGGTGGGAGACTCTCGCAAGTTGCCCTTCATCGAGTAAGTTATGAAAAACCCCTATCAAATCGACTCGTTCTAGAAAAGGGAAGCGATCTAGAACTTGCTCTCTTGTCATTGGTTGCCCAGATTTTTTCAAATAAGCCAGTACTTGATGGCTGGCAAACTCCGGAGCGTATGGAAAAACTTCTTGTGCACGACGACCACTAACTTTTAAATACCCTTTTGCAACACCATCACAAAGATATTCCCTAAATAAATACCGATCCATAGCGACATGAGAATTCCGATAGAGCTCCTCAGAGTCAACAGAAAGGCGACCACTATGATCCAGGGCTTTTTGAATGGCAGCGTCATATTCAGATGATCTTTTCTGCAGTTTATGAAAATATTTTTTATGACAAAACTGATCTTCACTTAGTCTGCATAGCCTAGAATTTGATTCAACAATATGTCGATCACCACCACCACGCCCTGATCGTACCCAAGGGCTCTTCAAACCTGCAGCAGTCACCAGTTCTGAGCTTGAAACACCTTCATGAAAAAGCAAAGCTGTTTGCTCAATTTTGTGCATTTTATCCAAACGGACCCATGTAATTTGATCTCCATCACATCGGAGTTGACCTTCTTGTTTTAGACGATTTAAGGCTAACCAGAAGTGATACTTATCAAACCCAAATTGTGTTGATAAAACGTAGTAAAAATCTTCAACAGCACACGGGACGGTCATTTCTGAAAAAATTCTAGCAAATAAAGTTGCAGGAATAGGAGGCATTTCATTTGCATCTTGTGTCAGCAACAAGTTTGACTTCACACGAATCAAACTACTTAAACAACTATAATAACCACGATAGTCGTGAAACATAGAAGAAAGTCTAGGAAATATTTTAGGTATATCTTGAAATATCAATTCATGAGAAATCCAGGATGAGTTTTTAACGTAAACAGAATCTCCTTCTGCGTATTCATCAAAAAACCCTGTTCGCAACTGGCATATTCTTGATTCAGTGACATTGATAATTTCACCAGTTTTTTTCTGTGATTGCCGAGCTGTCCCGAAGCCATGCACCATTGAGAAAATAGCTTGATTCGTATGATTAAGACTAAAAAATATCCTATAAAGAGTTCCAATGAGGTAATCTTCTATCTGTGAAAAACTTGCCCCTGGTTGAACATCATCTGTAGGCAAAGATTCAATCTGATCATCAGAACGATAATGTTCTGTAATAATGCGCTCTTGGAGGTTCTCAATGATAGCGGTTTGCCGCACCCCCCCACCGGGAATTTCATCATAGAGCTGTTCTCCAGCTGCCATAATCATCTCTGCATCCGAGCGATAAGGCCCATACATTGCCTTTCTCAATCTCTCGATTACTTTTTTCTCTCTGCGGTTCAATTCTAACTCAACAGAGGATAAGTCAGGTAAGGATGAGCACACAGCCATCATTTGCGTTCGAACTTCTTTCATCACCATCTTACGTAGCTGAGCCAAACGTGTGGTTGTTTTAAGCCCAACACCACTCATCAATCTCAATTTCGAAATATTCATAGCTCTTAAGAAAGCAACTGGATCCGCACTACTATTAGGAAAGTAATTCTTTCGAAGCCTCTGAATAAAGGCTTGATCTCGAGCAGAGAGCATCACTTCTCCCCCGCGAGTATCATGCTGTAAGCCCTGACTTCTATAAATTCTATATTTTAAGTTCCTAAGACACACAACATCGAAAAGTGTGTATTGATCATTTTTTTGCAAGCTGTCTTCTGTCACAGATAAAATAGCTGACATCATATCTTCTGGTGCAAATTCTTGAGGCAAGATCGGTTGCAAGCGTCTTATAAACTCATTTTCATAAGGAGTAAAAAAGTGTTGCTGATCATTCATCATTTGCCTTTCTTATAAAGCTTGCATCCCGTTATTTTATTCGATATTCATCTTTATGTACAATATAGTTAATAAACATAGTTTTTTGAATAACAACACCAACACGCATGCCTTTTCTACTTGATTCAAGACAAGACTCCACACCAGCTTTCAAACAACAGTCATTGGTACAACCTAAACTCAGTTAGCAGAATGAATAAAAGGCCTCACATTAAAAACATTCAAAAATCACACCATGACCAAACCAGACTCTTTTGCCATTTTTAATACAAAAACATAAACATTTAATATTAAAGGGAAATAAAAGAAAAAACTAGCCACACATCCCTTCTCGTTTTTAAAGCTATTTATTGTTATCATTGATTTAAGAGTTACAACTAGACAGTCTGTTTTCTTTCGGGTATAAAGAGTTCTCTCTGAGGTCAAAGCGCCTCTGGGTTAAGAAGATGGCGCAACATTCGAGTATAAGAAGGAGAAAGAATGCCAGGAGTTATCGTTAGAGTCGGCGAGCCTATAGACAAGTCACTTAGAATTTTCAAAAAACAAGTTGAAAAAGCCGGTATTATTGGTGATCTCAAAAAAAATATGTATTACGAGAAACCATCTGTACGACTCAAAAAGAAGTCAATTGCAGCCCGCAAGCGCCGCGTCAAACAGATGAGAAAGCTTGGTCTCGTCTAATCGACACCATACTTTTTTAGTAAACAGAAAGACCACGTTTTTAACGTGGTCTTTCTGTTTTACTCTCATTTTGATCTCTATGAAATCACTTTAAATTCTTTTTAATAAACACTCAGCTGCAAAATCAGCAGCATACCCGCCTAGCTATATAGTTTAGATTATTTTATTGACGCATTAAGAATTTTAAGAAGTTGATAAATCTATATTTTGAAGCAATGTTTGGTATCTGTGAATGCGTAAATAAAACTCTGCCTTAGGCAACACATCAGAACTTCTTGGCTCCTGCTCAAAGAGAAGCTATTGAGCTATTGCATCACTCCAAACATTATCTGCTTAAAATAAGAATAGACTGGCTCATTTTAGAACCACTACAAAATTAGATGCCTAATCACTTCGTTATAAACTCAAATAAACTTGAGAAAGAATAATAACAAAAATAAGCACAGGTGAGATGTACTTCAAGTACCCTTCCCACAAAGGAATAAACCATACACCAGAATGAGATCGTGAGGCCAAGGCCTCTCTTCTTATGCTTTTTTTGAGCTTTGTTGCACAACACCATGCCACAGCCATTCCACCTAAAGGAGTTGCTATTGTTGAACACCAAAAATCAAGCGTATCCATCATAGACTTACCATAAACCCTAAAGCCATAACCCTGACTAACGATACCTAGGCAACCAATCCCAGAAATCAAACCTATCGACACGCAAATACTCTTCGAACGTGTCCAGTGAAACCCCACTTCAAACGTGGCCAAACAAGCTTCTAGTAAAGCCACACAAGATGTCAAAGCTGCTACAAAAGTCAGGGAAAAGAAAAACGTTGTTAAATATTCCCCTCCTGAAAATTTTCCATACTCAACAGCTAAAGAAGTAAACAACACGGCAGTTGATTCACTCACTTCAATATCAGTCCCGAATAAAATAGGAAAAATCATAAAACATGCAAGCAGAGCACTCACTGTATCGAAGGCAGCAATCGTTAAAGCAGCTCTAAAAACAGATGTTTCGGCCCCAAGGTAAGAACCATAAGCAACGGTGATGCCCATCCCTAGAGAAAGGGTTAAAAACGCATGACCAAAAGCCTCTAAAACACCAATAAAACTTAATGTTTCTAAATTCCAATCCGTTAGGAACATAACAGTGTCGTAAGCCCCGTAACGGGAACAAACAATACAAGCCGTTAAAAACATCATGATAAAAAGAAGTGGTAATAAAATTTTTCCACAACTTTCAAGACCTTTAAGCCCTATAAACAGTATCGCCCCTGACAACAACATTACGATGGAAAATAAGGAAAATTGCAACATACTATTATTTGTAAGTTCAAAGAAAAAATGATTTGCAGCTTCAACACTTGAAGCATCCAAAAAACCTACAGCGCTCATCCCAGAGTAGTATAGGGTCCAGCCTGTCACTGTTCCATAATATGAAAGAATCATAAACGGCGTACTTGCTATCATCATCCCTAAAGCACGCCACTTCCAGTTTCCTTGACTTAAAGAAGTGAAAGCCGCAAAAACATCTTGTCGAGTTGCTTTGCCTAAGCAAAGCTCTGCAGCTAATACGGGAAAAGCAATGCAACACACAGCTAAAAGATAAACTCCAACAAAGGCACCCCCTCCATATTTCCACACAATATATGGAAATTTCCAAAGGTTCCCTAAACCAATTGCAGCACCCACAGAGACGACAACAAAACTAAACCAGCTACTCCATGATTTTGATTGTTTTGTCATCTAAAGTCCTTTATGAATTCAACGAAACAGGCGGGCACACTTATATCCCGGGGGGCATACGAAGTCAATTTCCATCTTGATAATTTTCATATAATATCAATAACAAAGAAGCATATAAGAACATTGCAGAGGTTAAAAAATGACTGTTCGCCAGACACAGTTAAATTCCATCTTAAACTCAACACCGAAGTGGATAAAAAAAATTTTACACCCCTACCTTACACAAACCAAAATAGGGATTGCTCTAGATGAAATATCTGACAAACTCTACCGATGTTGTTCAGATGAAAAACGAATACGGCCTACAATCGAAATCTTTGAAGATGAAATGAATCTTGAAAAATTTATTCAAAAATTCCAACTTACCCTTGACGAGACGAATGAACTCGCTCAAAGACTGCAAAAAAAAATGAAAAACCACAACAGTACAGTTTTTAAAGCATTTAGCTGGGGATCTGCTGTTTCGATTCTTCTTATCTCAACAACAGAGGTTCTCGTTATTAAACACAAAAGTACAACACATGAAAAAACTCGTTTTGATATATTAAAAATTTCAAAAAAAAATAAAAAAAGCCCTTCCTGAGGAATCAGAAAGGGCTTTTAAATATTGTAAGGCTGCGTCGTGCTACTCTCCCACAGATAATTCTGCAGTACCATCGCCGCTGGTGAGCTTGACTTCCGTGTTCGGGATGGGAACGGGTATTTCCTCACCGCCATAAACACAG
>JBGCEP010000005.1:0-14940 GCA_045106415.1 Oligoflexales bacterium | reverse complement strand
GAGATCCCAAGGCTTTTAGCAATATCTGATATTCTTCGACTTTCGGTCAGAACAAGATGGGTGGCCTCTTTCTTGAAATTATCTGTAAATACTCGTCTTTTTCTTATCTGACAGTTCCTCCATATTCCTTATCGGAATCTTAGTTAGAAAACTGTCCGTTTAGCTGAGGAGGCTCACTCTCATAGCCAGAGTTATTGGGCTTCAAACCCCCAATAGCCTTATTCAAATTGATTCACCCAATTCTAGGCGAGTTTGTTTTGCTGTGACACTTTCGACTTTCTTTTCTTTTCTTTTCTTTTTTCTTGTTTTTGGTGTATCCCATACAATTCTAGGAACCTTTCCATTTAAAATATAAAGCTTTGTAATGGTAGAGAAATTCACATTTCCAGCATTGAGCATCTTTCCAGTCATAGCATCAGTGGTGCCTAATATTTTGCCAACTTCTCGATAACCAATTTCATTATCTTCCATGATTTTGTGTAGTTCATTCGAGATCCTGTCCTGAAGAGATTGTAAACCTTCGACGAAAATTTTAGATTCTTCTTCGATTTCATTCCATTTTTCAGAAGAATGTTTACTTTTAAGATAGTTTTTTACACTCATTTTTTATCTCCTTCCGAAAGTAATATTGAGTTTTTTGGGGAAATGTTACTTAGTCTTTCTCTCGCAATCTTTATATCTCTTTTTTGTTGTTTTTAGACCCGACACAACCTAGTAGTAAGATAATTCGTTTCTTTCCATTAGAGTCAGGGTCATCATATTCAAGAAAGCTTTCTGTGTAATAATATCGCTTCCCTTCTGAAACAGATTGCAGTTCAAATAATCCCTGATCAAGATTTTTATTTAATGGTTCAGCAAGACTTGGTCCAAATTGTTCGACAGCATTTAACAAATGTAGAAACTTTCTTTCAGCAAGAGCGTTGCCTTTATGAGTTTTATCAAGTTCTTTTTGTGCTGGAGATTTTTCTGCTCTTTCTGGTTTCCAAAAATCTCCTGGCTGTGGTCCGTACCTTTATAAGTTGAGGTATTTAGTGGAAAATGCTTTTGCAAGACTCAAACGTTTTCGTTCCATAGCAACTCGTTTTGAGAAATTAGCCAGGAACTTTAAATCAATGATCTATCTTGCTTGCGTAATGATTTGGATTAAGCTTTAAGACCTTATGAGGACACGCCCTAGGCCTGTGAGGTGGTTTCTAGAAGATTTTTTAAAAAACGATGATCACCTAGGCCGTTGTAGACATGAAGACTCTCCCATAGAATTGGTTTTGGAATGTAGCCGACGGAAAGAGCAGCAGATGTTAAAAGTTCTAAATCATTTGCACCGTCTCCGACAGCGACAACTCCTTTTTTATCTATTGTATACTGTGAGCAAAATCTTTCTAAGGCTAGTGATTTCCCTGGTCCATCAAGAATAGGTTCTTCGACGCCTTGAATACAACCGTTGTCCACTTGAAAATGATTACATGCAACATCAGTGACCCCTAATTTTTGAGCAATAGGATTGATGATGTGTGAAAAACCTCCTGAGATCAGAAAAATAGGAAGTTTAAGTGTCTGGAACATATGGATTAAGTCAATCACTCCTGGGGTAAGAGTGAGAGCTTTTGAAACAGCGTAGGCGTGTTGAATAGGGAGCCCTCGGAAGCACTCCATGCGAGTTCGTAGCATGGACCCAAAATCTTGCTTTCCAGACATGGCAAGCTCAGTGAGATGATCAATGTCTTTTGATTTTTCTTTGCTGATGTACTGGGCTAAAGGTGTTAGGGACTCTTCGTTTATGGTTGTTGCGTCAACGTCTAGAAAAAGAGCGCTGGGAGTAAAGTCTTGACTGATATAGCCCACTGCATGGTTGTTTTGAATCCATGCTTCAATGGTGTCTGGGGGAGATGTAAGGACCCATCGAAAATAGCCGTTCCAAGGTGTGCCTTTTTTTAACCCGTCAAGAGATGAAGAACTGGATAAAAGATTCCACATAAAGACTCCATAGTTGTAGCCAAACCGTCTGGTAAAGGTGTAAGGTAGCCGTTTCTGGGATCGGTGTCCATAGATCAGAAGGGTTCAAGAAAATGGAACAAAGTACGTTTAAAAAGCGAAAAATGTTAATGACTTCAGCACTTCCATATGCAAATGGAGAAATTCATATAGGTCATATGGTTGAGCACTGTATTACTGATTTTTGGGTGAGATATCAAAAACTTCGAGGTCATGAGTGTTTAGCTATTTGTGCGGATGATAGTCATGGAACACCGATTATGGTTGAAGCTCGACGTCAGGGAAAAACGCCTGAAGAGCAAATTGAAGCGGTAAAAGTTCGGCACCAAGAAGATCTCAGTGGTTTTCAGATTCACTATGACCATTATTCAACGACACACTCATCCAAGAATCGTGAGATTTGTCACGAAATTTATTCTAAGGTGAGTCAAGCCGGACATTTAGAAGAAAAAACGATTACGCAGGCATATTGTGAACATGATGGGATGTTTCTTCCAGATCGCTTTGTAAAGGGCTCTTGTCCAAAGTGTAAAGCTTCAGAACAATATGGTGATCATTGTGAGAGCTGCAATGCAATCTATCAACCTATGAGTTTAATATCACCGCAATGTACGCTGTGTGGAAACGCTCCTGTTGAGAAAGATTCAACGCATGTGTTTTTCAAACTGGCTGACTTTAAGCCCTTTCTTGAGAGTTGGTTAGAAGGTCGCGTACAAGAGTCTGTTCGTAAAAAGTTGAATGAGTGGCTTGATGGAGATCTTCAGAATTGGTGTATCAGTCGTGATGAGCCTTATTTCGGTTTTGAAATTCCAGGAAAACCAGGGAAGTATTTTTATGTTTGGTTTGATGCTCCGATAGGCTACATTTCCACAACAGCTCAGTGGTGTGAGAGTGAAGGGAAAAATCTTGCTGATTTTTGGAAAAATGATAACTGCGAGATTTATCATAATATCGGAAAAGATATTATTTATTTTCATGCTCTTTTCTGGCCATGCATGTTGAAGGCTTCAGGCTATCAAACTCCTCACCAAATTTGTGTTCATGGAATGCTGACCGTCGATGGTGAAAAGCTTTCGAAGTCTCGGGGTACATTTATTAACGCAAAGACATGGCTGAAGCACCTCGGGCCCGATTATTTACGATATTACTTTGCCTGTAAGTTGAATGATTCGATTGCAGATATGGACTTAAACTTAGACGATTTTGTTAGTCGAGTGAATTCAGATCTTGTTGGCAAGATTGTGAATGTCGCATCACGTGCAGCACAAATGCTTGAGAAAAAACTCGGTGGTGAACTTTGTGAGCTAGACGATGAAGGGCGAGCACTGGTCCAACGGGCACAAGAAGTCTGTAAAGACATTGCGGAAGATTATGAGAATAGACAGTTTAGCCGGGCAATGATTAAAATTCGACAAATTGCAGATTCTGCTAATCGCTATTTCGATGAATATCAGCCATGGATTTTGATTAAAGAGGACCCTGAAAAAACGAGACGAATTTTATCTGCGGTTTTAAACAGCTTTCGTCTTATGACAATTTATTTAAAGCCTGTTCTCCCCGAGTATGCACAGAAAGTAGAGAAACTTTTTGGAGAAGAGAGCTGGCAGTGGGATAGTTGCGAAAACATCCGTGAGTCCGGATGTTTAAAGCCTTTTGAACATCTTTTAAAAAGGGTGGAAAGAAAAGCTGTCGATAAGATGTTAGCGGAGTCGAAAGAAGAGCAAGTGCAAAGATCAAAGCTATCAACCGAGGTGAAAAATCAAGGTTCAGCCCCAAATGCTGAGGTTGAAGATCTTGCTGCTGAGATTTCTGTTGATGACTTTTTCAAAGTGGACTTACGTGTTGCCAAAATCTTAGAAGCCGATTATGTCGAAGGAGCTAAAAAACTTCTGCGTTTTCAGTTGGACCTAGGTTCACTAGGGCAAAGGCAGATTTTTTCAGGTATTCGTTCTGCCTATGATCCAAAAGATCTTGTGGGGCGTCATCTTGTGGTGGTTGCAAATTTAAAAGCTCGTAAGATGAAGTTTGGTGTCTCTGAAGGAATGGCTATTGCAGCAGGGCCGGGTGGAAAAGATGTGTGGTTGGTGTCTCCGGATCAAGGAGCGCAGCCTGGTATGAGAATCGGCTGATTTATCGAGCAGCCGTTTCTGTTGTGCTATCAGGGTTCAGCCACGAAGCTAGAGATTCTGCGTCAACCTCTGCCATCACTTTATCGACATACCTCTGGTTCATAAGTTGGCCAGGAGTACAGCGATAAAGTTTTTGGCCAGAGGCTGATTTCGCCCATCCGTGATCTCGGCATGTTCTTGGACTCCCACTGTTATAAGAAGCGATTGCAAGGTGCAAATCTTGATGACGCGTCATAAGTTTTCTAAGAAGTTTTCCTGCTGCCTTTGCATTTACTTTGGGGCCAAAGAGAGGGCAGTTATTATAGTTACGCACGAGTTCAGGGTCTCGAAAGTCTCTTTCACACTTTGGATCATACCCAACAAAAGGTTTTGCTGTTTGTAGTAAGACTTGACACATACCGAACGCATGATTGCCGTTACCACCATCATTATATACAAAAGCCTGAGGACGTAGATTACTCTCAGTAATGCAAATAGCCCGTAATAATGTTGGTGGGACTTTTGACTCAGAGGCTGCAGCTTCAATCGCTGAATTAATATAAAGTGGGCTGACCTTATAAACCGGTGGTTGTGGATTTTTTGTAATTGCTAAAGGGGCTGTGCTTGTACGTAGAGCAGGAGAGATTCCAACCTCAGTCTTAGACTCTAACTGCCTGGGTTCTTGAACTTTTGCGTATAAAGCAGTGGGCGATGCGAGAGTACTTATAAAGGTCAACAAAGAGAGAGTGTGATGGTTCAGCATGGAAGTTCCTTGAGACATAAGTTCACAAATCTTTGTTTTCTTGAATGCAATGGTTGTGCCAGATCAATAAATTGGTTTAACATACTGATATTGAAGGAAAAGGATTCTGGTAAAGTGTAAAAGTTTCAGACAACAGTGTTTTTTTTGACAGGGAGAGTCAGCTTGGAGCGTGTTTTACTACAAGATGGGAGTGAACAAGGGTTTCGGGCTACTGAAGAGTATTGGCTATTGTGGATTAACCATTACAGAGGTGAGTTTGCTGATATTGTTATGCAAACCATAAGCCGCTCTGAAGTCTGGGCTTTTGTTGGTTGTTGTTTTCTTTTCTGGAGCGTTTATAAAAAGCGACACGTATGCCTTCTTGCCGGTTGTCTTTTAACGGTGAGTATTTCAGATAGCCTTGTTTTTCAGATATTAAAACCGTACTTTGCTCGATTGAGGCCATGTTATCAGATGGATCATTTGGTTTTGTTTCATGATAAATGTGGTGGTTTCTGGGGGTTGCCTTCAAACCATGCTGCTAACGGCATGTCTATAGCCACATATTTTTTAGTAAGAGGGTATCCAAAAATCGGTTTTTTCGGTTTTTTTTCAGCATTCTGGGTCGGGTATTCTAGAGTGTATTCTGGGGTCCACTTCCCAGGGGATGTCTTATTGGGTTTTGCATGTGGGGGAGGGATAGGTTTTCTTATCGGAATTTTATTCGAGAAAGTGCAATCCTATTTCAGAGACCGATTCTGTAAGAGTCCGGACCCAAACAATTTGAGCTGTCATAGGGCTTAGCTCTCCAATTTTCACACGAACTTCTTTGCCTTTTGTAATCTCTTCATGAGCCCTAATGACAAGGGAACAACCTTTGTAGGATTCTGAAAGAGGAAGCCCTACAAAGTCAGGAGAAAAAGATTTTTCGCCATCATGATCATGTTGCTCTGGTTCAACTGAAAGATCAATGGCAGCAATGCTATTGGGCCCAGGATCAAACCGTAAGTGACTCCTGCGGT
This sequence comes from Oligoflexales bacterium, assembly GCA_045106415.1. Classification (GTDB taxonomy): domain Bacteria; phylum Bdellovibrionota_B; class Oligoflexia; order Oligoflexales; family Bog-1112; genus JBGCEP01. The sequence continues at coordinate 9,076 of JBGCEP010000005.1, read as the reverse complement.
TTTTAAACTTCAGGTTTCCCAGTGACATTGTCATCTCCCTTGTTGAGGTTCTTTCTTTATTTTAATCGAATTTTTCATTTGAAAAACATTTCCAAAAAGTGTCCCAAGACATCTCGTTGTTATCATGGTATTTTCAACGTCATTTTTCTGGTTGTAAAAGAGGTTGTGATGGAAGAACGCTGGAAACACCACTCAGGTTTTATTATGGCTGCTGTCGGCGCTGCTGTTGGGTTGGGGAATTTATGGAAGTTTCCTTTTATAACAGGTGTGCACGGCGGTGGTGCGTTTGTAATGGTGTATTTACTAAGTCTTGCTTTCATAGGAATACCAGCACTGTGGTCTGAGGTGGGTTTAGGAGTGAAGTTCCAGCTTCCTATGTGGAAAGTTTTACCACAAATGTTTGGTGGGCACGGTCTAGCTCTTCTATGTTTTTTATCAATGACTCTTGTGGTGTCTTTTTATTCAGTTGTTGGCGGGTGGATTCTTGCGTGCTGGGTTGAGAGCTGGGATGGTTCACTGTTTCTTTCTACAGAAGTGGCTCAAAGCTTTCTTTCCAGTCTCCAGTCACAGAATCTCCTGAATTTGAGTTGGCAGTATGCGTTTCTTTTATGCTCTTTTGGTGTTGTGACTTTAGGAGTCCAGTCTGGAATTGAAATGGTAAGTAGACTTCTCATGCCTTTGCTTTTAGCGCTTCTTCTCATTCTTCTTGCACAAAGCTTTACGCTGCCAGGTTTTCACAAAGCATGTGATTTTTTATTCGTACCACATTTTGAGGCTTTGGGGGTGTTGGGCGTACAAGAAGCTATGGGGCATGCCTTTTTCACTTTGAGTGTTGGAGGAGGCGCCATGATGACGTATGGAAGTTACCTTGAGAGGGGAACGTCATTGGCAAAACCAATTTTTTGGATTGTTGTTGTGGATACTCTCGTGGCTTTAATGGCAGGTTTGGTGATTTTTTCATGTGTGTTTTCATATGATGTTGAGCCAGCAGCTGGGCCTGTTCTTGTTTTTCAAACATTGCCTGTGCTTTTTTCACAAATGAAAAGTGGGTGGTTCTTTGGGAATTTATTTTTTATGCTTGTGTTTATTACTGCTTTAACTTCAATGCTTTCTTTGATTGAAGTTTTAATAACCTTTTTTATGACGTTGTTTGATTTTTCTAGAAAAAAATCAGCACTCTGCTGCCTTGTCTGGCTTTTTGCTCCATCGCTTTTGTGTGGCTTATCTTGGCACCCAGACTCGCAACTTGCCTACGCAGGGAAGAATATTTTTGAATGGTTTGATTTTGGTGTGAGCTCTTTTTTTATACCAATAGGTGGGCTGTGCTTTGTACTTTTGTATGGCTGGTGTGCTGCAGAACACTTACTTGGAAAAATAGTGTGCCGTTGGTTGACTCCAACATTGCTTATTGGTCTTTTTGTAAGAACATGGTGGAATCTTTAAGAAAGGCTACCTGAAAACAAAGATAAGGTTTCTTCGTAATATATTGTTTTTCCAGAATTAAATGGATTTTTTAAAAAAAACAGTATTTTTATCCTTGAGTGTCGATGAGTTTCTTGAACAGATTCATTGCTGGGGGATACATGAAGGTCATGTCGAAGAAGAGTGCACACTCAGGGGTTTCGGCTCTTTTTCTATCATTTTCTATACTTTCAGTGGGTTGTAGTTATGATCCAGTGGACGAGAAGTCAGGAAGTGAACACTTTCAAGTGGAAGGTGAAGAAACTTCACAGGAAGGCTCCACAAAAAGTTTAGAGGGTAAGGTAGTTGAACGGCCAATTGTTTTAAAAAAGATGAAAAGATTGAGCTCAGAGCCGCAATCTTTAGCTTTTACGGAGCAGGTAGGGGCAAGCGCTTCTTTAGTGTGTTCTTCTTTTGATGAGCTACGTGAAGACGTTAAGTGCCGAGTTGAATCTGCAGATGGGCAAATTCTTTCTTCCGAAAAATTTGAATGGAAACTTTCCATGTTGCAAGCAATAGATCCAGCTGCAGAATTGCGTGAAATCGGAGGAGATTGGCACGTAGGAATTTTAGGTGGTGGGCTTTGGGGTTTGGAAGCATTGAGAAAAGATGGCTCTTTAGTTGCAAAAATTCAAAAACAACAAGTGATCTGCGATGTTTCTCTTATTGAACACGCTGGTCTCGACGGAACAAATCGGTGTCTTGAAACTTCAGGTTCTTCGGAGGTTCAGGGTTTTTCTCACTTAAGGCTTATCAATCTCCAAGCAGAGTCTCAACAAGCGATTGTGCCTTCGTCGGGCGAGGAGGTGTTAGGCAAAAGAGGAGATCGAGTGGCGCTGAGTCTTTATACTTCAGGTCTTCCTGCTCATGCGAAAGTGGGATCTTATGGTTTGCCTATCTTGGACTCTGAAGGACATGAGGTGATGAGAGTTTGTATGGCAGCAAGCGACTTACGTTTACCAGGTTGGCTGGGAGCGCAGCTGCGCTTATCAGGAAGCTCGACTCTACGAGTCGGAAGGCCACAACCTGCAGTGGACGACCTTTGCAGGGGGCAGTCTTCAAAGTCACTTGTGATTTGGTATGAGGCTCATATTTTTTAGCGATATAATGAGCTCAAAAAGTCTTAAACATTTTAAAAATAGTATGGAGTCAAAGTTTTTTCTTGGCTCCATTTTTTTATTGTTTTGTTTGAAGAATTTTTTTTCATATTATTTCTATACTTGTGATGAGAGATAAAGCTTAGAATCATGCTCAAACTTTAAGAGTGTTGGTTGTTTTAAATGTTATAGAGGTTTTTTCTGATGGCAGTTGTGTGTTGTTAATTTCTTTGCATTTCTCGTTGAGCTATGGACTGTCATATTTGAACTTTTCATATTTTTAAGGTTATAAGGATTTTTATATGAGAGAAGTTATATTTGCACCTCACCTAAAGTTTAATTATCAATGATAAAATCATTCAAGACTCCTTTTTAAAAATTCAATCATAGGAAGTTATGATGGCTGGAATTCAACAAACAAAAGAACTTCTCACTTTTGTCATAAAAATGGGTGAAGCTCTTGATAAAAGTCTTATTGATGGTGATATAGGGTTTAGGGATATTAATAGGCTTGTAGCAGCTATGCTGTCGTCGAAAGTTGCTTTTGAAGATATGGGGCAGATCCCTCATGAGTTGACAGATCTGACAGATCAAGAATCAGAAAGCCTTTCTGATTATGTAAAGCAAGAGTTCCAGCTTTCAGACCAACACTCAGAACGTATGATTGAGTGCTCGCTTGAGATAGGCCTGAAGTTTTTTGAGCTGGTTGAAATTTTGCGTAAAAGCACTCTTAAGGTTTAGTGACTTTTGTAAAATATTTTTGTCGCCTTGATTAGTTTTTTATAAGGATTCGTAGGAATATAAGTTGTACCATTAAAAAGAAGTCTTCCAAAATGGAGATGAGTAGGTGATCGTTTAGAATCAGCGTTTAAACCTGATCGTCCAATCCACCCAATTGAATCTCCTGCATTGACGCAGTCACCAGGCTTGATATGAATACTTGCTAAGTGAGAGTAATAACTAACCTGTTGGTTATGAGGGTGATAAATATTGACGTACCGCCCCGCTTTCAAGTGGCTTTGTGGAGACCATTTTTCTTGAGTGGAAAGAATAATACCAGGTTCTACGGCAAGAGCAGGAACCATCTTATGGTATCGGTCGTCATGTAGATCAACATTGCGGTCATGAATAAAAATATCATGAGCAGAATGGCCCTTTGTCTTGATACCATCGAAATAATTGAAGCCTTGTGGGCGGTAGCCATTCCCATGTTTGCCGCCAATATCTGTGTTTTTGTGCCAAGCGACAGGGAAAACCCATTTTTTTGGAAGTGTTGTAGTACATTCTCGTAATTTGTAGTTTTTAGAAACTTCGTCAAGAAGTTGTTTTAATATTTTTTCCCCTTCATATTTTGAATATTTACGCTCTCTGACATCATGCTCAAATTGATTGGTTTTTGTATAGATGTCGTCTTCTTTGGAGGCAGAGATGGAAAAGACAGAAAAAAGAAATAAAATGTAAAGCCGAAACATAACCCTCCCTTTCAAGGTGTCGGTTCCGCGGCAATATCGGATGAAATATTAAGGTTATAAACAAAAAATAAATAAAAACTTTTGATTTTAGCTTGTTGTGTTTTTATTTGGGGATTTTGTTAACACTTTGAAGCTGTGTCCGATGAGAAGTGGAAAAGGTTGGGGAGGGTCTATGAGTTTTGACTACGAGAGTTCGAGAGAGAAGTTTAATTTAATTGTGAAGCAATATAAATCTTACCTGGATTTGTATCGTTTGATTAATGGCGGTTCGATTGAAGGTGCGGTGAGATTTGTTGAATTTTACTGGATGCAGACATATCATGCAAAATATCTCGATAATGAAGGTGTTTCGAGTGCTCAGATGTAAGGTGAAAATCTGTTTTTAAGGTGGTGAATTTCGAGTTAAAGTTTTGATGAATATTTTATATCGTTGAATATAATGCTTGAAGTGGGTCAAAAAAACTCAGGTATGAAATTTTAATAAATTTTTGTAAAAGTTTGAAAGAAAAAGAGACTTGTGTGTATCGATACCTTTTAGCTTATGGTTCAAACTGTGGACATAGAGAATATATTTTAGAAAAAGCGATTTGCGATATGAATGCAGTAAGAGAGTGTGTGAAGCGTTCTCGCTGGCTAGTGACTGCGCCGATGCCTGTACCGAACGAATATCAAAATTTAGATTTCCAAGAAAAGCATGAAGACTATTTAAATTTTATGGAAGATGTCCGAAGTGCTTATCAGCCTGAAGATCTTTATCGTTATATTGTTAAACTTGAGAACCAAGCAGGCCATAGAAGAGATCGCCGTTGGTCACCTAGAGAGTTGGATATTGATCTTGTTTTATGGGCTGAGGACGACGCAGATTCTTTTCAAGATTGCCGTTCATTAACGATGGATGCGAGTTTGCAAATTCCTCATAAAGGTTGGCCTCAGCGAGATTTCTGGAGAGTCCTTTCTCAAGAAATTGAATCTTTTTCTTTGTGAATAAAGGCGATAAAATGTCTGAAAAATCAGTGATTGCTATTACAGGAGCGAATCGAGGCATTGGTCTTGCTATAGCACAGCATTTTTTAAATCAGGGGTGGGAGGTTGCGACTTGTTCTCGTTCAGCTTCTAAATTTGAAGAGTTTCATACTGTGTGTGATGTGACACAGAAGCAGGAAGTGGAAAAATGGTTGGAGGCTGTGTACTGCCGTTATCAACGGCTTGATGTTGTTGTCCATTGCGCTGGTATTGTTGCAGATTCAGACCACGATTGGGAGCAAGTACTCAATGTGAATCTGCATGCTGCTTGGTTTGTAAGTCAAGGCTCTTATCCCTACCTTCCTCGAAATGGCACAGGGCGTGTGATTTATATAAGCTCTGTGCTCGGTTTGATGGGTGTTGCCGATCAACCGGCATATTGTGCCGCTAAACACGGATTATTAGGATTGATGAAATCTTTATCTTTAAGATGGGCGTCAGATGGTATTACGGTAAATGCTGTTTGCCCAGGCTGGGTTGAGACAGACATGTTTAGAAAAAGAATGGAACAATTAAACGTCCAAAGTGATGAACTTCGTGCGGGAACTCCATTAAATCGAATTGTGAATCCTATAGAGGTTGCAGAGCTTGTCGCCTTTTTATGCTCTCCGGCGGCGAAATCTATGACAGGAATTTCTATTCCTATTGATGCTGGTGTGCTAGCTGGGCCTCAAGGAAAAGGGAATGCCGCCTCATAGGAGTTGTCTCGTGTTAATATTTTATAGGCACACTTAAGTTGTGTTGAGTGATCACACCGAGGGAGGATTCGTTTTGTTTGACCAAGATGAAGAAGAAGTCTTATTCGAGTTTGAAGAAGAAGGCAGTGAGGAGGTGTCTACCGATGAAGGTCATGACAGCCCTTATCTTGTTTTGGTCGTTGACGATGAACCTGAAGTTCATTCTGTAACAGAGATGGTGCTGTCGAGCTATAAGTTTGCGGGGCGTGGGCTTAAGTTTCTGAATGCTTACGACAGAACACAGGCTTGTGATCTGATTGAAAAGCATCAAAAGGATATTTCACTTATTTTGTTAGATGTTGTAATGGACACCCCTGATGCTGGTCTTTTGGTCGTTCAATATATTCGAGAAACATTAAAAAACCCATTGCTTCGGATTATTCTACGAACAGGCCAACCAGGAGAAGCACCTGAATCAGAAGTGATTATGAATTATGACATTAATGACTATCGGCTGAAAACAGAAGTCACAAGAGAAAGGCTTTTTGCATCGGTGACCGTTGCGTTGAGGACTTGGCAATATATGAAAGAACTCATTGAAATGAGGTCTCTTGCTCAAGAACGTAGCGAACAATTAGAAGTTATTAATCAAAACTTAGATCAAAAAGTACAAGAAAGAACACAAGAAGTTTATGATAAGAATATTAAGCTTTTAGAAAATGTACAGCAAAAACGTAGCTTGTTAAGAGTGTTGTCACATGATTTAAGTAACTACTTGAGCATTATTTTGTACTCCTCACAAATGCTTTTACAAAATCATTCATATGATCAAGATAAGGTTCAAAAAATTTTAGAAAGAATTAAAAGGTCTGCAGATAAACAGTCAGATATTATTAATAGTGTGCGCGAGGTGGATGCGATTACCTCAGGAAAGCATCAAGTAACACTTGTTCCTGTGTCTTTAAATAAAGCTTTCGAAAATGCATGTTTTACATTTAGGGAAAAATTGGAAGCAAAAAGTCTAGATCTTATTCTTGAAAATGATCGAAAAGATGAAGTTTTTATTTTAGGTGAACCAACAATATTTGAAAATAGTATTTTAAATAATTTAATTTCAAATGCATTAAAATTTTCTCCACACGGGGAAAGAATTGTCGTAAAAATTGAAACAAAACAAGATCAAGAGAAAATTTGTCTCTCTGTACAGGACAAAGGTATTGGAATCCCTAAAGAAATTATAAAAGATCTGTTTTCTTTAGATGCTGCAACGTCTCGTCCGGGGACAGATGGTGAAAAAGGAACAGGATTTGGAATGCCGCTTGTGAAAAATTATCTCGGGCTTTTATCTGGGAGTATTGAGGTAGACAGCATTGAGCAAGTAGAGGGGGAATCTAGTAGCGGGACAACTTTTAAGATTTTTCTTCCAAAGCCCACAGAGTGAATTTATATATCTTTTTTATTTTAAATGTTTTGTGGCTTCATACATCATGATAGCTCCTGCCACAGAAGCATTGAGAGAATCTGCTATCCCTCGCATAGGGATGGTTGCACTAGTCGTGTCTGAAATGTTTTTCCAAAAATTTGAAAGTCCTTTTGCTTCATTGCCAATGACGAGTGCGGCCGGCTTTGACCAATCGATATTATGATAAGGTACAGCAGAAGGCCCAGGGTCGGCAAGAATGATGTGAAGTGCTTTTGCTTTGCACCAATCGGCACATTGTTGAAGAGTCATATTTTGTATAGGAAGGTGAAAAACTGTACCCAGACTTGTGCGAATTGTATTTGCGCTAAAAGTATCGCACCCACCGATTACAATGACTGCGTTGACTCCTGAACCGTCTGCGCTTCGTAGTAAAGCTCCTACGTTTCCTGGTTTTTCAATGTGATCTAGGATAAGCACCACTTTATGGTCTTTTGAATGAAATTTTTCTTCTTGTATCTTAAGGTCTTCTTTAAAAAGTACAATGATTCCATCACTATCGTCGCGAATTGCAACTTTTTCATAACAAGCTTCGGAAAGAGATCTGTTTCTTGCATAGTTGAGTTCTTCTAGAATTTGACGGGCTGGGTCAGATATTTTTTCTGGACACCAATAGATATGAGTTGCGTTAAACCCACAGAGAAGAGCTCTTCGGATTTCTCGCTCCCCTTCTACGAGGATGGTTTCAGCGCGTCGTCTTTTTCGAGAGGTTCGAAGGGAAATAAGTTCTTTTATTTCAGGATTTTGAAGGCTTGTGATGTGATGCATATTTTGTTCTCCTCAACAAAAACTCGACAACGTATTCTGACAAAAAAATATGAGAAGTCAAGTTTATCTATAGGCTGGTTTTTGGTTATTCCTGAAAAATTCCTGAATGATTTTTAATGCGCCTAAATATCTATATTAAAATAATAAAATGAATAAGCTTAAGTTATGGAACAGTGTTCCCGATAAGTCTCCTAAGTGGATCTAGAGGAATGTTGCTATGCGGTTGTATTTGATGCTTGTTGTTTCATTATTATCTTTCTCATGTGCTAAAGACCGAAGTGCTGACCATCTTATGGTTTTTTCTCCTAAGAGGCCTGTATCTGTGGATCATTTTGATTTGCCTGATGTGATTCAAAAACCTTTTATGACAATGTTGGGTCATCAGAGTGATTGGTACCAGGGAATTGATGAGCGTTTGTTAGATGCTGTTTATGTTTTTGAAGAACAGGCAGGCTACAGTGTTGATATTCCTGTCGTGATTTCTTCCGTTAAAGGAAAATATGGAAAAGGCCTAGCGGGAGTTTGTATTCAAGTAAAAAGTGCTGATTACAAAGCTGTTGTTATTGATCGAGATTGGTACCATAACAACAAAGAACATCCTCTTATGATCGAACATGCCGTTCTTCATGAGCTCGGTCACTGTCTTTTGGGCTATGGCCATGATAATGAGATGATGTGGAAAGATGGGATTAAGGTTCCTGTGAGTATTATGAACTCTTACACGTGGTCTACAAAATTAATATCCTATTATGGTGAATATCGAGATCGTTATTTTGAACGTTATTTTCAATAAGAGATAATGAAAAAATGTTGAATATTTTGAATGAAGTATTTATGAGAAGAAGTCTTCTTTGTTAATTTTTTTATTATGTATAAGTTGAACAACTGAGCCTCCTCAACTTTTCGGACACTTTTTCAACGTAGTTTCCGATACGGAAAAAGAGTCCCAAGAGGAGAGTCACAATGCAATCAGACCAACGAAAAAAGAGAAGAAGGTTTTCCCAACAATTTAAGAAAGATGCATGTCGTCTTGTTATTGACGGAGGGCAGACAATCACAGAAACAGCTGAAAATCTTGGCATTGGAATAGGTCTTTTA
>JBGCEP010000004.1:0-105240 GCA_045106415.1 Oligoflexales bacterium | reverse complement strand
AGAGCTATCGGTATAGCCAGATTCTGTCGCATCAATCACTTTATTCTTCAGGTCTAATGAGTATAACTTAGGCATGTCAATTCCAAATATTTGATAAAACTAGGAACAACATACTAAATTTATAAGATAAAATCACATCTCTCGAATTCAAGTTTATAAGTGGAATAGACTCACTCTGGGTGAGTAAATAAAACCAGCCAATGCTATATTATAAAGAAATCAGTGATTACGATGGACCATCAAATTTAATAAAGAATAAATTTTTTCTCGTAATTCGGAACGCTGGCAGATCATATCAACCATCCCATGCTCTAAAAGATATTCAGACATTTGAAAACCTTCAGGAAGCTTCTCTCCGATGGTTTGTTGAATCACTCGTGGTCCAGCAAAACCAATTAAAGCTTTTGGCTCTGCGATGTTAATATCTCCTAACATCGCATAACTTGCTGCCACTCCACCTGTTGTTGGGTGGCAAAGAACTGAAATCATAGGGCACCCTTTTGACTTCATCGCGTCTAACGCAACACATGTTTTTGCCATTTGCATCAAACTCAGAGCACCTTCTTGCATACGCGCTCCACCAGAAGCAGAAAACACAACAGCTGGCTGTTTTTTTTCTGCTGCTCTCAGGAAAATTCTTGCAAGCTTTTCACCTGCAACAGCTCCCATACTGCCGCCCATAAATTGAAAGTCAAAAACACCAACTTGAAGCGAAATCCCATGCAAATTTCCCTCAGCCGCAACAACAGCTTCATTGGTCGCACCTTTTTCCTTCATTTTCTTCAAACGTATTGCGTAATCTTGAGTATCCTTAAATTTCAAGGGGTCTTGGCTCCATAAATCATCATCGATAACGCGGTAGCCCTCATCTAGCAAATCTCGAAGCCTCTGCTCAGGAGGTAAAAAACTATGGTGATCACACTTATCACAAACTCGTAAGTTTTTTTCAAAGTCCTTACGGTACAGAATTTCACTGCACTCCGTGCACCTCAACCACAAGTGATCTTTCGCTAGGGTTTGGCTCTGTGGCTTCCTAGAACCAAGAGGCGCTCTTTTTACGTCTGACCAATTCACCAAATCCTCCATTGAGCAGCATCGAATGGCCATCATATCACTTTTTAAAAAGCTTCCATACCTTGAGTTTTATTAGCATATGTTTGACGTATTGCTAATTCTATATATCACGCGATTGCTTTGGCATGAGATTTTGATAAGATAGGTGCAAATTCCATTTGACTTTGTCGCAACCTTTTGAAGCGCTGCGATCTCATTGGCGTCGTTTTATCAGCCGAAGGAAATACGATGAGCTGCACTCGTTGTCCTCACCATGTTCGTCATGGTCAACCTGGACCTCAACCTGGAACAATAGAATTTCAAGACCTTTGTGGTCTTAAGCTAAAACGAACACAAGACACCACTGTGCCAAAAAAAGGCCGTGGTCGAGGAAGGCCTCAACAACAGGAAGGGAGTAAAATGAAACCACTTCCTGAAGGCTCAACAATGGAGTGCGTCAACATTCCATTTCCTTTTCAGTTTGAGTACACCCACTGCGAAGTTTACTTTGATACCTTTGCTTGTTCATCAGGTACAAACGATGCTCTACCCACTAAAGACATCCAATTTGCTGAGCAACTCAAAGGTCTCTCTGTTGGAGATATGGAACTTCTCTAAGGCCTAAGCTTAGAGAGACATTTTATTATGGATTTACGACACATCGCTGTGCATCGTTTCATAACTGTTTGCGGCTTTGTTATGACCTTTGAGTGCTTTTATTAAGCACTCAAAGGTCATTTTCATATACTTACTAACAACAATCTTCTTATCGCAGACAAAACAGACCACGAAGTCAGCAAAGCCTCTTAGGCTTTGGCCGCCACAGGGCTTGCGCTACCCTTTACTTTCGCAGTCTCATCTTTTTCACGTTGATCAAGCCAAATAACAAAGGAGCTTGCAACAAAAGTTGAAGATAATGTTGCGGTCACAACACCAATAGTTGTTGCCATCGCAAAATCCCAAATTTGGCCTGAACCAAAAATCAAAATCCCACCTAAAGAGGCAACAGTCGTAATCGATGTATTCAACGTTCTTGATAAGGTTTCGCTTAGGGATTGATTCACTAATTTCACCATGTCACCAGCGCCACGCTGTTGCATCGCCTCTCGAATTCTGTCGTAGATCACAATTGTATCATTTACGGAATAGCCCACAACAGTAAGGAAGGCTGCCACAGACACAAGATCGAACGAGCGCCAGAAGAAGGTATAAAAGCCAAGCATCACACAAACATCAAGAACCATCTTAACGACAGCACCTGGTGCAAAACGTGAATCAAAGCGAAATGCAATATATAGCAAGACACCAAAAATAGCATAAATGACAGATAAAGCACCTTGGTTGCGAAGAGCACGTCCAACTTGAGGACCAACAAAGTCAACTTGCTTAAATTCTGGTTGTGAGTCTGCAAGTTGCGTTTGAACAGCTTCTTTAAGAGCCACAAAAGATTGCGTTGTCGCCGCTTGACCATCAACAGGATCATCACCTTCTGCTTTTTGATCAAAACGAAGAAGATATTGACGCTGCCCACCATCTAATGCTTGAACACTGAAGCCTTCCAGTGCATTTTGATCTGCAATTGATCGAATTTGAGCTGAATCAACATCCTTCTCAAACCCTATGATCACCTCAGTACCACCAGCAAAGTCAACTCCGTAGTTCAAACCACGAACAGCAGTACCAACTCCTACAACTAAAGCCAAAGAAGCAAAGATAAATGTAAATGGTTTACCAAATTTCAAGAAATCAAAATAAATTTTACGACCTTCACCTGCACCAAGCCATTTTTTCAAAGCTGCATCGTTCGAACCTGAACTTGCAAGTTGAAAAAAGACTCTCGAACAATAAAGCGACGTAAATAACGAAACAAGAAGACCAATAATTAACGTCACAGCAAAACCACGAATTGGGCCCGATGCATTCGTTTCCAAAAGCACAATAGCAGCAATTAAGGTTGTAACGTTCGCGTCAATAATCGTCCAAAAAACCTTATTGAAGCCAACTTCAATCGCACGGCGAGGATTTTTACCCTCTCGGACTTCTTGGCGAATTCTTTCGTTAATCAAAACATTAGCATCAACTGCCATACCCAACGTTAAGATAAAACCAGCAATACCTGGTAGTGTGAGAGCAAAGCCAAAACCAGCCATAACAGCCAAGAGCAGTAATGCATTTAAAACAAGGGTTACACACGCAATTAAACCCGGACGACGATAATAAACAAGCATAAAAACAAGAACAAAACCAAGGCCAAAAAGAATCCCACGAATACCATCGTCTGCCAGTTCAGGCCCTAAACTCGCTCCAACTTGCCGCTCTTCTTCAATGTCTATGCTTGCTGGAATTGCACCAGATTTAAGAATAAGTGCAAGCTGAGTGGCTTCTTCAATTTTTTCTTGAAAGCCTTGACCACTACCTAACTGAATAGAAGCTGTTCCCCCAGAAATTTTTGAACGAATCACTGGAGCAGACTCAACTACATCATCAAGAACAATAGCCATTCTTTTATTAACGTTATTGCCTGTGACCTCAGCAAACCTTCGACCTCCAGGACCAGTCAAACGAAGGCTCACTTCAGGTTGACGATCCAAACCTGCACCTTGGCCAACAAGAGCATCTTGAACGTCATCGCCCCCCAGCTCTGTACGAGCGAATACTACATAAGAGGTCCATTGATAGCGCGTGGAATCACCACTACCAATTTGCTCTCGAGAAAAGAGGAGCTCCCTGTCTTCAGGGACAGAAGCTTTTAAGTATTCAATCAGCTGCTCTCTATCTTCACCTACAAACACGCCACCTTGGTAACTCACTCCTTCAGGCACATTGCTCTGAAGAGCAGCAAAACCCGTGAAAGCATCATCTACAATCTTGAATTTAAGTTCTGCCGTTCGCCCCAAAAGAGATTTCGCTTTTTCAGGATCTTTAAAACCTGGTAATTGAACAAGAATAGAACCATCAGACCGACGGTTAATTACAGGCTCTGCAACACCCCATTGATCAACACGATTTCTAATAACTCTTTCTGCCTGCTCTAAGGCTGATTGACGGATTCTATCCTTCTCTTCAACCTTGTACACATAGCGTAGTTTTGAGCCATCACGCTCAAACTGTTCCAAGAAAGGGTAAACATCCCTTAATTTTTCACGGAATTTTTCAAGTTCCGTTTCAGCCTTCAACTCAACAGCTAACTCTTGAGAGTCTTGACCGACAAACGCCTTTACGACAGCGATATCATCGCTATCTGCCCATTTTTCCATCTCTGCTGCAACACGACCTAATTTCGCTGAGATTGCATGCTCGGTATGAACCCCTAAGACAAGCTGAACCCCGCCCTGCAAATCCAGTCCTAACTTAACGTGTGACTTTGGAAGAGCCGAGGGTAAACTCGCCTCAAAAGCCTCAGCATCATTTCGGATGTCTGCTGGTTGTGAAAAATAGATCAGTGTTGGAGACACTGCATAGGCAGCCAAAATTGCGATCACACTAATGATCGTTGCACGCCACTTGACGGACTTCATAAAAGATCCTCCGTTAACAAAATAAACCTCAACAAGGCCAATAAGACCCTATCTATACCAAACCTAAAGCATTCCTCAAATGCCATAATACATGAATCTAAGAATTCTATATTTTTTCATGGCACATAAACACTACAAAGTGCTTAAACAGACAAGAAAATATTGTCTTCTATAGTATGAAGCCAATTTTTCAAACAATCTTACAGCCAATCAATCGATAGAGGCTTTTTCAGGATGACTGGATTTTGCTTTCATTGTCCAAAGGTGATGACTTACCAGAGGGAGTCTGTTTTCCCCCGTTACAACACGGAGGAGTTTATGAATCTTCAGATGAGTCGGATCAGAAAACAGCAAAATCAGCATTTCTCGAACCATATTTGTGTGTAAAGTCACATCATTATCGGTTCCAACCTTCAAAATCACACCTTTTTTCTCCCACCAAGAAAAAGGATGATCTTGATAGCCTTCAAAATAATGCGTCAATCTTTTGTTCGATGACGGGAGCGCTGTGAGAGAAACTCTTTTATCAATCATGCGATTCAAAACATCATGCTGATATGATTCAACTTCACGAGCATAATGAAACTTTGTTTTTGTAAGAGCCAACTTTTCATGAGCTTTGAGCGGCACACCGTTGATCAAGTGATCTCGAATCGTAATATCTGAAAGCGACCAATCCATGAGCTCATCATAGTCTTGCCCGTCACGCTGTAATGGTTCTCCATTCTCGTTTTTGTACAAAAGACGTTCATACAAAGCATGGTAGTAATAATGAGGATTAATCCCAAGACTCAAACCATGCTCAAGCGTATCAATTCTCCAAAGATTCATAGCATTATCAACTGCTTGAATACCTTTATTCAAAGTACGGAATGTCTCGCCGTGGTGACTACGGATATGAAAACCTTGATATTGAAGTTTCCGAAACCCTTCACTCATTGTATGAAAATGACGTTTCGCGTAGAGGTCTTTTTCACTTCCTACCGTATCAACTTCTTTAACCACATCTGTTAACTCAGGGTAGGTTTTCAAGAACCCTAAAAGGCTTTCGATCTGTTGTGAGATATCTTGCTCTTTTGTTGCTGCAGATGTGAGATAATGAGCTTCTTTGCGGAAACTCGGTGACAGCACAAATTCAAAATTAGGGTGCTCTTTTTTAAAAGCAGAAAAACCTTCATACAGGCCAAGCGTTGCATCCCATGAAGTGACTGTTGGCAAATCAGGATGAATTCGAGCTCTTGCCCACGTGTACTTCAAACACACTCGACCAACATTGTGCTGGTGATAAAGCCTTGAAGCAATATGCCAAGCAGCTGCATAATGATCTTCTTTTGAAGTCAGAACAATAGCGGGAAGCTGAAGAATTTTGAGATAACGATCAAACTTATCGTGGGGGGTCAATCTTAAAAGACGCTCAACCTCTTTTTCACTCTCAAGTTCTGTTATTTGAAAAAGATTCCTTAATATTTCTTGAGCTGCGTGCTTTTGTGGTGAGTGAAGCAAGCTCGCAAGACGTGGATATACGAAGCTAGCATCTAAAGAACCCGTTAAATGAATATGTTCTTCTCGATAACGAAGAGGAAATGTCTTAAAAAAACTTTCTAAAGCCATTGCGACAGGACTATCCAAGAGGTCAACAACGTCCTCCCCCCGCCTCTGTGTATAGTACAAACGATCGAGAAAAGAACTCACCACACTTCGAATCGCTGTATCTGAGTTTTTCCGGGGCGATCTAAGCAACAGCTCTAAAGAGTCTGTCAAACCAATACCATTCGTATCGCTAATCATCTGGCAAAGGTTCTGAAATAATTTTGTTTGAAGTGTCATTATGCGACCGTCGTAATTTGTAATAATCGGTCTTGTAACCCGATCTCAATCGTTTGTCCACGATGGACTTCTTTATTCAAAATCATTCGAGCAATAGGCTGTTTCACACATTTTTGTAAGAGCCTTTGGATAGGTCTCGCACCAAAAGCAGGATCATACCCTTCCTCAGCAAGCCATTGCACTGCTTCAAAAGTTGTATGCAATTGGATTCTTTTATCTTTCAGTTGTTCTTGGATTTGAGACAATCCTTTTTGCACAACTTGAACCACAACCTCTGGGCTCAACGGGTGAAATGCGACAATAGCATCAATTCTATTCCGAAACTCTGGAGTAAAAGCTTTCTTCAAAGCTTCCGGAGACAAACTTTTCATTTCAAGCACATCAGAAAACCCTATGGAATTTTGAGACATTTCATGAGCACCCACATTACTGCTCATAATCAGGATAGCGTTCCTAAAATCACTTTTACGTCCGGTAGCATCAGTCAAAGTCCCGTGATCCATCACTTGAAGTAACACATTTAAAATATCAGGATGTGCTTTTTCAATTTCATCTAATAAAAGGACACAATGAGGAGATTTCTGCAAAGCATTTGTCAACAGCCCTCCAGCATCATGCCCAACATAACCAGGAGGTGCTCCAAGTAAACGAGCAACCGCATGACTTTCCATATACTCACTCATATCAAAACGCTGAAACTGAACACCAAGAACTTCAGCGAGTTTTTTTGCAACTTCAGTTTTTCCAACGCCTGTAGGCCCAGCAAATAAGAAACTCCCTATCAATCCTTCTTCAGAACCTAAACCCACACGAGAAATTTCTAAAGCATTCTGCAAAGCAGCAATCGCATCATCTTGCCCAAACACTAAATTCTTTAGGTTTTCTTTAAGGTTCAATAGGCCTTTTTGATCACCTTGCTGCTGAAGTTGTTCAACAGGAATCCGTGCCATCATCGCAACGACTTTCCTAATCGCTCGGACTCCAACCTTTCCCCGTGAAGATTTTCGGTCAAGTTGTGCCGCTGCACCTGCTTCATCCAATACATCGATGGCTTTGTCGGGAAGTTTTCTATCTCTCAGATATCGATCAGACAGTGTCGCTGCAGCTTTTAATGCATCAGAACCATAAGCGACTTGATGATACTCTTCGTACCGGCTCTTCAAACCTTCCAAAATTTCGATTGTTTCTGCCACGCTTGGCTCTTCAATATCGATTTTTTGAAAACGACGCGCCATCGCATGGTCAGACTCAATGTGCTCTCTATATTCTTTAAAAGTTGTGGATCCAACACACCGCACAGCCCCTCTGCTTAAAAGAGGTTTTAATAAATTCGATGCATCCATCGGGCTACCACTTACAGCCCCCGCACCCATCAGAGTGTGAATTTCATCAATAAACAATATCCGTTCAGGCTTATCAATAAACTCTCCCAGTAGCAGCTTAAAACGCTGCTCAAAATCTCCTCGATACTTTGTTCCAGCCAGAAGACTCCCTAGATCAAGAGCATAAATCTCAAGATTTTTTAAAACATCTGGAACATTTTCATGCCGAACACAATACGCAAGCCCTTCTGCCAAAGCAGTCTTACCAACCCCTGCCTCACCGACAAGTAGCGGGTTATTCTTCCGACGCCTTGTCAAAATATGCGTCATTCTTTTAATTTCATGCTCCCTACCAATCACAGGGTCTATTTGCCCTGCATCAGCTAAAGCACAAAGATCTCTTGTAAATTCAGATAAAATACTTGAAGGCTTCTGCGCTTCTTCCTCATCTTGACTCCCTCTATAATCTTGACTAGGAAGATGGGCATCTGAACCTTTAAGGTGGTGAGAAATATACTCAACAAGATCCAATCGATGAACTTCTTCTTGTTTCAGAAAAAAAACAGCATGTGAGTCTTTTTCATCAAAAAGAGCAACTAGCACACTTGGCGCATCGATTTCACTCTGTCCTGCAGCTAAAATATGATGCGCTGCAGTTTGTAAAACTCGCTGAAAACCTAAAGTTGGTTGCGGTCGCTCACCTTCTGGGAGAATTTCAGTTTCAATTCTATTTTGAAAAAAATCTTCCAGGCCTTCAGTTAAAGACTCAAGTTGAGCACCGCAGCTCTGTAAGACTTCACACACATCATCATTGGAAAGAAGGCCGTACAGAATATGCTCAACCGTTACAAATTCATGACCTTTTTGCTGCGCTTTTTGGTACGCTAAGTTCAATGATTTCTGTAAGTTTTCTTGAATCAATCTTGACCCCCTGTCACAGCCTTCAAGCTACAGCGCAGAGGGTATTCTTGTCCCTTAGCCATAGAGTGGGCTTGTGCCACTTTTGTTTCTGCGATATCTCGGACATAGGTACCTCCGACACCAATACCTTGTTGATGGATTGCCATCATAATCTTATGAGCAGCTGCTTCATCTTTTCTAAAAATCCGTTGAAGAAGATCTACAACAAAATCCATGGGAGTATAGTCGTCGTTATGAATCAAAACTTGATACATATTTGGTTCTTGAAGATCAGTACGATGATGCGTCAGGACTGCTGTCTGGTCTGCCATAACCTCTCCCTTTTTTCTATCATCAACATAAGATCCGCAAACAAAATGTCAAGATGCCTCAACCCAAACAACCACACGTCTATTTGCAGACCGGGCCTTTCTGAGATCTTTTCCTTTGAGCCCTTGAATAGACACTTTCGGTCTTGTATGAGCATAGGCCACAACTGAGATTCTTCTATCTTCAATCCCCAGCCGATGAAAAGACCTCATTAATGAGAACCCTCGCGAAGCACTAAGCTCCCAGTTACTGGGAAACAAAGGGTTTCCCCGAATAGGGACATCATCGGTATGACCTTCAATAATCATTCGGTATCGCTTTCCGACTCGTGAAATAATCTTCAACACACCACGAACCATTTTTCTATACTCTGGATTACTTTTTGAAGACCCTGAAGCAAAAAGAACACCGTCTTTAAACTCGATACGCAAACCATCTGAATCGTACTCAACCCCAGCGGCATGATCGAGTTTTCTTTTTTTAATAACTTTCTTTAGTTTTTCGGCCAATGCCTGTAGGCTTTCTTTATCCAACTCCTCTGTCTGCTTAATGCCTTCTTTAACACTTTCATATTTCTGTTTATCTGGCTTCATAACTGAAATCATCAGAACAAAAAAGCATAACAACACAAGAGCCATATCTGAAAAAGACATAAGCCATAACGCTTCTCCTTTTTGAATCTTCGAGCCACCACCAAGGTCTTCTACTGAAAAACCTTCTACGCTCTCGGAGCCCTGCGTTTCATTTTCTTTATTTTCCGCCATTTTCAGCCTGCGGTGTTTTACTATAAGTTTTCATAATATCTTTAAGGTGAACACTTGATTTCTTACCCTTAAGAGCCATCACACCTTCCATGACCATCATGTCGAGTTCAAAAATCTTCTCTGATTCCAGAGCTATTTTTTCACCAAAAGGGGCATATAAAATCGTTCCGAGCATCAACCCATATAAAGTTGTAATTAAGGCTAGAGCCATACCTGAGCCGATGGTTGCAGGATCAGAAATGTTTGACATCATATCGATCAACCCTAAAAGAGTCCCAATCATACCGACACCAGGAGACACTTTCGCCATATTCTCAAAGAGGTTCGAGGCTAGATTCCTTTGACCCTGTCTTTGTTTAATTTTTGCCGCTAGATTATGTCGTATTTCTTCTGGTGTAAAATTATTAATAATCAAAGACACCCCGTCAGTAAGAAGTTCATGCCGTATGGATTTTCTCTCATGAACGAGAGCCCCAACACCATCAGAACGAACACGAGCAGAGCAACGAGTTAAAGCATTAATAACTTCGAGCTGTTGACGATTTGTATTATTAAACATGGCTTGAAAAAGAACTCTTACCCCCGTGCCGAAGTCAGTTAATTTATGTGACAGCAGCATAATACAAGGGGGTAAAACCCCTAACAATACCAGAGATGAAATATCAAGATAACCAGAAAATCCACCTTTTTCCGCGGTGAAGACAAAATGCAGTCCATAAAAAATCCCTGCTAGACCAATCAACCCTGACATAATAGCTCCCATGACGTCTCATCTTCATTCTATAAGAATCTCATCAAACTTGGATCGGCAGAAATACCACCATCATGCTAGTCAACCAGGCCTTTTTTCCTGTAGAATCTCTGGCATACTGATCTAGAAGTCAGGAATACCGCTAGGAGACAACGGTGAAGCAAAACATTGAAAGCAAATACCCTTACTCTGCTAATCTTTTTCGGTTCTGCCGCCGAATTCTTGACGATAAGCATGGTGGTGTCCGCGTTATCGATCAAGATGTCGGTCAAATTTTAGGTTTTGACCCAGCAGATTGTAGTCATTGGAAAAAAGGTCGCAAAAACGTTCGCTCCGTGCACGCGGTCAAATCTATTGCAAACCACCTTGGGATTGATGAACGATTAATCGTCGATGTTGCCACTGGTGAAATTAGCGAGAACGAAGCTTTTCATGAATACGCCGGTTACGGCGCTTATCAAGTCGACCCCAAGCTCCAGGAAAAAGCGCGGAAAGACTACTACCGCAACCATGCATCTCAATGGAATGAAAATCAAGAACACGCCTTCCGTGAAGCTTTCTACCCAAATAAAACTAAAATATTAGCAATCGTAGATGATATTCATAAAAAAATTCTTTTCGAAGAGGCTCCTCTTTATCTTCCAGAGGTGGTCACGGCTCATCAACGTATCCGTATTCAACCGGGGCCCGAAGAAGCCGAACAAAATGTCACTAGCGAAAAAAACGGTGAGCAACTCAATATTGTTGTCCGCAAAGGTGCTGAGGTTCGCCCTTTTACTCGCTACCAAATCGCAGTCGAAATGGCGAAAGCATTCCTACCTGATCAGAGTGAAGAACGAGCTTCACTGAGTGACTTTGCAAAACACTTAAATAGCGTTGAAGCCAACCTTTTTGCAGCAGCCCTTCTTGCCCCAGCACATATGATCCGCAAAGAAATTAAAAACACAGACCCAACAAAAGACATCATCACTCAACTTGCCGAAATTTTTTGGGTTTCAAGAGGATTTATGGCCCGTCGAGTTCAAGAGATTCTTTCGAACTAAGAATATCTTTACCATTTGGAAGAGACATCCACTGCTGAGCTGAGAGTTCATAAGGCTTTTTCAGCTGGCTCGCCAACAGTGAGTCAGCTGATATCTGCCGTTTACGGCAGTTCTCAATACGATAAACATGCTGATAATAAGAGACCACCGCACCATCAAGTCCTTGACAAGCCTCATCGAGAGGCAAGAGATCTGGAACTTCCTCTTCCCCCACCATTTGAATACTATCAAATACTGATGGAAACTGAGCTCCATTAGGTATTTGATCCAACTCTGCATCTGAGAGTTGCAGTATCACAGAGGACAGTTCAGGATGATGTTTTTGATACTCAGCCCAACTATCCCAGTCTGGAAAAACTCTTTTTTGACATTTTTCCACGTAATAAACATGCACAAAATGACCCGTCACAAATCTTTTTTCAAAAACCTTACATTCCCGTACAGGCCCAGCTGCTTGCACAACCACATCACGCAACGGCAAAGCTCGGATCACTTCTCCACTTACATCTTCAACTTTTTGTTTATCTCTGAGAACATTTTCTAGCTGAACCTGCGTGAGTAGAACTCTCGCACAATCTTGAACATGAAAAACTTCGCTGTAATAAGCCACATAGTGGCCTTCATACTTTTTACACAACTCAGGATGAGCAACTCCATCGCTTTGGCCCTCACCTTTACCTTCGGCACCTAACCAGGCGCTGAAAGGGATGATGGTTGTATAAAAAAGGACAGCTACCCAACGAAACATCATGCTACACCTCCACGTAAGAGTTTCATCGGCATCCTTTTTGCAAAATTGATATATTTTCTTAAAAGAGAACCTATTTTACACAGAAAATCTTATTATTTAAAAGAGTTAAAAGAGCATCTAATCTCTTTCTAGAACCCACGCGATTAATAAGTTTCAAACTTGAAGAAAAAACAACGCTGAAAATCAACTATTCATAGCTCTCAGCTCAAGCCCAGTCCTAAATCAGTCACTTTAATCAGTTCAGCTAGAGGCAAACCCATAACATTGGTGTATGAGCCACGAATTTGAGCCACCATGGAACTTGCTCTCCCTTGAATTCCGTAAGAACCAGCTTTATCCATAGGTTCACCCGTAGCAACGTACACTTCAATCTCTTTTTGAGAAATCTCCCGAAATTCAACCTCTGTGACAACAACTTGTGAATACTCTGAGGATTGAGTTCTCACAAAAAAACCTGTCATCACATTATGTGTTTTTCCAGAAAGTTCTTTCAACATTTCAATCGCATGCTGTGGGGTTTTAGGTTTCTCTAAAATCTTTTGATCAAGAACGACAATAGTATCAGCACTCACAAGAACATCATTTTCTTGTATATCAATGGATCGCCCTTTTCCCACAGCGTTTCCAAGAACATAATCCTTAGGCTCTTCTCCACGCCACTTTTCTTCAAAATCAGGTGAACATATTTTAAAACTTTCACATATTGTTAAAAGAAGCTCTTTTCTTCGTGGAGACGTACTCGCTAAAATCCAATTTTTTTTCATCATAAGCCTTTTTTCCCTACGACAGCTTCAATGCTCTCTACAGAAACACAACCTGCTCGTAAAACTTTGTATTGATCAGCAGAGACAATTTGAATCACCGTTGATGGTTTTTGTTGATGGTTGTAATGACCCAATGGCGTGTAAAAGCCAAAGCTTTTTGCTTTTTCAGCTGCTGTATTCCAGCCACACACAGGGTCTTCACCTGCATAATTAAAACTTGTTGTCGGCAACGGGCCTGTTTGAAGAATTGAAGATTGTAACCATCCAGGAACATGTTTCGGTACGCGGAAACAAACTGTTTTTCCTGTCATCCTCTCGTGCCACACAACACTCAACGAGGCAGGCCACAAAATTTGCAAATAATCTTCCCACCCTCCTGGTAGCGGCTCCCAAGATGCAAACGCTTGTTGTTCATTCGCTGCTAAGTGAACCCAGGGCTTATCTATCGCACGCCCCTTCCATTTTGAAAAACGTGCGACGGCGTCCATATTTTTAAGATCAACACTCAAACCTGGTAAAGTATCCGTCGGGTGTAAACAAATCTGACCAGCTTCCCAAGCTGAGCAAAAATCAGCACTATTTTCCAACATCTCTACCTCTAAATAAAAACTCACGAATCACCATATTAAAAATCACACTTTCTCATTTTCATGACCATACAAAATGGTACAAATGAGATATAGTTTTCAACTCTTTAAATCAAATGAATTCCATTAAAAGTGATTCACTAAAAAAAATTGCCTCACCTATCAAATCATCTTTTTTTCTATGGCCTCTATCACTCTTTTCAAAAGTATGGCTTGATATAAAGCTGTTATTACTTTTCTCTTTTTTATTTTCAACGAAAAAAACCTCACACAAACATACTTTAAATCATCCCTCAACCTGCATATGCTGCTTGAGTTCTACTTGCATTTCTGGATGATCACGTACAATTTTCCAGACCTGAAGTAAAACAGCTAAAATAGGTAGTCTTGTCTCTTCTTCAAATAACGATGAGTTCATCAGAGTATCTTCGCCGCTCATACGATAAATCCCCAGCCATGTCTGATAAAGGTAAATAGGAAACATTCCTGCTTGCCTTTGTGCAGCAAATCTCAAGAGAACCTCTATTTCATGAGGTTGAATCAAGTACTGCTCTACAGCTCTAGGGTCAACTTCTATAGATGGGTCTACAGCCACATGCTGGTGAATCGATAGCTGATTAAGACGACCTGTGGGAACTTGCGCAAATAACGACCAAAATTTTTTCAATAAACTATGAAATTTCACTAAACCCGGCTGCCCATAAGGGGTTAAACCCAAATAACTTTTAGCGCTACAAGAGACAAGGTTTTCATCTGCAAATAAACACAAACCCTGAGCATGATTACCGACAGGTGAATGGGCATAAAAATTTTTCAGTAAAGAATGCGCCGTGGACCACATGACAGCTTGAAAAAACGGCTTTGTTGCATAGGAAGCAAAGCCTCCTGGACCTTCATGCAGGCGGTTTTCCATTGCCATAAAAACTCTTTCAAGCAATCCACGAAAATCATCTTCAGACATTCTTCTGAGATCATTTTTATATTTATCTAAAAAATTCAACACATGAAAAGGATGTAAACTCAATAAAGTTTGTTCAAAAGAAACATCATTATAAAGACCTTCAAAGCGCAAAAACCCCACATAATCAGAATGAAAAATGTTACTTTGTTGAGACATTTCACAGTCAACAACACCCGATGGGGATGACTTTTTAGACGACAAGAAACTCCGTGCTACCGCATCAAAATCCGATGATTGAAGCACCAGTGAGGCAGGAGAGCAATGCTCAGAACGTCCGTAAAAATCAACTCGTTCTTTTATAGCGCGACAGCTTTGCCGTAAAGCATGTATTGATTTTAAATCTTCAGAAGTTCCTATCCACAAAGGTTTCCAAATACAGTCTCCATTTTCTAGGGTTTGCCGACACCAACGATCCTCAACTTTAACTTCAGCCAGACTTGGGATGACAAAATGACTCAACACCTCAAGTGCTACATGCGAAGTCCATAAAGGCTCTGAAGAAGCTTTACGCTTTGTTGGTGACCCTTCCAGGGTATAAGAACACATCAAAAAAATTAAAAATAAATTCTTCATATTTTATACCTAAGATGAATATTTTAAAATTCACAACTCACTCACACGGTGAATCAGAGTTTCTCTTGAAAAGTAAAGAAAAGAAAAGAACATTACATCAAAATTAATCAAATTTCATGACCTCAGTCTTCACCCCCAAAAGAATTCAACAACCACCTATAAACACTGAGACTTCCACAGTTTAAAATTGATCTATTGGACCATGGATGTTAAGGATGGACGATGTAATTTGGTTTTGTAAAACTTCATACAGTAGTTTTTTGTGAGGCGATGTGACTAGCAAAATCAACAACCCACAAAGCTCAATACACCTGGCTGCGTATGCCTTTTTTTTGACCTTTGTCTGCTTCTATAGCTCACTCAGAGCGGAACCTAAGATTTTTTTTGATGCAGATCAGACCTCTATCAATAAAGATGGACTTCGGCAAAAATTTGAAGGCCATGTTGTTGCTATGAGATCCGGGACAATGATTCGAGCTGAGAGCATCGAAGTCGACCGTGTGCGCCAAGTTTTCATCGCAACTGGGCATGTTTTAGTTGTCGGAAAATCTCAAGCATTTTTTGGTGAAACACTAGAACACAAGTTAGACAGCGATGATTTCACACTCACAAAAGCAGAACTCATTGCGGGAGATGAGCAACAAACCTCTCAAATTAGAGATGAGCTTTTAGGAATAACACAAAAAGAACTCGATTTTGAACTTGCAAAACAGCAGCAATTACAAAATATGGCTCAACGTAAAGAAAATCTTCGTACAGCATACGCAAACCACATAAACACACCTCTGACAAAAACATTCATCAAACAATACGCTCTGCTTCTTGAGCAAGAAGAAATGATTCAACGTCAACCTAATCCACATTTCGAGGCTGTATCTACAAAAAAACGAGAACTTTATAAGAGGCGACGTCAAACCATAGAAAATGCAATTGACCCTATGGGCGCAAAGGAATTCTCTCAAGGAACCTATTTTCGCCTCAAAGGTGATCAAATCGTACGATCGGACTATAGTCAAATTGATGCAACTCAAGCCTCTTGGTCCCCTTGTCGTTGCTCAAGGGACGAGTCTCCTGCTTGGGGGTTTTCTTCTTCACATATTTCTGCACGACCTGGTGGGTATGCTTTCATGCAAAACCCTATTCTACATATAAAAGGAATCCCAATCCTTTACCTCCCTTGGCTGATGATCCCTCTTAAAGATCGTCGACAATCAGGACTCCTCCTTCCAACAATTACACACCAAGGGATCAACGGTAATATGATCTCTTTACCTATATTTTTTGCTTTTTCACCTCAAACAGACGCAACAATCACATCTACTTTTATTGAAAAACGCGGGCTGCGTGTCGACCTAGAAAACCGTGTAAAACTTCGTCAGCATTCTGGATGGAATCTTCACATCGAAGCTTTAAGAGACCAACAATGGCTAGAACAAAGAGCACAACGAAGCCAACTTTTAAACTCCTACACAATGGCTCTCGACACAGCTAAAAACAATCCTCGAATAGAAACCGCAGCACTGGATGACCCAGTGCATTATCAAGCAAATAAAAATGAAATTAATATTCAAAGACTTTCTTCTCCACGATGGTGGGAGCGGAACGGCCTTTCGGCTTGCCTGACACAAGGAGAAGACTCTCTAGAGTGTATTGAACAATCCATCCAAGAGCCACTAACAACAGAACTCAATTCTTGGCGAGGCAGGTTGAAATGGGAAAGCTTAATTCGCATCACACCTCGACTTTCTTTCAGCAGTGATGGAGATATTCATTCTGACCATCGCTACGCCGGTGATGTTTTTGTACCAACAGACTATGTCAGTGCTCTAAATGGTCGTAAAGTTTTTGCTTTTGCAAATACAAACATCCAATCTCACTTTGATCATTCTGATATCTATATTGGCCTAGGTTCCCACTACACTGACAATATGACTTCAACACACAATCGCTATCATGGTTTTCAAATTCCAGCCCGCTTAAAAATGCGTACAAGATTGTTTTCATTTGGAGATCGCTATCTACCTCATCCAGTTTATTTTTCCCTAGGTCTCGATGCTCAAAAGATCCAAAATATTTGGCCTGACTACAGAGGTCAACTACGCACTCTTGGTGACGGGGCCTGGAGACGTTCTTCTCTCAACCTTGCCCTCCCAGTTGTCAGTGATCAAATTGTAAGAATTGACCAATTTGCCGATGCGGAGGTACGTACCATACAGAGTTCATCTGCCGGGTCTGGCATGATTCAAAGTTGGAGATTTGGTTGGAACTTTAACCTTCCACTCGATGGGGTCGGGTCAGCCCCTTGGCTCAAGCCTGGAACAGGCCATAGCCACATCCGCCACACAATGAATTGGGGGTTACAACTCTCAGCACGCCCTGTAGCGATCCGCACAGGAGATTATGGCAATCAATTTGCCATTGCAAACAACTCCAACTCATCTCGCTTACTCTACTATTCTTCAGATAGAAAAGATTATGCTGCCAATCGTGCTATCGGTTTTATACCTGATGAACATGCAATGATTCCACACCAAAGAATCGTGTTTCACACGAACCATGATTGGCAAATATTTAAACAGCAGTGGGGCCAAGTCCCAGGAGCAAATACGACATCACCGGCTCACGAAACAATTCTACAACAAGCAGAGCGAGAACTTTTATTCCAGCTCGACCAACCAATTCGCTCTGTCGATAAACTTATGACAAAAAAACAGTGGATTAGCCATCGTTACCGTCGCACAGAAGTCGGTCATCAAACACCTTTGCATTTCGACGCTGAGACCAGCTGGGATCGCTTGAAAGAAATTCGCCGTACCGCTCAACTCTCAAACAACAAGCACCTTGAACAACAGGCTGATACTGCTGATACATTAGAATCTGCCACAGCTCTTCTTGCACAAAGAGTCCCATACTCAGAACTCATTCAACCTTGGTCTCCTATTTACAGCCATTTAAACTTTCATTGGAAGCAATGGAGTTTAAACTCTACATTTACATACGATATCTACAACAGAATCACTCCACACATGGCAATTACCGTCACACCACCTGAGTTTTATAAAAACCACTTCAATTTCGGATATGTCATAGAAAGAAAAGTCACAGGGCACACAGATCAGCTACAAAGTGCTCGCACATTATCAAAGTCTATCCACACCCAGTCATACATGATTTCCAATGTTCACCTACGCTTTGAATACACCCAAAGAATCACAGAAGGTCAGGACAAACCAACATACAGAAAAGCACTAGGTGCAAGCTACACTTCCCCATCTCAATGTTGGGGATTGCAACTCGCAAGGCAAAAAGAATTTGAACAAGATGAACGTCACCCTAACTACACGCTCAATCTTGTCGTCCATTTTGGCCCACAAACACGCTCATTTGGAAATATGGCCACAGCACTTACAAGAGAGCTCCCACAAAACCAAGATAAAGGCTAAGTTCACAATTCTTTTAGCCGCGTAAAACATCTTGCACAATATGAAGAACAACTGGCTTCAGCATGTTCTGTATTTGAAACTCTCGGCTCTCCAAAGCACGCAAAGAGCGATCTTCAACCACTGTTGTGGTATCCAAAACAGGATAACGCCCTGACACAGGGTAGCTTTTACTTAAGACTTTGGACGCTGTCCTCGTATCCCAAAGCTCAACATCAATCACAAAACCTATTTGTTCGTGGTCTGAGTAGTACAATGCCCGAGAAAGCCTAGAGTACTCAGAAGGGACTCTAGGTTCATATAGTAGGCGGCCTGTTGGAACTTGATTCGCACCTCGTTCAACAATTTCATGATTTGGAAACTTAGGGTCTTCTTCCTCACCTAACTGTTGAGGCTCACCCGGAACGATGAAGGTATCTTTCAAATGAACCTTCAAATAAGCATCTGCAGTATCAATAGATGTCACGCGCAAAATACCATTTGAAGCGAAAGCCTCTTGTAACCCACTCCATAAATGCTCGTGAGGCACGACAACCTGACCGCTATCAAAAACGGCTTCAATACCAATACTTTTCATACCAATCACAGGAGGTCGCATATGCAAATTCGAAAACCTATATGCACAAGCATTCAAAACAAGACAACTTACAAAATATGCTAAAATTTTCTTCATCTGCATCACGCTCATTTTAGGATCAACTATGGAACTTCAAACTCCTCAATCCTATCGCAGCTCTTCTCGAAATGACTATCGAAAATTTGAACTTAAAGATCGAGAAGGACTCATTTGGATCGCAAAAATCGAAACAACTCCTCACACAGCCGAAGGGAAAACGTCTTGGACCGCAAGCGTCACTCTCAAGTGCAGCGCAACATCATCCGAGCTGTCTAACACTCACACTCTGGACCCTGAACACGACAAACGACTGTTAAAACTTATAGGGAAACGCAGCGTACACTTCACCTCAACCACAAAAATATTTGAAGCTCGCACAGAAGAACAAGTCTTAAGGCTCGCTACTGCCTCGCGCTATGAGTTTCAAAAAGAACTTCACGACCCCTTGCATATCGAACGAAAAAAAAAGGTGATTGCGGTGTGGGTCGACCGATGGCTTCAGTTCGGTTAAAATAATTGTCGAACCAATAAATAATTACATTAAGGCGAAACCCATGATGGAAATCGTTCCCAAAGTGGTTGACGGCGCTGTTGTCTGCTACCTTGAGCAGTCATGCTCCTCAACCGCCTCTCATTGCACTGAATGCAGTGAGCTTGCCGCATCTATTCACAACTGGGTAGTCACTTCTGAAGTCCCTTATGTCGTTTTAGACTTTCAAGACAAACAAGGAGTGTGCTCATCCTTTTTAGAGTCCATGCTACAAATGCGCAGACGTTTCCACACTCCGTTTTTATTCGCCGGTGTTATGGAAAAAAATCGTTGGGTTTTTGATGCATATGACTATTGTCGACAATGGCCTATTTTCATGAGCTCTGAAGATGCTATTCGCGCTTTGCGCATTAGACACCCTTCTCTCACAGAAGCGCCATTTCGAGATAGTTTATTTTTAGGTCAATCGATTTATGAGTCTCAGCTTCACGCCGATTACAGAGTTTAAGATCGATGAGAGGGCAATAAAAGCGCCTCTCATCGAAAAAGCTAGGCTCCGGAGTCACCTGTCATTCTCTCTAGAGTCGAATTGATTACAGCTAGATTTTCCCGTACAGTCTCTAAGTTTTCAGCCTCAGGATACAAGGTCAAAGCTTGCTGTAAGTGCTCTTGTGCAGACTTTAAGTATCGAGTTCTTGCTTGCTCATTGCTCATCGGCA
Organism: Oligoflexales bacterium; assembly: GCA_045106415.1. GTDB lineage: Bacteria > Bdellovibrionota_B > Oligoflexia > Oligoflexales > Bog-1112 > JBGCEP01. Next base: position 84,831 of record JBGCEP010000004.1, on the reverse strand, counting down.
CAGCATTTTGGAAGGCTGTTGCCGCTTGTTGTCTTAACTCTTGAACAGCGCGATTACAGATATCTCTAATTTTTGCTTGCGCCATCACTTTATGTCCTGGAGAGCTTTGCGCAAGATTCTCTAACATTCGAATAGCTTCTTGGTATTGCCCAGATTCTGCTACTTTTTGAGCTTGCTCAAACGCTAAATTTCCATGATCAATATCTTCAATCGAAATTTGCTGCAAAGCGGGTTGTTTATCTTGAGCCCCAATAGCAGCTGTATCTTGAGACACCTCATCTGCCATTCCCAGCGCTCGCCCTAAGCTCATCCAACTCCGGGCCCGGTGACGAATTGACTCCAAACTTTTTTCTCGAAACTCATGACTATTGCCTGAACGCTCCACAGCTCTTAAAGCCAGTGAATAAAAATCAGAACTCATCAAATAAGGGTTGCTCTTTAATACAGAGGGCAGATCCAGAGCAGATTCAGCCACAATATCTTCAAGGGAAGCCACAGACTCTAAATCATTAGAGTTTGCCACATGCTCGTCTGATAACGCGCGACGCACAGCGACAAGAACTTGAAGCGCATCTTTTTCAGGCCCTACCCCATAATCTTCCACTTGTTCTTGTAAATACGTCCACTCATCTTCAGAGAGTTGTTTATCCAGTTTACTCAGACGTCGAATATCTTCAGCAAGGTCTGCGCTCTCAGAAGCATCAACTTGCTCCACCTCTTCAGCGCCACTCTCGCTCCAGCGATCCCAGACTCCATCCTCTTGGTATGGGGTCATGCAAGCCGACATTTGCAAACAGCTTACAATACTTAAAGTTTTTATTTGAAGTCTTAACAGGCGCATTTTTATCCCCTACAACACGACTCATCAACAAAAATCATTGCCATTGATACCATACATCCCACTTAAAAGCCTTCAAAAACCTGCGGTTTTTTTTTGATAGAGTCACTTAAAAGTGTGAAATTCTGCTCTCATTATATTCTAAAAAATCAACAAAGTTAAATATTTATGGAAAAATACTTCAAAACGTCAAAACTCTAAAGAAGCTCCCACAACCGTCCTGCGATCTTCCCGGGGAGACTCATTTTCAGATATATCCGCTCCATAAAAAGTGGCATCCAGCGCAAATGAGCCCATCCTCAAGCCAAACCCACCTGACAAGAAACCTTGTGCAAACCCAATTCTCGCAGAAAATGGACTGATCATCAGTGGGTTTCCGACAAAAACCTCGACCCCTCCGTGTAGTTGTCTCAAGGGCTCTAGACCTGGAAGCCCATAAAAGTTGGTTCCATCGGTCACGTAAAGATGATGTAAGTCTGCGGCAAATCTCAGTGTTATTTTCCGAAAAATTCTGGGCATTATTGAGACTCCAATTCGGATGTCAGTTGGATCCACAACCGAAAGAGCCTCTTTATTACGAACGCTTCCGTTAAAGACGGTCCCACAAATACTATGACGAGTCGCATCGTATGGATTTAAATAGTTTTCATAACAACCCGTTGGCAAATTAAAAACAGCAATTCCCAAGGTTGGAAACCAGTAATCAGCAACGGTAAACATCATCCCTGCGTCTATCGCAAGGGCCGTCCCTATATTAGCACTACTTTCAATACGGCTCTGAAGCTCTGAACGCTGAGCTGTGTCTAGCAACGACACAGGAATTTTATCCTCTAAGGCATACCTTTGAATCGGCCTCAATTGGAGACCCAGGTTCCACCTGTTTGTTCTATTATGCAATCCAAGACCCAGCACAGCGCCTGTATCTAAAATGGTATCCACCCGTATTTGACCAGAATCAGCAGGGTCAATCCAACTTTTCACTTTATTATTCGTGTAGGGCCCTATTGCAACAGGAGTATTTTTTCCCGCTTCAAAAAAAACGATTGGATTCGCAGACGCTCTTAGCCAAATCGCTTGCTGAGAGGCGGACTCTGTTGCTTCAATAACTCTTTGTATATTCTCCCAAGGCTTAGAGTCCTGATTTAGAGCAGCTTGAGATTGAAAAGAGCTATAAAACTGCCGACCCTCGTTATTAGAGCCGCCGACTAGGTTAGGAACTTTAACCATATGAACAGAGCTTCTTGCTCTGACTTTTCTAATACGGCCAATACCTGCTGGATTTGTCCAAATGGAAGATTCGTCATGAGAAACTCCAACCGAAGCTCCCCCCATTGCTGCAGACCTAGGTGGCACAAAATATTCAGGGAGCTCTTGAGCTTGAAGAGCAAGGGGAAGTAATCCCATAAGCAGTGTTAAAATAAAGGCCATAGAAACTCCTAACACTCAACTCATCGGCAATCTCCCCGTCGTGTGAAACCCACATGATCGGCAAAAAAAACCGATTGGAGGCCACATGGAAGTCAACAGGTATAGAAATTTCCTCATTATTCTCTCTTTTTCACCTCTTGCTTTATATGCAAAACCCAATCGAGAGAGAACCCTGGAGTCCGCTCACTCCTATGGACGTGGCGGTACTTTTGCTGCAGCTTTTGAATCAGACGAGTCCTATAGACAAAATCCTGCAAGCCTTACAGGTGCAGGAAAAAACCTAACTTTTCAAACTCGAGGACTTGATGGCGACGTGTTTTTTAGCAAGTCAGCAGCAGGAACGATGAGTAAATTTAGTTCTATTCTTTCAGGTTCACCAACTCCTATTTCTATTCTTCAAGAATTCACTGATAAATTTGGTGAATACCAATATGTAAGAGCACAGGAGAGCCTCGGTTTTCGTCTGTACTCATTTGACACAGCACTCTTTGTTTCAACTCGCAATGAACTTGACGGACGTATTCCTGCTGCTCCCGAAGCCTCTTTCACCAGCGACACGATCGTGGGGTGGAATATTGGATACGCCTTTGATGTTGGAAAAAACATCTCTATCGGGCTAAACCTTCGCCCTTTTTCTAGATTCCATCTCAATACCAATCTAGATTTTGCAGAAATCCTCACTTTTGAGCCCCTTGGCACAACTCCTGTTGGTGATCTCTTAAAACCAACATCAGGTTCAGGGATCGCCACCGACCTTGGCCTGCTCTACAAAATAACACCTGATCATCAATTTGGGATCATGGTCGATGACATTGGTTATACATCAGTCAGCGGAATGCCTATCATAAAAAGCCTTGTTTCTCTTGGCTGGGCACTACGCTCAAAAGGCAAGCCTTGGCACAGTGAGTTCTCAATAGATCTCAAAGACATCACCAACCCTGAAGGCTTCCACATGCTCAGAATGCTGAATATGGGATGGGAGTTTGGACGGCAGTACATCAGCCGCAAACAAGACGTTGGCGTCATGCTGGGCCTTCAAAGCGGTTGGCTAAGTCTAGGCGCTTATGTCAACTTGTTCTTTGCTAAATTTGAAGTCATCAATTACGGCGTTGAGCTTGGGGAGTACCCAGGACAGCGCGCAGATCGAAGATGGGCTCTTTCACTCAAATCATCACTTGATCTTTAAAAAGTAAAAACTTTCAAAAAAACAAAAACCCTCCGATACGTACCCTAAGGTTTCTGGAGGGTTTTTTATGTTGATTAAAATCATATCTGAGCTTAAAAAAAAGCTCCCACACATTCTTTTAAGCACTTGTATTGTCATTTTTTTCTGGTGGTTTTTATTAGATCACTATAAAAATTTCTCTCATCAAAATGATTTAATCACAAAACTAGAAGCTAACCTTTTAGACTTTCGTTTTCGTAATCGAGGCCCTCAAAAACCAAAAAATAAAATAGGCGTCCTTGCCATTGATGAAGCTGCTCTGCAAGAGCTTGGAAGATGGCCCTTTTCTAGACGCTACTATAAGCAGGCTTTAAAAAACTTAAAAGACCTTGGAGTCGAGTGGGTTGCTTTTGATGCTATTTTTAGTGAACCAGAGCGACCTGACCTTAAGGATGGCATCAAAGCTCTTCGCCAAAAACCTCCAAAAAGCCCTCGAGATGCTATACGAAGGCTTAAAAGCATTAAAACTTCCCCTGCAGACTTAGAGTTTGCAAAAGCGATTTCAGATTTTGAAAACATCATCATGGGCTTCTTTTATTTTGGATCTGAATTCGAAGTTGAAGATGCAGGTCTCAAAAAAACACCTTTTCACAGACTTGATGAAATGGACGACTCCGTCATTGAATACTTAATTTTATCTAACGACCAAGAACTCAAAGATTATCCAGATTCTATGAAAGTCGCAGGGATTATGAACAATCTATCCGTACTGAATCAATCTGCGCAGCATTATTCGTTTTTCAGCAATCAATCCGACTACGATGCTGTAAATCGTTGGGCCACCATTGTCAGAATTTTCGACGACCGAATGTTACCATCCCTATCCTTAAAACTTGCAGCTGAAGCTCTTGACAGAGATATTCTTGTAGAAATGGGCGTTGATAACATTAAAGCCGTCGAGCTTATTAGCAGAGAAGATGAATCTGACTCCATTAAAATTCCGTTAGACCCTCTAGGCATGGGTCGTGTTCTTGTTAATCACAGAGGTGGTCGCCAGGCTTTTCCGCATTTTAGTTTAGCAGACGCTTACTTCAATCGATTTACAAAAAAACAAAAAGAATACCTCAAAGGCTCTGTTTTAATGCTTGGGATGACAGCAATTGGTATTAATGATCAAAGACCTAACCCATTTGATCCCACTCTTGATGGAGTTGAAATTCACGCAGCTGTTACAGACAACATCATGAGCCAAAATTTCATGACTCGACCTTCAGACATTTATGAAACAGAGCTACAAATTATTTTAGCAATCGGGCTCTTTTTTAGCCCGATCATCATTTTTTCTCGAGCATTATGGTCAGGCATTCTAATGCTTTTGTTTTTATTCAGTTATTATTTTTATGATCAATATTTTGTGTTTGGACAAGGTCAATGGACCTATCTTGGGGTTCCATTCTTAGAAATCATCACACTTTTTATCAGCATTACTCTTTATAAATATATGACAGAAGAAAAAGAAAAGAAAAAAGTAAAAGGAGCCTTTGCTCACTATTTAAGTCCAGATGTCATTGATCAAGTTCTTGACGATCCCAGCAGTTTACAGCTAGGGGGAGTCCGAAAAGAACTCACTGTGTTCTTTTCGGATGTAAGAGGGTTCACAACAATTTCAGAGAGTCTCACTCCAGAACAATTATGCGGTTTTATGAATGAATATTTCACCCCTATGACGGATATTATTCTAAGATCAAGCGGGGTTCTCGATAAATATATTGGTGATGCAATTATGGCATTTTGGGGAGCTCCTGTTCCTCTTGACGGACAAGCTGACGTGGCAGCTGACTCTTCGGTGAAAATGCTTTTCGCTCTCGATAAGCTTCAAGCTGACTTCAAAGAGAAAGGCTACCCTCTCTGCGACATTGGAATCGGCCTCAACACAGGCCCTATGTCTGTAGGCAACATGGGTTCTGATGAACGTTTTTGCTATACCGTGATGGGTGATGCTGTCAACCTTGGAGCTCGTTTAGAAGGACTGACAAAAGAGTATGGTATTAAAATATTAATCAGTGAATTCACTGTCGCGAAATTTCAGCAAAAGCATCATTTATTCAGAGATCTCGATGATATTCGCGTCAAAGGAAAAAATGAGCCAATTAAAGTTTTTGACCTCATGAGACCTGACACTCTAGCCAAAGAAGATCATATCCGTGAACTCATAGGAGAGTTTGAAGCCGCAAGAAAACACTACCTCTCTCAAGACTGGGTTACAGCAAAAAAACATCTCGATACTTGTTTAAAAATTCACCCTAACGACGGACCAACAAAAGTCTACATTGATAGAGTCAACGCCTATCAGCAAGCACCACCAGCTGAAGATTGGGATGGAGTTTTCACCTTTACTCACAAATAGTCTTACAATCATATTCCACTGAAAAAATATGAAATAAAGTTCCCACAGCCTGCCAACTTGAGTACAATTAAATATCTCAATTTTGTCATACTGTGGAGTATTCCTTGAAAATTGACCAAATCTTACCTTCATGTGGATCTCGTGACGCTATCGGCACCGAAGTCCAAATTTTTCGGACACTTATTCAAGAAGCAGGATTTGAGAGCGATATTTACGCTCAAAATTCTTGGGATGTTAAAAATGTTAAATCTTTAGATGAGTTTCTTAACCCAAAAAAAACAAGCGATATTTTAATCCAACATTTTTCTACAGGCTCTGACATTAGCTATTATGTCGCACGAGCAAACACGTATCATATTTGTCGATTTCATAATGTCACTCCAGCTGAATTTTTTCCAAAAAACTCTCTTGCGTATACAGCCTGTCAACTCGGCTACCAACAAATCCCTCTTACAGTACACAGCAGCCAAGAAACTTGGGTTGATTCCAATTTTAACGCAAAATGTTTAGGTGAGGGCCCTCTTCCTCCTGTTCATCAACTTGCAGTTTTAAGAGACTATCAAAGCCTTGCATCAAATAAGGACGATCTTCAATTAAGTGAAAAAATAGATAGCACCATCATCAATCTTCTCGTCGTAGGAAGAGTATCGCGCAATAAATGTCTCCATGATTCTCTTTTTCTATTAAAAGCCTTAAAACAGCACAACCCTAATAAAAAAATACGAATTTTAGTTTGTGGAATTTTAGAAACAGACTATGTTCAAAGAGTTTTTTCTCTTTTAAATGATTTAAATCTTAGCTTTACACGATTTGATGAAACATCAAACCTTGATGCTGATGTTGTTTTTATGGGATCAATCACCGACAATCAGCTAGCGACTTGCTACAGAAGGAGCACTGCTCTTTTGTGTATGAGTGAACACGAAGGCTTTTGCGTCCCACTTGTCGAAGCCATGTTTTTTGACATTCCCATTCTAGCTCACAACTCTACAGCTATTCCAGAGACCTGTGGTACAGGGGCTATTCTTGTCAATAAAAATAACCCTGAAGAACTTTTTAAAGCGACACAAAAAATTATTCACTCAGCAACGCATCGCTCAAAATTGATCGCAAACGGAAACAGACGAGCTCAAGACTACCTGTTTACAAAACTAAAATATCAGTTTTTAAATCGATTAAATCACAGTATTCAAAACGTTAAAGAACAGCATCAAAGTTTCCAAAAAGAAGGCTGCAAAATAGTTCCTAACAAATCAACAACCAACGAGCAAAAAATCAATCTTTAAAATAAAAAATCATTGAAATCACGAAAGATCAAAAGAGGAGATTAAATCCTCATTCGAAAAATCTCGAACCTCAATAAAATGTTGCTTTTGTTTATCAAAAATAATTGCATCTCCTTTTTCAAATCGATAAACAAGACCAAATATTTTGAGTGTTTTCTGTGCAATTCCGTTTGCAATACTTGGGTGTGTTTTTAAATTTTGCACCTGTGTCAAAACATTATCTTCAATATAGTCATCTAATACTACAGGCGATTTACCTTCCATTTTTCTTTGAGTTGCTTTTGCATGCAGCAGCCATTTTTCAATAGACGGCAATGCCTTCAAATCGACCTTCCCCGATAAAGCAGCCATAGCTCCACACTGGGTATGTCCACACACCACAATATTTTCAACCCCCAGAACCTCCACAGCAAACTCAATGGAAGCTTCTTCACCTCCTTGAGAAACACCATACGCAGGAACCATATTCCCAGCATTTCTTAGTATAAAAACATCTCCTGGTTGAGTTTGAGTTATCAAATTAGGGTCTATTCGTGAGTCAGAGCAAGTGATCATCATTGTATGAGGTTGTTGACCTGTTGCTAACTGCTTAAATAAACCTTTTTGTTGAGGAAAAATTTCTTTCGAGTATTTCTGGATACCCCTTAAAATTTGTAACACACACCCTCCTTAGAAAAAGTTTGTACTATAACTTAATACCACCGTTCAAAAGAGTCTAGTTTCAACAATTATTTCGTGATAGCACTGTTTTGGATTTTTTTAAAAAAAACGAGACAAGAATAATGGAGTTCCATATGCATAAAAACCAAAATATTTTTGGAGAAACTCTCAAGGAATGCAGTTGCCAACCTGTGACTGGTTTTTTCAGAAATGGAAAATGTTCTACGTCAGAGGACGACGTCGGTATGCACACGGTCTGTGTTCGCATAACAAAAGAATTCTTACAGTTTTCAACAAATCAAGGCAACGATCTATCTACCCCGCGACCTGAATTTGGATTTCAAGGTCTTTGCGAAGGTGATAAATGGTGTCTATGCGCAGAAAGATGGCTAGAGGCCTATCGCGCTGGTTGCGCGCCTGAAGTGTTTCTCGAGTCCACTCATCTACACTCTCTTACTGTGATTCCTAAGGAGCATCTCGAAGAAAAAGCAATTTCCGCAAAGGTTATCCCAATGTTTCAAGAACAAAATCCACCACATCCATCATCATAATGATCTATAGCATCAAGAATGGTTCAACCAATAACATCGCCGGTTGAATCTTCAACAACATCATTTATCACACTATAAAAACAATCACTAACGCCAGGCCTTTACTAAGAGTAGTTCGCTACACAACATTTTGTATAAGATCAAATGAAACCGAAGAAACTCTTGATATGAAAGTCTCCGACTCTCAAGAACTTAAAAGGCGCTTATAATAAAAAGGAAACCTATGCTTCCGCATATAAAATGAATAATTTTTAAAATTCACAGCCAAGACATACAGCTAAAAACATTTGTGTATTAACTGTTTTTTGCTGATTCCCACTTTAAACTACATCCAACATTCCAAATACAACACCATTATTCTCTCGATTTAAATAAAATTCAACGCTGTTTTATGAAAACAATTTATTTCTTTAATGACCCTGAACAGACAAAAAACAGCTGCATTTCACCGTGAGATTGGAAGATTCCAATCTCCAAGAAAAACCGCATAATAAAAATCACTCTCCATACTCAAAAACCCAGAGAGCGACTCATATCACCGGTAGAAAAAAATTAAAGTTAATGATCTTTTCAAAAAAATGCAAAGCTTAATCAGGCTTTGTTTCACTCCATTTTTCATCAATCCAATATAAGCTCCAACTTGTGGCTTTACCTTTTGAGTCATCACTAGAAATAAAGTGCTCTTTTGTTTTACGACTAAAACGAATTAAACTTTCATGGCCTTCTGGATCTTGGATCGGCGCAGAAAGAATGTAATGATACTTAGGATCCAAATCATCTTTGTGTCTCACTAAGTCAAGAACTCGTGGTTTCTTAGTTTCTCGAGACTTTGGAAACTTACTTGACGCTAAGAACAACCCTGCAGCACCATCACGCAACACAAAGTATCCGTCTGATTTCTCACATGACAATTCCTTCATATGGATAGGGTCCATACGGGGAGGAGCTGCTTCACCATTTTTGAGAAGCTTACGCGTGTTTTTACAATCGGATCCAGTACAACCAAAGTATTTACCAAATCGCCCAGTCTTCAACTGCATATCGGATGAGCATTTGTCGCAAGTAATAATAGGACCTTCATAGCCTTTTACTCTGAACTTCCCAGCCTCAATCTCCACACCATCACAGTCTGGATTATTACCACAAATATGAAGTTTACGAGCTTCGTCGACGACATAAGAATCCATTACAGTTTCACACTTCACGCAGCGCTTTCGACCTTGAATCTCTCCAACACTACCTTCATCATCATCATCTGAGTAAGCTTGAAACTCATCTCCGGAAACAAGGTTAATAGTCCCTTTACATCGTTCTTTGGGGGGAAGTGCATAACCTGAGCAACTTAAAAAGACCCCTGTTCTTGCTGTTCGAATACACATGTGCCTCGAACATTCAGGACAACCAATATCCGTAGGAGTTGGTTCATTCCCTCGCATGGATTCATTCGCTGCTGTAAGTTTTTCACTAAAATTCCCATAAAAATCATCTAAGACCCTTCTCCAGTCTTCTTGACCTTGGGCAATTCCATCTAAATGAGCTTCCATAGATGCTGTAAAGCCATAATCCATCAGATCTTCAAAGTTTTCAAAAAGGCGATCAGTCACAATTTCGCCCATCTTCAAACAAAAGAAACGTCGGCGATCAACCCTCACATACCCACGTTCTTGGATCGTGGAAATAATAGATGCATACGTCGAAGGTCGGCCAATGCCTTTTTTCTCCAACTCTCGTACAAGACTTGCCTCAGTAAAACGGGGAGGAGGCTTCGTAAAATGTTGCTTTGGTTCGACGCTGAGAAGCTGTAGCACTTCCCCTTCTTGAACATCTGGTAAAACGAGATCTTCATCTGATTTCTTCGTTTGAGGCATCACTTTTAAGAAACCATCAAATCGCAAAACCTTCCCTCTCACACGCAGCTCTAAATCATCACACTTAACCGTCACAACGGTGGCATCATATTCCGCCTGTGTCATCTGACATGCCACAAACTGACGCCATATGATTTCATAAAGTTGCCGAGCATCTTTATCTAAAGACGTCATATCATGTGGCTGTTTTAAAAGATCTGTTGGTCGAATCGCTTCGTGAGCCTCTTGAGCACTTTTTTTACTACTATAGCTCAAAGGTGCATCCGGCAAATATTTCCCACCAAACTTTGTTTGAATAAACTCACGGCACGCTGTCACCGCGTCTGCGCTTAAGTTTGTTGAGTCAGTACGCATATAGCTAATAAAGCCCGCTTCATAAAGCTGCTGTGCCAGCACCATCGTCTTTTTCACACCATATCCAAGCCTTGTACTAGCAGCTTGCTGTAAAGTTGATGTAATAAATGGAGCAGAAGGCTTCGAACGCGCTGGGCTTTTCTCAACTTTTAAAACCTGGCTTTGTGATTGCTTAATTTTTTGTACAGCTTCTTGTGCTTGAGCTGTATTCACAGGCTTAAATGCCTTACCTGCTTGCTTCGAAACTTGAAGCCTTAAAGAGTTATCGTGCTTATAGTCGGCATGAACTTCCCAATATTCATCAGGAAGAAAAGCATGAATTTGTTTCTCTCTCTCCGCAATGAGTCGCACAGCTACAGATTGAACCCTACCAGCAGAAAGACCACGAGCAATCTTCGCCCACAAAAGTGGTGAGAGCATGTACCCGACAACTCGATCTAAAAATCTTCGGGCTTGCTGTGCATTCACCCGAGAATAATTCAGCTCTCCAGGAGTCTCAAAGGCCTCCTTAATAGCTTTTTCCGTAATTTCAGTAAATGTCACCCGTTTGTAGCGAGAAGGATCTCCACCAATAGACTCCATGAGGTGCCACGCAATGGCTTCTCCTTCACGATCAAGGTCAGTGGCTAGATAAATGGTATCAACCTTCTCGGCTGCGTCTTTAAGGGTTTTAAGAACCTTTTCTTTCCCTGTCACCATGGCATAATTTGCTGCCCACTGATCATGAGGGTCTACACCCATACGAGCAACCAGCCTTTGATATGCAACTGCTTCTTTTTGCTCAGGTGTCATTTTTTTAGACGACGCCTTTTTCTTCGTTGTCGTCCCTGTTTCTGTCCCCGTAGCACTCGCAAGATCCCGGATGTGGCCTACGCTAGACTTCACAATGAACTTCGAGCCCAAGAACTTATTGATCGTTTTCACCTTTGCCGGCGACTCCACAATGACCAAAGACTTACTCATAGATCTCATTCCCTACTTCGTTGCATTGATTATCAAGCCATTCAATGACCATTTTACACAAGAATACTATGAACAGCTTAAATATTGACACTAGGCAATCTTACACTAGTCATGCCAATTCTGGTCATATCCATTCGCTGAATCTAGTAACCTTTCATTTCAAGTTTTGCAAGTATAGCTCCGAAAGCTTCCCCTTTCCGGCTTCAGCAAAGAGTCTTTAATTTCACCTTTCAGAAATGAGTGAGCCTTGATATGACAAGCCCAATAGCTCAAGATGACATAAGGTGACACCCATGATCAAAAACATCGAAAAATTTCTTCACGCTGTAGCCCAAGACATACGCCAACGGACCGACATTGCTATTATCGGTATGAGTGGCGGAGCAGATTCGACCCTCGTCGCTGCTCTGTGCTCTCAAGCTCTCGGCCCTGAAAACGTGCTCTCAGTACATATGCCATGCACTGATTTAGATATAGATTTTTATAACGCTCGATCTATAAAAATAGCCAATAGACTCAGAATTAAAAAATATATCTTACCCATAGCGGACTCTGTCCATAGTCTAGAAGAAAGCCTAAAACCTCTGGGCGAACTTTCTCAAGTCAACCAAGGCAATATTCGTTCTCGAGTCAGAATGTCTCTTCTTTACGGTGTATGTCACCATCACAGCGAACAAGGAAAAAAAGCTCGAGTCATCGGAACAGGTAATTTAAGTGAAGACTTTATTGGCTACGACACAAAGGGAGGTGATGCACTAGCTGACTTCTTTCCTATTGGTCAACTTTTTAAATCAGAAGTCTATCAATTACTTGACTGGTGTGTGGCTCAAAGTATTTTATGCGAAGACATGATTGACCGCACTCCCAGCGCAGCCCTTTGGGAGGGGCAAACAGATGAAGAAGAGCTTGGCTTTTCCTACAATGAAATGGAGCCATCCGTTCGCCGCTACCTGACTCAATCACTCAATGACTCAGACATTGATCAGTTTGTAAAAAACCGTCACCTCGCACACAAACATAAACATGAAGCGCCACCAGTCTTCAACGCTCGGGAGTTTTGCATCTGAAAACGATATACATTGCACGTCACGGTCAATCCTTTGGGAACCAAACTCGCATGATCGAAGGTCAGCAACAAGGCTTCCTTACGCCTAAAGGTGTGCGTCAAGCGTCAGCTTTAAGTTTTTGGCTATCACAACAAAGCCCAACACTTCTTCTCATGAGCGATTTAACTCGAGCTATCCAAACAGCCATCCCAACCAAAATGATATGTGCCTCCCTAAACACTGTTATCACATCCGAGAGCCTCCGAGAAAGACACTTGGGTCATCATCAGGGCCATAAAAAGTCACACCAACAACTCGACAATGTAGAGCCTCAATACAAAGTTTTACAAAGATTTTCAGAGTGTTTAGAATCGCAAATCCAACATCATCAAAAAAGCATTGTTTTTACTCACTCCGGACCTATTCACCTTTTCCTTGAAAACCTTGGGCTTGAAAACTTTAAAGTCCAAAACGGAAGTCTCACGAAGTTACACCATACACAAGGACAATGGTCCATATCTCAACCACCGACACTCAATTATCATTTATGGCCCTCATAAAAAACAAAAGGCTTAACTTCAAGAGACTTAAGAACCACGGAAGCGACTCAAAAAACCACTATTTTCAGCTTTTTAGATAAAATAATAATCTTCTTCTGTGGTTAACTGATGAAAGCCTTGATTTTCACAAAGAATACGAATACCCTGTCCAGGTTCTTGTAGCAGTTCGATTCAACGTTTTCAGATCCGTTGATGACTTCCTGACCTGTGAATAACATGGCAGCGACCATCAAGCTGATGACTAAGGTCAGTATGAACATACAAGAAAGAATATGAACACCCAGTTAATGAGGTCCAGTATGCCAGTGGGTAAAGTAAAGTGGTTCAACACACAAAAAGGTTACGGTTTTATCGAGCGTGACGATGATGCAGATCTTTTTGTTCACCATTCAGCAATTGCTGGTGGTTCACTTCAAGAAGGCGACTCTGTCGAGTTTGAAGTTGGCGAAGGCCGTAAAGGACCATGCGCAGAGAATGTTACCGTTCTTCCAGGATAATTCTGGGTTTAAGAAACGGAAAGTATTCCCCAAAGTGTGTGTGTCGGACGCTTTCAACTTGAAAAACGTCTCTCAGCACACTTTGGGACCACACCTTCTCAGGTTCTCCTGCACAAACAACCCTCCCTGAAGACAACACAATTAAAAAACTTGCAAATTCTAGAGCAAGACTTAAATCGTGCGTAGCGAATAAGACAACCGCATCTTTCTTGCTAAGAAGCTCTAGACTTTTATATGCATGATACGGGTCTAAATTTGCTGTTGGCTCATCGATCACAAGTACACGAGCCTGGGAACACAGGGTATGAGCCACGGTCAGTCTACGCAGCTCCCCTGAACTCATTTGCATCACTCTTTGTTCAGGCCTTAAACCTAAAGAGCATAAGGCTTGAACTGCAAAAATCTGTGTTTCTGAGGATAGGCAGCCCCAAGGAGCAAAGCTAAGTTCAACAACCTCAATTGCCGACATATCAAAAGACCATTCGAGACGCTCTGGGGTCCAAGATAAGACTTTAGAGCGTTCTACAGGATGGAGATCTAACACATCACAAGTATCAACGGTCAAGCTTTGGCATTGCCCCATAAGAGTAGACACTCCTTTAAGAAGAGTTGTTTTCCCTGCGCCGCTAGGCCCGATAACAGCAACACGCTCGTTTGCTGCAAAATCAAAGCTCATAGCAGCAGAAAAAATTGGCTCAACTATCAGATTTTTTATTGACATCATGACCAGCCTCCTCCGCGAGAAGATGTTTTCTTTAGCATCCAAAAAAAACAAGGACTACCAACAAGACCCATCACAATACCGGCTTCAATTTCTTGAGCCCCTCCTAGCCAACGCCCCAAATTATCAGCCATAAGAACAACAGCAGCACCCGTCACAACAGCGTAGACCAATAGAGTTTGATGCCGCACTCCAACCCACAAACGAACAATATAAGGAACAACAAGTCCCACAAAAGGCAGAATACCGCAGACATAAACTCCTGAGCTGACAAGAAGCGCCACAACACCTATACACTCCATCCGCATACGCTGCATCTCAACTCCAAGAAAAAGAGCTCTTTCTTCACCAAGAAGTGATAAATTTAATTTTTGGCATAATTTTGGAATCCAAGGAAGCACCAACAATCCCAGCGGACACCCCACTAAGAGACGATCGTAGCCAACAACAGCAAGCCCTCCTAACATCCATTGCATTAAAGTTGCAACTTCATGAGGATCACTCAACAGCCTTGAAAGAATAAAGGACTGCACAGCACCTAGTAACCCTGAAATAGCCACACCTGCCAATAACAATCTGTCCGAAGACGCCGTTTTCTTAGAAATAAAAAGCATAAAAGCACCAACACTCACAGCACCTAAAAGCCCTGCAAAAGGAAGGTAGAAAACCCAGCCACTCAAAAAAGCTAAACTCACCCCCACAGCTGCCCCACTACTCATGCCTAGAATTCCCGGCGAAGCTAAAGGATTTCTAAACATCCCCTGACTCAAAACACCTGCAGCCGCAAAAACAGAACCCGACCACAAAGCACCTAGAGTTCTCGGTACTCGAAGTTGCCAAAACACGCTCTGGCAATGATCATGCCCCCAAAAAAAAAGACACCCACTTTTTCCGAATCCAAGAGACAACATCCCCAAGAGGAGACACAAACCAATCCAATTTTTTTTCAATTTGAAAACCTTTCAAAAACGAGCCTTAACTCATCAAAAGCTTTTACAATATGATGAGACACTGAGCTTAATGAACGCCCTTGAACTTGCACCACTTTTTTATTCTGTACAGCAGGGATTAGATTCCACCCTGGAGTTGTCGCAACCAAATGCGGTGACTCTGTTGTTATAACGACATCTGGCCGTAATACAGCAAGTGTTTCCACACTGATTTTTTTCCACCCTTGATGTTGCACAACATTATTTCCACCGAGACGGGACACCAAGTCATCCCAAAGAGTCTGTTTTCCAGCAACAACACCATTTGCAGACCATAAAATAACCTTAAGCGAATTTTTCAAAGGAACCTCTAAAGAAAGTTTCTGATCAAACTCTCGCACAAGTTTTTTTGCATGCTTGGGTACACCTAGATGCTCACCAATCATGTAAATATGCTTTCGAATATCTTCTAAACGAGAAAAATCTTTTAATACAACAAGACGTTGTTTTTTTTTGCGTACAACATCAAACAAAACCGATCTATTGTAAGAAGCCCCTATCCATAGATCAGCATCGATCATCCACAGCTCTTCTGGGCTTGATCCAATCACCCTTTTCATCGCCAAAGCGTCTTCAGCTATATGGCTATAACGATGATCCAAAGCCAGACTAGAAACAGCAACAATATCCTGCACACGTTTTGCGCGCTTTAAAAGTTCATAAACAATTTCATCACTAGCAAGCGACAGTGACCCTACCCGCACCCCCGCGCTACAGTGATACGCAAAAGAAAAAGTAAAAATTAATGACAAAAAAAACTTCATAAACATTTCATTTCTCCCACCTTGTATAAGCCGAACACTTGCTACTGCGTTTTGCAAACGCTAGATTGATAATCTGTGACAAGGAGTTTTTTATGATTCAAGTCGAAGGTATCGGTAAAACCTTTGGAAACCAAAGCGCGTTAAGTAACATATCTTTCCAAGCTCATGATCACGAAGTTCTTGGTATCATCGGCCTAAACGGAGCAGGAAAAACAACACTCCTCAGGATTCTAGCAACAGAGATCCTTCCGTCAAGTGGGGACATCACAATTGATGGTTATTCGATTTTAACATCGCCACATGAGATTCGCAGTCGCATTGGTTTCTTACCTGACAAGCCACCTCTTTACCCTGAAATGACCGTTCGTGATTACCTAACTTTCTTAGCGCGCCTACGGGGCGTACCTCGACCTCAACTCCAACAACACGTTCATGACGCCAGTAAAACCACGCAACTTTCTCGGCATTTAGATACTCACCTAGGATCCTTATCACACGGGTATCAACAGCGAACATCCATCGCACAAGCTATTGTTCACAAGCCTAAAATTCTTATTTTAGACGAGCCAACAAACGGTTTAGATCCTTTACAGATTGTCGAACTTCGCGATCTTATATTGGAGCTTAAGAAAAAGCATACAATTTTATTCTCAAGCCACAATTTATCAGAAATGACTAAAATATCTGACCGTCTTCTCATCGTACAAGAAGGTCAAGTTCTTACCACAGGTCAACCAAAAGAACTCGAGCGTACATCCACCATCCAAATCAAAGCTCAATGGGAGGGGGGAACAAACTGGTCACAAGTTTTACAGCCCATACCTGGACTTAACCACCATCAACTGAAAAAAACAGACCACATCACTACAGGTTTTTTTGAATGCCAGACCGATTGCCGACCACACATTGCTGCTACAATTATCCAAAACCAAGGCCAACTCCTCAGTTTAGAAAAAACTCACAATGAATTAGAAAAAGTGCTACTGCGCCTTATTGGGGGAAATCATCATGACTAATGTTTGGACGATTGCTCATAAAGAGTTTTCTATCATACTCAAGACTTGGACAGGTTATCTCATTGCTGCAATGGCTTTATTTATGAATGGCATCTTTTTTAATGCTTGGGCTCTTGGCGCAAATGCAAAACTTTCAGCAGAGGTCCTTGAATCTTATTTTTACTTCTCAAGTGGATTTGTCATGCTTGCCGGCGTGTTTCTTGCTATTCGCCTCATCGCAGAAGAAAGACAACAAAAAACTCTTCTTTTATACTTAACAGCTCCTATAAAGGGTCGCAGTTTAATTTACGGTAAATTTCTCGCATCGTTGATGTTTTTGACTCTGATGCTTGTATGTTCATTGCATATGCCAGCCCTTGTGATGTATCACGGCAAAATATCTTTAGCTCAGACCGCCTTGGGTTACCTTATGCTTATTCTGTTAGGGAGCGCCTGCTTATCTATCACCCTTTTTGCATCTAGTATTGCGCCGAATCAACTTCTAGCCGCTGCGTTAAGTGGATTTATCCTTATCAGCTTTCTTGTCGCTTGGACGCTTGCTGCTTTATCAACACCACCTCTTGATCAATTTTTTAGTTGGATAGCCATTCACAATGAGCACTACCGCTCTATGGCGCAAGGGATTTTTAAACTTACTGATGTAATTTACTATCTCAGTGTCACACTCTTTTTTCTTGAGTGTTCTGTTCAGTTTATGGAGGTTCGTCGATGGAGAGGATAATTTTTTTGCTCATAGGGCTTGCTATCAACACGGCAATTCTGATCTCAGAACGTTTTTTTGAGACAACACCAACCATACGAGCGTCTTTGTGTATGGCCCTTGCTATTTCTCTTTGTTCTCATATTGGGTTTTGGATCTTAAAGAAACAACAAAAGCATTATTGGCAACATTTCGTCATATGGAGTACAACCGCTTTCATTTCTTTCACAGCATATTGGGTTTGGGATGCCTCCGAACTCACAGAAACAATGCAAATATTGCTTTTCACCATATGGTCCAGCTTATCACTTTTAAATGTGTTCATGACACTGGGACTTCTCTCTCAAACACCACACATCATTCACAAACACGATGAACCTCTTAGGTTTCATGCTTCTCTAAAGGCTTGGCATAGCGTTGCCCTTTTAGCTGTTATCATGGGAGCAATCAATTGGAGCGCTCATCAAATTGATTTTCAAACAGATCTCACATATTCCAAAACTGCGCTTCCTTCCGACGACACAAGAAATCTTCTTGATTCTCAAGAAGGCTTAAAAGCTACTGCTTTTTTTCCAAAAGAGCACGAAATCGGACAAAGAGTAGAATCATACTTTGAACTCCTCCCTATTGATTTTTCACTTCTAGATAAAGACGAAGATTTAGACGCAGCTCATCAACTTCACATCAACCGCAATGGTTTTTTAGTGATAACAAAACACAAACAACAACCTCAATATATCGACATAGGCTTGCAGCACCATCAAGCTATGGCGACACTGCGCAATTTAGATCAAAAGGTACAAGCTAAGATTCACACCCTTGTCTCACCAGCCAAAACAGCTTACATGACACAAGGGCATGGGGAAGTTCCTCTACGAGGAGGAAAACACCCCATCACAGGTATCACAACATTCAAATCTTGGATCACTTCCCAAAACTACAAACTTAAACCTCTGAGTCTTCACGAAGGCCTTTCTCAGTCCATTCCTGAAGACGCTGATCTCATTATTATCGCAGGTGCTAGATCTCCTTTTTTACAAGGAGAAGTTTCAGCATTAGAAACTTGGGTCACAAAAGGTGGAAAGCTATGGATTTGGCTCGATCCTCTCTCAGGAGAAAACGACCCTCTCGCACAATTGCTTTACAAGTTTGGAATTAAAACCCACAACGAAATTCTCTCTCACCCAACAAAACACCTGACAGCTTCAGCACAAGCTCGCCAAAATAAAACCATGATTTTTACACAACGAGTTCTACAACATCCTTCTGTTCAGAGATTCTTCGCCCACAAAGATCAAACTAACTTTTTTGCGCACCGTTCAGGATGGCTAGAAATCCATGATGAAGGAGACCAAAGTTGGGATGCGGAAATCCTCATACAAACCCTCCCTGGAACTCAGACATCACAGGATCAAAATTCATCAAATAAAAACTTTTTTGGCCTCAGCGCTGTCGCTTGGAGAGGTGATTCCAAAGTTTCTGTACTGAGTAACACAGCAAGTTTAGGAGATTTATTCTTACGCAACCCAGCTAACGCCATGTACGCCTCTGATACTCTTAGCTGGCTCTCTGGCGCACCAACCCACCTCTCCAACTCAGAAGAAGACGTACGCATCCAGCATTCAGGGACAGGGGAACGCATCTGGTTTTACGGAACAACAACTGTAGTTCCTCTCTTTATCTTAATATGCGGCTGGTTTGCAACACGTAGAAGAAAACGATCTGAAGACCCACTACGGGTGGCGGAGGTCGCATGAAAGCACAACTTACTGTAGCTTTTATTGCTCTTATGACTGCAATAGGGCTCACTCTACACAACGAGGCTCACGATTCAAATCATTTTGAATTTGAATCCATTCAGAATATCACTATGATTGAAAGCGAAGAGACAACAACTCTCAACCTTCAGAAAGGGCGCTGGGTTGGAACTCATACAAAAAAGAGTTCTCAAGAGTCCAAGTTCTTCCTTACATCCTACAAATTTAATGCAATCATCGATGCTTTTTCTCATTTAACCCCTCTAAGAAACCTTGGCCTAGCAACCCCAGAGAAAGTTGCTCGCTATAATCTAGATACCACACAAGATCATATCAATATCACTAATGCCGAAGGACACACCTACACTCTGACACTTGGCCGTAAAGGCTATGGTCGCTCTGAACAATATATCCTTTTTCAGAAAAAAATATGGCTTGTTTCACGAGATTCCTTCAAAAAAATCATTCACAGTCACAAAAAATATCCAGAAGAACACATCATCACAGGCAACTTAAAAAATATAAAAATAAACCACCATGACTTCATTAAAGAGAACATGCTCTGGCTTAATGACAAACAAAAACCGATCGATTTAAAGCCTCTTTTAAAATGGCACATTGCCAGCATTCAGCCTCAGCCCCCACAGCACTCTCTTAAAGACCTCATCGCCCAGATAACAACCCACAATATGGATGGTCATTCCCAAGAACTTCTCATTTACAAAAGCAAACACCCCTCACACGTTTGGGTTCATAGCTCTAATGGTTACTGGATATACAGTGACATAAAACCCATACAGCCTTTTCAAAACCAAGCAAAAAGTCCTGTTGCCATCACAAAATCTAAAAAAATAGAATCAACACCGGCAAAAACATCCGAGTTCTAAGAAAGGGCTGTTTTTGCCGTGTTCCATAACACTCCAGAATTCAATATCTTTCCAAGATTCTTCAAGCTTTCCAACTCAAGCTCCTAAACGCACAGCAGTTTCATGTTAAGATCAAGCCATATATGTATTTCTGATTTAGTTTGAACAGACCCCGGGGAGGCCATGAATGGGACTTCGCATTGCGACAAACGTCTCGTCCCTTACCGCGCAGCGACACTTGCGCAATACTCGACGACTTCTTGATAAATCTCTTGAGAGATTATCCAGTGGATATCGCATCAATCGCGCTGGTGATGATGCTGCTGGACTTGCGATCTCAGAGAAGTTACGGGCACGAACTCGTGGACTCGTCCAGGCGCAACGTAATGCTTCTGACGGAGTCTCTCTGATTCAGGTCGCAGAAGGTGGTTTGAATGAAGTTCAAAACATCCTTGTTCGACTCCGTGAGCTTGGTGTGCAAGCAGCCAGTGATACAATTGGACAAAAAGAACGGCGTTATCTCAACGAAGAGTACCAATCCTTAAAAGAGGAGCTTGATCGAATCGCAAACTCCACTGAATTTAACGGAACAGTTCTTTTAGATGGCACCGGTGGATCTTTAGATTTTCAAGTAAACACAGGTGGCTCAAATCTTTTAGGTGTTGACAGAATCTCTTTCAACGCTTTTAAACTGGATGTCAACGTCGACAAGCTCGGACTTGAAGATGTTGGTATTGGAGATAAATTTTCATCACAAAGAAGCTTAGAGCTCATTGGACGAGCTGTTGATGAAGTTGCCTCTATCCGAGGTGAGTTAGGTGCCTTAGAAAACAGACTCACCTCAACAGTCAAAAACATTGCTATTTCCGTTGAAAATCTTTCTGCGGCAAGATCACGAATTAAAGATGTTGACGTTGCAGACGAAACCGCCTCTCTAACAAAACACTCTATCCTTATGCAGGCAGGTGTTTCAGTACTAGCACAAGCAAATAACGTCCCAAGAATGGCATTAAGCTTACTTCAAAATCAGTAAGGTTTCATAAATTATAGTCAAAGAGGTATTGATATCAATACCTCTTTTTTTATTAATGAGAGCATTGTGATCTATATTCATACTAAAATTTTTATTTTTTTAATTTTATGCTGCGCCTTTTCTATCTGGGAGAACATCAAACCCGCTTACCCAAGTACACAACCTCGAAGTCTACGCTGGTTTGTAAACCTATCACTTGCCACCTGCAATAGCACAATCGCTCAACTCTTACCATTGTTACCGCCATTTCTATTAGCTCAGAGTTCTTACAACTCTTTTGGAATTTTAAAAAACATTCAGTTTCCAGAAGTGTTGGCAATTATAATCACAGTCATATCTCTTGATTTCATCATTTACTGGCAGCATCGTTTTTTTCATAAAATACCATGGTTATGGACATGGCACAGAGTTCACCACGAAGATCAAGACCTCGACCTTTCAAGTGGAATTCGATTTCATCCGATTGAAATGATCCTCTCAACTCTGATCAAATCTGCTGCAGTTTTATGCCTCGGTGCACACCCTTTAGGTATTTTTATCGCAGAGGTTATTTTAAGTAGCGCAGCTATTTTTCAACACAGTAATATTTCAATTGGCCGTTGGGACTACCCTTTACAAAAAATACTTGTGACCCCCTGCATGCATCGGATTCATCATTCCATTCCTATAAAAATGACCGATTCAAACTTCAGCTTCTCCATCTCACTTTGGGATCATTTATTCAAAACGTATCACTCTCCTGTCACAACTTCTTTCATGCCTCTAGGAACTCAAAAATCAAGACGCAACACACCTTACTCAGTACGAGAGTGCTTTTTTATAAAGTTTTAAAAAATTAATTTCAGATGAAAAATCATAAGAATATTTATATATCAAATCCATAAATAATCAGATCTATCATATTTAAAATCTACGCATCACTTTTCAATTGAAACTGGAAGCATCTGTCCTGTTTGATTCTGCAAAAGCACTGTTGAATAATGCTCAGTCACTGAATACACGACCTTATAATGGCCAACTAAAAAACCATCATTATGAATCACTTCAGGAGGAGTATAAACACTGTAGCCATATGGAATTGAAAATGCCGAAACCTCTAAATACCTACCGTTCATCTTTCCTAATATCAAGTAGCCAGATGCTTCAACATTTAATGGCATATGAAAATGAGGACGATCATGTGTTTCAAGATAAAAACCTCCCCCTAACTGCTCATCCATTAAATACTGTTCTGCATACAAAGGTCCGATCCGCATCTCGGTAAGGGGAAGAGGGGAGTCTGACTCAAACTGGACAACATTATCATAAGGAATCAGATACGCTCCATAATAGGCAAAAAAACTTTTCTGAGATGGCGCAACAGGAATACAGAAATCTTTCTCATTATCGACAATTAAAGTCCCAAACCCGCCTAAAATACTTGCGTCCTCTCTTTGAATAGATTCCTCTTTATTCCATTGAGCTTCTACTTTAAGCATTGGAGGCTTTTGAGAGGAACAAAGCGCTGACATAACAACATTTTGTTTTTCATCTTTTTCCATCGAAGGAATTTGATAACTTACCTGCGGTTGCAACCATTTTAAAATCCTCTCCGTTTTCATATAAGCATCAGGGTTCTCGCCATAACGCTCAACCATTAAAAGGTTTAGATCATTTCCGTATACGACCCCAAAAAGCACGTAACATACGACACAGGCTAAAATCTTATCCATAAAATTCTCTTTTGCTCAAGTTGGCTCAGTTATAGAACACAGAAAACCAACTCGTCAATCAAAACTCATGGTGACTCTATCAAATTGAGAAAGGACCTCTGCGATTGAATCTCCGACAGAGTCGTCTGCATCACAACAAGGTAATAAAAAAGAGATGGCTCAGCACAGTTATGAAGATCCTCTTCTTGACTCAAACCATCTTCCGATAAAGATAGCGCTAGCTTTGTACTTTTTTTCTTTGCAGATTTTTTCTTAGCCTCTTTCTTTTTCTCTTCTTTTTTCTTCTTAGCCTCTTTTTGTTTCTCTTCTTTTTTCTTAGCCTCTTTCTTTGCTACATCACTCTTCATATTTTCTTTTAATTTTTCACTTTTTAAAGAGATTCTCTTTTTTTTGTCTTCTTTTTTTCGTTTATAAGAAAGAGACATCTTTTTCGCAAGCGCTCTTTTCTTACTTGAGAATTTATCTTTCGCTTCCAAAAGACCCTTTAAATTCATTCGGACTGTAATATTAGCTCGACGACTTACAGCAAATTCATAGTCTCCTCTATCTTGTTTCTTCAATCTTTCTGGCTGTTCTGATTCAACTTCTTGCCCAACGCCATGTTTCGCAAGACTTTTTCTTATTTTAGAAGGACCTGGCGTCTTGGCTGGACCAGAGAAATCTTTCTCTAGAGTTTTAACCATATTTTTTAATTCATTCGAATTTTTTTTCTCAGTGATTGCAGCTTCGATCACAGCAGCACAGATTGTGCCACTGCAGTTTGATTTTTGTAGAGCTGTTGTTTCTGAAAAACGGTCACGGACTGTTCTTAAATTTTTAAATGCAGGATCTGCAAAATCAACATTTTTAAGCTTTGAAGAGTCTTTTTCAACTAAACTATAAAGCTTATGAAAATCCACAACCTCCTCACGATCTATGCCTTTTTGGGCAAGGTATTTTTCTGAGTCAGCAAGAAACCCATCAATTTTTTCTTCACTTCCTTCTGGAACTTTACGGTTTTTCCTCATTGACTCTTTAAGCTTTACAAAATCTTCTAAAGCTTTATGATCAGACACTGTCTCTATCAAATTTTTCTGAATGTGATTTGCAGTGTAAAATTTCGCCTGGAAACTTTTCGACTCCCCCTCATCATTCATAATATCCGTAATATCAGAATCCGCTGCTTCGGCAATATCGACTAAAGAGCGTGACACAGAGTCATAATCTTTATCATAGTCATCGGCGTTTTCATTGTCTTTCTTCTTACGAAGTTTCATCACACTTTCAGTGGCCTTGTCTACTCTTTCACTATAGCTAGCAACATTGAGAGCATCGAGAATATGATGATCTTGTCGAGCTTTTGAATATTTCTTCAAACCTTCTTTCACTTTATCAAAACTAACCCCTTCAACACGATGAAGTTTACGCCAATCATATGCATCTTTAAGGCGTTTATGCTCTTCTGCGGTCACAACAAAGTCTTTTGTCCTTTCAAAAGGATAACGTAAAGCTAACTCTTTTTCGCCTTGCTTCACCTTTAAGACCATCGTATCTCGGTTTCTCGCATACTTTATTGTGCCATTAACAACAGCTGCACCCTCAAACGCACCATAGACCATAGCAAAAGGATCACCATAAACAGCAGATGCAGCCCCTCGAGTTAAAACAGAAGAAATAGAAACATCATGCCGAGCCACACTTTCTTGTCGAACCTTAAACGTTTGCTCAAATAATTCACCAAAACTTTCAACATGATCATGTTTTGCTTGTGAAGGACGAACACCAACTTTTCTTGCACCTCCAGACTCTATATCCACAGCAGCATCAAAGCCATGATCAACAACTCTTTGTGAAGCAAGTAAAAGTTCTTTTTTAAAATCAGCCCCGCCAGACTTCACTCGGTCTTTAACCCATTTTACATATCGAGCTCCCTGAGCTTGTTGCTCAGTCGACTCAGCCTTATCTTTTAGATCTGATGACTTTTCGTCATCAACAATCGCCGCTCCTTTTAAATTTGCTGAGGCGAGATCTAAAGCCACAGCTGTCATCACTAAAGTCTTTTCCATTACTCTGTGCAGTTTTTCTTTTTTTGACAAAGTTGCATCTAAAATTTCTTCTTCTGTGTTCAAAAGTTCTTTGTCTACAGTTTCAAAAAAGTTCTTACCCGACTTAGTGATACCGCTTAAATGAGATGCAGCCGTAAAAATTTCACGTGCAAAACTACCGGTTGGAGATAAACGTGAAAGAGAAAGAAAAAAAGAACCTTTATCACTAAAGTCGATCACATCAAAATTTAACTTACTCCGAAACATTTCAACATCAATATCGACTTTTTCTTTACCAAAACCAGCTTTTTTTAAAAGAGCATCAAGACCTTCAGCATCAGCAATACTACCGCTTTTATCTAAAAGAAGAACTAGCTTCGCAAGGCCAACATCCCCTTCATAAAAATTACGGTAAAACTCTAGTGGGTTTTGAATTTCTTGCTGCACAAGACTCAATTCCGACTCTAAATCCTGCTGCAAATCAAGATCCAACAGGCTTCGATAACTAGGGTCAAAACGACATTGACTCCACTCTGACACAGCTAAATAAGCAGCTTGACCATGGCTTTCAATTGCTAGCTGCAAAGGTTCTTTTGCTGATAACTGTTCAAAAGATGCTATCTCTTTGGGGAGACGATCAGCTATTTCGTCCTCAGCCATTTTACGACAAACACTTTGTGATGGGGCCGGAACCGGGCCCACAATTTCACACTCCTCAATAGACACCTCAACATTTTCACTGCCCTCTAAGGAATAACCTCCAAAATTTGAATCAAATGATATCTCCGTAAAACATAACTCAGTATCCACATCGCATGTTTCAACAAGCCAATAAGGGGTCGATATGCCAACATCCGCTGAACTTCCGGCGGATGATTTATTTGACTCAGATCGGCAAGACCCCAAAACAAAAATCAACATCAAAAACTGGAGGATCCACATGCGTGTATAAAGCAATTTTTTCTCCGCTAAACTCACCGCACTTATCGTCATGCAATACAAAAACCTTAAATAAAAAATTTAAAAGACACAAAAAGACTACTTTTCTCTGCTACTCAGACATGTCCAAAAAAGCCAAGAACACAAACCCACGCTTGATACAATTCTTTTTCTGATCTATAAAATCAAAGTTATTTGAACACCAGGGAACTTTATGACCTTTTCTTGCAATAAAACTATTCAATTTTTAAAAGTCTCATTATTGTCGAGCCTTATTATTTTGCCACTTTACAGTGCTCCAAGGAACTCTCACCACACACGAATTTCCAACTCAGACAGCGAAATTGTCTCAATTTCTATTCAAACTCCACGAGAAATTCAGACACCATTCACTGAAGATAACGAACCTTCTCAAAGGCTCACTTCTTCTCGCGTGGGTCAACACATTCAGCTCTCACTCAACTCATTAGCTTTTCTTCTCCAACACCTAGAGGTTCTTAATATCTACAACTGTGAACGCTGGTGGTGTGGTGGCACCCCTGCTTTATATCTTGGCGCCTCCGCTATCAATTACGCTTTACTTTTTCGTGAGCACCCTGTGATGATTCCAACCTTGCTGACAGCAGCTCTAGGCGCAGGAAGTTTACTTTTTTGGGATGTTGAATACTGGAATATTTCCACACGCCACCGCACCGAATATTACGACACTCATAATTTTTACGACAACGCATTATGGCTCAACCAGTTTTGGAGCATTGTCTATTTATACCTCTTAAAACCTCACTTCCAAGCACAAGAAGAGAATCATCAGCAACTGTCGCCATTAGAAATTGAGCAGCTTCAACTTCTTTTACACCAAAACCAATCATCTTAATAAATTAGATTATGCCGCTTACGCATAAGATTGCTTACTCTGACACGATCCTGTAGAACTGAGCATCGGCGTAGCCGGTTTTAACCTTTTCAGCTCTGTGAGTACCTCTATGACCGCAACACATTTTCCTGATTGGCTCGCTATCCTTCCACCCCTTGTCACAATCACAGCAGCTTTAGCCACACGCCATGCCATAGGTGCTCTTTTCCTAGGTCTCTTAACCGGTAGTTTTCTTGCTGTTGACGGTCAGCTTTTAGCGATGATTCCACATCTCTATAAAAGCCTTCTTTCCGTTCTATATGAAAGCAGCCACGGTTTAGATATCGACCACATATCATTATTCGGGTTTCTTTGGTTTTTAGGCATTTTAATTCACCTGCTCATTACCTCTGGTGGAATGGAACAACTTAGCTTGCAGTTTATGAGGCATAAAACTTCAAAAATAAAAACTCAACTTACAATTATCTGCTTAGGTCTTGCTGTTTTCATTGATGATTACTTCAACACTCTTGCTGTTGGCACGGTATCAAGGCCGTTGGCAGATCGTTCAAAAATTTCTCGCGAAAAACTTGCGTACTTTCTCGATTCAACAGCTGGCCCAGTATGCATTTTAGCGCCAATTTCAAGCTGGGGAGCGACGATCATTGCTATTCTTGACGGAATTGCACGTAACGAAAACCTATCTACTGATGGCCTTAGTCTTTTCTTAGAATCTATTTTTCTAAACTTTTACTCTTTATTCACAATTGGCGCTGTCTTCTATGTTGCTATCACCGACTTCAATTTTAAAGCAATGGCAAAAAGTGAAAAAGAGCTCAATGTCACAATTGCACATACAGAATACTCTGAAAACACGACGACCTATCACACTCCCTTATGGGCTATGGGAACACTTTTAGCCGCAACTCTTGGGGGAATGTTCCTATCTGCCTATTTTAAAATACCTGCCACAGCCACGGCTATGGATTTTGTACGTTATATGGAAATCGGCCCTTCTTTGTGGTTCGGGGCGCTTTCTGCGCTTACGATCACAGTAGTGAAGCTTCCTCGACGCCAAGGGACATTGCTTCCGGCAGCAGTCATAGGCTTCAAAACCATGGCCCCAGCTATGACAATTTTATTTCTTGCATGGGGATTAGCCTCTGTCATAGGAGAATTAAAAACAGGTGAGTTCATAGTCGAACAGCTCACCCAAGCAAATGTTCCGATCTCACGCCTTCCATTGGTCAGCTTTCTACTTGCCGGACTGCTTTCTTTTACAACAGGCACAAGCTGGGCGACATTTTCTATTTTATTGCCAATTATTGCCCAAATGAACGGTTCTTCGCCAGAGGCTCTAAGCTTATGCATTGCTGCTGTCTTAGGCGGATCTGTTTTTGGAGATCACTGTTCTCCTATTTCTGACACTTCGATACTATCTTCAACTGGCGCTGGTTGCGATCATATGAATCACGTAGTCACTCAATTACCCTACTGCATCACAACAGCAATCATGTCGATTTCAACATATTTGCTTATCGACTTCGTCCAGTTAAGCCCTCTAGTAAGCTTCACCCTCATCACAACAACATCCCTAGCTATACTTCACATTTTCCGCAGACAAACTTCAGCGTCACCAACGACCTAATTTTAAGAGAAAATGAATTCTCATCTTAAAATTCATTTTCTCTTAAAAAAAAACAAATCTCTTCAATTTTTATATATCTTTAATGAGACTTAATATCGTGCGCTGGCATAAGCACATCATTTATGTACTTAGAAGAGATAGCAATGCGAATCATCATCAACAATCAAGGCATAGATAACGACTACAGGTTGATTTTAAAGGACACAATGTCTTTTATGAAAGAGGTCAAACCTGAAAGCTACAAATTGAAATACTTGGCACACGCTTGCGGCATCAAACCTGCATACCTGTCTCTTGCCCTCTCTTTAAAAACCCACTTAAGCCTTGATCAACTCTGGGGTGCATGTGAGTTCTTGCAGCTTGACTCTAAAGAGCAAGACTTCCTGGAGGCTTTAGCAAACTATCAGCAATCGAAAAAACCTGGGCGTCAAAACAATCTCAAAGAAAAAGTCCTTGAAGCAGAGAAGCACCTCTTTGACATTACAAATATCGTACCTCCTCCATCAAGAGAAACTCCTGATTGGTTTCATCTTGATATGACAGCTCAGCTCGTAAGACAATTTATCTCATCTCATAGCGGAACAGCGATAGATCACCTAACTCTTCAAAAACACCTAGGGTGTTCCCACTCAAAGCTACAAACGACCTTAAGAAAACTTATTTCACACAAGCTTATTCATAAAAAAGATGAAAGCAATACATACACCTGCAGTAACCTCCAGGCTCACTTACCAAAAGACAGCTATTTATTCCCAGCTTTCTTTAGAAGCAGGCTTGCTTTTGCACTCGATCAAGCAGAACGCAATGAACAAGAGAGCGAAGTCAGTTTTTCTGTGATGTTTACTTCAAACTCTACATTTCAATCTCAGCTCAAACAAAAGATAAATGCACTTATTTCATGGTCACAAAAAGAGGTGCAAAAGCATGATCAAAAAGATGTTTACGCTCTCAATATCCACAGCTCAAAACTCACGCGATCTTACTAATAAGGCTGCAACCCTGTTGTTTTGTACTTTTCCCCATTAAGTTTTAAAATTTCCCAACCATCTGATTTTATCTTCAAAACAATATCGCCGTGACTCAGCACCAACTCTCTTCCATACGCTATTTTTGCAGAATTTGGTATTATAGCCATGTCTTTTTTAGCCATCAAATTATAGAGCGGGGCCATAAGAAAATTTCGCATATACAGGTCACAAGATTTTTCTAAAGGCTTAAGGTAACGATATGTTTCATCCAAGGTTGCAGGAAAAAATTCTACACCAACAACCCTATCATCTCTCTCCCATTGGAAGATAAATATTTTTTCTGTATAAAAAACTAGAAGCATATGACAATCCCTATACTTTGGGAAAAAACTCTTTAATGTTATGGTGTTACGCGACTCAATGTACCCAGCATCCTTAACGCTTAAAAAATTATCAAACTTTATAGTAGCAGCCGTCTTCGACATTTCTTTGCTTAAAACTTCTGAGAAATCAGAAAAACCTTGAACAAAAAAAGCACCAACCAGCTTCAGAATATTCGCATCATTCATAATACTTGTAGCTCGATCATCATGCGGGAACCCTAAAACATGGCCTATCTCATGCATCAAAGTAACAGATAGTAGCCACCCCCCCTGATACGACCACCGATTAGAAAGAGCTCTTTCAAGCTGATTGTGACCTTTTTCTGGAGAAACATACAAGGAACGAGAAACCTGTACAGCTCTAGCTACAGTCGTTTTTGGATCACCAGGAAAGCCTTCTGGCCATACCCCTAAATAAATTTTAAATTGAGTGGTTTCTCTGCACTCTTCTTCATAAAAATCTGGAAAAACATTTTTTTTATAATGATCAAAATTTTTATGGGTAAAGACCTGATCCCAAAACCCCAAAGCCTCATTCCAAGATTTCCGTACAGAAACTAAGTCAACGCCAAAATTGTCTTCATCAATTTTAAAGCAGTAAGAAACTTTTTGCCCTCCCTCAAACCAAGGCATATCAGAACTCTGGGCAAAACCAACACCTCCACTATGCCAGTCACTATAAGCAACAACTTCTTGATGAGGACACGCAGTATAGATTAAAAGAGAAAAAAACAGACAGCGTTTCATGGCAACCTTTCATCATTTTTCTTTACAAATGATATAGCCAATTTTAAAAAAAGAAGGAAGCGTTACCTTTTGACAGAGATACCCAACAATACATAGATTTAGCCTCAACTAACAAAAATCAAATTGAATCTAGACCCCAAAAAAAAGACGAATTCAAATGCTGATAACCTTCAAAGGTTCGACACCAGCCAAATGCCATAGGGACCTCTTCCATATGATCAGCACGAGAGCAAAGCCCTCCCCAAAGGCTCGACTTGACAACTTCTATAGGAGCAATCAATTGTACAGATTCCCATTCAGTCAGTTGTAATATTTGAACAATCCCTTGATACAAAGCGTCTGCTGACCGCCCTCCCCATTCATGGATAGTTCCAATAAAATCACACCCTCGTCCTACAATAATATTTTCAGTCATAATCCCGTTAGCGTCTCGCCTTACTAACAAGATACAATCAGGAATCGACAAAAGTGCTTTTGTCTCTTCCACAGTTCTTTCAGGTATAAATGAACAGCTTGGTCTTAAAGCGTGCAAAGCAACAAAATCTTCATCTGTTAAATCCTTAACAGTTTCATGAAAAAAATTGGCTGCCACAGGAGAAGAATTTTCTGGAAGAGAGAACCTTAAATGAGCCTCTCGGCCAACAGCTCGAAAACCCATAGAACAATAAAACTTTGGTTCATCAGTCCATAAGACAAAGCCATCTAAATTTTTCACATGAGGTTTTTTCATCAAAGCTTGAAACATTTTTTTCATGTAACCTTGCCTTCT
Organism: Oligoflexales bacterium; assembly: GCA_045106415.1. Lineage (GTDB taxonomy): Bacteria > Bdellovibrionota_B > Oligoflexia > Oligoflexales > Bog-1112 > JBGCEP01. Next base: position 53,319 of record JBGCEP010000004.1, on the reverse strand, counting down.
ATAGGCTTCGGAAACAGCAACATTTCCTATCACGCCAACACGTAGATTCCGGGCTCCATGAGGATCTTTAAGCACCCTTGGCCAGCAGTTTAAATGACCAATCAAATCTTTTGCTTCTGACCAAAAGCAATAGCTATGAACATGATTGTTTTGCTGCAAAACAAGTGGGTATTCTTGCTCGACAGGCCCAGCATGCGGAAAATCTTGCCGCAACGAAGATTGCAGAAGATCATTTCTTAAGTGAACCTCAAGACGGCTAACTGGATGTGACAACTTCGTTTTCATAGTTTTTATCATAGCATTATATGAAGTCGGCGAGATCTTACCTCCTCTCAATAGGCAACGACTGCTACCATACGAGAGATAAGAGAAGGATACCAACTCTATGCCGATACGTATGCATACAGGATTGAAGCAAGCCGGTATTAACCCATCTATGATTGATGAGTTAAAAAAGGTTCAGCGTATCCCTCTTGAATCAGCAAAAAAGAGAAAATCAGAAGTTCAGGCAGAAAAAACAGAATTTGAAGATCTCAATGCGATTATTGGTCAACTCGACTCTAGTTTAAACAAACTGAAAACTCGCTATGATTTCTACAAACTCAAACTAGATAGCTCTCACCCTGACATCATAGACGGAAGCGTTGCAGCGGGAGCCATGCTTGGAAACTATGAAGTTGAAGTTCGAGCAATGGCTCGGTCAGAAAAAGAATTAGCTTATGGCTTTCCCGATAAAGATGATACGCCTGTAGGTTTTGGTTATATGCTTATTGAGCGTGATGACGGTAAAGAAATCGAAGTTATGGTTGAGCCATATACGACCCTTCAAGAAGTTGCCGAACAAATCAACGAATCTGAAGCTGGCGTCAGAGCCATGGTCATCAATACAAAATATAAGCCAGAGCCATATCGACTCCTCGTTGTCAGTGAGCAGTCTGGGCGTGAAGCTTCAATTTACCTCGATGAAGACACAACATTTCTAGAATTCAAAGAGCAGGTCACAGGTCGTAACTTAGATGTCTTATTTGAAGATGTCCCGGTCACCGATGAAGACAATGTTCTTGATGAGCTCATCGATGGCGTTACTCTCAACGTAAGGCGTTCAGAACCAGGTACTCGAATTCAAGTCAGTGTTGTGCACGACATCGATGCGACGATAGAGGGAATCAACGAATTCGTGACTGCTTATAATGACATTGCTATGTTTGTTCATAATCAGTTTCAAGAAAACCCTGATACAGGTGGGTATGGACGACTTGCTGGAGATTCTTCTATAAAGATGATCATGCGTCAACTTCAAGATGGCATCCAAAGATTTCCAATATCTGGTGAAAAATTCGGGACTTTATCAGAAGTTGGAATCACAACAAATCCAAAAACAGGTGAGCTCACTATGGACGAAGCTAAAGTCCGGAACGCTTTAACCGAAGACTATGATAGTGTCGCAAATTTGTTTATCCGTTCTAAATCTAGAACTGGTCTTGCGGAAGTTCTCAGCTCTCGAATTCGAGCACTGAGAGATCCAGGTTTCGGAGTGCTTAAGAGCCGTATTCGAGGTCTAGATCAAGTGATCCGCCAGCAGGACGAAACAATTGAGCGGCGTACGCGCCAGATAGAGGCAAAAGAAGAGGCGATTGATCGCCAGTTCACTGTCCTCGAAGGAACCCTGGCGAACCTCAAAGGGCAGAGCGACTTCCTATCCGCAAGATTGGGGGGTGCACAGAAAAAAGGCTAGATCATGAGCAATCCATACCAGCAATACCAAAAGACTGCGGTCACAACCGCCAGCCGTGAAAAAGTCCTTATTATGCTCTATGAAGGAGCCATTCGCTTCATAAAGCAAGCATGCACAGCCCTCGATGAAAAGCGCATTGCCGATAAAGGTATGTATATAAGCAAAGCAACTGCCATTGTCTCTGAGCTTATGGCCACACTTGATTTTAAAGTAGGTGGTGATCTTGCTGTTGACCTCGAAAATCTCTACGTTTTCATGATTGATAAATTGATCGAAGGTAATATTCACAATCGCCGTGAATGCCTCGAACATGTTGAGTCCCTACTTCAAACTCTATTAGTTGCATGGAAAGACGTCATAGAAAACCCTAGAGAGGATGGGGTTCCTTCTCCCAAACTTCAACCAGAAGAATACCAAAAATTCATCTCCGGGCAACCAGGTGGTCAAAATTCTCCTGGACAAAAAACACAAACTAACCAGAAAGATAACAATGCCCCACGCCTAAAAATAATGACTTAGCCTTGTTCTTTTCGTAGAAAAGCAAAAAATCAAAATTTCTCGACTCTACAATTCATGAAAATCTGCAACATTTACGCTACATCTTAAAACCACGCTAATCTCACTATAGAGACGATATATGGGAGATAAGCATGGGTGTAACACAAGCTCTTCACACTGGGGTCACAGGACTCACAGTCAACTCAGACGGCATGTCTGTTATTGCCAACAACATTGCAAATGCAAGTGCTAAAGGCTTCAAGAAAGATCGAGCAGAATTTGAAGACATGTTGTCAATGGACTTAAACAGTGGCGCTGGCCCAGCGCAAATTGGGCGTGGAGCACGATTAGCAAATGTTAAAACCCTACACACACAAGGTGGGATGCAGGTCACCAGTAATTTGACGGACGTCGCTATTCAAGGGCAAGGCTTTTTTATTGTTTCTGGCGCGAACGAAGATGCTCAACAGTCGGCTGGTAAATTTTACACTCGAGTGGGAAACCTCCATTTTGATAAAGATGGATTTTTTGCTGACCCATACGGCAACAGAATCCAAGGCTACATGGCTGATATTGACGGAACTCTTTCATCTCGACTCACAGATATTCAAATCGCAACAAACAGTATTCCTCCAAGAGCAACTGACACCCTAAATATGAATGTTCAATTAGACTCTCGCGCGAAACTTGTTGAAGGTGATTTTGATATTGAAAACCCAGAGTTAACATCAAATTTTTCAACATCAGTATCTGTCTTTGACTCTCATGGCCGCGGCCATCAAGTGACAACATTTTTTCGTAAAATCAACGCTGATGAAGAAGGCACAGAATGGGAATGGCGAGCTGTTGTGGACAACTCAGAAGTTGCAGACCCTAATAGCGACGGAAACTTCAAGGAAATTGCCAACGGAAGTATTAAATTCGATAGACTTGGCCTTTTAGAAGAAGAAATAACAGAAGAGTCTTCTGTTAACTTCAACAATGGGGCCTTTCCTGATCAAATCATTAATTTCGACTTTGGCGTCAATATCCTCGAAGAAGGAGGAAGCGGATTAAATTCATCAACCTCAATCGCTGGAAAATCAGTTACGGTCTCACACACTCAAGACGGCTATGAGTCTGGTGGGTTAAAATCTTTGCGAATCGGCAGAGATGGAATGGTAACCGGTGTTTACACAAACGGTATTCAACGGACTCTTTCAGGAATCGCTTTAGCTACGTTTGCAAACCAAGACGCTCTTGAAAAAGCTGGGAAAAACCGGTTTCAAGGTGGACCAGAAGCAGGGCCCCCAAACATTGGCATGCCTGAAACTGGTACTCGAGGAGCATTATTTGCTTCTTCTCTTGAAGAGTCAAACGTTGACTTAGCTGAAGAATTTGTTCAAATGATCATGACACAACGTCTCTTTCAAGCGAATTCGCGTTCGATCACAACAACAGATACAATGGTTGAAGAAGTTATCAACCTTAAACGTTAATATCGTTTTCTTTTTGAGGTTTTCATGAAGTTGTTATATTTAATTGCATCTTTAGCTTTACCTTCTTTTCTTTTTGCAGAGGGACTCTATCAAAAAGGTGATCATTGTGTTTCATGGAAAACTCAAAAAACAATGTTTCTCTTTCGAGCCTTAGAACCCGCTGGGAAAAACTGCTCTATTACCACAACAGTCACTACAAAAAAAGACACTATCGTTTTAACAGGCATCTTTCCCATTAAAAATTTTGATAGTGGAGAAGAAGACCGGGACGTCGCTGTTTTTGATCTTCTTGGCGGAAAAAATCAAGAAGACCTCATATTTATATCAGCTCCTATTAAACGGGATCATTTTCTTAAACAAGAAACCAGTAAAATCTCAGGAACACTACAAATCAACAATAAGCAATTCGATGTCATTTTTGATGTCACACTATCAAAAAAAGAAACAAACTATATATTTAACGGCACTCTACAAACGACATTTACAAACTTAGGTCTTGAGCCACCCTCTGTCGCCGGTGGTCTTATCGCAAATGTTAAAGACACTTTAGAGCTTTCATTTCAATTTCAAAGTTCGAAAATAAGTGGGTTTTAATCGCTCTCAATTTTCACTATAAAACAAAAAATTAGACAACCCACATTTTCATAACTCATCTCTAGTTTAGCTTTGTTTTCGAGATTATTTTTAATTTAGTTCCCTCAGCAAGACCTAAAAACTCCCCAAGTACTACCTTCCCGACACCATATTGACCGATCGTGTGAGAAATTTCTATAATTCCAACAATTTCTTCATCTGTAACGACTCTAACATCGGAACTTTCTTTAAAAACAACTCCTTGATCCCCTTTTTTCAAAGAATCAAAACCTTTTATATAATAAAATTTATTATGATGAGCAATCATCATAGCATTATATCCAAATGCTTTCGTGAGCCAGGACTTTAAAGAATACCTATCTATCTTTTTAGGTTTTTCTGACTGATAAATTTTCTTTATTTCTTTGTTATCTGCAACAACCACATCCCATTTTTTGTTATGAGAAGACAATAAAGCGTCTGCATGAGTCAACTCAAAAACATTATGATAGGACTTCTTCTCATCCATTTTTTGATAACGCAAGCCATTCATAAGCCAAGACCAATTTAACGTTTCTCCATCAAAAATATGGACGCCTTTCATTTGCTCAATCTTTTTTAAAGACACCCCGTATATTCTTTTCTTCTTCATTCTCACAATAGATACATTTCTTGGAAAAAAAACTTTCCCTTTTTGAAGAATACGTTCTGTTTTTTTATCTAAAATATCTATAATTTCAGATGATCCTAACAATATATTACAAAACAAAAGATTAAGGAGAACCCATTTCATCGCTACCATGAAAATGTAACTCCTATGCCTGAAAACGCAAAAGGAAAACTTATGTCTTCAATTCGCTCTGTAATATCAAACGAGTCAGGGTCTTGCTCTGTTGAATCTTTAAAAGAGGCAAACTCCACGATTAAAAATAAAAGTAGAGAAGATTCAACATGATCAAAAAGGCCAATTTTATGAAACGAATCAAAAGCATATCTTGCCGTAGAAACCTCTGTTTTCTGATTGCTCTGTGGAATTGAATAGGCCTTGCTATAACCAAAGCGATACAAATGATCCTCAAATTGCAATTCGGTTCCCATTTCTATCCCTACACTTAGTGCTTGTTTAAGATCAAAAGGTAAGACAGATTCATCTACAGGTATTGCCATGTGTACACTCCAGCGTCCAAAAGTGGGAGTTAAATCCATATAAAAAGGACCGACATCTGTACCAAAAGCCCACCCAAGAACTTGCCGATTTCCTCCAAATTCAACACCAGTAGGAAGGGAAAAGCTTGGCCAAGAATCAGCATAAAATCTTAGACCTTGTAATGGACCCGCCCTGACTTCAAGCAACAAACTCATAATAGACATATTGTTTTCAAAGAACTGTTGCGTCACCATAGATTGTCCATAACGAAAACCAAAATACCCACTTGATACGCTCATGGACAAAGCATCTGCTATCGCCCCTAAAAGACCGATATCTTGAATTAAATTTATGGCGTCTTTTAAACGTTTATTCAACTCTTTTTGCATTGAAAGTGCTCCAAAAGAATTGTGCACCCATAAATCCTCTAAAGCTTCAACCGGCTCAGCAAACTCCCAAGTGGGTTGCCCTACATAAACCCCAGAGTGTAAATAAGTCACATTGGAAGCATCAGATACTCCTTCTGCAATAGGGGTTCCTACCCAATAAACATCTTTTTCTTTCTTTTTTTTCATTCTATATAAAGTTATTTTTTCAGGCACAGGTGGTAAAGGAAAAGGATCCACACGAGGTGGCTTTGGTCCTGATATTTTTTCATACTTTCTTTTTCTTGCTTTAATTTTACGAACAAAAGGAGCCTGATCCCATAGATTTGCCAAAAGAAGAGGTATTAACTTTTTTGATCCTAAAATCGAAACAATCCCATCAAAATTTTCTAGACGAACAACAGAGAGCGGTTTTTTATTATTAAGTGGTAAAAAAGAAGAACTTTGACCTTGATAATAAAGCGAAATCACAATTTCATCGGAACTTTGTAAGAACTCTAAAAGCCAAGGTGTTTTAAATTTCTTTTTTCCATTTTGATATTTTTTATTGATAAAGCAAGTATAAGAAGAAAAAATCCCCCAACCATAAGGTCCTTGTCCTGGTCTCAAAAAATTACCAAGAGTCGCGCAAGTATCTTTCCATTGATTTTTAAATTCACTTTTGTCTTCTACTTTTTTTGGGGTATCAGAAGGATCGCTCCATCGCCACTGTATCGCGACATGCTCGCCATAAGCAGATATGCTCCAAAGTAAAAAAACAGCAAACCTTAAAAATTTCAAATTAACGAACCTCCAAAACTTGTACAGGCTGAAGGAACACACCGTCTGCGGATTGTAGAACGAAATTTCTAGCAGCCGCATCCTCCAGAAGCACCTCTGTCTTGACAGGGCTCATTCTTCCTTGAGAAGAAACATACACTTGCTCTCTCGACCTCAATATCTGCAAACCTTTTTGATCAAACGTTAAAGGATGGAGAGCTGATGCAGGGCCATAAAAAACAACGTCAGCATTTAATACTGATTTAAGTGTCCTTAAGTCCTGTGTGTTTTTGACGCCTTGAGCTGAAGCAATAATTTGTCCTCCTCGACTCAGATACATCTCTTTTCCATTTGGCTCTGGAGGAGTAGAAACAATATGAAAATATTTTGCTGCATTTAAAACAGGTGCCATTTTAACTATATCCTGATGGGAGTAAATATTCACAATCAGATTATGTGATTTTTTTCCTTTTTGTAAAAACCATCCTGATTCCATAATGGGTGTCTGCTGAATACGAGGCAGTGATATGCGAACTTTAGGAGGCAACGCTAAAAGAGATCGAATTTCAAATGAAACAATATTTCTCTCTATTTTTTCTTTCCGTCCTGATTGAGTTTGATATAAAGGTTTGCGGAACCGCGCACCAACCTGCAGTTGAATACGATAACCTAAGGTTGTTGTATTTGCATTTTTTAAAAAATTCACTGGAATTTTGGCTTGGCCATTTTGAACCGGATAAGATTGACGTCCTAACAAAACAAAAGCTTCCCACTCTTGAGAAGGTCCTCCTCCTTGCAGCGCAACTCTCACAGGCAGAAAACCCTTCTGGCCGTTCAATGGTCGAGTCGTCCACAACGACATTCTGTTTTGAGGCCATATGATTGAGACTTTAGGCAGTGACGAGATTATAGCAGAGGGCTCTTCAATTTCTGGCTCTATTGGTTTTGAGTGTGTTTTTTTATTAATTTTAGAGACTTCACCTGTTGTAACATTAATAAGATTTGCAGATCCTGAAGCAACAAAAACATCTGCTGTTTCTTTTTTCACACTTTTAGACAATTGAATAACTGAGCTATTTTTTTGATCAAGCTCAATCGCTACATCCCCAGATTGAACTTCAAGGGGTTTATTTTCACTGTCTTTTGTCGGTTTATTTTCAACTTTTGCATTTCCTTTAAGAAGAGTAATGGTCATAGCTGTATCTGATGAAGAAGGTGAAGCTTCACTTTGCCCAATAGCCAGCTGGCTATTGGAGCCGAGCTCAATAGATCTTCCACCTTGAAACACTAATACAGCGGTTGAATCTTTCTCAGTCGCTAAGATTTCTTCTCCATAAAACTTTCTACCTTTTCCTGCAGTTCTCCATATCGTCAGATCTTTTGGTCGGGATTTCACTTGACCATCCACTTTCATTAAAATTGCCTTATGTTCTTTATGACGATCAAAAAACCAGTCTACTTTTTGCCACGCCAAAATATTGACACCAATCAAAGCAAGCCATAAAACAAGCAGGAAGTACTTTATTATCATGAATCCATCTCACCTTCGATTTGCACTTTTTTCAGTGGCGTTGTTGGCATAATATCTGCAACGACAACTGTAATATCGTCATCCTGTGGGTAGCCTTCAAAGAAGTTCATTGCGTCTTCTAGAGCTATCTCTCGAATTGTATCAATGTCCTGATCCACAAGAGACTCTACTTTTTTCATCATTTTTCTTTTGCCATACATTTCACCTTGGTGGTTTGTACATTCAATAAGACCATCTGTATAAAGAAAAATCTTGTCATCATTCACACATTCAATAGCTTTGTTTTTATATGATGCATTAGGACCTAAACCTAAAGGGATACCTCTAGCTTGTAAAACTAAACTTCTTGGTTTTACTTTTTTATTCGAATTCAAACGAGGGTCTGTATCATACTTAGGCATTAAAAAAGGATGGTTATGTCCAGCGTTTGCAAAAGTTAGTGTTTTTGTTTCAGGATTAAGAAAAGCAGCAAAAAAAGTCATTGTCGTGACTCCTCGTCCCGCACTCCACATAACTTCATTCATTTTTTCCAGCATTTTAGCGGGATCTTCAGCATATTGTTCAGACCAAGCTTCAGCAAATGTCATACAAGATGAAAATGCTAATGCAGTGACAATAGCAGCAGCAACCCCGTGACCCGTCGCATCTGCTACACAAAAAAACTGCAATCCGCTCTGTGTTTGAAAATGCCCCCACCAATCACCACCACATTCAGATGCTGGTTCATAGCAACCCGTCAATCGAATAGATACGTGATTAATATTCTCTTTAGGGAAAAGTGTTTCTTGCACCATTTTTGCTGTTTCTAACTCTTTTTCTTGTCTCACAGCCTCCATTTGAGCCGACATAAGCTCTTCAATCCGTGACGACATATTATTAATAGAGTTTCCTAACACAGCAACCTCATCCTTCGAGGTTGCTGGCACTCTCGCTTGAAAATTTCCTGATGCAATTAATTGGGTTAAATCGACTAAAATTCTCAAATTTCTTGTGAGCTGGTCTGCAAAAACCCATGTTATAAAAATAGCGATTAAAAAAGCAAATGAAGTCATAAGTAAAGTTCTCATAAGCTCTCGATTAATTTGCTCAATACCTGAAGAAGGGTCTCTTTTCAAGATAACGGAAAAACCAAGTGCATCGTCTCGTGCATAGGCTGCTAAAATGTTACTGCCTTTTCTTTTTTCACGGAAAATTCCTGCATTTGAAGAACTTTTTAAAGCAAGACGAGTCACACCATCTTTTAGGAGTGATTTCGGTTTTAATATATTTCTTCCTTGTGAGACGAGCAGCCTTCCGCGCTTATTAATCACATATGCTTCCGTTTGTTTACTTACTGGTAAACTCGACGCCAAAGGTCTTTGCCAGACCGTGAGAATTCCCCATACTCTCTTCTTCCCCACAACTGCGGGAACAGCTATCCTCAATAGTCCAAGCTTAGGACGTGTTGAAGCATTGACTAAATAAATTTGTTTTAATTTTTTAGCCTTTGAGGATTTTCTTACCCACAGTTGGTTGTCATAACGTATAATTTTTTCAATTTTATCTGGGTCTTTATCTTCAAACTGATTCTGATTTTTATTGTCTGTGAATAAAAAAGTGAAGGTTTTTACATTTTTATTTTTCTCTTCTAAAAGATGAAAAGATACAATATCTGAAGAAGCTTTAATCAAAGCTTTTGCCGCTGGGGCTGAATATCTTCGTGTTTGAACAGCTTCTTTTACTATTTGCTGAACATGACCTTTCCAAAAATCGACTTGGCTTGAAATCGAATTAAGAGCTGTTTCACTATCTGTTTGTGCTTTATCACTGAGCTGCCCCCATAAAATATTCTGAAATTCAACAGCATTTCTATAAGTAATAACAGCAACAGTACCAAGTAAGGTACAAGCCATTAATAGAAACAGCTTAAATGTTAAAGACTGCGAAAAATGCACCTGTGGTACCACTGAACAACCTATCACGAATACTTTATTTAGCTTATCGGAGCAATAGCGCTAACACGTAAGACAGAAAGAAAAATTGAAGGGGGAATCTTATTTAAAAAATACAAAAAAATTATTAAATCTTTTAAAAAAACAACATGATAAAAATCAATAACCCCAACATCTTTGACTTACCTCTATAAATAAAATGATTTGAAAACCAATTTTTAATCGCAAGACCATTATTAGAATGGTAAATTTTATCCAAAATAAAACCGAAAGATACCTTATCTGTAACTAGATCTTTTTATACTAGGTGGCCTTATGAATAAAATTCCATTTTATTTATGCTTTTTCGTTCTTTGTGCTACTGTCTACAAAATTTCATTAAACGATAAAGTTTATCAAATAAGCCTTGGACACAATATGCCTGTAAATAGCTCAATACATCGAGGAGCTACTTACTTCAAAGAAATAGTCGAAAGAGATTCTCATAATAAAATTCATGTTAAAATTCACCCTAATCAAGAATTAGGTACAGATGTTCAGATGATAAAAATGGTTCAAGACGGAAAGCTCTCTATTTCTATTACACCAACATCAAAAATAACCTCTCTTGCCCCTCAGATCAGAATATTAGATATACCTTACTTATTTAATAACAGAAAAAAAATACACACAGCACTCGATGGCCCTTTTGGTAAAAAAATATCGCAAAAACTTTTAAAACATGGCTTATCTCCTGTCTCTTATTGGGAATCAGGATTTAAGCAGATGATTTCTAAATCCCGTCTACATGGTATTAATGATTTTAGCGGAAAAATATTCCGTGTCATGCAAAGTCATATTTTAAAATCACAAGTTATCCATCTTCACGCTTTCCCAAAATTCATTGATTTTCACTCTCTTCACAGTTCATTTAAAAGTAATGAATTTGATATTCAAGAAAATTCATTGTCCTCATTCAGTGCTATGAAGCTATATGAAACTCACAAACACATATCTCTATCTAATCACGGATACATTGCATATATATCACTTATGAGTGATGTTTTTTTTAAAGACATTCCCAAGAACATCAAAAATATTATTGAAAAATCACTTCTGCGATCTAAAGATTTTCAAAGAAAAGATTCTTTAGATAACGAACGTCTTATTATTAAGAAAATGAAAGAAAAAAACATTCATATTTCAATCATGGATCAAACATTTAAAGCTTCAATTTTTAAAAAAATGTCTGGACTTTATTTTCGCTACAGACATCTTTTAAATTCTTTTAAAGATTTAATTAATCCAGATATCATTAAATCTTTAGAAAATAATATTGCGATAGGTGTCAATATAAGTTTCTCACTAGAAGCAAAAGACTCTGCTCTAGCTATTATAAGAGGAGCCGAACTTGCTGTTAGTGAAATCAATCATGGTGATGATTTTTTGAAAAAAAAATTAGTTCTCGACATTAGAGATCACGGAGGGTTTCCAGCTAATGGAATTCATAATATAAAAGAACTGTCAAAAGACCCTCTCGTTGTTTCTCTTTTAGGAGGAATGCACAGCCCTGTCATTTTAAAAGAAGCAAAATTCGTCCAAGAAAATAAAATTCCTTATCTAATTCCTTGGGCTGCTGCCTCAAATATCATCTCTAAAAAAAATCCATATCACTTTCGATTTTCAGTGCGTGATGAATATGCAGGAAAAGCTCTATTAAAAGAGGCCACTCAGCACGGAGAAAATATTTCTTTAATCTTAGAAGATACCCCGTGGGGTCGAGGTAATTTTTCAGCTATATCAAAAGAAGCAAAATCTAAGAATATAAATCTCATTAAACCCTACTGGTTTAAGTGGGGCGAATCATCTTTCTCTCAAATCATTCAATATTTAGAGAACTCATCATCCGATGTCATTATTTATATTGGGAATTCCCCTGAGGGAGTTCATCTCATCAAAAAAATTACTCAGCTTAAAAAACCAATACCTATCGTTTCTCATTGGGGTATTTTAGGTGGTAGATTTTGGACACAAGTTCAAAAAGAACTTAAAAATGTTCCTCTTGTCTTTCTTCAAACATATATTAAGCCAGACAACAAAAAACATAACACCAAAGCTTATGATTTCTTCAAAAAATACACACGACACTTCTCAACTCAGAACCGTGTCACACCTGCTCCTTTCGCAACTATTCATACTTATGAGCTTATCAAAATGCTTTCTTTTGCTATTCAAAAAGGATTATCTTATGAAAGAAATTCAATAAAAAAACATCTTCGATCTATGCAAACATACGACGGTCTCTTTCGTTTATATCACAAACCTTTTTTTAATATCGAAAAACAAGATGCTTTAAGTAGTGAAGATATTAATTTTGCAAAGTTTAGTAAAAATGGAGATATTGTTGGGAAATAACAATGTAAATTCTTACAAAGGTCGTTTTTCCAAAAGAATAAACCGTTATGTTTTTCTTTCACTCATTTCGGTGATGGCAACATCATTTATTCTAAGTTCATCTGTTTATTTATATACATTACAAAATGAAATTAAAAAAAGTGACAGAATAGCCGTAAACCATAAAACACAACAAATAGATATCACTTTTGATATTCTTGCAAATCAAATAAAAAACCTAGCCTCTGAACCAAGGATTATTACTTCCTTGTTAGAATACAATTTTCAAAGCTTTGATAGCTTTATTCAAGATAAAAAAAGACCTGATTTATTAGGATTATCTATTTTTGATAATCACGGATCTCTTCTTGCTTACACAGGAGAGAATTATTTAGAAGAATTTAAAGACAAAATAGTCTTAAAATCTTCACAACATAAAGTTTTTAAAATTTTATCTAAAAACTCTATGTTCCTTGTTGCTCCAATTCAATACTATGGTAAAAAACAAGGTTTTCTCGCAGCTTATTTCGACTTAAATTTATCGCTAAAAAAATTGCATGAAAAAGAAGAATACTTCGAACTATATTATAATCACATCAAAATATTCTCATCAGATAGAGACATCAATAACTTATATAAAGCAGGAAGTTCTCACTTCACAAAAAACACCTCTATCATTAAAAGCCCAAATATAAAAATAAATGTTTTCAACGAAAAAAACCCTTATTATCAAATATTAATTACATCTATAGTCCTAATTTTATTATCTATCTTATTTTCTACTTTTACATCTATTTATTTAGCAAAAAAAATAGGATTTCTTATTAGCGGACCTATTGAAGTTTTAGTTGATAGAATTCAAAACACGCACCTTAAAGAGGGCAATATCAGCTGTTACCCAATAGGTTCCAATGATGATTTTGAAATTATTGCTATTGCATTTGACGAAAAAAACACTGAAAATATAAAAGCAAACAGTCATCTTGAAGAAAAAGTAAAAATCAGGACTGCTGATTTAGAGAAAGAAAAAAACCGTGCAGAACAAGCTTTAATAGCCCGCTCAGAATTCATAGCAAATATGAGCCATGAAATCCGCACTCCCCTCAATGGTATAATTGGGTCTGCTGATTTCATGATAAACGACGAAGCATCAAATTACCCCAAAGAGAAGCTACGTGTTATAGAAAAAAGCAGCAAACTTTTACTTTCTATTATTAGTGATATTCTAGATTTTTCAAAAATCGAAGAAAAAAAACTTTCTTTAGAAAGTCTTCCATCTGATATTCAAAAAATTACACAAGAAGTAGCGCTCATATTCATTTCTATAGGTCAAAAAAAATCTGTAGCAATAAGAACTGAGTTCAAAAATTTTGATAGTCCTCTTCTTTTATGTGATCCCACGCGATTAAGCCAGATTTTATTAAACCTTATCGGAAATTCTGTGAAATTTACGCACGAAGGTCATATCCTTACAACTGTTGAAACAATTAAGAAAACAGAATCACACCATACAATAAAATTTTCTGTGCAAGATACAGGAATAGGTATTTCCCCTCATCGCCTCAACAAACTTTTCCAGCCTTTTGAACAAGAAGACTCTTCTACAACTCGTAGATATGGTGGAACAGGGTTAGGTTTAACAATTTGCAAACGCATTATTGAACTTATGGGATCAGAAATACATGTCCACTCTATACAGAATGAAGGGACTACTTTTTCTTTTGCTATCGAAATGAGTCTCACAAAAAATCATATTTTAGAAAATAACGATACTCATAAACTAACCTCAGAAGCCCAAAAACTACAAATACTTGTCGCTGAAGACAACAGTACAAATCGGGATATTTTAGGTGCTTTTTTAGAAAAATTTAAACTTTCTTTTGTATTCGCTCATGATGGAGTTGAAGCAGTAACAAAATCAAGAAATCAAAAATTCGATGTGATTTTAATGGATATGCAGATGCCAAATTTGGATGGTGTTGATGCCACCACACAGATTAGAAACTCTGAAAATCATGCATCAAAAAATGCAATTATTATTGCAATGACGGCAAACGCCTTACCTGAAGATAAAGAAAGATGTTTTATTGCTGGCATGAATCGGTTTGTCACAAAACCAATTACATCAAAAAAAATCATTGCAGAACTTAACTCTTGTGCTTTGAAGATAAGTTCAGGCAACTGACTTAGTTTATTTACCATCGACCTAAAATACATCTTTTCTTTCACGCAAAAGCGTGAAATTTTTCACAGCATCGTCAGTACAATGCTTTGACGGTAGAGTAACTCTTAAAAAGGGGTTTCCTTGCCACTCATCAGACACTTGAGTTGGAATAGTGGGCCTTTGTGCCCGTCGGATATTTTTTATACCTTCAGCATATTTTTTTAAAAAAGACGATGATTCAACCGAAAGAGCAAAACGTACATTTTGCTCCGTATACTCATGTCCACAATAAATTTTATAATCCTCAGGTAAGGATCCTATTTTGAGTAAACTTTCCAGCATCTGCTGTGGGGATCCTTCGAACAACCGCCCACATCCCATAGCAAACATCGTATCTCCAACAAAAACAGCCTTGATTTCATCGAAAATAAAACACAAGGCCCCAAGAGTATGACCTGGAGTCGCTAAAACTCTTATCTTCCATCCTGCGATTTCTATTTTATCGCCATCTTTTAAACTATGACTTAAAGCAGGAATTTGTTCTCTATCAAGATCAGCTCCATAAACCGGGCATTCCCATTTTGAAGCGAGTTCTTGATTCCCACCCACATGATCATAATGATGGTGTGTATTAAAAATCCCGACAACTGTCCATTTTCGTCGTTTGATCTCATCGACAATTTTTTCAGTAGAGGGATCAATAATAAGAACTTTTTTCGGGCTTAGCTTACTTTGGATAGCAAAAGTATAGTTATCTTCTCGCATTGGAATCAGGTGGACAGGGTTCACAACTCGCCTCGTTTTGACAAAATACCTATCATTTCAGATGGATTTCTCGCTAAAAAACTTGGATCCGTTGCAGCAAGGACATTCTCCGAGTTATACCCCCATGTCACTGCTAAGCTGGATATCTTTGCTTTTTGAGCGGCAACAATATCTCGAGTTTCATCTCCAATATACATAACATCACCAGGGGTTGCTTGTAGGTCCCTCATTAAATTTCTCAGAATTTTAGCTTTGCCAAATAAGCCAAAAAAACTGATCACTCGATCAACGCAATCATCAATTTCATGCAACTGTAAAAATTTATCTATATTTTCTTTAGCATTAGATGACACAACGTGAATACAGTGCCCTTGTTTTCTTAACTCTCGAAAGCACTCTACAACACCCTCAATAATAGGCTGCTGATCAAGGCGCTCTAAAAAAGCTCTGCGCACTTGAATCATCAACTGCGGTACTTCCCATGGCTTAATTCCCAAAGCAGGTATCACCTCAGTAGCGCTGTATTCCCTTAAATCTTCAGGAGTTAACTTACGGTCATTTGCTCGATCCTCAATATACTCCCACACAAGATATCGAGAATCGACCAACGTACCATCAAAATCAAAAATAAAATGCTTCATAATTCCACCTCATTCATTCACAAGGTTAGAATAGCACCATCAGCTGTGCGTTGGGAGCTTATGCACATCAATCATCTTGTTTCTCACGCGTTCTGTAAAGTCTTCAATGGACTCACCCTCTGCAGCTTTCATTGGGGGTAGAACACTCATGCTGATCACTGCCCTTTGAGGAACAATAGAACCTTTTTTCAATAAATCTCCAGCTCCTCGCAAAACAACAGGTAGAATCTCCACATTTTCTGAGACAGAAAGCCTAAAAGCTCCTGGTTTAAAAGGCCTAAATTCACCAGTTGTAGAGCGCGTCCCCTCCGGAAAAAAAGCCATGCACCGCCCCTTTTTAAGAACATCAGCACTCCGAGACATGGCTTCTTTACGTGAGGTTTTACGCCCTCTATGAACAGGAATATAACCCGCCCATCGCATGGCCGTGCCTATAATAGGGATACGAAAGACCGATGCCTTGGCTAGCCAACGAAATTGCAGTCCTAACCAATATAAAGTAAAGATATCCGTGGCACTTTCATGATTCACGACAACAACACGGGGCTCGTCATCTCGCGGCAAATTTTCTTGACCATCTAAATCCAAATCCCACCAAGGACTCCATTGAAAAACTGTCCGAGCCCATGAACAGCACACATCATGGATACGATCTTCAGCATTTGGATCTCTTGAAAAGAGCACGATAGTTTTTTGGTACAAAAGCGACAAAAAGTGTAAAGCAGTCACAGTAAGAAGTAGCAACATCAAATGAAATGCTTTGACCCATTTAAAGCCCTGAAATCCAACGGCTTCCGTATGAGAAACTTGCATACATACCTCTAAGCATTTTTATAAAATGGAAATAATGAGTTTAGCGCGATAATAAAGAAGAACAAAAGAAGAATTCAATGGGAATGAAGAGAATCGGAGTCAAAAACTCCGAACACTCAAATTAGCGTGCTGCCAACATCGCTTTTTCGTTCGCGTTTGGAACATTCAAAGGCAAGCTTGGAGCTGTTGTACCAAAACGATTCACGTGATTTTTACGCTTACGAGCACGACGAGCAATTGTTAAAAGGCGGCGAACCTTAAGTTTTTTTGTTGCAGAAGCCATATTTTCTCCCTGTCAAGGCAATGCTAAGTCTTGTATACAACCATCATTTCAAGATGGAGGTAAAACTCTGTATATAAGATCCTCTGTCAAATTTCAACTGCTAAAGCCACAACTGCTTCTTCTCAGCTCAGACTTCACAAGCTTGCGTCTTTACCATGGAGCATCACCTCTTTCACAAAACTCAATACCTAAGAAAGGTTACAGGCTGACAGCGGAAGCTGCA
The DNA here is from genome assembly GCA_045106415.1 of Oligoflexales bacterium. GTDB lineage: Bacteria > Bdellovibrionota_B > Oligoflexia > Oligoflexales > Bog-1112 > JBGCEP01. Next base: position 36,019 of record JBGCEP010000004.1, on the reverse strand, counting down.
AAAATCTTTGTCAAAACTGAAAAGATTTAGTAAAGCATTGATTTTAAAACACATAAGCACAAAAATTATATCAACAACGAGTTCATTAAGCCGTAAGCTTTTATAACCATTTAACAAGTTGACACATGCTTTATAATAAAAATAAATCCATGTTTAAATAGGAAGACTCATCATGCTCACACCATTGTCAAAAGTATGTACCATTATTTTATTTTTTTCCTTTTCTCCATTAACAGCTCAATCAAACGAGGAGTGGGAAGCTCCTTCTTCACCACCTCTTTTTCAGCCCATATCAAAAAAACCAAACCTTTCCATTGGACTGCACAGTAATATTGGCCAGTCAAGACCAAACGATGGTTCTTCTTTATCACCAGCTTGGTACTCAGGCGTGAGTATTGGATACACAAAACCTCTCTCTGCTTGGAATTTCTTAAACCTCAGGGCAGAAGCTCAAACAGGCCATATTGCCTCAGGCAAGGTTTCCATCGACCAAGATATCGGTGTTAACTTCGTCATGCATTATGGGACAAAGACTCAAAAAAACATTTCACTTGCATGGATTGCTGGGGTGGGGCTTGCAAAAGGGCAGTGGAAAAGTGAAGAGCAGACAGGGTCTTCTCTGCTTTCACTTTTCAGAGTTGGATATGGTGGGTTATTTCCTTTCACAGAATCGACTCGTCTAGGCGTCAATGGCCTCCTAGACTTTACTGTCCACCGCTTTAACTCACACCCAACTGACTCGATCGCTTCTCATACCCAGTTCACAATGCAACTCTCAATTGAGCACCTCTTGCCACTGCAATAACAATCAGCGGCCAAAACTAATACCAATCCCTTCAGCAAACCTTAGAAGATCATTATCTGGCTTTAGCACTCTTCGAGCTCCAGGTTGGATATCTTTATAATAATACTCCGCGACTTTATCTCCTTGTGAGCCAACAATCATTCCAAATTTCTTCTCATGAACCAGTTCAAGAGCTCTACACCCTAATCGAGTAGCAAGTAAACGATCTTCAGCTGAAGGGTGGCCACCTCTTTGCAGGTGGCCCAGTACGGTGACTCGAGTTTCCATTGAGGTTTGTCGATAAAGTTCATGAGCTAGAACCTCTCCAATACCCCCTAGACGTTCATTTCCTTGGTGTTTTTTATAAAGAGCTTCTCCAGCAACAGGCTTTGCTCCTTCAGCAACAACGACAACGGAATAAGTTCGCCCAAGATCTTTTCTGCGCTGTATTTTCTCGCAAACTTTCTCATAATGAAATGGAATCTCGGGAATAAGCACAACATTTGCTCCTCCTGCAATTCCTCCATATGCAGCAATATACCCTGAATCGCGCCCCATCACTTCTAGCACCATAACTCGGTCATGAGATTCAGCCGTAGAGTGAAGCCTTTCAATAGAGTCAGCAACAAGGTCGACACATGAAGTAAAACCAATGGTTCTTTCTGTTCCGGGCAGATCATTATCAATTGTCTTAGGAACTCCAACAATATTTAGCCCTGCTTCAATCAGCTTACGAGCCATTTCTTGTGTCCCTTCACCACCTATGACAACCAACGCATCCAGTTGAAGAGATGTATACCCAGACACTGCTCTTTTAATAGCGTCTTTATCAGAAAAAGTTGTTCCACTATTATGCGTGCCTAAAATCGTGCCACCACGGTGTAAAATCTCACTCACATCCGTCCAGTCTAAAGTCCTTACATGAAGAGGGTCAGACATCATCCCATGATAACTATCTAAAACACCTATCATTTGATGGCCATGCTGTAGACCGTATTTCACAACAGCTCGAATCGCTGCATTCAACCCTGGGCAATCTCCACCACCCGTACAAACCCCAATACGCACACTTGCCTCCCATTTGGTCTTTACACCTGAACGATGACACTCTGTGTTAGAATGATACAGATCTTAGAGGAATATGAAAATGAGCGAGCTTCCCAGTAAAGTCCTGGTTGTCGATCAAGATGCTTCTGTCTCGAACGGAATCACAAACAATCTCATGCGTCAAAAAATCAATGTTCAAAAAGCAATAGATGGCAACAGCGCTCTATATTTATACGAACAAACTCGCTTTGACTGCGCGATACTTGAACAAGCTTTAGAAGACGTTCCTGGCCTTGCTCTCATACAAAAATGGCGCAAAAATGCAGATGAAGGCCGAAGAACAACCGGAATGATGATTTTTCAAAGCGGATCTTTTTCAGCTGAAGCCAGTGCATTGCTAAAAGAGCTCGGAGATATTGAAATTGTCAAAAAACCAATTAATCACCCGCAACTTTTGTCATTATTAGCTAAAGCCTACAATAATAAAAAACGCGCTATACTTTATGAAACTATTGCAACCGAAGCTTACCAAACACTGGAGAAAAGCGGCCTACAAGAAGCTTTATCAACGGTGCGATCCCACTTATCACAAATAGGTCAACGCGCACTTAATCTCATGGTTGATCTTTATATCCGAGCGGAAAATTACCAGGATGCTCTGCAGCTTGTCACAGGCCAACTATCCAAAGACCCCGACAACCCTCGCCTCTTAAATTTGCAGGCCCAACTTGAGTACCACTTGGGCCACTACGACGTTTCTGTTTCTATCATGGAAAAGCTACACAAAAACGCTCCAGGGCAGCTTCAACGAATGAGCACAATGGCTGAAAGCTATATTCAGCTTAGTTCTCCCGAGCAGTCTGTAAAATTATTTACTCAACTCATTGGACACACCCCAGAAGTCCCTGATTATAAATTTGAAGCGATTGGTAAACTTCAAAGAGCAGGCTTTCACGATCAGGCTAAAGAGCTTGGTCAAAACACTGCAACTCCTATGGAAATAGTTCGCTACTATAATAACCGAGGCGTAGAAATGTCTAAAAATGGGGATACTCAACAAGCCCTGAATGAATATGAAACAGCACTAAGTTTCTTCCCTAAATTCAAAGAAAACTACCGAATTTATTACAACATGGCCCTTGCCTACAAAGGCAGAAAAACACGCCAAGACTTCGAAGAAGCAAGAACCTGTTTAAAACGCTGTTTAGAATTATCACCAGCATACGACAAAGGAATCAAAACCATGGAAGTCATCACAAATGCTTTAAATGCAAAAAAGAAAACTTCTTAAATCAAGGCAGCGATTCCTTAGTGCGACTTAAGGTTCGTTCCGACAAATAAAAACAACCGCTCTACTGTCACCCGAACAAGGTCCTGCTTTTGATCTGGTGAGCTGAAGCGTGCATATCAAAGTCGGATTCTTTTTAACGGCTGCTGTTTCTTGCCAACAAATTTTTAAATATTTTGATAATCACACCTGCGACGACTACCTGGTGTTTTGTATGGCGGTTCTAAGGTTTTTTCTTTATCCCACCTGCGAAGAGTTAAGATAGCGACGCCTAAAAGAAAAATCGCTTCGCCGATAGATATAAAAAACACAACTCTTTCATAGAAAACTTTATGATTTCACGCGCTTAAGCATCCTTGTTCGTGACAGAAAAAATGAGATTTTTTAATGTGCTGCTATCAGCCTTCATCTAAAAACAATAGTTGTTCAAGGCGCTCTAGGTGACTACGAACCTAATGTTAAACAGCTTAAACCTCTACCAATAAATACATTATTGCACGCAAGGGAGAACCATTTAAAGTGGAGAAACCGGGATAAAATCGAAGCACTTTGAATTTAAAGGCAAAAATATCATCATTCATCTCTACCGAGGTCGTAATGAATATCCTTTAAACGGAGCCCATTCAGAGGTCAGCACAAAGATTCTAGAACATTGCTATACGACCAAAAAAAGAAAAGAGCATTATGGTAAAAACAAAGAATATTCTATAAGTTGTTTGAAGCTGCTCACATTTTTTTTAAAAATTTTGTATGGAATTCATGGGATGAATTTTTTACAAGCTCTTGCCAATATCCGGACCTTGAGCTCGTCTTAAAAAGACGTATTCCTGTTTTCATCTTTTATCAACAAATCATAATCACAAGAGCCCGATATCGTCTGTCGATTTTTATTGCCAATTCAAAATATTGATAGTCGTGGTCAAGACTCAATGGCTCACTAGCAAGAATAGCTGCTCACTCAATCAAAGACTCTGTTACTTTGACCGCCCTGTGACCTTTCAGCACACCTGGTATACACCTAAACTTCGGGACACCTTCAACCATAATATCTAGAGGGTTTGAGGCATCATGATCAAGCTGCAAAATATCGCCAGTTTCAAGATTCGCTAAATCCCCGACAGAGATATGCGCCTCTCCCAAACGAACCAATAGGTTTGCAGAGGTATTCATTAATTGCTCTTTAATACGGTTAATCCAAATATGATCAACCTCAAGTTGTTCACTCTGAAACCCAACAGATAGCTTCGATTTAATCGGTTCTAGCGTCGCGTATGGAATTACAATTTTAATTGTCCCTGATACTTTTTCAAGTTCCACATCAAACGTTGTCGCAATCACAACATCAGAAGGAGGGACAACAGCGACAAACTGAGGGTTAATTTCTGTTCTAGAATAACCGACCTTAAGAGGGTAGACAGGCTCCCACGCACGTTCCAAATCATCTAAAGCAGAAAGAACTACTCTTCTTGCTATTTTAATTTCAATTTGCGTAAAGTCTTTTCCTTCAATTTTTGTATAAGGCACATCATTGCCGCCAAAAAAACTATCTACCAAAGCATACAAAAGCTTTGATTCAATCACCAAAATAGCAGCCCCTCTTAATGGATCTAGTCTCAAGATATTAAGGCAAGAGGGAAGAGGCAAAGAATTCATAAACTCTGAAAATTTCAACGGCCCTGTCGAGTTCACACTTAAGTTTGCCATTTTCCTCAAACCATTAGATAGCGTTACTCGAAAAAGCCGGATAAAACGGTCATGAATAATATCTAAGGTAGGCAAGCGCCCCCGAATAATTCTGTCTTGGTTCGCCAAATCATACTGGACAACACCGGCCCCAGAGGCTTCACCGCCACCACCGTCGCCTAGATCAGGTTCATCAGCATCGACTTTGTTATCAGATACTGCAGACAAAAGAGCATCAACTTCATTCTGAGACAGCACTTGATTCATTCAAGCCCTCCAAAATTTGACGGTTCTCTACTATTATCCGTCATAATCCTGGCACATGCAGACTGCTATTTTTGCCGCTCCAATTTTGTAAGCTTTTATGCTAGAAACTCACGCGTTAAATTTTCTGGTTTCTGGCCAACAACCACATTGTCTTCAATCCTCATACCTCCCCACAGAGTGAGTTCTTCCATGAGTGGTAAATTCAAATACCTTGAGTCTAAATTTTTCCACAGCATAGGGATCCAGTAAATTCCTGGTTCAACAGTGATGACCTCTTTATTTCTCAACTCTCTGTTGGTGCGTAATTTTTCATCTTCAGGGTGAGGGTCACATGCTGCACCAGCTCTATTCTTTTGCCGACCAGCAACATCATGAACAAGGACACCGAGCATATGGCCAAGACCGTGTGGGTAAAATGATCGTACCAAAGAACGGAATTCTTGTTCTCCTTGTGCTGTATTTTTTAAAACATTGTGATCAAGTAAAATCTGTCCAATACCATCAATAGACATAAGATGCAGATCAGCAAAGTTCATTCCAACAACAGCTTGATTGGCTAATTTTTTTTGTAAAACCTCGAGGTCATTCCGAATCAACTGAAACGTTTCTGGTGCGCGATAATGCACCCAAGTTCTTGTAATGTCAGACCCATAACCTTGCACGCTATGCCCTCCATCAATAAGCAGAACTCCTGCTTCAACTCTCTCAGAGGACTTGTATTGATAATGCAGTGTTGCAGCATGTTGGTCTAGGCATACAATATTATTATATGGGAGCTCAGACTCTAGCCCGGACGTTGCCACTAAATAGGCATGATGAATCTGACGCTCAGATCCCCCCTCTAAAAACTTTTCTCTTGCTGCCACATGCCCTAAAGCTGCAATTCGATTAGCGTCTCGCAAACACTCAATTTCATAGGCAGTCTTACAGCCTCTGTCCCAATGGAGGTGAGCCACCGCTGCTTCTAAATTCAATGTCCATTGCGACACATCCTTCATTTCCAATCCTGGGCCTATCCAAAGGTGTCTACCAGTTTTAGGCAAACTATCTACTAAAGATTTTCTATCTGAAAACACTTTTGATTCTTCAAAAGCCTTTACCCACTCTCCATCTTCTGGACTCGCATGCCAAAAATCTTGCGGAATCACCCTTAACAGATGAGCAGAAGAATTTAGTTTGACATGAATAGCACTTCCAGAAGAAACCTCTGGACACCAAGACTTAAACGCTGGCGCTGGGCGATAAGGGTAGGTTTGATCATCTTCAGCATAATAAGACTCCACTCCAGAGTCAAAAATAATAGAGTCATATTTGAGAACACTCAAAAGATCTTGAGCTTGTTGCTCACGTTGTTTTAAATGGTTTTTAAACAATTCAAAATGATCCATTACGACACCTTCTGTACTGAGCGGGTGGGCTCTCTCATTGTGACAAACTCTTCAGCCATGGTAGGATGAATTCCAACAGTTTGATCCATTTGGTTTTTCGTCATTCCTGCGGTGACCCCAACAGCAAACCCTTGCAGCATTTCACCTGCATGCGGCCCTACCATATGAAGGCCTAAAATTTTTTCTGTCTTTTGTTCTACAATCAACTTCATCAGTACTTTTTCTTGAGATCCACTCAACGCTGCTGACAGTGGTTTGAATTGACTCATGTAGACGTCAATATCACACTGTAAAGACGCTGCCTCTTCCGTCATTCCAACTGTGCCTATTTCTGGCTGTGAAAATACAGCCGTGGGCACGGCAACGTGCATAAAAGCTGGCTTTATATCACCAAAGTGTTGTTGCGCAAATGCCATTCCCTCAGCTAAAGCCACCGGGGTGAGTTGTAAGCCCCCTGTCACATCACCAACAGCATATACAGAAGGCTCTTTTGTTTGAAAAGTTGCTGAATCAACTTCAATATGACCTTGAGCATTCGTTGTTATTTCCGTATTTTCCAAACCAAGTTGTTCGGTATAAGCAACTCGCCCCAAAGCATTTAAAACAAGATCAGCTGTATATGTTCCTTTATCAGTTTTTACTTCAAATCCATTTTTGTGCTCAAGAATTTCTTGAAGTTTTTCATGAGTCACCATTTGAACTCCTCGTGCTTGAACACAGTTATGCACGTGATGCCTGACATCATTATCGAAGCGATTCAGCACCGTATCTTTTCTCATGACTAAAGTTACTTTAACGCCAAAAGCATTCAAAATACCAGCAAACTCAACACCTATATAACCACCACCTAATACAATTGCTGATTGTGGAAGTTTCTCTAAACTAAACATATGATCAGAAACCAATGCTTTTTCAATCCCTGGTATCTGAGGACGATTAGGGCGTGACCCACATGCAATCAGAATTTTTTTCGCTCGATATACCACACCACCAACGTTCACTTCTTGAGGCCCTGCCAATGAGGCCTTACCATCAATCCATTCCACACCTGCTGTATTCAGCATTTTTTTATAGATAGCTTGTAAACGTGCAACTTCTTTTAGTTGTTGATCTCTCAACGTATCCCATGAGAAGCTCTTTCCTTCAGCATTCCAGCCATACCCTTGCGCATGTCTCAATGCCTCACCAACCTCGGCACTATAAACAAATAATTTTTTCGGCACACACCCAACGTTGACACATGTCCCCCCAGCAAAACGCTCTTCCACAACAGCAACTTTTGCACCATACGAGGCTGCTATTCGAGATGCTCTCACGCCTCCAGATCCTGCTCCAATTACAATCAGATCAAACTCATCTCTCATCAGCCACCTCTTTTTTCAGTATATCCGTTACTGTTGCAAATATTTTTTCACTCAAGAGTTTCCCTAAAGGTTTCATTCCTCGTAGCGTCCAGTACTGTGACGTCTGTGGGTCTCCCCCAGAATAACAAGTATACCGCCCTTTATACCCCCAGTCTTTGGGCTTCAATGCATTAAGCGCAGCAACAACTTCAGGCGAGCCTGAAAAACTCATTTTATGAGGCTGCCTCTCAAGAGCATGAACATCATTTTTTTGTGCATTTAAAGCGAGCTCTTGCATAATCCATTTCTTATCAAAAGTTAAATGCTCTAAAAGCCAAAAGCCCTTTTCAGCATGGTGATCTTGAATCCAAAGCTGAGCTTTTTTTCTTAAATCCAAAATCTCACCCATATGGTGACCTTGAGCTTTTAAGTCATAGTATCGAATTTCTACAACTTCATCGGTTGTATATCCCGCTTCATAGAGCCCTCCAATATACGAACGATCATTCACCGCAATTCCCATATCAACACGATCAAGCTTCCAGCCAATATCTGCACACAATTGTTCCAAAGAACTTTGAGAAGAAGATCTATCAACCCACCCATATCTGTGGTGATCAATAATTTTAAGATCAACACCTTGAAGTTTGAGTCTTTCCTCACAACAGAGCTCACCTTTTTCAGGAACTTTAGCAGGAAGTTCGAAAGTAACGACTCTATCAACCTTAGAAAGAACCTCTCTGGGAAGAACCTCTCGATCTAAAACCGCTCCCCAAGATTGTAAACTTCGATGAACCCACGGTGCTTTCACAGCTTCTAAAATATCTAAAGACCGTATGGCTTCCCCGTCATTTTGAGGAAGAACAAACAATGTTTTTTCCAACACATTCTGCTTAATATGAGCCTGATTTTGAAGATTTGGAGGCTTTAGGAATGGCATAAGTCACCTTCATTTTCTATGACGTTTGTTCTATATTTTTTGTTTCAATTTGGTGGTGCGATTTTTCAATATTCTTCCACTTTTTCTCAAAAAGGCTTTGAATTTTAGCATTCTGTGAAAAGGCTTGCCTTGCTTCCAATACTAATTCTGAGTTTTTAGACTGTTTCAGTGTTTTCAAAAGCAAAGGTAAAACCATCTCTCCATGCTCTTCAAGCGCAAGCTTCGTCAAAACACCGACTGATTTATGATAGTGGCCTTTAAGATTCAAAACCTTAGCTAAAGCCATGCGTGATTTTTTTTTCTCTTCATCTGTAAAAAGATCATAACCTTCGAATTTTTCTAATGTAGCAATCGCCTCATCAAACTTACCCTGAAAGCTCAAAGCGAATGCATAACCTTCAAGAGCCATAGCGGGAACTTTATGACGACAGCTATGAGCGATGCGCTCAACTTTTTCATATTCATGCAGCTTAGCAAAGACAGAAATTCCTAACTCACACCCATGCTCACGTTCAATATACTTATGGTGATCTTCACCAAGCAACATAGCTGCCGTCTCTAAGTTTTTTTCTTCCCACGCTACTAAAGCTTTTGCAAAATCATCACCACCAATACTTTGCCGCATAGATGTTTGCTTTTGAAGAGAAAACAGCATGAATGCTGCAACAAAAAAGCCCACAATATAAGTCACTTGAATTTTTTTCATCTCAAACTCCATAAAGTATATCGCTACCATGAGTTGGTTTTAACATTTACACGCCTCTTGAACGACAAATTTCATAGCACAGCACAGCTTATTTCTCTCAAACGGTTTACAAAGAAGATATGTTTCACCTCACAAAAGAGAGAATTTTTAATTTTACCTTTCTTGCCCTTTCACTCAAGAGATTTTCACTGTATTGTTTTGGTTGTATGTTCTGGTTGGCACAGTATCATTTACTGAGACCATTTCCGAACGAGTACGGTGCTGGCTTCTGGAGCTTACTTCATGAAAACCTTTATGTTTTCATGAAAATCAAGTCAACACTGTCAAAGTATAAGTAACTCTTTGGGAGCGTGAATTATGATCACATACGATGAGAATGAAAACAAGTTTGATGATGACAACGATTACGACGATGAAAACAATGAGGTCTTAGATCGAGTCCTCAATTTCGAACGTCCAGATGAAGATGATGATGATGATGATGATGATGATGATGATGATGTCACAGAAAGCTACCAGAGGCATGAAAACATTGACGACGACAGCGATGACGACGACAGCGATGACGACGACAGCGATGATAGCGACAATACCGATAGTGAAAAACCATCACACTCCAACGATTCACTAGTGTATCAAGAGCAATACAACAGAAGCACAGCAAGTATTCTAAATCACGATACTGACGACAATCATCAAAACGACGACGATGAAAATGATGAAGATGACACTAAGGAAATAAAGATTCTTCCTTTCTCCCTTAAGAAAAATGAAAATACCGAAGAAAACCTTCCCGCTGCTGTCAAAATAAAAAAAGTAGCTAAGAAAACCACTAAAAAAGTAGCTAAGAAAACCACTAAAAAAGTAGATAAGAAAACTGCTAAAAAAGTAGCTAAGAAAACCACTAAAAAAGTAGCTAAGAAAACTGCTAAAAAAGTAGCTAAGAAAACTGCTAAAAAAGTAGCTAAGAAAATCGCTAAAAAAGTAGCTAAGAAAACTGCTAAAAAAGCAGCTAAAAAGAAGAAGTAAAACAACTCACGCTGAAACCTTCGACTAGCTCAAGGTTTCAGCGTGTTTTTCTTCCGTCAATCAACCCTCTTAGAACATACTGCGATGCACCAATTTGAGCCCAAGGACCATGATTTCGTATAATCCTCACCCTATCTCCTTTCATCCTTTTGCTAACAACCGGGTAATGAAAACCTGGCCCACCGTACACTTTAACACTCACTAACTGCACAATAGTGGTCAAACTTTCTCTATATTTCTGTGGTTTTTCATACCGCCTTATATCTAAAGATTTATAAGGAACCCAACCTCCATGTGACACAAGGACCCACCCCCCTTTTCTTTTTCCTAAAACCTTAACCTTCTGATTATGATTAAGTTTTTTCACTGTAGGATAAAATAAACCTGGGCCTTTTCTAATATACACATTATGAGTCATAACAAATAAGTATTCCCCCTCGTTCCAGCCCATAATTTCTTGTATAATCGGGTCTTTATCAGCATCAAAATCACTAACAGTATTTTCTGATGAATCAACAATATTTTTATTATATTCTTCTGCGTCCTCATAAAAGTTGTTGTTTTCGTCATTTTGTTGGGTTTGATTCAAGCCATTATCATAATCGCTGTTGCCTTGCGCTCCTAAGACACTAAAAGACAACAACAGTAAAATTAAAAGTTTCACATCAACTCCTCACGATTGGCTAAACCTTCATCGGAGATGTTTTTGAAAAAAATCAACTTTTTATTTTTTTTGATTTATTTACAGTAGTTTAAAAACTGAGAAAGGAAGAGCATCACAGCAACTGAAGCTGTTTTGTAAGCTGTATGATTTTAGGTTTTCGTAATGTGGCAACATTTCCTACTCCGTTCACCACACTTAAAATCACTTTTTGAGGAAGATCTTTCAGATATGAAAAAGAATCCTTATCCCCGTCCATATAAAGCCTGCACTTATTATAGAAATCCATTAAACCTTTGTGGCCTAAAGTGCCATAAAGGTAACCAGCGATAGGAGAAGTATAAATAAAAATTGATGATCTCAAGCTTTCACTTTGTAGGAGCTTCATAAGCACAGGATCCACAGAAACATCCGAATCAACATGACTCGCTTGCTTTAAAAGTTCCTGCTCAAGTCCTGATATTTCGGCGTAGGACGAGACATGACCTGCGTATTTAATTAACAAAGTATTCCCACCGGTTTCGACAGAGACAGCATCCAACAAGTTCAAAGCACACAGTTGCGCCATTAAATACAATCTTGCAAGAATAAGATTCTTCTCAGACATCTGGGTTTTTAGCAGAAGCTCTTCATCTGGCGGACATCTTTTATAAGAATGATAAATCTGCTGCGGCTGCAAATGGTTTAAAAAATCAAACATTTTATAGATTGCAATCCTGCAGGCTCGCACACTGCAAGAAACCTCTAGAATTTCAGGGGAACCTTCTGAAATAAGAGCCCAGGTATTTTTCAAAAACTCTTCCACCTGCTCACTCGAAAAATTTAAAACATCTCGATTCGCAAGATCTACCGCTCTAAACATAGCTTCATCAATATCTGAGTCTGCCATAGGAACATCTAAACGTTTCCACGCAGTACCTAAACGTTTCACTAAAGAGTTCGGAAATACTGATTCTTCCCGAAAAGGTATTGTCGCTTCAATGCAAGTTGCAATCATAAAAAGATCACGCGGAGTCATAAAAGAATGAAGTTCACAGACGGCAACGAGCGCACTCACAAATTCATTTTGTAAAGACACCTCAAGAAGCCCTCCTTCTAGCGGGACTCCGAAAATCTCACAAACACCTGCAAGCACAACATCTTCTTTACCAACAGGCTGTAAATATACTCGGCCTTGCTCATAACGGCAGGTGTCTCTGAGATGTTCAGCAAATTCACCGAAACCATGATCCAGTTGCAAATATATAAAATCATGATATAAAGCAGCCAAACAGCCCAAAGCATCAACATGTGCAGATAGCTCTAAGACATGATAAACACCATGGAACACTCTGGACGGTTTCGACATTGCTCGAAAAATTCGAGAAGCCCGAAGCTCGACATCATGAGCAGATATCTCAACTCCAAGACGCCTAAAAGATGCGGTTAATCTCTCTTCGACAACACAATAAGATTGGTAAGAACTCTGCACCTGATCTGCCTTTAAGAAAAACTGATACCTTTAGTATAAGCCTCAACAAAAATACAGGGGGTGAAAAAAAAGCCCTGCTTATATCACAGGGCTTTTTTCAAAATTAAGGTAAGAACTACGAGTCCGAAGCACTCGGTTCAGAAGGTATTCTCGCATCTACAGGAGATCCATCGTCTGACGCTGAAGCTTCAGATGCTTTTACTAAATCATCATATGTCAAATTTTTGACTTCAGCTAAAGCCTCTCTCGTTACTATAAAAAACCACGGGTGCTCTGATGATTTTAAAATCAGGTGCTCTTCCTGCTTCGAACTCCACACTTGAAATTTTTGAGCTCTTGACTCACCACTAGAGACAAACTCAACATCCCACTCAGCCCACGACTCCGCGTCTTTCGGCAAAGCTTTTGTGAATACATCTTCATAGCGAGGAGAAAGAGCGACCTTTAAAAGCTTATTTACAACATCGTCTTGAACTTCAAAACCTTCTTGTAAAGAAGCAACAGAGAATCCTTTCTCTGTTTTCTGAAGAACAACCTCTGTTCCTTTAAATGTTACCTGAGTGACGTGGGCCCGAGGAACCTCATAAACTTCTTTTGAACGCCAGTCTGCAGGGTTGACTGGAAAGTCCCATGAGTTCAGGACAATAGCCCAAGTCTTATCTTCACCACCAAGTCTTGCATGAACTTTACGAAAACCTGGGGAAGTCCCAAGATACAAAACGTCTGTTTTCTCCCCGACACTTAACGACACTCGTTTTTCGTAATTTTCCTCTGTTACCTTTAATGCCTTTGCTGCTATTTCTGTTTTGCCCACGGGCCAGCCACGGCGTGTTTCAGAAAGTGACCCTAAAACTTTATTTAGCTTATCCTGAGCAACAGGAAAATCGCTATGATCAGGCATCACCCATTGCTCGTTCACTTTTTTAAAAGACAACATTTTTACTTCACTCTGCTCAGAAGGGTCTAAACTATCTTCCGAGTCTGCAGTGACTTGCTCAGATATCGTCATACTATCTAAATGAGACTCATGAAGCGTCAGCAAAGATTCATCACCACTTTGCCCTGCTGTTTGCTCCGGAGCTCTCCAGAAAAAAAGCACTAAACCCGCTTGAAACATAAGTAAAAGCGTAAGTTTCATAGAAACCTTATTCATGCATGACTCCTTTCAAGAGTTTCAAGTTTCCACATTTGAGCATCTCGACGCTGCCACCATTTTGAGACGGCATACACAATTCCTAAACCTAAGACAGCAAAAATATAATTCAAAATTTCCCACGTACTTTTTTCATCGTCACTCATAGGGATCAACGTACGAGCAAAATGACTTTGTGTGCGAATATTCAACAAAGAACTATCCTGAGTGGCCCAATCCAAAGTATTTTCGACCAACTGTAAAGAACCTAAGTACCTCATACCACCAATCATATTCTCAATTTGCAAAGTATCATCAGCAACAAACTCATTTGAAGCAAACAACACAATACGGGCAATATCAGGAGACTTCGTCAGCACTGTCGCTATTTGAGTTTCCTCATCAACTTTCTCTTTTTTATCTCCTTGCGCACCCTCAACTTCATTCACAGGAAACACAGGAGATTGTTTCCCCTTAAAGCTAGAATGAAAAACACCCTCCACACTAACCGCCAATGAATGTGATTCTCGATCCGACTTTTCTTCAAAACCATACTCGGGATAAAGGTCGCGATTAGGCTCTACAGACACCCCCTCTTGCACCCAAGATTGTTTGGAACTTTCAATTAAAGAGACAACTTTATGATCCTTCAGTTGCTCTCTGTTAACCTTAACAGGTGACGACCAAGGCATCGTGAGCTGACCTAAGTTAGCTGTCACAGGATGTGAGGCATTCAAACCATCTTCACGCACATCAACAAAAAGAGGGTAAGAGGCCATGTAAGGCTCTCGAATCGTAACTCCTTGGACCATGCGTGCGCGAATCTCAGGAAAACCTGTATTCTGAGGATCCATCACCAAAGACTCTTCAACACTTAAACCATGATGCTTCAACCACTCTTCTAAACCCGAATGATGACGCTCAGCACGAAATCCTGTGCGATCTTTCTGAACGCTTACAGGTGATGTCCCCAAAACAACCGTCCCACCTTTCATCAAAAACTGATCAAGTGAAAAGAGCTGTTTTTCATTGAGATCCTTAGGTGCCAGAAGAACCAGGATATCAATATCGTCTTCTAACTGCCCATCATCCAGATTAACCGTTTGCACCGAATAGTTCTCAGCCAGTTTTTGCTCTAAGGCTTGAAAACCTTTATTCATAGCCGCAGAACCATATGGGTTACCCCCAAAACCTTCTGGGCTCGACGTCGAAACTAAACCCACAGTTCGTAAAAATCCTGGCACAATTCTTTTTAACGTTGCCTCAAAATTAGTCTTAAATCCTTCACTACTCAAATCCTGAGGAATTGCCAAAGGATAGACTTTATCACCATCTTGCAAGGTAAGGTGAAAATAAAACTCTTGATCTAAATCAAAAGGCATTTTCTGTGGACCAAAACCAAAATCTTCCGCAATCATGCGACCGACCTCAGGTTCTGCTACAGGGTCAAAAAAAGACACCTTCATACGCCCTTGTGACGTTGAAGCATATTTGTCTATTTCAGTTCTAACTTCTTGCAAAAACGCTTGTAGTTGAGCTGGAATATCTGCTTCAGACACATAGCCAACAAACTGAATATCTCGATTTAAGTTTGCAAAGAAATTATCTGTATTACGAAAACTTGTCACAACTTTTTTAATCGTACGCGTTACATCGTATTCAAGATTTTTCAAGCGGACATCAATATCTGTAACCCCTTGAGACTTCACTTCAATCAAATCATCAAAACTTAAAACTTCATATTTATCACCATACTCAATCAAAATATTGAAATATGAATTCACCATAGCTGCTGAATGGCGATCATTCACCTGAAATGGCACAGGCTCAATATTATACTTTCGACTCGCTTCAGCTTCTAAGTCTTCATGCTCTCTAGGGTCAATAAACTCAGCTCGCACACGACCTTCTCCGGCAACTTCATACTCTGAAATCAAATCGCGTACAGCTGGGACAAGAGGTGATAATAAAGGATGAGTTCTTGAGCTAAAATAACCTCGGATCAACAAAGGTTCTTCCAACTGCCCCAGAATATCTTGAGTGGTTTCTGAAATTGAATAAAGTTGGTTTGACGTTAAATCAACCCTTGCTGTTTTTACTTTTGCTAACCACACATTACCTAGCGCTAAATTCAAAACAGCAAGACCAACAAAAAACTGCAGTGATTTATGAGCACTTCGGCGACTCTGGCCCTGAGACCACTTTAAACGCTCAAGTGAATAAATATTCACCATTAAAAAAGTTCCAGCAAGGCTGAAGTAATAATAAATATCACGCAGATCAACAACACCACGACTAACAGATTGAAAACGAGACCCTGTTCCTAAAGCCTTTAGCAACTCAAAAACCTGATTTCCAACAAATCCGCCAAGAACTTCACTCCCCAACATGTAAAAGACACCGCAAATCAAAGAGCTTGTTAATAAACTCACAATTTGACTGTCCGTACGAGCACTCACAAAGAGCCCAATAGAAGTGTAAGCTGCAGCGACTAACAAACATGCCAAGTAAGCCCCAAAAACAGGCCCCCAATCAACTGACCCAAGCATTCCCACAGAGAAAGCTAAACCAGACGTCAATGCCATTGCCGTGGTAACCAAGGCCATGCAAGCCACAAATTTCCCTAAAACAAGAGATGAGGTCTTCACAGGCAGGGTCAGCAAAAACTCTAACGTTCCCATTCGTCGCTCCTCACTCCAACTTTTCATCGTTAAAGTCGAGATAAGCGCTATTAAAAGCAGCGGCATCCACTCAAAAAGGGGCCTTAAATCGGCTAAGTTTCGAGCAAAAAAAGTTTCTACCCAGAAAAAAACAAATAAACTTACAAATAAATACACTGCCAAAAAGATAAATGCAGTTGGCGATGCGAAGTAGCTTCTTAGTTCTTTTTTAGCAATAGTCCAAATATTATGCATAGTGATTTCCTTTCCCTGAATTGACATCACGGAAAACAGTTTCAAGATCACGCACCTCAGGTGCAACTTGATATAAATCCCAACCTTTTTCTGTCACTTTGCGTACAAGGTTTGGCGCTAAGTCTCGGCGACCGACTTCTGTGCTTCGAATTGCATACCGATAAAAACCATCATGTTCGCTTACTAAAGACACATCTTCAACCCCTGGCATCTCAGATAAGAAAGGAGAAACTTCAGAAGAGGGTTGTTTGAGCAGCATAGTTAAGTCATGACTTTTTTGAAGGTCTTGAAGCATAGAATCGACAGCAACATGTCCTTGCATAATAATAATTACACGATCACAAATTGCTTCAACCTCTTGCATAATATGAGTCGACAATAAGATCGTTGAATGTTTCGCTAAACTTTTAATCAAATCTCTCATTGCTGAAATTTGAGCTGGATCCAACCCACTTGTCGGCTCATCCAATATCAAAATATCTGGTTTATGCACAATGGCTTGAGCAACACCAACACGTTGGCGAAAACCTTTTGACAACGTTTGAATCTTAGCATGCATTTTAGAAGCTAAATCCGTTGATTTCATGGCCTCAAGAACTGCACTTTGTATCTGAGGAGCGGGTACATTACGAATCCGTGCCACAAAAGCTAAATATTCAACAACAGTCATTTCTGGATAAAGAGGAGAGTGTTCCGGCAGATAACCTATCTTCTGCTGAACCTCCAGACTATGCTCGTCAACACGCAGACCATTCACCTTAATAGTCCCATGTGAGGGTTCTAAAAAACCAGTCATCATCTTGATAGTCGTAGTCTTTCCAGCTCCATTATGCCCTAGCAAACCAACAATCTGACCGCGAGGAATGGAAAACTGGACATTGTCGACAGCAAGCACATCACCATAGCTTCGAGAAACGCCCTCAACCTCAATAGCTGGGCGACTGTCATAGGTCATAGACACCGCGTCCTCCTGAATACCGAGTTTGGTTTTTTAAATGGTAAGCACATGGTGATCCCAGGTGGATTCGAACCACCGACCGCCGGATTAGAAATCCGGTGCTCTATCCAGCTGAGCTATGGAACCCCATACTTACACACTCTAAGAATGAGTGTTAATTCACATGCATGTTTTAGCGTGTGCGACACACTTTGGCAAGTACGTTTCTCATTTCTTTTTGCTTACGCTTCTTAAATATTGTTGGCCCAAGAATACATCTCCTTGTTAAGGACAATTGTTTTTCAACCGGCCAAGAACTTTTAAGCTTCTTATTTCGGTCTTTTTGCATTTCTTTTAACAAGATGCTGAGAAAATCTTTGTCACCACTCTGATAATATAAATTTGCTATTTTTTGTGCTGAAGCACTCCTAACAACCGCAGCAGGATCTTCAACAGCAAGAAGCAGGAGTTCTCGACAGTAGCCTGCCTTTTTTTTGCAGGTCCGAACCCACCCTATTTTCCACTCCCAGCTCCACGACGAGAACCCTTCTCCAGCCAAGCTCAAAGAATCCCATAACATTTGATAATCACCAGGCTTCATCTTCATAAACTGTTTCCACTGCCTCGTTTGAGGGGATTGTGAAAACTTCAGCATATTCTCAGACTTGGTTTGCGAGGGAGCTAAAACCACTGAAATCGCTAACAAAATAAACGCTGATAAACTTTTTCGTAAAAAAAGTAAAGTCATTCCCTGAGGATCGTGGCTTTTGTATCTATTTGATTTCATAAAACAAAACACTCCTTTAATAAGAATCCCTCAAGAGTATGTATTCATCTTCCGATAAGTGGCTCACGGACCACTCAGTTTTGATACTGCAAGCGGAACAAATGTTTATTTAGAGAAACTGATTAAGGAGTTTTTATGAGTCAAAAAAATGAGGAAACATGGTATGTTTACCATCAAAACAACCAGCTTGGTCCTTTTGGCCCTAAACACATTATTCAGCTCCTTGATCATAGCATTATTAGCTTAGACGCTTGGGTCTTTCGAGGTGGATGGAAAGAGTGGAAACCTCTTAAAGACCACCATTCAGAGGTCTTAGCAGCAGCAACTCAGGCACCAGAAGTTCCAATTACCGAACAACCACCAGCTGCCCCACGGACGATCATCGACGGCCGTGTCATATTTCACAACCAAGGCGACATTGCTTTTGGAAAAGGTGTCAACATATCAACCTCCGGTATTTTCATTGAAGCCTTCGAAAAACCATTTGATCATGGCGAACATCTGCGTTTGACATGCCAAGTCAACGGCTTCTTAAAATCTTTCAACGCTCAAGCTTGCGTCATTCGCTTTAATGACGACCCCCGCTTTCCTAAAGGGTATGGGCTACAGTTTGAAAATATTGATCATCAAGTTCTACAGCAAATTGAAATGCTTCTTCAAAAAGAGCAAAAAAAATCACAAATTCAAGAGACACAAATCGCGACAGTCGCTACATCTTAATTCTTAATTGCACAGGAGGGTCCCGTGGCTCGTCATCAAGATCTTACAAACTGGCGTCAGGTAAAAAACTTAGAAAACGCACGCACCCTCGTTGACACAGGTGTTCTTCTTAATATTAAAGATGCAAAAAACATGAAAAAATCATTTTCAGAGCTTGACTGCGTTGCATTAACAAGGCATTTCACAGTCACTTTTTGCGAACGATCTCAAGATCGATTAGCTTGTGAAATTATCCTTGAGAGTTTGCTTTCATGGATGATAGCAACAAAAGTATCTGAAGATCTCGTTGATGCATTTCTAGAAGAAATTTTTGAACATCAATACCGAGCAGAAGCTTGCATTGCTCTTTCAGAGGTCTCTGTTTCTGCTGCTTTTGTCCATGGACAAGATGGCGATGATTACCTTGCTGTTTGCGTCGCTCTCATGTGTGAACTCGGAATGGCGATTCGCGCATTTGACGAGGAGTTTCCAGGAGAGTTCAAAAAAGCCAAAGGGATTCTTGCACACATGGACAACTACCTTTTATCACTTGGCAACAGCACTTCCACGGCAGTAAGACTAAGCCTCCTTCACTATATGGGAACACTTTGCGCTGAGACAAAACAACAAGAACCTTTCAACAGAGTCATGAGCCGCTTTGGATACACTGCGTATGAAACTCTTTTTAATCTTTTATCACAAAAGAAAACCGAAGGTGTTGCTCTTCAGTACTTGCAGGAAAGCATCCCTTTTGTACTCCACGGCGATGCATCATCTCAATATATTTTCAGCAATACCTTCAAGGCATTTATGCTAAGAAAACCAGAAAAGTTCTCAATGTTTTTATTTGCCCTCACAGAAACCATACTCGATCACGAGCACTCAAGTGCAATCCGAGGAACTTTTTTGCAGCACTTAGCACAACTTTACACACATGCAGCAGACGTCAATCAAAAAGAACTCGCCAGAGATATTCTGAATGCATTTCAAAAATTCAAAGAAGAACCCGAGCTTCCTCAACTTCTCACTTTACTCAAACAAGCTCCACTACGACAAAGTTTTAAGCATTTCCTCGTACAGTTCCAACAAACCGACGATATGACAGCCCTTACAATGGGAGCCTTAAAAACAAAACGCAGAGGACGGAAAGCAAGTTTTGCCAAAACAGAGCAACTTGGTGTCATCAGCCAAATTGCATGGCTCGGCGAAGCAAGTGACGCAGCATAATCACAGTCATAGGAATTTTCTTCTGAGACAAATCGCCCAATATACTGGCATTCTCAACAAAGAGGCCCTTACTTACCATAAGTCTGACTCGAAAATAACAGAACATAAAAAGGGAATATTCTATAAACTATCTGATAAGAAAAGTAGCGACAGAGCGTAACAAATAGCACAAATGTGTTTATATGTGATTAATTATATAAAAGAACGTTCTAAGCTCTTTCTTAGAGCGTTCTTTTATATTTCAAACTATTCAAAAATTCTTTGGAAAAAGCTGCCTTCTGTTTTTTTACACGGTTTAATAGCTTCACCACGAGATTCAGCAAACTTTTGCAATAATTCTCGTTGTTCATTCGTTAACTTTTCAGGAATTTTAACCTGAAACTCAATATAAAGGTCTCCACGAGTCCCTCCTCTCAACCGAGGCACCCCTTCCCCTTTAAGAACCATCCGATCTTCATGCTGCGTCCCTGCAACGACATCGATCATTTTTTTGCCTTCTAGGGTAGGGACTTCTACCTGGCACCCTAAAGAAGCTTGCGCAACACCGATAGGCTGACGATAAATCAAATGAGAGTCATGACGCTCAAAATATTTGCTCTCAGCAATATTTAAAACAACATAAAGATCCCCAGGTCGCCCACCGTCATCCCCAGCTTCACCCTCACCTGAAACGCGCAGCTTTTGGCCATTATCAACACCTGCCGGCACCTTTACTTTAAGCTCACGTTCTCCTTGAACAACCCCTTGGCCTTTGCATTTGTGACAAGCATTTTTAACTTGGTTACCAGCCCCTCTGCACGTTGGACATGTCGTCGCAACACTAAAGAACCCTTGATTCCTACGAACCTGTCCATGCCCCTGGCACATTTGACAAGTCACACGTTCACGTGTTTTAGAACCAGTGCCATGGCATGGCTCACAAGATGTTGGCCTCTGGAATTGAATGGTTTTTTCAGTCCCAGACATCGCTTCTTCAAAGGAAAGCTCGAGTTCATATGCAAGGTCTCTCCCTCTTGAAGAGCCTCCTCCACCTGAAAAACCAAAAAAATCTTCAAATAAACTGCTAAAAGATGAAAACACATCTCCTGGGTCTCTTTGAGCAAAACCTTGACCAGAAAGACCATCATGGCCAAAACGGTCATAGACTTGTCTTTTTTGATCATCAGATAAAACTTCATAAGCCTCAGAAACTTCTTTAAACATTTCTTCAGCTTTCGCATCTCCAGGATTTCGATCTGGATGATACTTCAAAGCAGCTTGTCTATAAGATTTTTTCAATTGTGCTGCATCAGCACCTCTATCAACACCAAGAACTTCATAATAATCGCGCTTTTGGCTCATGCCTCACCCCACTACAAACAGTCTGCTTTTATTTTCTAACTCATCACAAGACGAGCTGCTCAATCAATAAACCATAAATTTTTTCATACAACCGACAACGAACTCAATCGCTGCGGGCATCAAAGTAACTCAAAGAAGCCCTAAGGCCAAGGACTGTCTCAACTACAAAAATCTTGCAGTGTTCGATTGAGAATCTTCTCTAAGGCCTTCCATAGAACCTTGATAAGTCACTTTTCCTCCTTGATCACCAGCTCCTGGGCCCATTTCTATCACCCAATCTGCTGCCTTCAACAACCCTATGTGATGTTCAATCACAATCACTGTATGACCTGCTTCAATCACAATATTCAAGTTTTCAAGAAGTTTAAGAACATCTTGATCTGACAATCCCACTGTTGGTTCATCGAGCACAATCAGATGAGGTTTTTCTTTTTTCACTCGCACCAACTCATGCAGCAATTTCAACCTCTGTGACTCCCCTCCAGAAAATGTGTTTGTAGACTGCCCTAAAGTAAGATATCCCAAGCCCGCTTCGACAACCTGGGTCAGTATTTTAGCTATTTTTTTTTGGTCATGAAAATGCTCTAAAGCTTCTTCAACAGTCAGCGATAAAACTTGGCTCAAGTTTTTACTCCGCCAGCGCACGGACAATACTTTTTCATCAAACCTTTGCCCCTCACAGTCTGGGCAAACCTGCTGCACAGCACCCAAAAACGATACTTCTTCTTCAATTTCACCCACACCTTGACAGACTTCACACCGCCCTCCCGGCACATTAAAACTAAAAGACCCTAATTTCAGACCTAATTGCTGCGCAAGAGGTTCCTTAGCGAAGGCCTTTCGAAGCTCGTCCATCACTCCAAGATAAGTCGCTATATTCGAGCGCCTACTTTTCCCTGGTGGCTCTTGGTCAACAACAAGAACGTGTTCAAAACATTCCCACTGTTTATCAAGCAACCTATGCTGTGTATTTCCTGCTATCATATCAAGAACTTGAGGCACTAGTACTTTGCGAATCATCGTTGACTTCCCACTACCACTCACACCACAAATAAGATTAAGCGCTTGAGCTTGTAAGGTCACACATTGATTTTTTAAATTATGAAGCCTCCCCGACTGAAAAGACAAAGGCACAGTTGTCATTAACCTGTTTTGAGAGCTTTGCTGAAACACAACTTCTTTCGCTCGGGAGACAACCTGCCCACCTCTATGCCCTGCCTCTGGACCTAAACAAATGAAATGATCTGCATGCTGAATGACCTGTTTATCATGCTCTACGACAACAACTGTATTTCCTTGTGACTTTAATCTTTGAATCACACGGATTACAGATTGAACATCAAGCGGGTGCAACCCAGCAGTGGGCTCATCAAGGCAATAAAGGGCTTCAGTCAACTCATGCCCTAGACTGCGTGCCATTTTCAGACGCTGCAATTCACCACCTGATAAAGATTCTGTCTTGCGTTCAATACTTAAATAGCTCAATCCAATTTCATTAAGGTAATCGAGCATCTGCATGGCTTCCTCATGAGTTTCCTCAACGCCATTTTTCGGCACAGAACCGAGCCATTCACGCACATCAGACAACTGCATTTGGCACAAATCGCCTAAATGGTATCCTGAACACTGCACAGAAAGGGCTTGTTCATTTAATCGATAACCACGGCACGCTGAGCATGTCTCATATTGGTGGTACCTTGCACTATGGATTCTATAGTGAGACTTATATTTTTTACTATCAACCCACTGAAAGTACTTTAAAATAAAGTCTTTTACCTGTTTCTCCTCTGCTACCCCCATTTGAACCAACGGCTTATGTAAATCGCCAGAGAATTTCGTGAGCCAGCGGTCATGATTCGA
The DNA here is from genome assembly GCA_045106415.1 of Oligoflexales bacterium. Classification (GTDB taxonomy): domain Bacteria; phylum Bdellovibrionota_B; class Oligoflexia; order Oligoflexales; family Bog-1112; genus JBGCEP01. The sequence continues at coordinate 12,514 of JBGCEP010000004.1, read as the reverse complement.
AAAAGCAAGTGGGGCAACCGCTCCTTCAAAAAGACTTAAATCTCGATTTGGAAGAACTTTCTCCCAGTCTAAAACAGGAACACGCCCAAAGCCTTGGCAGGATTGACAAGCTCCAAGAGGATGATTCCATGATAAAAGCCCCACTGAAGGGACGCGAAATTTTTTATGACATGCATTGCACCGCATTTCATTATAAAACTCCATACGATCGTCACCGCACAAGACGATTACTCGCCGTTTACCCACACGAAAAGCTAAGCTTAAAGCTTCTTCAATTTTATATGTCTGCTCTGGCTTCACCTTTGTTATGAGGAGTGAAACTCCTTGTGGCACACCTGTTTTTTCATAACTTTCTAACTTTGTCCGCTTCCCACTCTCAAAACAACGGGCAAAACCCTGTTGCCTTAGCCAACTCCACAATTCTTTAGGTGATAATTCCCACTCATCCAAGGGAGCTAAAACCCATAGATCTTCTTTTTTTTCTCGAAAAGACTCTGCTATCTTCGCTGGGTAATCAATATTAACAAGGCTCCCACAATCACATATGGTTTGCCCGTGCTGTACAAAAAGAGAACGTAGCAACACTACAATTTCAGTCATTGTTCCAACCGTAGAGCGAGCTCCAGCTCTAGCTTTTTGTTGTCGTAAAGCAATCGCAGGAGGAAGGTTCTCAACAGCTTTAAGAGAAGGTTTTGGAAGTGCCTTTAAAAACTGCCTCGCATAACTCGAAAGACTTTCAACATAACGGCGATATGCCTCTGCGTATAAAGTATGAAACACCAGGGAGCTTTTTCCTGAACCAGAGACCCCGGTGACAACCGTCCATTCACCCAAAGGAATTTCAAGATCAAACCCTTTTAAATTATGGGTTTGAATCTTTTTCAACTCAATATTCATTTAACCTCTTTCACCACTGTGATACCAACCATAAAAAATCAATTAGGGATCACCGTCGGGTTATCGTAAAATATACATATGAGAAAACAAAAACTGACAACACCAGCTCTTTTATTCAAAGTCATCTTTGGATGTCTCTTTTTTATATCCGCACTCGTTATCACAGCACACTATGCCATAAAACAAACCCCACCCCAAAAGCTCAGGGAAACAATGTCAGAAAAGCTGTTCTATCACGCAGTCGGCCATGCACCAGAAGATTTTCAAGCCATTCCTGAAGGAGACTATACTCTTCAATTAGGTGTTTCATACTCCCGAAGCGAAGCAGAGAAAGTCATCTATCAGCTCAAACAGAGCGGGGTCGATGCTTTCTACACACCTATGATTTTAGAGGATCGTATGGTTTATAAAATTCGTAGCGGCTGGTTTATGACACAAAGTGAGGCACAGGATTTTTCACACAAACTTCCTTCTCACTTAAATGGGAAGGTTACTCGTCTTTACTAGACAACGAATCCAGTTTCGCAGACTTCATAGGCTGCAAATTCGATTCACACTCTCTCCACTCAGCCCCCCAACAATACCGACCTCCATCTGTATTGATCCAGCTCGCATCAATTTTACCGTCTGAGTCAAAATCAAATGCTCTCGCTGTGATTTTTCCTTCAACATTAAGTACGTCAAGCATATCTGTTCGTTTATCTGCATTAAAATCCCATCGACGAAACCCTACTCTTGACTCCGTCGCTCCACTAGGATAATGCCAGTGAACAAGAATTGGTTGTTGATCCGGCATATGAGGAAAGCCGTTGATCGAGCGGCCTGGTTCTAGAGAAAAACGAATGGGGTGCTCCTCCCCTCTTACAGGGCCACGAGCACTTTGAGGATCTTCTGAGGCACAAGAAGAAAACAAAAATACGATCCCAATCAGCGTAGCAGGTATGATAAACATAACTCGTCCATGTCGATTCCTATAAAGGCCTCATCGGTGGATCAACAGATAAACTAAAGGACCCTTTTTTTATGTATGAACCAAAACGCATCAGAAACTTCAGTATTGTAGCGCATATTGACCATGGAAAATCGACTTTAGCAGACCGCATGATTGAATTTACCGGAAGTTTAACAAAACGTGAGATGCAAGAGCAGGTTCTTGACAGCATGGACATTGAGCGAGAGCGCGGAATCACGATCAAGGCTCAAACAGCAAGCATGGAGTGGAAGTCAGACGACGGAGAAACCTACCTATTCAACCTTATTGATACCCCTGGACACGTTGACTTTAGCTATGAAGTCTCTCGTTCTCTTGCTGCTTGCGAGGGAGCGTTAGTGATTGTTGATGCTGCACAAGGGGTTGAAGCACAAACGGTTGCTAACGTGAATCTTGCCCACAAACACGAGCTTGCAATGATTCCTGTCATCAATAAAATTGACCTTCCTGGCGCAGAGCCAGAACGCGTCATGGAAGAAATCGAAGAGGAGCTTGCAATTGAAGCCTCTGAGTCTCTCCTCGTCAGTGCAAAGGCGGGAATTGGCATAAAAGAGCTCCTCGAAGCGATTGTCACAAGAATTCCTCCTCCTCAAGATTTACGTAACGAACCGACTCGGGCATTAATTTTTGATAGTTGGTTTGACTCTTATATTGGTGCTGTCAGTCTCGTTAAAATGGTTTCAGGCTCCATTCAATCACGTGACAATATCCAGATGATGTCAACAGGCCTTAAGTACGACTTAACGCGGATGGGAAAACTCACACCCAAGCCACTAGACACCAAAAGCATTGAATGCGGGGAAGTTGGCTTTCTTGCTGCTTCGATCAAAACAGTCTCCGAGACTAGAGTTGGCGACACAATCACACTCAGTAGTAAACCAGCCACAGATGTACTACCTGGATTTCAAGAGGTTAAACAAACAGTTTTTGGCGGTATTTTTCCGGTTGACGCCAGCGACTACCTTCTTCTTAAAGACTCCATGGAAAAGCTCCAACTCAACGACGCGAGCTTAGTCACGGAGGTCGAAAATTCCAATGCCCTTGGCTTTGGTTTTCGAGTGGGTTTTCTTGGTTTACTCCATATGGACATCATCCAAGAACGGCTGGAACGAGAATACAACCTTGATTTAATTTTCACAGCACCTTCTGTTGTTTATCAAGTTCATCACGTCAATGGTGAAATCATTAAAGTTGAAAACCCGGCTCGACTTCCTGACCCAACGAAAATTGAAAAAATTGACGAACCTTGGGTCCGGATTCGCATCCACAGCCCAGAAGAGTTTATTGGCGCTATCCTTAAAATTCTTCAAGAAAGAAGAGGCATTCAAGTTGCCTTAGACTACAACTCTCCTAAACGAGTGATGATTACTTACGAAGTTCCTATGACTGAAATGATTTTTGACTTCCATGATAAGCTCAAATCATTAAGCCGGGGGTATGCATCTATGGAGTATGAATTTGTTGGGTATCGCGAAGGCGATCTTGTAAAACTCGATATCCTTGTCAACAACCTCTCTGTTGACGCCCTTGCCTGCATTGTTCACCGCGGTTTTGCTCCACACCGTGGGCGAGCTCTATGTAAGAAACTCAAACTTTCTATGAGCCGACATATGTTCCAAATTGCAATTCAAGCTGCTATCGGCAGTAAAATCATAGCTAGAGAAACACTATCAGCAGTACGCAAAGACGTAACAGCAAAATGTTACGGTGGTGATATCAGCCGAAAAAGAAAACTTCTTGAAAAACAAAAAGAAGGTAAGAAACGCATGAAGTCTGTGGGCAGTGTTGAAATCCCACAAAAAGCCTTTATGTCTATTTTAAGCTTAGACGACTAACGCAAAACAATTTCTCTGAAGAGAACACAAAATCTCTCTTCAGAGGGATTAAATAATCTGCCGCCTAGCGCGGTTATTCACACTGGTTTATTCCGATCGTCAATGTTCACATAAAAAGCATTTAATATAGAATATTTTAAGATCACGCCTGAGAAACGTAATATCCAATAGGCACCTCTCACAAAGAGATGAGAATTCCGAGAGCTCTCTTGCCCAACATTGATCACACCTAATTTTGATTTAAAGAATAAATATTAGATGCAGAATTTGAGACAGAAGTCTAACGATGAAGTTTTTACACTGACAAACTTTCTACTCCCTTCTTTTTTCGTATCGGAAACTATGTTGAAAAAGTGCCCAAAAAGTTGAGAAGACTCAATTAGACCTTGATGCTTTTATTTCACCTCTTGAATCCTCTTCTAACGCTGATCCTTTTGTTACAAGTTTCAATCATAATTTTTTTAAAAAAAACCATAACAATTTAATATATCTATAAAATAAATATTCATATTTATGTCTTTAAGATAAAATGTCGAATCATAGTTACAATCAACAAAGAGGAATAGATGACCTCTGTCATCAAATTTGGCGGCGCTGCAATGTCTCAAGCTGAGACCATAGCGCAGTGCCTTGACATCACGGTTTCTCACAAAAACTACCAAATCATCGTAGTTTCCGCTTTGTATGGACTTACGGACCAACTCATTTTAGGGGCCCAAGAGGCTTGTTCAACAGGCTCAACACATCTTGCTCACACCGTTGCTCATGACATGAAAAGCCGATATTTAGATATTTTTGAAAATTTAAAGTTTTCCGTCCCTCAAGAATTCAAAGAACACCTTGAAGAAACAACTCAGAATTACCTTGATATTTGCAACGGACTCAAAGTTTTAAAAGAGTTCACCCAAAAGTGTTACGACCATATTGCTGCTCACGGAGAAAGAACAAGCGCACTACTTTTACAACAACTTCTAGTCTTAAAAAAACACCCCAGCGTATACCTTGATGCTTCTGACTTTATTCGTGTACAAGTCAGCTCCATGGGAATCACTCCTCTCGAAGCAGAGTGTGAACATTTGATTCGCCAACAATTTGATTCACATCTTAAAAATGACACAAAAATAATAATTCCTGGATTTATTGCTTGGGACCCAGAAGATCTTTCTCTTGTAACGTTAGGGAAAGGAGGAGCTGACTATACAGCCTTCATCGTCGCTCAGGCGACTCATAGTGAAAGCGTCATTTTATTTAAAGACACAGATGGGTTAATGACAGCGGATAGACAAAAAGTCCCCAACGCATCTCCTATCTCCCATCTTCACTATAAAGAAGCCTCTGAGTTTGCATACTGCAGCTCCGGAATCCTTCACCCAAGAACAATGCGACCTTTAATTCGCTCACACATACCTCTCATTATTAAAAATTTCCGCTACCCAAATCAACCAGGAACACTCATTGACAACCACCCTCACATCTCTTCATCCCCTGTACAAGCCATAACAACTGTCGATAACCAAACAATGATCCACATTGAAGGATATGGGTTAACAGGCACACCTGGTATTGCTGGAAAAGTTTTCCAAACTCTTTCTGAAGCTAAAATATTTATGACACTCATTTCTCAAGCTTCTAGTGAAAACAGCATTTGCATTACGACTCACTCAAAAACAAGCCAGCGAGCTATTAAGGCTCTGAAAAAAGCATTTGCTTGTGAGGTTCAACAGGGCCTCATTCATAAAATTTCTTCAGTCGAAAACCTTGCTATTGTTTCAATTGTCGGGCTCGGTATGCATGGGAAAATAGGACTTGCTTCACAGTGTTTACAAACCATAGCAAAAGCTGGGATCAATATTCACGGTTTAGCGCAAGGAGCCTCTGAACTCAACATATCTATTGTCATCTCAGAACTTGATGCACAAGAAGCCACACAAGCTCTCCATCAAGAATTTCAGCTTTCATCAAAAGACAGAGATACACCTATCAACACACTTCATGCATCAAATAATACATGCGGCATACACATCCATGGCTTTGGCCATGTCGGCCAAGCTTTTGCTCGTAGAGCTCTTGCCTCTAACCTACCTTCTCATATAGCAAGTGTTTCTGACAGTAAAGGCACAGCAAACATTGACAACAGCCAGATGACTGATGATGTTGAAAATATGATTCATAAAAAACAACACGGGGAAAGCTTCATAACACCATCATCACACAACCCTTATAGCCTTTTCATCGACTGCACTGCATCACAAACTTTTCCAACTTTGATGCAAAATATTCGGGAAAAAAAACATATCATCACCGCCAACAAACTTCCACTATCAGGCACACAAGATCAATGGGAAACTCTTCATGAAATGGCTGCTTCTCGAGGTTTATATTTAGGGTACGAAGCAACCGTGGGATCTGGCCTCCCTATTATTCGAACCATTCGCTCTCTTCTCTCAAGTCACGACGACATTCTATCAATATACGGATCTTTTTCCGGTTCCTTAGGTGCTATTTTTTCACAAATGACCCTTGGTTGTGATTTTTCCGAAGCTGTCCGTCATGCCTATGAATCTGGGTTTACAGAACCAGATCTCAGAGAAGACCTCACCGCACAAGATGTTCAGCGAAAATGCCTGATTCTCGCTCGCATTTTAGGCATGAAAATTGAAGCAGAAGATGTTCACCTAGAACCTGTGTGCTCAGTCCCCAATACTGATAATCAAGCTAGGATTTTATTTGAACTTGAAGAACAGAATAAAGAATTTAAAGAGAGGGTCCAATCTTGTGAAAAAAGAGGTTTAGTTCTAAGGTACACGGCAAGTATCTCAGCTTCACAGGGCGTTCACATTGGTATGGAAGAAGTTGAAAAAAATAGTCCATGTGGCCTATTACAAGGATCTTCGAATCTTTTCATTATTGAAACAAAATTCCAAAGCTTACCTCTGTTGCTCTCTGGCCCTGGAGCTGGAATTCAAGAGACAGCATCAGGGCTCTTAAGTGACTTACACGCCTTCTTCGAGGGGAAGACGCTTTAATTTACAAGAGTATTAAGTCTTCTTTTGCTTTTTTTTCACTACATTACGAACAGCCAAAAATGATGGATAATAATTTCGAGCAGCAAACCGAAACACTCGAGTTCGGTGCCTACGATGAATTTTCATGTAGTCACGCCCAAATCTTCTGATAGCTCTCATTGTCCCATTAACACCATAGTTATAAGCAGTAACAGCAAGGGGCCAGGACTTTGTCTTTGAATACAGTCGCTTCAAATGCTTCACAGCAAAATCCGTTGAGGCATCAACTTCTCTTCGATGTCGCAACTTCATTTTGCGATTATATTGCCGAACAGTACTACTCATCAATTGCCAAATCCCTAGCGCTCCAGCCTTCGATCTAGCTCGTGGATTAAACCCACTTTCTAGGTGGGGTAAATAAGCAAGGTCTTTAGGCAGACCATTTTTTTCTAACACTCGATGAATGACTGGAAGATATCTTTTTGACCTTTGGATACTCGGACTTAAATCCACACCTCGCTGGCACCTTAAACGATGACGAAGCTGACGAAGCGGCAAACCCTTTGCACGCTCAATAACTTTTCTTTGAAAAGACGTTCGAAGCCTATGCCCAGCAATTTTTTTATTTAAGATTTTGCGAATAGAAGTCACATAATCTTTAACTTCACGGCTTTGTCTGCGACGTGAACGAGACTTGATATTGAACGTTGCTAAGATCCTGTGCGTTTTTTCATCATGCACAACACACATACGAGGTGTGTATGTATGAAAAACTTTTTCCCAAAAATCAACAGCTGCGGATAGCCCAGAAGGGGTTGGCAATTCTTTGGCTGACACATGTATCGAAAGCCACAGAAGTGGTATCCATGCTCCACGTCTTAGCAAGCCTTGCCTCCATAGTCATCATATATCTCTATCTTTCCATTCTGAACGCCAGTCGCGCCCAGAGCAAGCCTGAGGATCAGAATAATGAAGACAAATTTCAGGATTAGATGTTTTTCTAAGAACTTAAAATGATTCTAGCTGTCACGACAACATGAACAACTAAAAACTTCAGAAAAATTTGCCTAGCCTTACGCAATCAACGCTTTTTAAAAAGGTCTCTTAACTCTTGAAGAGCTTTAACACTATATTGAGGGGCTCTTTTTTCAGAAACAGCAGTTTTTAAGTCTAGAGGTATACTCCCTAAAACTTCCATTTCGTACTCTAACCAGACACCAAAAGCATCCCAAACTTTTTCTCTCATCATTAGAGTAAGCTCTAAAATTTCTCTACTTGTTGCATCATTTTTGTTGTATACAAAGTTCGCATGTTGAGGGCTCACCACAGCACCACCATGAGTCATTCCTATAACACCCGCGTGCTCCAGAAGCATTCCACTGGGCACCGACACCTCTGCTTGATAGCAGTTTTTAAAAACACACCCACAACTTGGATGAAGAAATTGTCCTTTTTGAATACGATCTTGTTCGCAAAAATCCATTTTCTGGCGAATAACCGACTGTCTTCCATTAAAAAATCCGAGCTCTGCTTGAGCAACGACTAAAGGCTCTTGCATAAAAACAGTATCTTTATAGCCTTTAAAACACTCTTGAGGACTTTCCCATATTTTTATTCTGGAATGAACATCAACAGTCCATACTTTACGAGCAATTCGACCTATTTCTCCACCATAACAGCGAGCGTTCATACGCACCGTGCCGCCAAGCTGACCAGGTAACCTGTAAAGAAACTCTCCCCCTGCCCACTCTTTCTGGTAAGCAAACTCAGAGACATCTGAGTTGACACACCCAGCACCAAAAACAGCTCCTAATTCAGTGCTTTCAATCTGGGTCATAGAGCGCAATGACAGAACAGCACCAAACCACTCTGTATCCATCACTAACGAATTGCTACCAGCACCTAATAAAAACCACGGCTGCCCTTTGATAGCTTCCATACTCTCTTGCAGCTCGACAAGGTTTTTCGGTTCATGCCACTCTTTGCACAAACCACCTGTCTGGTAGTAAGAAACTTCAGAAAGCTTCATAGGCTGTCACCTTTATGATTGTAAGTTCATCTCTTCTTTAAGGGCATCAACTCTATCTTTTTTAATTTTTGGTTTTCGATCTTCGGACAACTCAAAAACATTCTCCAGCGTGCATTCAGACTCTAGCTCAATAAGCCCGTGCCGCTTCAAAAGCTCCAGATTCACTTGAAAACCATACGCCATCGCCCTTTGAAGAATCCCTTCTTTAGAACATGCAAACTGCCCTTCCGCGTCAGCCATCAGCAAACCTGTCACCATAAGAACACTTGGCATTTTTTCCTGACAAACACTCCAATCCATTTCTGAATTCTTTAAAACCTCTGTTGCTTCTTCAGCGAGTTTTGCCACAAAAGAAACTGGGAGTTTGTGTGGAAGAAGCAAAGACTTATCTTCTTTATTCTCTTGAAACCACACACCTAATTTTTGTTGAAAATCATTCATTAAAAATTCCTATCATTTTTGCCATTTTGAAGAAAAGCGAGCGAGGACAGGTGCGTGATCAGAAGGTTGCTCTCCAGAGCGTTCATCTATATCTATCCACGCCTCCTTGCACCCTGCTGCAAGAGATTTTTCAGCTAAAATAAAGTCGATACGAAGGCCATGATTTTTTTCAAAACCCTGACTTCGATAATCCCACCAAGAAAACGCATTTTTTGCACGCGGGTTCAACTTTATAAATGTATCTTCACACCCTTGATCCAAAAGCTTTTGCAAAGCCTCCCTCTCCGGTGTTGAGCAAAGTATTTTTTCACTCCACTGTTCTGGTTCGTAAACATCTTTATCTTGTGGGGCAACATTAAAATCACCACACACTAAATAAGGGAGTGAAAAAGACTTCAATGTTTGCGCCAATGCTTCAAACCATTTTAATTTATAGTCATAATGCTCACAACCAACTTCTCGACCGTTTGGAACATAGATACTACAAACTCGAACACCCCTTATTTCTCCTGAAATATAACGTGACTGCCCATCATCAAAACCTCTCGTAACCTTACGAATAGGAAAACGAGAAAGAATAGCTACACCATTATATCGTTTTTCACCATAGACTTCATAATGGTAGCCTAACTCATCAATAGCTTCGTATGGGAATTGATGATCTTCACACTTTAATTCAGATAAGCAAAGAACATCAGGCTGATGTCTCTCTAAAAAATGAATAAGCCTCTGAAGACGAGTTCTTACTGAATTCACATTCCAAGCGGCAACCAACATAAAAAACCTCGTAAAAAAAGCCCTCGAAAAGAGTTCGAGGGCTTCAATATTGTAAGGCTGCGTCGTGCTACTCTCCCACAGATAATTCTGCAGTACCATCGCCGCTGGTGAGCTTGACTTCCGTGTTCGGGATGGGAACGGGTATTTCCTCACCGCCATAAACACAGCCAGATATGTAGGATTATCTATCAGTTTCTGAGTATAAATACAAGAAATTTTATCCTCACAAAGCATGAATTTTCTAGTCTAATCATTCAATACAATTTAAAAACCACTTACAGTCATGAGCAATACAAAAACATGATATATTTCAGACGAGTAGACATACAGCTAATCACAATCTTTACATTATTAAAATGAGCTAACAGCGGCACACTATAAAGAAAGCGTTTTTATCAAGAAACTATAGTCAGGTTTCAAGTCAACTCTTAAACCATCTTCAAAAGGGCTACCTAAATTTTCCCAAAGACCAAAACCAAGAGCTGGAGAATACGCAAAACGCTCTTGCCTCAGACCTCCACCCAAATCAACACTTCCTTCATGGACAGCTAAACCAGGCATAACTCTTGTTCCAGGGGGAGTGTCTTGTGCTATTTCAACATCACGTTCACCGTGCCGAGCCCTCACTCCACCAAAAACCAAACCAGCTCCATATCCAGAGGTAAATGGAAAGAGAGGTCTTGTATATAAAAATCGACGACCTAATGGAGTCTTCTTTTTTTTCACCCGCAATCCTAGCTGCAGTCCAAACCCCACAGCAGCAAAGCCTCCAAAGCGCCCCTCATAAGTTTGACTCAAATGATTCATAGGGTGCAAAAACTCTTCGTCTTTCATCTGAAATGCTTTATTCCATATTTTTTTCATCTGCAAAGGGAGACCACTATAAAACACACTCAGTTCAAGTCGACTTGCTGAAACTCTCTCTGCTTTTTTCATTCCCACTAATTTCTGTTTACAAGATGCTTCAAGACGGAGCAATTCCTCACCTATTTTAGGGAGCTGTTCTAAGACGAAAAATCCAGACTCAATAGACTCTAGCCCTTGATAACCTTCTTCAATCATTTCGACAGCACAGCTTAAGACACCTCTGTAAGTTTTTTCGAGACGTTTCATTTTTTGTTGATAGTGATGCACACTACTCTTTAAAGCCGGGAGCTGAGATTCTTTTTGAGGTACACCTTTTTGATACCTCATAAATGGTGGCATATCTGTTGCAGACAGTTTAGGAAGAGTTGTACCGTGCGTAGCGGTTAAGAAAAAAAAGAAAACACACAAGAAAAAGCGGAAAACATAAATCATAAAAAATCTCGATTCAAATCACGAAGAAATGATTCAATGTCTTATTAAAAAAAATAGCAACAAAAAAAGAAGAAAGTTCCTTTTCCAAGAGAGTTATAAGTATAGCAATTCTGGGTCTTCTGCTTTTTGAGGCAAAGCACAATACCTCAAACAAGCAGCACTAATACCGACAACAGCACTCATCCCCAAAACACTTAATCCTAACTCATTCATCTCTACATCATGAAAAGCAAGATAATAGAGGCCTACAGCCCCAGAAACAGAAGATGCTATAAGTATATTTTTAAGGTAGTTTGCAGATGATTTCGGATTTAAATTTAAGTCAACATCCTCAAGAGGACAGCTCTTATAATCACTCACATCTCCACGGTGAAGAGGTAAGGATTCTCGAGAGTTCTGACCTAAATAACGAGAACACATAAATAATGGATGAGAAAATGCCGAGAGTTGAAACAAAACACCACATAAAAGTATAATTTTTTTCATAATAAAAACCCGTTAAAAATAAGATGAATGGCATACTATGAAAAATTCATGATAAAAAATAGTATAATTTAAAAAATTTATCACCAAACAAACATCATTTTTTCGAAAATTTAAAATAAAAAAAGCCCTTCCTGACGAATCAGAAAGGGCTTTTAAATATTGTAAGGCTGCGTCGTGCTACTCTCCCACAGATAATTCTGCAGTACTATCGCCGCTGGTGAGCTTGACTTCCGTGTTCGGGATGGGAACGGGTATTTCCTCACCGCCATAAACACAGCCAGATTGAACTTTGACATTAAATATCATGAGATATTTTACTAACTCTATTGAGCCATTGTGATCCTAGACTTCATTTCATCCCGATCTCTTTAACGCAGAGAGCGTGACAATGAAGATAAACCGATTGATCTATTAGTACTGGTCAGCTCCATACATTGCTGCACTTCCACATCCAGCCTATCAACGTCCTAGTCTTGAACGGATCTTCATGGCATAAAGCCAGGGAAATCTTATCTTTGGGTGGGCTTCCCACTTAGATGCTTTCAGCGGTTATCCCTTCCACACATAGCTACCCAGCGGTGCCGCTGGCGCGACAACTGGTACACCAGAGGTGTGTCCAACCCGGTCCTCTCGTACTAAGGTCAGATCCCTTCAAATTTCCTACGCCCACAGCAGATAGGGACCGAACTGTCTTACGACGTTCTGAACCCAGCTCGCGTACCACTTTAATTGGCGAACAGCCAAACCCTTGGGA
>JBGCEP010000003.1:0-15195 GCA_045106415.1 Oligoflexales bacterium | reverse complement strand
CTGGTATATCTTCCAAATGTGGTGTAAATATTCTCGTATAGCCTGAGTGGACACGGAGTCAACCTCCTGGAAATTATCGTTTTGTTTTGTCGCAAACAATTTCCTCTGCTCAGGCTTCTTTTTGCAATCCCTTATTTTTTTGAACATTTCTTATTAAGATTTCCTGATGAACCACTTTGGGTAACAGTTCTAATGAACCGATTCGGTTTGTGTTCAGGGTAAATGTCTGATGTAAGATGTTTTATTTATATTGTTTAAGTTTTTTGTTTTTTTTCCGATAAGACACGCAGTTCATATTTTTCTGTAGGTGTAGCAATGAAGTTACTTCTTTCTTTTGTTCTTTTTTTATCAGGTTGTGGTCTCTCCAGTGAAAAAAAATCGAACTCTTCTTCTAGGAATGAATTTTCTAAAAGTCTTGTGCATGCTTATCTTACCCCAGAAGAAATGGAGGGTTCAGCCTTTTTTGGGATTGAAAGTGAAAAGTCAATTGTTTTAGTATTTGAATCTAGTTTCCAAATTGATAGCGATTTAAGCCTGACAAAAATAAATACATCAGCAACGAAAAATTCATCGAATCGCAGTGAAGTATCTTCAAATCGGATAGAAGCCCCTAGAGGTAATGATGCTTCGTCGATATCATATGACAAAAAAGTAGAGGAAGGATCTTGTACATCCCTGTCCTTACTTGGATGGTTTTGTAGTTCTAAATCAATAGACACTGTTAAGAAAGCAGAAAAAGCAGATAAACTAAAGGCGAGAGATGTTTATGCTGACAGTGAAAATAAAGTACATAAATATGCCATTGTAGCCCCTGGGCGTGAAGTTTATAGAGGCATGAATGTGAGTCGTGAAGCTGCTAATAAAATATTAAAAGAAGGTTTAGAAACCCCAGCTGTTTTTAATAAGAAAAATGGTTCTATTCAAGAATCTGAAAAAACGTTTCACACGTTAGTTGATCATCAAGTCGGAGATAAAGATGATGCTGCATCAAAAAGTATTTTTATTTCAACGTCTCAGCGTACAAAAATCGCTTTGTTATTTACAAGCGGAGAAAAAAATGGAGTTGTTTTTAAAATTTTGACAACTAAAAACAAGGCTATTAATGTAAATGATGCTATAGGAAAAAATAAAGAATATGGAAGCGAAGAAGAAATTGCTATTGTAGGAAGAATTCAGCCACAAGATATTATCGGTTATTATGAAGTCTCAAGTGGCCCTAGAAATGAGCTTGGCGCTTTTCACTGTAATGAGCCTTGCCTTCAGCCGCATTTGATTGTTCCATAGCTCTTTTTTATTCAAGCATATTTAGAGGTTTTTCTAAGTAAGAACTTAGAGTCTCTAAAAATTGAGCACCTACCATACCGTCAACAACTCTATGGTCACATGAAAGAGTAACTTTCATGATAGGGTGACAGCAAAGCTCCTTGTCTGCATTAAAAACAGGTGTCTCGACTATACGACCAATGGCAAGAATACATGCTTGAGGGGGGTTGATAATTGCTGTGAAAGTATCGATTCGTGTCATGCCTAGATTCGAAATAGTGAACGTTCCATTTTGATAATCACTCGGTACTAATAAGCCATCCTTTGCTTTTTTACCCATTGTTTTTGTCATGACGGCAATTTCACGGATCCCAAGTTGATCCGTGTTTTGAATAACAGGTGTGACAAGTCCATCGGGAAGAGCCACTGCCATTGCGAGGTGAACGTCATGGTGGTGACGAATGAACTCTCCCTGCCATGAAGCATTGACTTGAGGGTGCTTTTTCAGGGCTCTTGCTGTGGCCATCATGATGAGGTCGTTTACACTTACACGTGGTTTTTTTTCATCGGAGTTGAGGCCTACTCGCCACTCTTGACAAGCACTCATATTGATCGATGTGGTGAGGTAAAAATGAGGGGCGTCATTTTTTGCTTGCAGAAGGCGTTGTGCGATTGTTTTTCGCATTCGATTAGTTGGAATATCTTCATAAGAATGTTTAGAGTTTGTGTGTGTTTTTTGTTCTGTTGGCAAAGAGGAGCTTTCAAGATCCGCTGCAATAATGCGTCCTCGCGGTCCGCTACCTACAATATTTTCGAGATCGATGTTTTTTTCTTTTGCTATTTTTTTAGCAAGAGGAGAAGCAATCATCCGGGTTGATTTTTCTGGTGTTGATGCAGATTGGGGCGATTGAGTGTTTGCTGGTTTTTCAGACTGCTGCTGTTGTTCTTGGGTGGGAGTAGAAGTTAAAGTGCTCGCCAGTTGCTTTTCGTCGAAAATTTCTCCCTGTTCTCCGAGGACAGCAATTGGGACGTTTAGATCAACGGAATCGCCTACTTTTTGTAAAATTTTAAGAAGATAACCTGATTCAGGTGACGGATACTCCATGGTTGCTTTATCGGTTTCAATCATCAAAAGGCCTTCGCCTTCTTCAACTTTATCGCCTTCTGATTTTAACCATTCAGCAATACCACCGTCTTCCATTGTATCGCTGAGTTTTGGCATCTTTATAATATTCGGCATCTTTAGACTCCGGTTTTATATGTCACTTGTTTAACAGCATGAATAACTTTTTCGACGCTAGGTAAGGCGCATTTTTCTAAATGATCTGCATATGGCACTGGGACATTTTCTTGCGAGACTCTTAAAACAGGAGCGTCAAGGTCGTCGAAGCACTCACATTGGATGCGGTCTACAATTTGTGAGCCCACACTCGCAAAAGGCCAGTTTTCTTCTAAGATAACGGCGCGATGAGTTTTGCGAATTGAAGTGAATAAAGAGTCTTCGTCAAGAGGTGTGAGAGTTCTAAGGTCTATAACTTCAACGTCAATACCTTGAGCCTCAAGGTGTTTTGCAGCATCGAGAGCTTTATGAGTAATTTTACCCCACGTGATAAGCGTGACATCCTGCCCATGGCGTTTTATATCGGCTAAACCAATAGGGATTAAGTGTTCTCCATCGGGGACTTCGCCTTTCATGCCGTAGATCATTTCACTTTCTAAGAACATGACAGGGTTATTATCGCGAATGGCAGACTTGAGCAATCCTTTGCCGTCTGCTGGGGTTGAAACAGAAATAACTTTAAGTCCAGGAATATTTGCTAAAAGTGGATCTAGGTTTTGAGAGTGCTGACTGGATAGCATATGTGCAGCCCCGTTTGGTCCACGATAAACCATTGGCATAGAAAACTGCCCACCAGACATGTAAAGCATTTTAGCGGCATGGTTGATAATCTGATCAAGCGATTGAATACCAAAATTCCATGTCATGACTTCAATAATAGGTCGAAGGCCAGCCATAGCAGCGCCAACACCCAGGCCGGCAAAACCAGCTTCCGAGATGGGTGAATCAATAACTCGGCGAGGACCAAAGTTTTCTAAAAGACCTTTTGAAACTTTATAAGCTCCGTTATATTCTGCAACTTCTTCACCCATTAAAAAAACACGGTCATCGCGCTCCATCTCTTCAGACATGGCCTGACCAAGGGCTTCGCGAAACGTTAAAATTGTCATAATTACATCTCCGTTTTCATCAAGGAGCTAAAACATGCATCCAGGTTTCTGCAGGGTCCGAGAAGGAGCAAGCTTCAGCTTGAGCTTCAATATCTCTGACTTCAGCGCGAATATTCTTATCAAAATCTGTAAGCTCATCTTCGAGGCAACCTTGCTTCTTTAGCTCTTTTGCAAGTTGTGACAGAGGATCAAGATCTTGCCAAGCTGTGAGCTCTTCTTTTGTTCGATAGCTTGCAGGGTCCGATACAGAATGACCTTTGTAACGGTATGTGATGGCCTCAAGCAGATAGGGCTTATGATCTTTGCGCATTTGGTCAATGATTGGAGCTGTGTGTTCAATCATTTTAAGAACATTCATTCCGTCGACTCGAGAATTGGCCATGTCAAATCCAAGAGCTCTTTTGGATAAGTGGTCAATACTTGTGGTGCGGCGAATGTCTGTTCCCATGCCGTATTGATTGTTTTCAATGACATATAAAACCGGTAAATCCCAAGTAGCAGCCATGTTCATGGCTTCATAAACTTGACCTTGGTTCATAGCTGCGTCACCAAGATAACAAACCATGACCTCGTTTTTATCGTTATAGCGAATTTCAAAACCTACGCCAGCTGCGATAGGAGCTTGTCCACCAACGATTCCGTGTCCGCCGTAAAAACGCTTCTCTTTTGAGAACATGTGCATAGACCCTCCTTTGCCTCGGGAGCATCCAGCTTCTCGGCCAAGGAGTTCCGCAAAAACTTCCTTTGCAGAAAGGCCTTTCATAATAGCTTGTGTGTGGCTTCTATAACCGGAAATCATATGATCCGACTCTTGAAGGTTGGCTTGGATGCCAACACACACGGCTTCCTGCCCAATATGAAGATGGCAGAATCCTGAGAATTTTTGGCTGGTATAAGCGGTGAGGACTCTTTCCTCGAAGCGCCTACAGAAAAGCATTTGTTGATAAAGATTTTTAAGTTTGTCTAAGTCCACATGAACCTCCTTACAGGATAAAAGTCTGCCTGCCATGCCAGTGTAGCGCGAAGTGAGCATTTGTCCTATGGCTCTAGACGGCAGAAAAGACTAGTGACGCATTTGTCCCACCAAAGCCAAAAGAGTTAGAAAGAACATGGCGGATTTTTTTTTCTCTGGCAACAAGGGGTGTGTAATCCAGTGGACACCCTTCTGCTGGCGTGCGTAAATGAGCTGTGGGTGGGATGATGCCAGAAAGAATAGATTTGACAGCAAAGACGGCTTCAATTCCACCAGCTGCACCAAGGCAATGTCCGGTAACGCTTTTCGTTGATGAAATAGATAACTTATAGGCATCTTTTTCACCAAAAGTATTTAAAATAGCTTGGGTCTCAACGGTGTCATTTGTTTGCGTTGATGTTCCGTGTGCATTGACGTAATCAATATGCGAAACGTTTTGAAGTGCCATTTTCATGCTGGCTGTAGCTCCAGACCCGCTTTCAGGAGGGGCTGTCATATGCCAAGCATCTGCGCTAAGGCCATAGCCAGATACTTCAGCTAAGATGTGAGCGCCTCTTTTTTTTGCAATGTCTTCACGTTCGAGAAAAACAATGCCTGCGCCCTCTCCGAAAACAAATCCGTCATGATCTTGGTCGAATGGTCTTGAAGCTTCGCAAGTGTTATTGCGGCTTAAAGCATGCATATTATCAAAGCCTACAATTCCTAGCCGACATAGAGCGCCTTCCGCTCCTCCTGCTATCATTGCATCAGCCCTTCCTTGCTGAATCATGCTAACAGCCTCACCAATGCTGTGTGTACCGCTTGCACATGCCGAATTGACAGAAAAGCAAGGGCCCTGGAGTTTGAACTGTTGTGAAACGATTCCTGAGGCCATATTACAGATGGTGTATGGAATGAAAAAAGGTGAAATTTTACGATCCCCTCCTTCTTTCATAGCATGTGACCCGTTTTCTATTGCACCAAGATCTCCAATGCCAACGCCGATGCACGCGCCAATACGTGGGTGCTCTGTAGACATGCTCAGACCGGACTGTTGCAAAGCTTGGCCTGCGCTTGCAATTGCATACTGAATAAAAAGTGAGCATCGCCTTTGTTCTTTGAGAGATAGCCACTCTGAGGCGTTGAAATTTTTGACTTCAGCCGCGATGCGGACATTCATATTTTCTGTGGAGAAACGTGTGATGTCTTGAATCCCACTTTTTGCGTGAACGGCATTGTACCAGCTAGTGTCAACATTATTTCCAATGGGAGTGACGGCTCCTAGCCCAGTGATGACAACCCGTATGTGACTTTTCATAGCTATACCCATTCTTCATATTTTGAGACTTACGTATAGCATGAAGAGAAAACGAGCTCGAGTTGTAATTATGGATGCTTTCGATAGCCTCTTGCTTCACTGGACGGAGCTAGAGGAAAATTTTTCCAAGAAAAAATAGGTTCTGAAGCTGGAAGTCTGCATTTTTGAAAAAGAGCAAAACATGCAAGTGAAAAAATAATAAGCTGAGGACAGACAGCGGCGTAGAGTGCACCAACCGTGCCTTTTTCGGCCATTGAACGAAAAAGCATAATGAGAAGGAATGAGCTTAGGACGCTTAAAATTGCTCCAAAGTAACTTCTGTTACGAGCGTGTCGTTCGTGGCCGAGGCCAAGAATTAAACCCAAAAGACAAAAGCTCATCGCTGTCATTGCATTTGCGAAACGAGAAAAATATAAATATGAAGCTTTCCAGTAAGTTTTCTCTGGAATCTGAGGGTTCCGAGATGTGCCTATATATTGACCTAGCTCCGACAGGGTATAGCTCCGGTAGTCGTCTTTTGCATGATCATCGCCAAGAATCTGTTGATGATAGACCTGCAAGATATCAATTTCTCCTTGTTGGAAATTTAATACATTTGTAATGTTTGATTTGTGTTTTTGAGTGTATCCCATTCCGTCGTAAAAGGTCATTCTTAAGCTTCCTTCTGCTACAGATCCGCTGATATGAGCTTCCGGAGCTGTGAGAACAAAATGTTCTTGAGAATGAGGGCCCGGTGCTAGAAGGACGTCATGAAAAATGGTGCGGTCATCTGAAACTTTCCCAGTGTAGATGACGTAGCCTAAAAAATCTTTAACAAAGACCCCTGACTGTATGCGGAATCGTATTAAATTATCGAGCTCTGTTTGAGTTTTTCTATAAATAAATTGAATGAATTCACGCCGTCCCCAGGCCTCTAAGTTTGTGCCACAAACACCGGCAATGAGACTGAGCACAAGGCCGGTTGCAATGACAGGGCGACTTAATGCTCCAACCCCATATCCTGCTGCTGCAAGGGCTGTCGCTTCACCGTCACTGCTGAGGCGAGAGATGGCTACCATAATTCCAAAAAGTGCCGCGATGGGGATAATGACCGACATGAAGGGCATCAGAATGAACAGAAAAGGTAACAAAATGTTTTCAGCAGAGAGACCAAATGCAACAAGAACCTCTGAAAGTCGAACAAGCTGTGAAACAACAATGAGGGAGCAGCATAAAAAAAGCGTTGAGAGGATAGAAGGAACGGTCTCTGCTATTAAATACCTTAAAGCAATCATACTGAGTGTCTCCTTTACCGACTGATGATAACGTTCCCCTATAGAGGTCAAATCTATGGGAGATTCATTATTTTTTTAAAGGTGTCGATTTTTAATACGAGACCTCTGTCTAGATATTGTAGACTAGTAATGGGTGTGGGTCGCTTGATATCTTGATTTTATGTTGCAGGTGGTGTGTTGTTGAAATGGATTGGTTGTGAAATTCTTTTATTTATAAGTTTACTCTTTTCTTTACCTCAGGCCTTTGCACTGGAACTTCAAGTGAAACCAGGTGTGAGTGCGCGTCCAACAACTCTCCATTGGCCATTGCAAAATGCTTTAGAGACGTATCTTAAAAATAAGAGAAATCCTTTGGCAGCTGTGGTGGTTGTGGATGTTGCGAGTGGAAAAGTGCTTGCAATTGCAGAAGGAGGACGACCTAAAGGCTGGAGCAAAGGGCATTTGGCCTTATACCCCTCTTTTCCAGCGGCTTCAATTTTTAAAACCGTCTCAACCGCTGCCGCACTAGAGATGGATGTTTTTCATGCGAAACAAAAAATGACCTTGACTGGAGGTTGTGCCAATATTCACGCGAGAGGTGGATGGCTGAGAGATGTGAAACCTCATAGGCGGAACTCCTTATCTCTTCAAAGAGCTTACGGGAATTCTTGTAATGGTTTTTTTGCAAAACTTGCTGTGAATCATGTTGGGTTAGGGAATGTACTGCATTACGCAGAGAAATTAGGGTGGAGAAAACAAATTCCGGCAGATTTTAATATTCCTGTCAGCCCCATGTTTCCACCGAGTCCATCAGAATCAAACGTCCAAACAGTAGGCCGCTTTGCAGCCGGGTTTGGTGCTGTTGGATTGAGCGCTGTTCATGCAGCGTGGCTAAACCTTGTCGTGGCTCGAGATGGCTATGCTTTGCCTCTCAGTCTTTATTCCGACCATCCCCTACCTCAAGTGAGCCCCCCTTTATTAAGTATGAAAACAACAACAGAATTACGAAAAATTATGACAAGGACTGTTCAGGGGGGGACAGCAGGCTCTGTTTTTAGAGGGCGTTATCGTCATTTGAGGCGATCTGCTGCTGGAAAAACAGGAACGCTAACAGGGAGAGATCCAGCTGGGCTAACAACATGGTTTGCAGGTATGATGCCTTATGAAAAACCGGAGGTTGTCGTATCTGCTGTTGTTGTTACGCATGACTTGTGGCTTATTAAAGCTCCACACTTAGCGGCAGAAGCTCTTAGGCTTTGGAAGATATTAAAACCGAAGCAGTTGCCGGTTGCTGCAAGTCAAAAAAAATCAAAGGAGACACTGTGAAAATAGTTATCGTGAGTGGTAGTCATCACCTCAATTCTCAAAGTTTAAAAATCTCAGAGTATTTATCAAAGAGAAGTCAGCATTTTGGTTGTGATGCAGAAGTAGTTGATTTAGCTACCGCTAATCTCCCCTTCTGGTCTGGGCCGCACGCAGGGCATGCACACTGGAAAAAAATTCAACCAAAATTTGAGAGTGCTGATGGCTATATTGTTGTGTGTCCAGAGTGGGGGGGCATGGTAACGCCACAGTTGAAAAATTTATTTCTTTATACAACTTCAAAAGAAGTGGGTCATAAACCAGCCCTCATTACATCCATATCAGCTGGGGCCGGAGGAGCTTACCCTGTCTCGGAATTGAGAATGAGCGGATATAAAAATACGAAAATTTGTTATATCCCTGAGCACCTCGTTGTCAGAGGGGTTGCTCAGGTTTTGAATACTCCTAATGACTCTAATGGGGAAGATCAAAGAATGAGAGAAAGAGTTGATCATCATTTGCAAGTTTTAAAGGCTTATGCAGAATCGATGAAAACAATGCGGATCAATGCAACTGTTGATTTGCATGAGTTTCCTCATGGGATGTAGTGTGCGGTGTTGTGGTACGAAATTATTTTTTATTTGCTTTCTTTTCTTTCAACCCCCTATGGCGTGCGCTGTGGAGTTAGGAAGTTGGCTTATACATGAGATTTGTATTCAAGAGTATTTGGTGATGCAGCATTTATTGCAAAATCAAAATATTGGAGCGGTAAAAGATATTAAACAAGAACAGTTACAAGCAATTTGGGCATATAAGCAAGCGAATTCTTTAAGAGAGAAGGTGTCGGACCCTGCTTTTAATGGAGAGAACTTAAATGGTGATCTTCACTTGTTAAAGAACCAACAATTTATGACGTTGTATCTGAAACAAAGGGAGTTTCCGATGAGAGAAGAGGCGTACCAAGAGAGAGCCTTTCCAGAACAGAGCAAAATGCCTCATGTGCAGGCTGTTCTAGCAATGAAAGAGCGGCGTTATGGTTTTGTGCTAAATGTTTTAATTCAACTCATGAAAAAAGATAAATCTTGGGGAATCCTATACAATAAAGTTCAAAGAATTTATTCTATAAATGAAAAGGGCGCAGGTCAGACTGCCTTAAGTTGGTAGTTTTTAGTGTTGAGATGGCTGAAAATCTGATAAAAGATTTGAGTTTATTGAACTTGAGATCTGAGGTGTAAAGTGGACGTCCTTAAAAAATTTTTATCTCGTTTGCTATTTTGGAAATCACCGCCTTCGGATGATATTCGAATGCAAGCTGCTCTATGGCGAAAAGTGATTAGTCCTCCGTTGAGGAAAGGGTAGTAATGCGCTCACTTCGTGAAACTATTGAATCTCGATCTGCAATTTTGGCTGATGGGGCGATAGGTACTGAACTCTATAATAGAGGCATTTTTATTAATAAATGCTTTGAAGATGCGAATTTAAATAATCCGAATCTTGTCAGAACCTTACATCAAGAGTATCACGATGCTGGTGCAATGCTTTTAAGTACAAATAGCTGGGGAGCAAATACTTTTAAACTCCAGCAGCATAATCTCCAAGAACATGTGTATGAGATTAATAAAAAAGCAGCAGAATTAGCTCGCGACGTTTGTAAAGCAGAGAGTTGGGTTGCTGGGGCTGTAGGGCCATTAGGTGTGAGGATAGAACCCTGGGGACCAACATCATTTGAAGCGGCTCGCAAAGCTTTCCGAGATCAAGTTCAAGCGTTGCTGGATGGTGGTGTCGATGCTATTGCTTTAGAAACATTTTCTGATTTATCTGAGCTCCAACAAGCTGTTCTTGCAACTCGAGATGTTTCGAGTGATATTCCCCTCATTGCATATGTGACTATTGATATGGGTGGACGATCTGCATATGGAACCCCAGGTGAGTGGTTTGTTAAAAAATTAGATGAATGGCCTGTAGATGTTGTGGGGTTGAATTGTTCTGTTGGTCCACAACCTATGATCAGTTGTTTAGAAAAACTTCAAACATTGACAACAAAACCTTTTGCAGTTCGTCCGAATGCAGGCCTTCCGAGAGCTGTTGATGGTCGTCAAATTTATATGGCGACTCCAGAATATATGGCGAGATTTACGCACGAGTTCTTTGATAATGGAGTCCTTATTGTTGGTGGATGCTGTGGAACTTCACCTACTCATGTGAAAGCCATGGCCCAAGAAGTGAGGCATGTAAAAGCATTGAGCTTGAGAGAGCCTAGGTATGAGGTTTCGGAACCTGAAGCGCAGGTCGAAGTGAGTCGTATAGCAGCGATTGAAAAATCGCGTTGGGCCAGGAAAATTGCTAATGGAGAACAAGTCTGCTCTGTCGAGTTGTTGCCGCCACAAGGGATTGACCCTTCGAAAGTCATTGAAAGCTCACGAGCTTTAAAAAAAGCAGATGTTGATGCTATTAATATTCCTGATGGACCAAGAGCGACAGCCAGAATGAGTGCGGTACTCACAGCTGTTATGATTGAACAACAGGCTGAAATTGAGACTGTTTTACACTATACGTGTCGCGATCGCAATTTAGTTGGAATGCAGTCTGATCTACTAGGAGCTCAGGCAGTGGGTCTGAGGAATCTTTTGCTGGTGACTGGTGACCCACCCAAAATGGGTTCTTACCCTAATGCAACAGGTGTTTTTGACGTTGATGCTATTGGTTTAACGAATATGGCTAACCGTTTAAATGGCGGTAGTGATCTTGGTGGGCAGCCAATAGGTTCTCCGTGTGCTTTATCGCTTGGGGTTGGCGCGAACCCGGTTCACAGAGATATTGAGTTTGAGCTAAAGCGTTTTGAGTGGAAAGTAAAAGCAGGCGCTGAATGGGCTATTACTCAGCCTGTTTTTGATGCTGAAGCTCTATACCGCTTTATTGATGAAATTGATAAGAGAAATGTACACATTCCTATTGTTGCAGGGATATGGCCACTGGTCAGTTACCGTAATGCAACTTTCATGAATAATGAAGTGCCTGGGGTTGAAATACCTCAGACCATTATTGAACGTATGGGGCGTTATAAAGACGCAGAAAGTGCACGGAAAGAAGGAGTTGACATTGCCTGTGAGATGGTTGAAGCCATGAAAAAAACAATTCAAGGAGTTCAGGTATCTGCACCGTTTGGGCGTATTGACCTTGCTCTTAAGGTCATAGGGAAGTCATAGTCATTGGAACCTTATATTTCAGAATACTCTTCTCGGTGGGGAGAGTTTAGTGAATTTTTAGATGTAGATATTCAAAAAGAGAAGTGGGATAAAGTGGTTGCTATCCCAGCGTGTAGAGAGTCTGTATTGTTACCGCGTTTATTGGACTCGATTTTGCAAAGCTCAGATGCGCTGAAGATCGCTGTCGTTATCGTAGTGAACCATACTGAAACTGCTTCTGAAGAAATTAAACAAGATAACCAAAAAACACTTGAATTTTTATGTGCTGATGTAAAAAAAAGGATGTCGTACGGTGTTTTGTGGTGCTTTTGGAAAAATTATGACCTTTTTGTTATTGACCGAGCTTCTCCTGGTAGAGAACTTCCTCATAAACAAGGTGTAGGTCTAGCGAGAAAAATAAGTTGTGATTTTGCATTGCTGCTCCCTCAGTTTTCTTGTTGGATTCGTACAACAGATGCTGATGCTGTTCTGCCTGAAGATTATTGGATAGACCCTATTGAGGCAGAAGGAGCTGCGGCGTGGAGATGGCCGTATGAGCATATAAGAACAGGTCGTGGGCAATGTGATAAAGCAATTCATCTGTATGAACTTTTTTTGCAGATTTGGGAACAAGGTCTCTCTTACGCTAAGTCTCCTTATGCTTGGCAAGCAATGGGAAGTTGTTTAGGGCTTTCACGGAAATATTATGCGATGGTGCGTGGCTATCCTTTAAAACAAGCTGGTGAAGATTTTTATGTTTTGAATAAACTTCAAAAAGTTGGGAATGTTGTTGCCATCTCCCATGTACAGCCTATTCAATTGGAAAGCAGGATCTCAGACCGAGTGCCTTTTGGGACTGGCGCTGCAATGCAAAATTTAATCAATACTTTTGAACGTCAACAAAAATACCAAATTTATCACCCTCAAACTTTTTATTTCTTGAAAATTCTTTTAGAGTGCGCTGAAAACGCTATTGAAAAGCAGTCTTGTGATGATTGGGACTCTTTTTTCTCAGATGATATCCGAGAAATTCATAAAATTATGAAGATAGATCAAGCTTTACTGAGAGCCATAAAGCATCATTCTAAAAATCGAAATCAACATTTCCATGTGTGGTTTGATGCGTTTCGAACCATGAAATGGATGCACTCTATTCGAGATAAGGTTTTAGGTCTAATTGATATTGATATCTACTTAGAACATGGAGAGAATGAAGAATTGCGTTTGAAATCATTGCCGATTTTATTTTCTACTGAAAGTGGTAAATTTAAAAAGGATGAATAAGAATTAAATTTTTGTAATGTTATGAATGTTGTTATTTGTAGAAAATAAATTAAACGCATAAATAGTGGTTTTTAATCACATGCGTTTGTTTAGAATAATTGAATGCAAATAAGAAGATAATTATTTGTATTTCTCATAGCAATCATAACATTTATTCATGGCGGCCATTTTAGAGTTGTGACGACAAAAAGACTTTTTACAAGAATGTTGGATTAACCAAGATTGAACTTGAAAAAGAGGGTAAGAACGGTAATCTGAATATGCCTCCAAAGTATAATCAGGTGTTTTTGGCATGCAAATATGCGCACAGCATTCTGTTTTCATTTTTTTAGAGTGAACAAAAAGAGTTGAAATAAAATCTTTCTGCATAGTGTTGTTATGAGGGCAATCTAGCATATGTTGGAGATAGTGATTAAGATGAATTTCAGAACAGTACTCAAAAGTAAGATTTTTGACTAGGTAGAGTACTGTTGATAATTGATGGTGGATTATGAAGAAAAGAAGGTCTGACTCATTTTGATGTGAAGAAGGAGCGCATTTACATGCCTGATTGAAAGGGTGTTTGATTTCAAACGGACACAGTTTTTGGCGTATGATTTCGAGTTTTGAAGACCACTCTTGGTGTAGCTTTTCAAGTTTTTCAGTACTGTAGAATTCATTGTCAATAGCATTTAAGTAGGAAATGAAGCCAGGAAAAAGGCGATCGCTTAATAAGCCGATTTCCGAGGATGATGAAGATGTTTTTGAGTGCAGAATATTTTCGGATAAAAGTTGGAGAGCAAGTAGTTGTGAAGTTGGAGATAATTGAAAATTATGATGTTCAGACCATTGTTGAATACATTTTTTTTGAATGTCTAACACCGAGAGTAGATCTGCTTCTGATGCTGTAAGCTGAGTTGAACTCAAAGTAAGAAAAAGAGTGAATATAGCGATAAACATAAAAAGCCTCATGAGAGTGTGAAATAAGAGGCATTGTCACTTTTATTTCTTTGGATTTCAATATAATTATTTTGATTAACGTTTGAAGTATGCTGCAATTTGCATATTACTATCACTGATAGCAGTGAATGAAATCTGTAATCATGAGGTTTTTTGATGAATGAAGTGATGTGTTTTATATTTTTTGATGAAACAATTCATCTTTTATATGTCGCTATTTCAACATTTTTTTCAATGAGGTAAAGAAAAATATTAGAACCGTTGTTGTGAATTTACTTAAATCTATCTACGCAGGTTTAAAATCAAATTTTTTCTTCTCCACAAACGGACGCCGCGCAGCTCGCAGCCATCTTTAAATTAAAACAGTGTTGATATCTCTATCATGCAGCGAAGAACATTTCGTACATATCCGAAATTTTGAGATAGTTGAATGTCATGTCGAGTTAAACACTCCGAGCACAGCTTTGTTGAAGAAAAGAAACGATCTGCCATCACAACCTGATACCCTTTTATCTTTGCTTTGTATTCGAGTTATCTTCTATACTGATTGTATTTGAAATTTCCGGTTAAACTGTCGTTAATATTTCAAAATTGTCTGTCAAAAGTGTTGCAAGATCATTGTTGTATTTTCGAATTCCCCGAAAAAATTTGTAGTAGCTGAACGGAATTCAGCCACGTTTTCGTGAAACGTATTCGCAAGAACTTTTTTCTTATAAAGCTTCCATAATCGTTCAATGGGATTTAGATTGGGTGAATATGGTGGCAAATAGACAATCTCCACCTAAGTTTTTTCGCAAGATCTTTAAGTGATTTTTCCTTATTGTAAGAGGCATTATTCAAAACGAGATAAATAATTTTTTCGAACGAGTAGCCCGGATGAGTTCCCGAATCAACATCTGATTTACGGTTGTGCATGCCCTGGTAATAACATCAAAATTTCAATGTTTATAGCCACATTGATATTTATCCGTTGTCGTTAAGGAGTCGCTTTCACTTCGAAGTCAGAGCCTTTTTTATCCATCCAGAAGCAAGCACTTGCCCAACTGTTGGATGGGTAGAGTCGCCGAAATATGCATGGTCCATGAGGTTTGAGGCCGCGATATTTCCTCACGAATGTTTCTTGAAGATCAGGGTCGGCTTTTGCGGGGCGGCCCTTTGGTTTCTTGTATGAAAACCCGATTCGGTGAAGAAGGCATTGTCATGCCTCCAACAGAGCATGAAAGTCCAAAAAGTCCTTAGGCATGTGCAATGACGGCATCAGTCGTCGGAAATATTTTTGATCCCAGATCATCTTGAAGAATCTCAATCTGTTCCTGATTCAATAGTGAAACGCGACCGATATAATGATCGTTGACTAGTTTTTCAACACCACCTTCGATAGAAGAATAGGGGAATTTAGTAAACTTAAAAGTAAGGTCACATAATGGATCAAGCAACGAGACGGTGCACAAATAAAGATTCATTGGCAGT
>JBGCEP010000002.1:0-9576 GCA_045106415.1 Oligoflexales bacterium | reverse complement strand
TTTTTTAGAAGACTTTTTGAATGTGAAATCTTTTGAATGTGATGAGTCTGAATTGAGAAAAAATCTGAGCTATCGATATGATGGAGATTTAGTGAAAAGTAACTCTTTTATATTGCATAAAGAGTTACCATCATTGGGTTTATCGGCTGGTGATTTGAAACGATGGATTGCAACACAAGCAAGCAAGTAAAGTGGATGCAGAATTTTTTGAGCAGTAATACAGATAAAGAAGACCTGGTTACTGAGGTTTATGGCTGTATTGCTATTGAAGAGATTCAGGTTAAAAGAATGATGAATAACTCAAAATTGGAAAGCTCTATAGCGGCGAATATGGGTTTTTATGAGTTTAGAGGATAACTCGCAAAAAAAACGAAGATAAAAAGTCTCAGGTCGAGATTATAGACCTTTGACAAAGCTGTGTTTGGATTTTTTGACTCGAGATGACATTCAACCGTCTCAAAGATCTTAAGTATGTGCGAGCTGTTCTTTACAGTATGGTAGAGATATATCAATGTTGCTTTAAATTTAAAGAGGGCCGCGAGATGCGCGGTGCCAATTTGTGGAGAAGAAAGATCTGGTTTTTCTCATATGAAAAAAATGAAACTCTCTGCGTTGAAGCAAAAAATTTTTGTAGAAAAATTTAAGTGAATTTACTCTAGCGACTAGAGCCGTCTTAGCATCGAATATTCGTGTTTTTCTTGTTTTAAATAGAAACACCAACCGTGACTTTGAGCATCATTGTGCGTGCGATTAATGTGCTCGCGACAATGTCAGCTTGTGTGTTGATCTCAAACGCAGTGTTATTGCTTAAGCCTGTAATCACAGGCTCTTCATAGTAAAAAGGGTATAAGTATCCCCCCCAATCGATGGAAGCATAAAAATTATGGTATTTCCAGGTGTTTCCTACAGTCAGCCCAAAGTAAGAAACAGCTTGTAGGTACTCCAGTTTAAGCAACGATCCGGAAATCAGAGTTTCATAGTTGATGGCATAAGCTTCTCTTTGTAGAAAAATTTTTGCATTGAACGAATGAAAAAATGAATAACGGATTCCACCAGTAAGAATAGACATGTTTTTAAATAATGTACTTGTGTCTTCTTCTGTATTGGTTGCACTGTTTTCAAATCCAACTTCGAAAGAGTGTTTGTTCATGACATCAGCACCTAATCCAAGATGATAGCCTGAATTTAGGAAACTTCCATTGCCAAATCCTGCTTTATATCCGGTAATAAAACCTTTGGTTTTCTTTTTTATTTTTTTAGATGTTGTTTTTTTCATTTTTTTAGATGTTCTTTTAAATTTTTTCCTCATGTCTTTTTTGTTTTTTTTAAATTTTTTCTTTACATTGTTTTTAGCTATCACCATATTTTGTGATGTGAAATTAGGTGTTGCTATTAAAGATGAACTTTTTAAAAAACAAATAAGTAAGATAAAGAAAAAAGAATTTTGTTTCATGTCTTCTCCATTTTATAAAGATTGTAGAGCCTGAATACCCTCAGGATCTTTTGCGCAACATCGATATTTCATGTCACAACTCACTTGTGTTCCAAGAGTTGTCTTGTCTGGGTCGCGATAGCACCGGCTTCCGTCTTTTTTAAAAAAGCACAATCCTGCTTCACATTTGTCTATCCATATACCACTCATCCACGAGCCTTGTGGACAGCCAGTTTCCATGGTTTTTAAATTTTGTTGAAGGTTGTCAGCTCCGAGGTTTGCGTTGATATCATAACGTTTAGATGTAAACGTTTTGCAAAAGACATTGCTACATTTTGGAAGTATTTTTCGAGTCTCTTCGTCAATCTCAAAGCCATGATAGACAGATCCTTGGTCCCCTTGTGGGCATGCTGTGCTGTCAGAGGAACGACAAGCAATACCACCAAAAGGAAGAAGTGTTTTTTTGAACCCTGGTTTGCATTCACATTCTGAATGGTCATCTTGTTGACCACGTTTACGTGTGATTTTGACAGAGTTGGGAGGACAGGAAGTATCGCTTTGAAGAGCAGTGGCGTCTTTTGATAAGACAGGGTAAACGCTTCGTCCACGATAGAGTCTTTTACCATCACTTTCTCGGATAAGCTCAAAGGTGACCAGCAGATCAGATGCTTGAGTGCATTCACGAGTTCTTTCACCTGACTCATCTAAAGGGCAGCGAGCTTTGAAGGTCGTCACAGCCTGAAGGCGGCATAGTTTTTTTTCTGTATCTACTATCTGTCGTGATTGACAGGCGGTTGGAGGAAGTTTGTAAAATTTTGTGTTTGAACCCTGGCGTTCTCCAGCATAAATAATGCCCCCGCCTCTACCTTGAAGTACAAAAGATGTGGAGCGCCTCGAAATGGTACATATGCCTTCAGGTTCAAGGCAATTGCGTAGTTCAGGGTTTTCGAGTGCGCTGGCTTTGAGGATATAGCCACTTTGGATGGCTCGACTGATTTGTTGACTAATGGAACGAACTTCAGCGCGTTCTTGAAGTCGAGCAACGGAGTGGGATTGAAGACTGAGAAAATGAAACCCAGAAATCATCACAATCGAGCTTATTCCGACGGCTACAACAACCTCTAGGATTGTGAAAGCTTGCTCATGATGTTTTTTTATTTTTCTTTGAAGCATGTATTTTGAGCCCCACTATTTCCACAATTCATACGGCAAACGCCACCGTTTTTACTAATCGCTCCACTGCATTGAAGATTGCAATCAAATTTAAAGTCTTTTAATCGACTCCCAGCAGCTCCACAGGTGACTTCTTCGTAGTCGAAAGGGACGCAGATAGGTTTGGTTGAGAAGCGTAGGTCCCCAGGGCCGTTTGCAGCGTTGCTGACTCGGTTGTCGTTAAAAACTTCGAACCCTCGGAAAATTTCATTCTCACCACACCTTCCATTAAGTTCACAAATGGGTCCTTTGTCGTTGATGACTAAGTTATTATTGACTATTTTTGGTGAAAAAGGAGGAACGCAGCGACAGGTGGGCTTACCGTCACTTTCATATCCAGCAACGGCAGCGTTGTTATTACAGCCCTCGTCGAAAATAGCTGTGAGGATTCTTTCTGAGGCAATGGGTGAATAAAAATTTTCAATATTGCAGGCGTCTTCTACGGAAGGCCTTGGAAAAACGAGAGCGGCCCGAGAGGACGTTCCATGGATAATGGCAGCTGAGGAGTAAACCTGCCTTTGACAATCCCAGCGGCGATTGATGTTGCGCTCTCGACCCTTTTTAGGCTCGGGGATATATTGAAGCTCTAGGTAAATGTTTGCAATGTCGGACTGATAGTTTGTACCGGCTCCACATCGATTTGTACGATATGAGTTTTCAACACATTCGCTATAAAACCAGCTCCTTGCGGTAAAATGAGCTTTTTCATCGCACTCGCCAGGAGCGCAGAGGTCACCGTTTATGGTGTAACGCACCGGGTTGTCGATCGTTCCAGAGATACGTGTTGTGGTATTTTCAGGCCTACCTTCTGACTCCGTGTCAGTCGCAATGGCGTATGTGTGAAAGCTCATACCTGGTGATGTTCGAGCAACATCTGGGCATTCAGATGTTGACTGAGGGGGTAAAAAACACGCTGTGAGAGCCATGTTACCAGGGGTGGTAGAGGTTCTAGAAGCTGTCACATAGAGGGTGAGGGGTGATGTCGCTCGGCTATATAAATCACGATATAGTAAGTC
Source organism: Oligoflexales bacterium (assembly GCA_045106415.1). Lineage (GTDB taxonomy): Bacteria > Bdellovibrionota_B > Oligoflexia > Oligoflexales > Bog-1112 > JBGCEP01. Next base: position 5,916 of record JBGCEP010000002.1, on the reverse strand, counting down.
CATCTTATGGATAATTTGAGCCTGCCGTTCCCTCATCTCGGCATGTTTTAAGGACTTTGTTGCCCCTGCAATGAGAATGCCGAGGACAGACGCAGCAATGATGGTTTCAAGAATTGAATAAGCTTTTTGTGAAGACATAAAAGTTCCACGTGGGAGTGATAGAAGTATTTTATCATGTGCTGAGGCGCAGGCTGTTGATTTTTGTTTTTTTTGATCTAGGAGGCTTTAAAGCCGGTAAATCTCCAATTTTGATCAACGAGGGAGTGAACTTTTTTTCAATCCATGATAAGAGTGCGAGCACGCGTTTACTGCGTAATCCAGACATTTTATTAGGTTAGAGGCGAATATGCATTGTTGGGTCAAAGGACAAAGAGTGGTCAGTCGAACGGAGCCGGAATTAGGTTTAGGTTTTGTGGCTGATGTTTCAGAGACAACAATTTGTATTCAGTGGTCCCAAGACGGAGAAGGTGTGCGCTACGGACATCGAGGGTCGCCTTTGCAGCGTATAGAACTGCAGCCAGGCCACACTGCTCTGACTCAAGAAGGTCTGGAAATTATCGTTCAAGATGTCCAGTATACTGGTGGTTTGGCATATTATAGCACGGAGTGTGGAAGGCAGGTTTGCGAAACAGACTTAGACGTTTTGAAAAAGCATTCAACACCCATTGACCAATGGCTTGATAAATCTGTGAGCTCGCATATTGCATATGACCTGAGGCAAGAAGGTTGGGAGCTACGAGCACATGCTACTGAAGAAGAAATCCGTGGTCTGGTGGGTCCAAGGGTAACCCCTTTGGCACATCAGCTTTATTTGGCTCGTACGGTTGCAAATAGACAAAATCCTCGAGTGTTGTTAGCTGATGAAGTTGGGCTAGGAAAAACCATTGAAGCTTGTCTTATCTTTTCTGCTCTTAAGTCTATGGGGCGAGCTCAACGCGTTCTAGTTATTACTCCTCCTGCTCTTGTGAATCAATGGTGTGCTGAGCTATACCGTAAGTTTAATGAGCTTTTTTCGATTGTGGATGCGGAAGCAATGATCGCATCTCAAGAAGCTTTAAATATGGATGCGTTTCAAGCGCATCAAAAGGTGATTGTATCTCTTCCAACGTTAAAAGGGGAAGCGTTAGAGCAGGCTGTCTCTGCTGGGTGGGATCTTGTTATTGTTGATGAATCTCATCATCTCAAATGGTCGCAAGAAGAAGGACCAGGCCCTCAATGGAAAGCTGTTCAAAGAATTGGAGATCAGTCAAAGGCGTTGCTTTTATTGACTGCAACTCCTAAGCAGCGAGGGTTGGTGACCCAATTTGGTCTGTTGCATTTAGTGGATCCAATTTTATTTTCAAATTTTGAAGAGTTTGCCTTAAAAGCTGATTGGATGAGTGCGATTGCAGGCCTTGCGCGTCAAATTATTGATGAAGGTGTCGATGATCATGTCAGAAAGAGTCTGCAGACAGAGTTTCCGGATGATGTTGGTTTAATGCAGCTTCTTGAAGAACCTAACCCTGATGCAGATCATGTTCTTGCTGCCCTTGTGGACCGTCACGGGACAGGACGAGTTCTTTTCCGAAATCGTAGAACTCGTATTCAAGGGTTTCCAAAAAGAGTATTGCATTCGGTGCCCCTACAGTTGAAAGGTGAGAGTCAAGAAGCTTTAGAGGAATGCAGTCTTGAAGAGCTAGATGCTCAAGGGCTCATGAGCCTTGCAACCGGGCGCGCGAGCTTTGTTTATGATGATAACCCTCGTTTTGAATGGCTTAAAAAGTTTTTAGAAGATGTTGGTGAAAAAGTTCTGGTGATTTGTCACACGGAAGCACAGGTTCAAGATTTACAGCTTTGGCTGCGCCAAGCTGATGTTGTGGACTGTGCTGTGTTTCATGAGGGTTTAAGTGAATTAGAAAGAGATCGTCAAGCCGCAAGGTTTGCAGAAGCCTCAGGCCCCAGGGTTCTTATTTGCAGTGAAATCGGTGGCGAGGGAAGGAACTTTCAGTTTGTTCACCACCTTGTTTTGCTCGACCTTCCAAAACACCCTGACCTCCTTGAACAAAGAATCGGACGACTTGATCGTATTGGTCAAAAAAATGATGTTGATATTTGGGTGCCTTGGGTAGAAGGCACTGCTGAAGAAGTTTTATTTCGGTGGTACAACGAAGGTTTAAATGGTTTTTCAAGTGCGTGGAATGGTGCTGATGTCATTTTGACGACGTTCATTGATGAGCTTTGGGATTTTCTCGAAGCTTGGCTTAAAGGCCCTTATGCTGATGAAAAGCCAGATTTATCAGGTTTTTTGCAAGAGGTGAATCAAGCAGCTCAAGATTATCGTGCTGAACTTGCAAAGGGGGCCGATGTTCTGGTTGATCTGAATAGTTTTAAAGAATCTGATGGAGATAGTCTTCTTGAGAAAGTTGAAGACTGTGATGATAATCCAAATGTCGAACTGTTTATGAGGGGGATGTTGGATTATTTAGGGTTTGACTATGAGGATTATGATGATAGAGGGTCGTTACTTGTGAAGCCTTCATCGTTAAGTTTTGTGGATGCTTTTCCAGGTTTGGAGGGGCAACAAGATGATGTGGTTATGGCTTTTGATCGAGATTTAGCGATTGTCAGAGAAGAAGTTTTTTTCCTGACGCAAGATCACCCTCTTGTTGAGGGAGCGCTGAACTTTTTATTAGATCGTGCCGACGGAGCTGCAAGTTTTTGTCGATGGAAGAAACCAAAATCATATGCAGGCCGTGTCTTTACACAGTTCTTGTTTGTATTAGTGCCGCGAGATTTAAAGCTGAGTGGACCTTTTCTGCCACCTCAGTGCTTTGAAGTGTGTCTGGATCATGAAGGTAAAATTGTAAAAGGTTTAGATTTTCAAAAAGATCCAAGTATTTTAATTGAAGAACAAATACCAGATGATGTCTCGATGTGGCAGCCGCTACTGAGCAAGCAATTTGAAATGGCAACTGAGCTGGTGCATGAAAAACGTGAAGAATGTATGTCGCTTGCGAGAGCAAAGCTTGCAGAGCGAGCTGATGAAGAATTGCAACGACTTGAAAGCTTGCAGCAAATGAATCCTCTTGTTTCAGAAAAAGAAACACAAACAACTGCGTCCTACTACAAACTTCTGAGAGAAGATTTAGAAAAAGCAGAATTGCGTTTAGACGCGGTTCGAGTGATCACGACTTTGTAGTGAAGTTGACGCAGGCTTTCAATCGCTTTTACAATACGACTCGAATTCATTATTTTTGAAGGAGAGATCATGGAGCGATTGAAAGCACTTGCGGCACTGCATTCCCAGAGCTGTGCGTCTGGACTGAGTGAAGAGAATCTTCGTCCTCACCTGAAAGACCCAGATCTCTTACAGGCTGTTGAATATGCAGAGAAGCGCTTAGAGCCTTTGCGCAAAGATTCTTTTTTACAAAAATCTGAAACAGAACAAATTCGAGTTCTTCAAGAACGCCTTGTGAATTTTTATCCTCCAGATAATGTGAATCCCTACGTTGCACTTGCAGCTTGTGGTCCTTGGGTGATTACAACCGCAGGGGGTGTTATTTACGATACGGGTGGATACGGAATGTTAGGTTTTGGTCACGCCCCTAAAGTCTTGCAGGATGTGATGAGTGAGCCACACGTTATGGCAAATGTTATGACGGCAAGCCTTGAGCACCGACGTTTTACAAATTTACTTGATGCAGAAATCGGACGTTCTCGTAAAGAAAAACCTTTTGAAGGTTATGCGTGCTTGAACTCTGGCTCAGAAGGAGTGACCATTGCTTTGCGTATGAGTGACGCTCATGCTGCAAAGCGTCGTAAAAAAGATCAAAAGACTGTGTTTGTTTCTTTAAAAGGTAGTTTTCATGGGCGTACAGATCGACCCGCTCAAGTGTCTGATTCTTGTATGGCGGCTTATCAAAAAAATCTTGCGTCGTTTCAAGATAGAAAAAATCTTATCACCGTAGAACCAAATGATATTGAAGAATTGAAGCAGGTCTTTACGCAGTTTAAAAAAGACGGTGTTTTGGTCGAGGCGATGCTGATGGAGCCTGTCATGGGAGAAGGAAATCCAGGGCTTTCTGTGACCCCAGAGTTTTATCAAGAGGCGCGGAGACTTACACGTGAAGCCGGTGCTTTCTTAATTGTGGACTCTGTGCAAGCAGGATTGCGGACGACAGGCTGCTTGAGTCTTCTTGACTATCCAGGGTTTGAAAATGTTGAAGGGCCTGATTGTGAAGTATGGTCGAAAGCTGTTAACGGTGGGCAGTACCCACTGTCGGTTGTTGGGGTTAAAAAACAAGATTACTACGCTATGGGAACGTATGGAAATACGATGACGGGCAATCCTAGAGCTTTAGCTGTTGGGTGTGCAGTGTTAGAGCAGGTTCAAGAAGATTTTAGGCAGCACGTCCGGCATATGGGTGAGTGCTTTGTATCTGCGTTTCAAGATTTGAAAAAAGATTTCCCTGATGTCATTACAGAGGTTCAAGGAACAGGCTTGTTGTTTTCTATCGGTATTCATCCGGAAGCTTTTGATGTGTTGGGGCCTGATGGTTTAGAGGTTTGGCTGCGCAGGCATGGTTTGGGTGTGATTCATGGTGGGACAAATAGTTTAAGATTTACACCTATTTTTCGAGTGACGAAAGAGCAGATAAAACTTGTTGTCGACGTTGTGCGTCAGTCGTTTCAATCTGCTGAAAGAAAAAAGAAATCATAGCTTATCTTTACATGTCGAAGTTCCCTCTATAGGATTCTGCATTCGTGTACTTGAAATCCTGGAGGGGGCAACATGAATTGGCTGAGTCTGTGCATTACGCTTGTAAGCTTTATTATTGGTTTTTTGCTAGGATTTTTTGTTCGTTTTCGCCGAGTGAGTGATGATTTATTATCCACACTTGAAGAACAAGAAGAAAAGCGTAAGCAATCTTATATGGACAGTTTTCAAACCCTATTTAGTGATGTGACTTTAAAAAGTATGCAGCATTCTTCACATGTTGCAACAGATATAGCAAAACAAACTCTCGTGGTTGAGCAAGACAAAGTTCATAGGGACGTGGCGGATTTGAACGTGCGTCTAAAAAATATGATGGACGTTGTGCAAGGTCTTGAAAAAGATAGAAGCCAAAAATTTGGAGAGTTGACTTCAATGATCCAACGTTCAGGTGAAGAAACTAGACAATTGAATCAGGTGACGAGTCAGCTGCATAAGGTTCTTGCAAGTTCTCAAAGCCGTGGTCAATGGGGAGAACGTTTGGCTGACGATTTATTGAGAACAGCGGGATTTGTAGAAGGAGTGAATTTTGCGCGTCAGGTTACTCAAGGAGGTTGTCGTCCAGATTACACATTTTTTATGCCATGTGACTTGCAGTTAAATATGGATGTGAAGTTCCCGATTGATAACTATGCGCGCATGATTTCTTCAGAAAAGCATGAAGCGGAATCGCTTAAAAAAACCTTCTTAAAAGACGTGAAGGCACGGGTGAAAGAGGTGTCTGGTCGTGAATATATTCACGATAAAACTGTGGATTGTGTGTTGATGCTTATACCAAACGAACAAGTATATGCCTATTTGCATCAAGCAGAACCACAGGTCTTTGAAGATGCCTTACGGCAAAAAGTCATTGTGTGTTCTCCTTTAACGTTGTTTGCTGTGTTAGCTGTCATTCGGCAAGCGGTGGATCATTTTTCTGTGGAAAAAACAGCAGGAGAAATTTTAGAGCACATGTCAGCATTTCGTAAACAGTGGGATTTGTACCAAAAATCTTTGGAAACAATGGGGCGAAAACTCGAAGATGCGAGTGCTGAATATCAAAAGTTAACAACGACTCGTGATCGTATGCTTGTAAAAACTCTTGATAAGATAGACTCTTTAAAAGAGCAAAGTATTGATGTATAGCAGATTTGTTTTGTGCTTTTTTATAAGGAAATAGAGGG
>JBGCEP010000001.1:0-79521 GCA_045106415.1 Oligoflexales bacterium | reverse complement strand
GCATACAGACCTCACAATAAATGACCGACGCTGTTAATATCTTGCAAACCGCTGTCCGTGGCAATAACTTTATATAAAACGGGAAATTTCAAACCGGATCAGTATAAATCAAAATTAGGTGTGATCAATATCGATATAATCTCTAATAAGCGAGTTTATTTCCAAAAACATGATCACATCGACGCTGCGGTGATAATGCTTCACAACGTGTACGAACAAGACTGATCTGTTCTTGATTTAAAGCACTCACCTGATGAACTTGCAATACAAACGAAGCGTGATCACTCTTTTTTAAAGAAGCTTGAACCTCAAAAAACTGATCTCCTAATACCCAAGCATTTTCACGACCATAAAGCTTAATAGGGATATCTTCACCTTTTTGAAAAGCCCCCCAAAGGAACTGGAGCCCTTGGTGAGATCTTAACTGAATTTCATAGCCAACATCAGCATCAGGGGAACCTTCAACTTCCCAATACTGTAATGCAAAAGGATTGTAGGCCAACAGAGCTGCTTGTTGATCAAGCTGCAATGAATCTTTAACTAAAGATGCAACCTGTTGATAACCACTTGGATTCATACGGCATGATGTAGACAAGCCCATACTCACCATCCTTGGGTTGTAATAACTCCCTTTCCACTCTATTTTTCCACCTCCTGTACACGGGAACCCCATTAGTACAAAAGGGCTTTTTCTTTGATAACCCGATTCACCCTGCTCGGTTTCACATTGTTTGAGAAAACGTGTAAGCACAACTCCTGCCTCATCAAGCCACAAAGACTGTTGACCACTATGCTTTTCCCAGGCTTTGCAAACTTCTGAGAGCTCAGAAGAACCTTCTTGTGTTGTCAACGCATTTTCTTCTGATGCATTCATATTTGATCTTGGTGTAAAGCTCTCATCTTCTCGTGAAGTCGTGCACGAACTCAAAATGGCAAAACATAAAATACTGAACCTTTTCATAAGCCTCGCACTCACTTTCTATAAATTTTTAAAACACCTGTTCTCTTTTACAACTAGATCTCAAACTTTCAGCTGATTCATCTTTCTATAAAAAATTAAAAATAAATATTTCAATATCTCTAACCACAAATAGGCTCCAAAAGCCAAGACAACAGGCTCAATCCACCCTAAAGCATCTCTGTAACCAAATAGATATCTTAAGTCATTAGATTCTAAATTTAAAATACATTGCCCTAAAATTAAGCTTAACATTGAATATAAAATCAAACACAAGCTTTCCCGGCAGTGTAAATCAGGATGAAAAAGCACTCCTAAAAAGAGAGCCACTCCACTTAAAAGATAGTGGGCATCTAGCCGATCAATCTTAAACAACTGTATTTGATGTGTAAACATAGATAGATCAATTTTAACAAAGACGCACAAAAACAAAAAGGGAACTAAAAAAAATAAAAAACTTACAGAATGAAAAAACCTTTGAGTTGCCAACCAAGCTGACAAGCGCACAGAAAGTTTTCTAAACAGTCTCCCCTGCGGCAACGGCTCTGCGCCAACCGCACGACATGGATACGACATAAAAAACAAATAGGGGACAAGCCAAAGAGCAATAAAAGATTTCTCGAAGAAGCAACACAAGAAGAGAAGAAACGTTGCAAAATAAAAAACAGCTTGAGAAGCACTTATAGCAATATGAGTCATGCAAATCACCCACATTGCAAAAAGCAACATCATCAGGCCATCGGGCGTGCTATACCCCATCATTGCTGTCAAGGAGCCCCGGCTCAAGACAACCATGGCACAAATAATAGCAACAAGCCAAGATTTTGATAGAATCCTAAGAGCTATCATAAGAATCGCTATAGTTATAAAAAAAATTTTTAAATTCCAGGCAACTACGCTATCAGCAACCCATGACAGTTCACATACCCATTGAATCATTCCATTCCAAGCTGGATAAACTCCCTTATCACAAAACCACTGTTGAGTGTGACTTTGCCGCAACCCCGGAAATAAGGCTTCATACGGTCTTAATTGTAACCACACAACTCGAAATAAAATCATAAAAAATAAAGCGAGAGAAAAAAGGTTCCGAACTTTCTCCCAAACACGTATCATTAAATTCATTTCTTTTTCCATATGGAGAACCCATGAACATCACTGTAGATCATATTGCTATTGCTAGCCAACACCCTGAAAAAACAAAATCTTTCTTCAACTTACTCAAGCTTTCTACTCACGCAGAGGAGGTCCCAACACAACAGGTGAGAACGACCTTCTACCACACAAGTCCTAGCTCATGCGCTATTGAACTTTTAGAGCCTCTTTCTGAGAATAGCCCTATTTCTAAATTTCTTCAAAAACACTCTGGTATACATCACCTTGCACTACGTGTGGATCGTTTAAGCCAACTTTTAACTTTTCTAAAACAACAAGGATGCCGCCTCATCAATGAAGAGCCACAAGTAGGAAGTCATAACTCTAAAATTGCTTTTGTTCACCCTGAATCCACAGGTGGGGTCCTAGTGGAATTTGTGGAAAGACCCTCCCCTTAACCTAACAAACCCACCGCTAGACTGACTACATACATAAGAAAAACAGTCCGCGCGACTACTCACATAACTGTAGCAGGAACTCACCCATTTTTTAGAGCTCTATACTCATACTCAAAATTACATTTTTCTACTATTTTCTATATACACGAAAAGAAATAAGACACTGCGTTCAGTAAATATTTTGAAGAACTTAACCTGAGCGATGATAATATATCAATAGATCACATGAGGTCGGTATATGCAAAAAATATTTTTTAAATGGTTATTCTTTGGGTTATGCACATTTGCTGTATGGTGGGTGTCTCAAAAGCTTTATTTGACAACAACTTCTTTAAAAAATATTACGCGAAATTTTGAAAAAAACATTGTCTCACACGAAAAAAAACAGCTTCTTGCATGGCATCACATACAAAACCATCAGTCTTTTATCAAAAGTTTAGAGTGGGGACTCGACCACAGTGTACAAGCTCCGGCACGCATGTTTATGAAAAACAAAAACATTGATGGCTTTGTAATTACAGATACAAATTGTAAAATTTTATTAAAACTTGGCACAGGTTATCACTGTGAGAAACCTTCAGGGAAATCATCTATTTCTGTGCAAAATAAACAAATAAAAATACAAACAACTTTCTCTTTGCCTCAAAACTACAACCTATCTTTAATCAATTTCTCACCTATCGCACACTCAGATCTTTTTAAATTAAGTTTTCATAATAAGTCTAGAAAAAACCTCACTAGAAACATCATCTTTTCATACCAAAATATTGATATTGCCGCAGAAGGCTTATGGGTTAAGTCCTTAAATATGATTCCGCTCAAACCTCAAAACATATTCCCATTATGGATATTATTCTGCTGCATAACTTTTTTCATTCTTTTTTTAAAACAAAGTCGTAGCCATGCTAAAAAATTAAAAGAAGAACAACTTTTCACCAAATGGTGCTCAGACCCTCAGTCAGACTGGGTTGCAAAAAATGTATTTTTACACCACTGCCAACGTTCTATTCAAAAACACCTTGAACGCAAAGACGCTGCTGCAATAAAAAGCGCAAGAAGATCATCTCAACTCGAAGAAACAATTAAAGATTATGAAAAAGATAAAATTCAACAAACAAATGAAATCGTGAATTTAATGCCTTACGAATCTCTCAGCAATCAACTCCTTCGCACTTGCCCAACCGCAAAGGAAAAACTCTCAAACATCCAAGAAAACTTGCTGGACTTACAGTCTCTTCTCAAATCCCTGAATTCTACTTCTCAACTATGTTCTAAGACTCTTGATCAGTGGAATCAAGGGTGCCATGAAAGAACTCCGCGACGATTTTTCAGATTTCTTAGCGAACAAAGTTCGTTAACACACTCAAACCAACTCGAAGAACAAATCTTTCAACTTACAAAACAAATCCAAAGCATTCAACAGCACACACAAAGTTCTTTAAGCTTTTTCCCAAAAAGCCAAAGGTATTTCTCTTGGATACAAAATATTTTTTCTCACTGGCATGCATCAACAGCACAAAGCCATGTTGCTTCATCACTTCAACTCACCGACATGTTAAAAGAGCTCTTTCCACAACTACAAATTGAAGGAAAAATAACTGCACTGCCACGTAAGCCCTTTCAAATACAAATAAACACCCTTGATGCACTTATCGACCACATCGAACCCTCTCTTCAAAAAGTTATCTTAAAAGAAAAATATGAGTCCCAACATATCGATTGGAATATAAGCTTCTCATCAGAGTACCAACTGCCTCATTGGGGGCTTGAACGGATCCAAAAATGGTTGTCTGCACATGGTGCTAGCTGTCATCAAGTTAGATCGAAAGACTACACAACAGTGACTGTTCATTGGAAGATAACGGAGTCTCTTTCAGTATCACACAGCCAACACTTTAAGTTAGAGCAACCTACTGAGCTATCATAAGATCACTTTTGAACTAGTCACAGTGATCTCGCATACTGCTTCACACTCTCCCACGCAAGACCAGAACGCATATGCGGGACAAAAGTGTAGTGATGCGCATCAATTTCCTGCTCAACATTCCAAGCTCTGTAGCAAGAATCATGATGGGGATCTATAAAACCACCAAGAGAAACCCTAGCAGGAAGACCCACTTCATCAACCCAACCTCGTTGTTGTAGCTCACGGCAAGATTGAGAAGGGTCTTGCATATCAGCTAATTGAAGATACGCTGACACCCCATAACGAGGATCTACTCCCACCATAGCCATCCACTCTAATGAAAGCTCATCTGCTTCTTGCTCCTCTGTATACCAGCCAATATTTTCCTCTTCTGAAAGCTTTATTAAACTCTCAGAAGACAAGTATTTTTGCTTAACCTGTTTTGATAATCCAATCATAGCTTCCCATAGATTCTCGCCTTGATCTGTCTCATTAAAATCATTTAAGGATTTTTGAAGCCACTTTATAATATAGTCTTTTTGTCTCGGTGTGATCTCACGGTAAAGCCCCCATTTTAAATCGTTCACAGATAGGGGAGCGTAAGCTTCATCACGCAAGCATAACTCCGCCGCTCTTTCAAATTTTGAATAAAGCTCTGTGGAAAGCATAGATGAATTTGAAAAAGGATATAAACCAAACGCTTGTTTTTGATACCCATTTCGGTACCAATTTGCGACATCTTTACAACTTTGAGAACAATGAAAATCACAAGCTTTAACTGCCATTTCACCAGATATTAGGTAAGCAGGAGCTTCAAGCTTGGCATCAGATAATACAGAAAAATAGTTTTTCACATAAATATGAGCCTCAAAATAATCCTTAAAATGTTTATCTTGATGAACAGCTGGGCGCTGTGTTCGATCTTGATGAGATGAATCATATAAAAATCGATATTCATGAGATAAAGCGACTCCGTGAGAACGATAATAATGAGCCAGTTCATGATAAATCACAGCCACAAAATCTTCTTCTTTTTCCATAAGAGAAAAAATTCCTTTGAAAAAAGTGATAATACTCGAAGTTTGGTCTAACACAATATTCTTTGAAGTCATATTAAGGTTGTTAAACAAATCACAACCATAGAAATGATAAGCATCTCGATCTGTCTTCACAATCTTGCACTCAGGGTATTGATCTTGAAAACTTTCCACCACCGAAGTCATATCTTTTGCAAGACCTGGTAAACATGGGGTAGCATTAAAATCCCACTGAGAGTTTCTCATATAATGAGAAAACTCTATTTCACGCTCACCCTCTCCAAATACAAATTTCCCGCTATAACAAACAGGAAGCGTTTGAACATAAGCGTTCACTGAAGAGTCATTTAATACAAGCGACTCCGGTTTCGGTATAGAACCCATTTGATCTGGATAACGCTGTCGCAATAAGTGATCAAGGCGGTCAATCCAATATTGAGCTACATTTTCTAATGGCAATGCCATAGGACTCTGTTTGGTGTAGCCCATGATGTCTAATGCGATTTCTTTTGAGATACGTACCCAGTTCCAAGCCATCAGGTTTCGGACAGGGTCATCAACTTTATGATGGAGATGAGAATCTTGCTCAACTCCGCACGAAGCTATCAGCACGGCACAGTAAAAAACACCACACAGTCTCATCTGACCTCCAAAGAGAAAACTTGAGAACATTGTAAGACATCCTCAATAATAACACTTTTTCAGTCAAATTCGCCTAAATTTCGAAATCAATTCTTGCGCAAATCACTTTGAGAACGCAGCCATATCCGCAAAACATGCGCTGCTGCTGGAGTGACACCACTTATTCTAGACGCTTGACCGACTGTGCGAGGCTGGTGTTTTTTTAATTTTTGTCTAACTTCATTTGAAAGACCTTGGATATTTTCATACTCTACATCTTCAGGAAGAAGTAAAGTATCGAATTGAGAAGATTTATCAATCTGACGCGCCTCTCTTTCAATATACCCTTCATATTTAACTTCTATAGCTGCTCGACGCCGGATACTTGGATGCCAGCTCGTGATCTGAGCAATGACAGATACCCAATCATCAATCTGTACCGCTGGACGCTTCAATAGTTGTTCCAAAGTATGTCCACGTTGTTCCGATGTAAACAAATCGGTATGGACAAGCTCAGTTTCTTTCATCCTTGTTGTCTTTAAAAACTGAATCGCGTTCTCAACTTTACTGCGCCTGACGATAAAATCTTCATAATCAGATTTTGTGACAAGGCCTGCATTATAACCCTTTGGGGTTAACCGAACATCAGCATTATCTTCTCGTAAGGAAAGTCTGTGCTCCGCCCTAGAAGTAAACATTCGATATGGCTCTTGAGTTCCTCTAGTGACAAGATCGTCTATAAGAACACCAATATAAGCCTCTGATCGCCCTAGCACGATGGGCTCCTGGCCTTGCACTGCTAAAGCAGCATTCATGCCTGCCATCAAACCTTGCGCACCCGCTTCTTCATAGCCTGTTGTCCCATTAATTTGGCCTGCGAAATATAAATGAGGAACTCTTAAAGTTTCAAGCGTTGGTTGAAGCTCTGTTGGGTCAATAAAATCATACTCAATAGCATAACCAGGGCGTATAATTTCTGCCTTTTCAAGCCCTCGAATTGTTCTCACAAATCGTAATTGAACATCAAGGGGCAGTGAGGTCGAGATACCATTAGGGTAGACTTCACAAGTTTTATACCCTTGGGGCTCAAGAAAAATTTGATGCGATAAACGATCCGGAAAACGAACAACCTTGTCTTCAATTGAAGGACAGTAACGAGGCCCCACGCCAGAAATCTCACCTGAGTAAAGAGGGGATAACCCCATAGATTCTTCAATCACAGCGTGAGTTTTTTCATTCGTGTGCGTCACATAACACGGTAGAAGTTTTTGCTGAATCGATTCAGTTTGAAAGCTAAAAGGAATAATATCTGGATCTGAATCCTGCTTTTCTAACTCAGACCACGCGATGGTTCTGCTATCAAGGCGAGGAGTTGTCCCTGTTTTTAAACGCCCTGTCCTAAATCCCATCATTTGAATAAAACTAGCAAGATCAACAGAAGCAGCATCACCAATACGGCCACCATGGCTTTTTTCACTACCTATATGAATCAGGCCATTTAAAAATGTTCCTGTTGTTAAAACAACTTTTGCAGCAAGAAGCTCACCAAAGATTTCACCAACAACACCACAAACTTTGCCATCAACAATCTTTAGTTCTTTAACGCAATCCTGACGTAACGATAAATTTTCCTGGCTCTCTACAGCCCATTTCATACGAGCACTATACAGACCCATATCTGCTTGAGCCCTAGAAGACCAGATAGCTGGACCTTTCCGTCTATTTAAAATACGAAACTGAATACCTGTTTCATCAATAGCACGACCCATTTCTCCGCCAAGAGCATCAATCTCTTTCACAAGATGACCTTTAGCCGTTCCACCAATAGCAGGATTACAGCTCATCGCTGCTATTTTGTCGACAGACTGAGTCAACAAAAGCGTTTTCACACCCATACGAGCTGCAGCTAATGCTGCCTCACAACCAGCATGACCAGCACCCACAACAATAACATCGTATGTTTCCAACACTTTACTTCTCCTTGCCATAATCTATCGAGTCATAAAAGACGCGCAAATATAGCATGGATGAAGCGCTTTGCAAGAGTCTCGTGTCATTTCTCAAGAAATAAAAAACACCTCGTTGCCTCCATGAAGAAATCAAGGAAACAAGGTGTCCTCAGTCAATAGCTTTTTATAAGGTAACCATGTCATCGATAGAGAAATCTTTCGGGGCAGGTTTACCTAAAACCAAATCCCAATCCATTGGACTCATACCAGTCCCAGGTCTCTTAGCAGTCAAGTTGTCAGGCGTAAATATTTCGCCTTTTTTAATAACTGATGATGCGACAAGGCTCTTTCGAGCAATATAACGATTTCTTTTTTCTGACGAACTTGGCCTCTTCAAACCATCACCAATAGCCAGTTCCGTTTCTCTTATCCAATTCACCATTGTCTTGAACTCTTCTGGCTCTAACGACGCTCTGTGATCTGGGCCTGAGAAAGTTTTATCAAGAGTCAAGTGTTTTTCGATCATAGAGGCACCCATCGCCACAGCTGCCACAGGGATATGAATCCCAGTTGTGTGATCAGAGTATCCACATTGAGTTCTCATACTCTTTCCTAAAGTCACCATTGCCTTGAGGTTGACATCATGAACAGGTGTGGGATATTCCGTATTACACTGTAAAATAGTAATATCTTCTCTAGGAAGCCCACCTGATGTTAGAACATCAACAGCTCGCTCTACTTCCCCTAAAAAGCTCATTCCAGTTGATAAAATCACTTCAAGTCCAACTCGAGCAGCTCCTTCTAAAAGAGCTAAATGAGTAATTTCCCCTGAGGGTATTTTAATTTTTTTAATTCCCAGCTCACATAAAAATCTTAAGTTCTGAGGGTCAAATGGAGATGACAAAAATTCAATGCCATTTTTATCAGAATACTCTTTAAGGCGAACATACTCGATTTCACGAAGCTCTAAAGATTTAAGCATGTCGTATTGAGACTTTGTTGGATCTGTTGTCTCTAACTGGTAAGAAGCCTTTGGTGCAAAAGATGAGGCTAGACTCGCTGCATGAAAGGTTTGAAACTTCACCGCATCTGCTCCAGCTTCTTTCGCCGCGTCAACCAGTCTTCGTGCCATATCGAAATCACCGTTATGATTAACACCAGCCTCAGCAATAATAAAAACATTATTTAAATTTTCCATATAAGCACCTGACTATAGATAGATCAAGTCTATCTTAAGCGATTTTTTCTAAAAAACCAAATATTCAAAAATATATTGGTACTTTAAGCGAGTCTCTACCTTACTATTTTTACTTCATTCATTCTTAAGGTGAAAACCCGACAAAAGTGCTAAACAGAATAAGGTTATGAATAAAGGTAAGAAAAAAACAACTATAGAAAAGATCATATTTAAAGATTGTTTTTTATTAAACTCACTACCACTTAACATATGGTCATCATAAAGAATAGATTGATTAGGAAGAGCTAAAGCATAATTTTTATTATTAAGTATTTCTAGGTATTTTTTTTCTGTTTCAAGAATATGTGTTCTAACAACTTTTATTTTATTACTCTGATTTTTATACCGATCTCCTAAATCATCATATAAAAATGCATATTTAGTAAGCATATTTTGATACTTAATTTTTTCTTCCACATTAGCCTCTAGATATTTGGCCTGCAGCGATAATTCAAAAATGTTTAAACGATCAAAAACCATTGGAAAAAAAGATATATTTTTCTGATGCATGTCATTAATAATCATATCAAAAGATTTCTCTTCTATTTTTCTACCTTTAAAATTCATAGATAATGAAAGCGCTGCCATATTCCTCCGAAGATCTGAAATCTCTTGCACAAGATTATTCATATTATTTTTATAATCACTATAAATTCTTTCATACGCTATCTTACTTTCCTTAATTGATTTTTTATTTGAAGACTTAACCTCATTCAATCTGTCTTCGTTAAAAGATTCAACTGTTTTTTCTAACGCAAAAAAAGAAGCTTCTATAATCTGGCGATTTTCATTTTGATCACTTAAACTCATCATCAATGATGATTTATTCTTATCCGTCTTCATCAAATAAAAAGTACTTCCTATTCTTGAAAAATTTTTCTTAGTGAAGAAAGAAAGAATATACCTTGACATCCTATCTTTATTATTCATTGCATCAGGCTGTAGAACGTTATGCACTAGTGAAATATCGCTAATAAAAGATTCCTTCTTTTTCTCACTACTTATTTTATCTAAAAAATAAGATGAAAAAATCCTTGAATATTTTGGGTTATTCCACATTCTATTTTGAAGTTCTTGATAAAGAGATTCATCTTCTACAATCTCTTCATCACCTATATGGTTCAATATCTCTATATGAGTTTTAAAGTGAATAGGAATCAACACATAACTAATACATGAAAGTAAAAAACCTAATGAAATTGAGATTAAGATAACATGGTATTTTTTTCTTAAAAAATATTCATTGATTCTCATGGAACAACGCCTTTATTTTTCAAAATATTTTGAGCATTAATTTCGTTTTCGTACAAGAGGGTCATCAACATCCCCACTACAACATAACTAATTACATTCAAAGGAGTCCTTGTGAAAATGTTTCTCACCAAACCTGATAAAAAATAAATTAAATGCAAAGAAAATAATATTTCTATATTTTCTCCCCCCTGAATAAATCTCCTGGCTGAAATAACAAAAATTACAAAATTAGATATTATAAAAATAAGCAAAAACAAAATTCCAAAATTCACACCAATCACTAAAAAAGTTGAATCGAAAGTCATTAATTTTTCAGAGAATCCTACGCCAAAAAAACAGCCTAAAGGATCATCATTTAAGGCTTGATAAGCATCAAAATAATTATTCATTCGCGCTGAAAAAGAATTGAAACTCTCAGGATGAAATATTAATAATTCAAAACGTGATACAATTTTGTTAACAACATCATAACCGCTTAAATAAACAGATGAAAAAAGGACAACAAAAGATAAGAAAGCAAGACTTAAAAATATCCAATTTCTCCTAAATTTTAAAATTGGGAATAATAAGGTGAATAAAATAGTTAATGCCAAATAAGTCATTGACTGCGTTAAAAGCAATGCGGTCAAAAAAGACAATGAGCTTATTGCATATAATAATTTTTTTCTATAAAACATTCTAACAAAAGAAATAACAAAACCCATAAGAAGAATACTAGCTGCTGTATTAGGGTTATCAGTAAAACCTATACTTCTAACACCATCTAAAAGAACATCGCTGGAGATAAAAAATTGTATGTGCGATGAAAAATTATTTAAAAAAGAAGCAAAAAGTAAAACTGATATCAGATTCGAAATATTTTCTAAATTAGACAATCGATTCGAGGCAATAAGAAAAAAAGAATACAAAATAGAGTTGCGGAAAAAATGATGCATCCAAACTAGTGTTTCTTGGTGAAGAATATGAAGCATAGAAACAATTAAGAGAATGAATATAAATCCTAATATAAAACAGTTATCTGCGCGTATTGGTTTATTATCTAAAAAAAATGAATAGAAAGAAAAAATAATCATAAAAATTAATGCCACAATATCTTTCAAAACAATAAGATACACTGGCGCCAAGGGGCGTAAATGCCCTTCCCAGCCATGCGAAGCATAAAAAAACTTACCATTAATAATAAAAACAAGAACACTAAAAAATATCCACTGCATAACTTTTGGGTAAATTTCTCTAGATATATTTTGAGAATCATCACCTGATTCTTGCATGCTAAACCTTCTCTCAAATTCACCTTCATCAAATCACAACCTGTGAAAAAAAACTACTTATCTTAAAGTAAAGAAGAAAACTCACCATAGATTTGAAAAAAAATAACAAAGAATGATATGATTTCTCCATCTATTCACCTTTGAGGTTAACTTGGACCACAAACACCGAAGCTACGTCTTTGCAGTCATTGCAATGCGGGATGTCTCCTTCTTCTTAGAAGTCGCCAAGAAACTAACTTCACAGGGATCTTTAGTCTCTTTCATCTCTTTTTTTCAACCTGGCAATAAATCTATTATTGATGCAGGATTTACTTGTTATGACCTTTATGAGTTCTCTCGGAAAACTCATAAAAAGACATCACAAGAAATTACTAAACAACTTAATTGTGACTTAGCCCGCACGATCATACACGACAGACTCGTCTTTGAAACGCCAACACGTGAAGAGCTAGAAAAAAAATTTTGCTCCTATGGAAATGCACTTCTAGACATTATGCACCTTATTTTAAAAGAAAATAAGGATAGAAAAATATGTATTTATCAAGAGTTAGGCGGGTTTATTGCGCCGATGCTTCTCTATTTCACTGCACGAGCGTATAAACTTGACCATATCTTTTTTGAACCTGCTCTTTTTAAGGGTCGCCTTCATTTTGTTAAAAATTCTCTCATGGCAATACAACCACCTCAAAATTTGTCTCAAACACCAGTTAAAGATGAGGTTGTCCACTATATCGAACACATGAAAAATGCAAAAACAATTGTAGTTCCTTTTAAAGATAAACATCATTTTCAAATAGGTTTTTCAAAAGTTCTTAATTCAGAAAACTTCAAAAAATTGTATAAAAAAATAAAAGCAAAATATATTCATAAAGAGACTCAAGAATATGAGAAAATATGGGTCCATTCTAGACGAGCTGTCACAAATATCTTAAGCTACCAAGTCTACAAAAAGAATATGCTTTCATTATCTGAATTAAAAGATACATCATATATTTACTACCCTTTTCATGTCCCAATGGATTATTCGTTAACAGTTCGCACACCTCAATACCTTAATCAACTATCACTCTTAGAGACGATCTGTAATTTTCTTCCAAGCAACACTTTGCTTGTTGCAAAAGAACACCCTGCGTGCGTGGGTGCAATAGGCTTAAATCACGTCAAAAAAATTCAACAAAAGCACAACAATTTCAAATTATTAGTTCCTCATGAGAACAATCATGACGTTATAAGGAAAGCAAAAGCAGTCATTACTATCAACTCTAAGTCTGGGGCTGAAGCTCTCGCTCTCGGCACACCGGTTATTGCTTTAGGGGACTCTGTATATAACCATCCCGATCTTGTACATCAAGCAACAAACATTGAAAAGGTTGCAACCACATTTAAAAACACGGAAATAGAAACACCAGACCAAACGAAAGTACTAAATTTATTTAGCTACTTATGGGAACAGTCCTACCCAGCAGAACTCTACCAATCGACACCAGATAATATTCATAATTTCACAAAAGCTATGGAAAAGACTCCTTGGCTATAAACTCTTACTATGAAAGAAGGATTTTCGATGCCCACAATTAAAATCTCAACTGACAACCTTGCTCTCAATGTTCAAGAAAATTATCCGCTGATTAACCTGGATGCAGAACACACAACTTCTCTCGTTTTTGGATGTAGAGACGCCTCTTGTGGAGCATGCTGCGTACAGGTTTTAGAAGGTGAAAATAACCTCACACCTAAAGGTGAAGCTGAAATAAATTTTTTGAACGAGATGGCCGCTAATGAAAACGAGCGCCTTGCGTGTCAATGCAAAGTTAAAGGAGATATCACTATTGATGTCGCCGAATGGTAAAAAAGTATTGATCTCTGGAGCTTCATCTGGGATTGGACTTGCAACAGCTCATCTCATGAGCGAGCAAGGCTATCATGTGGTGGGATTATGCCGCGATGTCGAAAAAGGCTATACATTTCAAAAAGACCTTAAAAGAAAAAAAATCTTTGATCTTATTGAATGTGACTTCAAAGACAGCATCTCTCGAGATCAAGCTTGGCTACAAATCAAAGAAAAAATAAGTTCAGTTGATATACTTATCAACAATGCTGGCTATGGTGAAATGAGCACATTGGAAGAAGCCTCTTCTCAAAAAAGCCATGAACTATTTGAGGCCAATTATTTTGGGCATGTTGATTTTATTCAAAAAGCTCTTCCATATATGCGTCATCAAAAAAATGGCATTATTATCAACATCGGATCAGTAGTCTATGAAGCCCAATTTCCTTTTAAAGCACACTACTGCGCAGTGAAATCTGCACTAAGCAGCATGACCTTATCATTACGCTATGAGGTTGCACCTCTTGGTATTCGAGTTCACCTTGTTGAACCTGGTTGGGTGCGATCTCACTTTCACCAAAATATTGATATTCAAAAAACACAGATCTCTGATTATGAAAATCGCATGCTTGCCCTCACAGATTTTTCTCAAGATCATAATCCTCGAATACCATCATGCAACAAAGTTGCACAAATAATTATTAAAACTATTCAAAATAAAAATTCTCCTGCACGTATCCCAATTGGAAAAGACTCCGCAAAAGCCCGGTGGATTAAACGTTTATTAGGTTATTCTGCATTAGATAAGTTAATCTTAAAAAGATTAGCTATTAAGTATAGGCAAACACCATGTCAAAACTCCACATCTTATGTATCTTCTTAAGCCTCACGAATTGCTCTAAAGGTGTTCACCTAATTGGGGTCGACACCAAAGGTTTTGAACGGAAGCTAAAAATAGAAGATGAAGTTTTAAGCACAGAGCTTGGAAAACATCTCATTAAAGCGCATGAATCTATTGATCTAGAACTTTCTGCATCACCTTTTAAAGACGACTCATGGAAGATTGAAACTGTCATCATTGGGATTGGAATTGAAGGTGAAATTAATATTCTTGATTCTTGGAAATTCAAAGCCTCACCTGCTATACAAATAGCAATACAAAAAGTGGAGAACGAAACATGAATTCTTATAACAAGATCATTCTCACTTTACTCCTTTTCTCACAACCGCTTTACGCAGACACAGCACCTCTATCATGGTACAGCTTCGATCACGCAGACTACCAAAAAACCTCACTGAAGACGAATCGTTCATTTGCAAAAAAAATTCACAGAACAACTCGCGTCCTCGATCATTCGTTGAACAATTTTCAAACCTCTTATAAAAAAAAAACTTGGAAACCAGTCGCAATAGCAGCAGGATTTAGCTTAACTTCCAGTGGTACTTTTGGAATCATGGCTACTGGCGGAACAGCAACTGCAGGGCTTGTTTGGTTACCACGAACACAGAAAATAACAAAAAACGACCCTATCCCATTTACCGACGGAATCAGTCAACACGACAATTACTCCATCGGCAGCGCTAATCATTTAAATGAAGATCTAGAACCAGCAATACAAGCCGTTCTTCAAAATAAAAACATTCAAATATCTAGAGAGGAAGCTCACAAAGCATTTACCGAAGTCAGCTCAAAAATGCTTGAACTTGCCTCGCAAGTACCTGAAGACGTCAAATGGAAACCCCTCATGATACAAAGCTCTATTTATTTTAGTGTTGGAGGGAGATGGTCTACAATTTTAACTGCATCAAGCGTCCTCCAAATCGGATTAACGTGGAGAAATGGACCTCGGCCCACACCATTTAAAAAACTTAGTAATTTCACTTACCTTATAGATAATTTGTCACAACAACTCGAAAGAGCTGCGATAACAACTCCCTTTGGAGAACATCCTGTCGCTGCTATTTTTGGAGTCAGCGCTTCTGGGGGTGGAGACATTGGAGTTGGATATGCACAAGGTGGTTTAAATTTTAGCATTTCTCTCAGTAGAACAACTCAACCAACAAAACCTAATATAGCATCAAAAAAAGTAAATATTTTAACGAATAAAACGCCTCATCATTTCCAAAACCTCTCCAAAAAAACACCTTCTCACTCTGAGGTTATACCTCAAAGGCTTGTGAAAGGTTTTAAAAAGTCAATGAAGATCGGAAGGTTTTTCATCCGAAGATTTCGCAATCATCATGGTTATTGGCGGCCAAGAGTTTTATTCCTGGGCTTTCAAATTTCAGGAGCAGGAAGAATAGTTTTAGCAACAGCCCAAGCTGATGTTAAAATGACGTTAATCTACTTGATACCAGAAAGAAAAAAATCATGATCAGAAAAATTTCCTTTATTATTATCGCGCTAGCGCTATCTCACTCACCTTCTTTACAAAGCAGCCCTCAAGAACAAGATATACTTCACTCAAGCCCTCTTTTTCGCTTAAGAGATTTTTCAACAACATGGCTTGGTTCTTTAGGGTTTGATATTCTAGGAACAACAAAGCTCAAAGTTCGCACCTCACTAACAGTCCGGTGGACGCGTATAGACACATTATCCAATCACTAAAAGGAGTCTTAATTTGAAGCTATTTTTTTTCATCACACTCATAAGTAGTTGTACAACTTACCAAGCTCAATATAGCAATCCAGAAGAAGTTGAAATTCTCGACGACAAATGGAATGAAACAGACGCTCGAAAAACAGCTGAAATTCTAATTAATGCTGTCATTCAAAAACCTTGGATTTATGAATTTAAAGGTCGCTACAATAAAAAACCAGTTGTCGTTGTGGACCACATTGAGAATAGAACAAGTGAACATATCGATAGCAAAGCTTTTGAAGGCTACATCACTGATGAACTCATTAATTCTGGGAAAATTCGATTCATCAACGGCGAAAAACGCGAAAAAATTCTAAAAGAGATTCAGTATCAAAACAACAGCGGTATGGTTTCTAAACAAACAGCTGGTCGCATCGGGCACCAAATTGGCGCGAACTTTATGATGTCTGGATCTATATCAAGTCAAGTTCATCAAAGAGACGGCGACAAAACAGTCACTTATCAAACACATCTCATTTTAACCAATCTAGAGACAACAGAAATTATTTGGAGCCAAAAACATCTCATCAAAAAACGCTTTCAACGCTCAGGGTTAGGATGGTAAAGTACTTATTCCCACTATGTTTTTTCTTCATGAGCTGCGCTTCTTATACACAGCTCAATCAAGATATGAGAAACTCTTTTTACCAAGGGAATTACAGAGAATCTCAAAAAAAACTAGATGACCTTGATATCAAAGATAATAAAGAAACTTTACTCTATCATTTAGAAAAATCAAGTATAGCAACCCAGCTAGGACAGCATCAAGAAGCTCGCTCTAACCTTAATATCGCCTCAGACCTTGTTGATCAATCATATACAAAAAGCGCTTCGGAGGTTATATCTTCTTTTTTCATCAATGAATCTTCTCAATCCTATACCGGGGAGGACTATGAACATACTGCTATTCACACAATGTCTGCTCTTTCTTGGCTTGAGGATCAAAATATTATAAGCGCAAGAGTTGAAGCAAAAAGGATAAATCAACGTTTAAATTTTTTTAAAGATCAAAATCATAGCTATTATCAGGATGGATTTGCCTGGATGCTTTCAGGTCTTATTTTTGAAGCAAATAACGATGACGACAGCGCTCTCATTGACTACATGAAAGCTTTTCATGCCTACAAAGGGAATTATAAAAAGTTTGCGCCACAAGGCCTTCCAAAAACGTTACTGCACTCTCTTTATGCCTTAGCGTATAAGAAAAAAAGAATCGACATTCTAAAGCAGATCAAGCACCACATCAAGAAACCAGCTCACACTGGGAGCTCTGTCGTTGTCATTCAAAGAGATGGGAATATTGCTATTAAAAAAAGTAAAGAATTCATCACAGTTGTCAATGAGCAAGCTATAAGGTTCTCCTTTCCTTACATAGCACTATCAAAATCACCATTTTACCCACAAACACAAATCACTATCGCAGGCAAAACTTATTACGGAGAAACAGCTGTCGATTTCAATGCTCTTGCTCACAACTCCTTAGAAGACAGAAGAACTCGCTTATTAGCCAAAGGCTTCGCAAGAGTCATCGCTAAAGCCAACCTCGTACAAGAAGCCCGGAAAAGCTTTGGACCAATCGGTGGTTTTCTTGCAAATATAATTACAGCTGCAACAGAAACAGCAGATACACGCAGTTGGAGTTTGCTTCCTCAATATATTTCAATTAAAAGAATTTGGCTCCCTCTTGGGGAGCATACTGTTCAAATCAAAACAAAAATAAAAACCCTCAAACAGAGGGTTAAACTACATCAAAAAGGCCAAATTTTTTTCATTCAAAACTAAGAAGAATTTTCAAATTATTTAACCTTAATCCAACTTTGATTGTGCCAAGACTGCGTGAGACGCCCCTCTACCGTCTTAGCTTTCTTGATTCTTTGCTCAGCTAAAGCTCCAGCTGCCTGCGCCGTTGGAATATTTTGCGATTTTGCTGTTTCAAAAATATTTAACATCGTATCATAAATTTTCGCAGTATCAGCCATTGCAGCATCACGATTATAACCTCTTAATTCATGAGAGACATTAATAAGACCTCCTGCATTAATCGCATAATCAGGAGCGTATAAAACTCCTTTCTCCATCAAAGCTTTACCATCTCGAACTTCTTCTAAAAGCTGATTATTAGCTCCACCTGCGACAACAGGAGTTTGTAATTCTGGTATCGTTTCAGGGTTCAACCCCCCACCCAAAGCACAAGGAGCGAAAACATCACATTCTACACGATGAATTTCATCAATCGAAACGACTCTTGCACCAAATTCATCTACCATTTTTTTCGTGGACTCCGCATGAAGATCCGCAACAGTAAGTACTGCTCCTTCCGCGTGCAATAGCTGGCATAAATTTCGTCCCACAGCACCACAACCTTGCACTGCCACGTGAAGGCCTTTTAAATTCTGGTGACCATAATAAAACTGCACCGCTGCTTTTAACCCAGAAAACACACCGAAGGCTGTGACTGGTGACGGATCACCGGACCCAGAAGGTCGACTTGAGACACCTGTAACATAAGGCGTTTCAAGAGCCACTGTATTCATGTCATCGACCTTGATATTTACATCTTCAGCGGTGATATAACGGCCATTCAAATGATGTACAAAGCGGCCAAAAGCTCGAAAGTAAGATTCAGATTTTAGTTTTTTGGCATCACCAATAAGAACAGATTTCCCTCCACCCAGTGACAACCCAGAAATAGCTGCTTTATATGTCATACCACGTGACAAGCGAAGAACATCAAATAGAGCTTCATCTTGATGCGCATAATCCCAGAAACGAGACCCTCCTAAAGCTGGTCCTAAAGTTGTATTATGAATAGCAATAATGGCCTTCAAGCCAGTCTCTTCATCGTGACAAAACATAACCTGTTCGTGACCACTCATATCTAAGTCAGTGGCTTTAATCATTGCCATCTCCTTTACTACTATTTTAGAAATTCAATTTCGACTTTAATGATTTGAGTCCATTCTGTCTTCTTAAGAAACAAAAAGCAAATAGACTTAGAAGAGTATTATCATATTCATAATTAAGAACGACTTATCAAACCAGAACAGCTCCCTGCAACAAGCCCTGCCCATAACGATAAAGATCGAGCAACCACAGAAATAAGCACTAAAGGAAAGCTAAATATAGGCCTTCGCATCCGTTTAGCAATATCAAAACTTGATTTTCCATAAACAGTTAATAAACTAAACCCAATCACTAAATACTCACCAAACCATAAGCTCAGAAACAAGCCACATAAAAAGACAGGCGCAATAGCCACTTCGAATTTAAGAATTTGAGGTGTGTAACTATCTTTCAAAACCCTTTCAGGGTGTCGGCTATAAAGTAAAACTCGCCAATATCCCCGATAAAACTTAATTCTCAAATATTCAAAAAATCGAGAAGGATGTTCATGAAATACCTGCGCATGATTCGACAACTTCAACAAATGCCCTTTTGAAGCTAACCTGTGAGAAAACTCTGTATCTTCCCCTGAAGCTGTCTTAAAGTCCGTACAAAAGCCATCAAAAGAACAAAACACGTTGCTGCTATAGGCAGCTGCGTAAGTACCGATGTGATCGATGTATTGATTTTTCTTCATCACATCATATCGGCTTTCAATCTCTTTTTGTACAAATTGTGACATAAATTCTTTTTGCTCAGTACCATACACCCCTTGAACACCATCACACTCCCCAGAAAGAATAGGGTCAGTCATGTTTTTCAAGAAATGATACGACAAATAACAATCAGCATCTGTAAAAACAAAAATCCGTCCTTGTGCAACTTCAGCCCCACTGTTGCGAGCTTTTGCAGGACCTTGATTTTTTTGCTCAACGACTCGTACAGGAAAGCTTTGTGCAATTGCGACTGAGCCATCACTAGAGCCATCATCAACGACTATAACTTCATAATCGTCTGATGGTAGGCTCTGGTGAAAACAAGACTCTAAGCATTTCCTTAAACAAGATTCTTCATTATAAACAGGTATAATTAAAGAACATTTAAGACTCAATTCAACCACCTGCAGTTGCCGTTTTCGTTCCTACTTCTGATTCTTTATTCGCTTTATCATCAGCCGAAAAAGAGCCCATAATAAGATATTTCACTAGTTTTTGAAATCCCATGACATTACGAACAAGTTCTCGCGGATCTTTCAAAGACTGCCAGGCTTTAAAAGCAATATAACGGGGATTGAGATAAAATTTAATCCGGGCATGATCACAGAACTCAACCAGCTCTCTATGAGAAATATTTGGTAGATTCACAACACTGTTGTGCAAACCATCAGAAGTCAACCATTGGCTATAGTCCTCTGTGCTCAAATACCCTTTTACTTTTGCCTCTTCATATGCAGCCGTTCCTGGATACACCATGATAGGATAAAACTGCGCTGTATCAGGTCTCAGCTGTAAGGCAAGATCTAGAGTTTTTTGCATCGTCTCTTTAGTTTCATTAAGGTTTCCTACCATGAAACACCCATGAACCATAATCCCAGAGTCGCGACAATTCTTCATGAAGTCATGAGTTTTATCTAGGTTTAAACCCTTTTTCATATGTTTTAAAACTTCATCGTCACCACTCTCAATTCCGACACAGAACATTCTCGCTCCACTCTTACGGAGCTTTTTAAAGAAACGCACATCTGCATTTACATTTGCGCGAACATTACTCGTGTATGGAATTGGGTTGTTACGTTTAATCAGCTCATCAGCTAAACGCTCTGTTCTATCAACATCAATAATAAAAGTATCATCTTCAAACATAATATTTTTTACATCAGGCAATTCTCTTCGAATGTAGTCAAATTCATCGGCTACATTTTCCACAGAACGATAACGCATACGATGACCACTAAACGTCTGTGGGTAATGACAGAATGTGCAACGATAAGGGCAACCACGACTGGTATCAAAAGTCACAATAGGCCAGTAAGAGTGTCCATAAAAATAATCTGGGACATGCAAAAATCTTTTATAAACTTCTGATACAAAAGGAAGTTCATCAAGATTTTCAATCACAGGTCTTTTTTCATTTTTAATAAGCTCGCCGCGATCATTTTTCCACATCAAACCGGCAACACTATCAAGAGATGCCCCTGACTCCAAAGCAGCCAACCAATCCCTAACCGTATAGTCATACTCTCTGAGAGCAATCACTTTTAAACTTGGAGTCTGTTCAAAGGTTTCATTCGGCAGCGCCGACACGTGTCGGCCCACCATCATCATGTGAACGTTTGGTAACGCTGCATGGATCTCTTCAACAACTTCAATATCATTAATAATACTTGGCGTTGATGTTTCTACAACCACAGCTTCAATATTTTTCGAACGCATACGATCAATCACATACTTAGTGTCAAAAGGCGCAGCAGGTGCATCAATAAAATCAACTTCATGCCCCTCTTTTATTGCCACACCTGCAGCATGCGCTAACCACTTAGGGTAGTAGAGCGTGCGACTCTTTGCGACAGCTGGACTTCGAGATTCTCTAGAAAAATTAGCCATAAACGGCGGATTTAAAAACAAAACCTTCAAGGTATATCTCCAGTCATAAAACAAGTTGTGTGGTCAATATCTATGTGTCAAAAGATTATCACAGTCTTGACTGGCTCCCAAGCATACCGGATAAGATTGATCCAGAAACCTCATTCCGCTATCTTAAGAGAGTGCTTAAAAATCAAAATGATTAGGGATACTATGACACCACAAGAGATCAAAGCTGTCCAAATTTTGTCAGAAACCTCTCTGTATGAAGCCATGATTCAAATGGATAAAACAGGGTTACAACTTCTGATCGTCATAGATACGGATCATAAGTTTCTAGGAGTTATTAGCGACGGAGATATCCGTCGGCAGATTCTCAAAACAGCTGGGGTTTCTGGCACTGTTGAAAGCTGCACAAATCGCTCTCCAATTCTTCTAGAAGAAGGCTTTCAAAAAGAAGAAGCACAAGAACTCATACTTAAGAGTCGGGTCGAAGCTGTTCCTGTTTTATCCAAAAATGGCCATGTAGTTGATATAGTCTTGTGGGACACCTTCTTCACGATTAATCCTGACACCCCTTCCACACTAAAAACACCTGTTGTCATCATGGCTGGAGGAAAAGGAACTCGCTTAGACCCTTTCACTAGAGTTCTTCCTAAACCACTCATTCCGGTTGGCGAAAAACCTATTCTTGAACACATCATTGATCGCTTTCTGGCCTTAGGCGTTGATGAATTTTACATTGTCCTCAACTACAAGGGAAACCTCATCAAATCATGGCTAGAAAGCACAAACAAACCTTGTAAAATACATTATATATGGGAAGAAACACCTCGTGGCACAGGGGGAGGCTTATGCCTCCTTCCTAAACTTCAAAGTGAGACGTTTATTCTTTCAAACTGTGACATCATGGTTGATGCTGACTATTCAGACATAGTCAAATTCCACCAAGCTCAGAACAATGAGATTACAGTCATTGGTTCTTTACAATCTCACATTCTCCCATATGGAGTTGTGAAATTCACCGAACAAGGGCATTTAGAAGAAATTGTAGAAAAACCCAAATACACCGTCACCATCAATACTGGCATCTATGTATTGGAAACAAAAGCTCTGAACCTAATTCCTAAGGACGGTATTTTTCACATCACGGATCTGATCACTCATCTCACCGAAAAACAAAGAAAAGTCGGCGTCTACCCAGTCAGTGAGACTTCTTACGCAGATATTGGTCAATGGAAAGAGTACAAAAAAAGTGTAGCAGCCTTTAATGGCGACAACTCTGAAACCTCCAGAACAACGATCTGAGCTAAAATTTTGCCCGTAAGTTCCATAGATCTGGAAAACTAGGTCTAAATAAACTCTTTTTGAGATATTCAATACCAGCTGATCCTCCTGTCCCACGTACTCCCCCCATTGTTCTTTCAACCAACTTCACATGGCGATATCGCCACTCTTGAAGTCCTTCGTCCCAATCCATTAAGTGCTCAAAAATAAGTGAAAAGAAATCATTTTTTTTATAAAGCTCTAAAATTAAATCTTCCACTCTTTCATCTCCTTTATATGTTTGAGTCACATCACGACCAAGCACATCTTCAGGAACACTTCCTGGATCACTTCTTTCTATCCACAGCAGCAAATGATCAAATAAAGATGGTTGCATCCATAATTTTTCTAACTTTTGCTTTTCTTCATCCGTCGAGTTCAGCTGATCAATACTTTGTCTCTTTTTGTGCCCTAAAGAAAATTCAATCGCTCTAAACTGTACAGATTGAAAACCGCTTGATGTTCCTAAATTCTTGCGAAAACCCAAAAAAGACATAGGTTTCATCGTCTCTAACACATCAATTTGCTTTACTAAAGACTTCATAATAACAAGTATTCTTTGTAAGTCTGAAAGAACACGAAACGCATTATCCTCCTGCATGCCGATCACAAGACTTTCATACTCATGTAAAATTTGTTTAAACCACAACTCATACGTTTGGTGAATCACTATGAAAAGCATTTCATCATGTTCATCGGATGATCGAGGCTTCTGGGCATTTAAAACATGATCCAAACATAGATATTCACCATATGTCACACTCATACACACCTCAATGATAAATTTATTGATATTTTACCTTAATTAGATGTGAAGAGTAGAAATCCTTCTTTGAAAGCACTATAAAGAAGTGATTCTTTTTGAAGGAAGCTTTGTGCCCATCGATAAAAAAATATTATCCTCCATATGTCGCTGCTACGGCATAGGCTTAACTGGTGGTGTTGCGACAGGGAAATCAACAATTGCTCGACTCTTAGGGTCTCAACATATCGTCATTGATGCAGACCAACTTGCTCGCGAAGTTGTACAACCTGGAGCGGTCGCACTGCTTGAAATTGCCGCATTATTTGGCGATGAGATTTTACATAAAGACGGCTCCCTCAATCGCAGAAGTCTACGAAAAAAAATACAAGAATCACCACAAGACAAAGACAGGCTTGAAGAAGTCATGCACCCCGCAATACAAGAACAACTTTTCTATAAACTTTACTCAAAAGGTCTCTTTGACAATCCACAACCTTGGTTCTACGAGGCGGCTCTCCTCATTGAAAAAAACAAAATATCCGATTTTCGGGATCTTTGGCTTACAGACTGCCCAAAAAGCACCCAAATCATTCGTCTCATGGGACGTGACCATATAAGTTACAATGAAGCAGAAGCACTGATTCATACTCAAGCCTCACAAGAAGAGAAAAAGTATCACGCACAAATCATCATCAACACCGACAAACCAATCTCCGAACTCAAAACAACTGTCGACCAACTTGTTCGCAAACGCTTTTTCACACTCGGCCTTCACTCTGTCAATCAAGGATAGCTATGCCTCCTAAACAACAAAAATCCAGCAAAAAAAATCATTCTAAAAAAGCACCGACAAAAAAACACTTCCATAAAGAAGGTTCACCGCGCACAAAATCATCTTTTCAGCCACCTTCTTCACAAAAAAACTGGGGGAGCGCGCTCGAAAAAACACACAAACTTCTAGAAAGTTACCGTAACAAGGGACCTCTTGAAACAACTGACAAAGGCCTGTTAGACCCTTGGCAACAAGACACTGTTGATGCCTTAACTGGTGGAGCTAACGTCATCATTGACGCACCAACAACAGCTGGGAAGACACGGGCCGTAGAAGAATTCTTCCGTCAGAATCTCGATCATCCAGATTTTCGAGCTTGTTATACCTGCCCTGTTAAAAGCCTTACCAACGACAAGCTTCGAGAGTTCCGCGCTCTTTACGGAAAAGAAAATGTCGGTATTTCAACGGGAGACTTAAAAGAAAATCTTGACGCCCCTATTGTTGTGGCAACTTTGGAGTCCTACAGAAACTCTCTACTCGGCGTAGAACCTGACATGAGGAGACAACTTGTTGTCTTTGATGAATATCACTACCTCCACGATTCAAGCCGAGGAAGCGCCTGGGAAGAAGCTCTCATCCTAACTCCTCCATCATGCCAAACACTGCTTCTCTCAGCCTCTGTCGCAAACCCAGAGGAATTCGCGACATGGCTTGAACAGCTCTTTGATCGTCCTTGTATTGTTCTTCAAGTTGAGAAAAGGCCAGTCCCCCTTCAAGATTTAGTCTGGGTAGATGATCACTGGATTTTAGGGGATGAGGTTCCTCGAAAAAAACGAATTCGTGAAACAAAAGCCTCTCAGTCATTACCACAAAAAATCACCGTTCTTCATCAACAAGGCTTAACTCCAGGGATCGTCTATGCAGGCACTCGTCGAGATTGTGAAGAATTAGCGTTTGCTATAGCCGAAGAGTTTCCCCCTCTTGAAAAAGATCAGTGCACTGCTATCAAAAATGCACTGGATAAACTACACAGTGAAACTCAGTGTCTTGGTTATATGCCATCTGGTCTTCACAACATCATGACAAAATACGGTGTAGGCTATCACCACTCAGGACTCACTCCTATGGGGCGAGTCGCAGTTGAATCATTGGTCAAACAAGGTCTTCTTAACATTTGCACGGCGACTATGGGCCTCAGTTTAGGAATCAACTTTTCGGTACGATCCTCCCTCATAAGTGATCTCGACCGTCCAGGAGAAGACGGATTCACGCGTTATACTGCCACTGATGTTCTGCAAATGAACGGGCGAGCAGGGCGAAGAGGAAGAGACGCTATCGGTTATACATGTTGGCCAACTCTCAAATCATGGCAAGTTCTTGGGCAACCACGCCGTGAAATTTGTAGAAGTCAACTTAAAATAGACCCTGCAACTTTTCTTGGGCTCATCGGTAGCGGCTATACCCTAGAGCGTATTGAGCGTTTTTATGATCACAGTTTTTTCAAACTACAAAGAAAACAATCTAAACTTCGACTCGCGACACCAAAGTATATGAATGACAAACTTGGAGCTCCATCCTTCTGCGGAAATCCAACACATGAAATCACACGCCCTAAACACCAACGACGTTGCACACAGTGCCCTCAACGCACAGCCTGTATTGAGGCTCTCAAACAACGCAGTGATACAAAGCAAGGCAACCCTCTTGGAAAACTGCATCGCCACCTTCATAAAATCAATGCTCTTGATGAAAAGGATCAACTCACTGACTTCGGCTCCCTTGCTCGATACTTCCCTCAACCTGGCGGACTTTATGTTGCTGACTTAATTACATCTGGAGAGTTACACGAAGATAACCTCATGGAATTTGTCAAAATTTCTGCTGCATTATCACTTGCATCCTATAAAAAACCACAAGCCTCACGCGCTCAACTTCTCTATAAGAAAAAAGACATCTTATTCACCCTGTCAGAACTATACCCATTATTCTTATTCCCTTCGATGTATGACTTTCAAAGTCAGGGTCACCACTGGGACAACGCTGAACCCGAATACAAAGAATTTAATGAAAAAGGATCAACACTTGCTGAAGCTTGGCTCATGGAAACACCATGGGAAGACATGGTTGCTCTGCATGCTTCTCCTCGCTTTGCAGGCGGAGATATGACAGGACTCATTTATCGATCTTCATCATGGTTACAATCTCTTGCACAAGCAAAGCTTGGGCCTCTCTCAGACTCTGCTGCTCGCCTTAGACAACAGATGCTACGCCCACCTGTCGCTGGTTTACTCTAATTCAACACCCAACCACAATCACCTTGTGGTTGGGGAAAACAAATAATTCTTAAAAAAATTCATAATAGGTTGACACTTAACCCTCAAAAAGCTACAACATTCCTTCCGGTCACGCAAAGATCTATTGATCCAAAACGTCGATCGAAGCTATTCAAATAAGAACAGCTGCTGCATACAGTTCCTTCCCGTGTTATTTGCTTCAAGTACAGTCTCATCAAAAAATCATCACAAAATTTCATACCACATTAGGCAGCTGGGATTATAAGGCCCCTCAACGGGGGCCTTGCGTTTTCATACAAAATCATACTTCATCCAAAAAACACGATGAGTTACAGCTCTATTTTTCAAGAGATATCATTTCCATAATTGATCTCTTTTGAAATGCATCCGATGAAAATCTCACAGGAGATTTCATGAGACTTTTCACTCTCAGGGCCACAATTAAAAAACAGCTGTACTTGTTTTTATTTACATTTGCATCACCTCTTTTTGCAGGCCCTAGCGAATACCCCTATGTTTATAGGAGTGGATACTTTTTAGGCCGTGGTGACACAGGAATCGCACTCGCTGATGATGAAGAGGCAATTTTTTACAATCCTGCGGGTATTGCCGTTGGAAAAGGGATATTCAAACGATTCGTTCTTGCTTCACCGCTTCTACAGGTGTCAACAGCAACACGTGACGTAGCAAAACAGATTGGCCTGCAAGATAAAAACCCTACAGACACACTTCGTCAAAACTCAGGAAAAGTCCAACACTCTAGCGTAACGAATTTCACTGGAATTATACTCCGAAAATCTGCGTTTGGCGCTTATATCCATAATGAGAATTCTATTTTATTAGCAAAAGATTGGTCGCAAGGAGGTTTTGAGACTATTTACGGGCATGCTTTCGCTGAGGCTGGGGCTACTTTCACATTAGCATCAAGCTTTTTAGGATCAAAAACCATGTTTGTAGGCCTCACAGGAAAATATACACAACGAACAGAGGGTGGACTCTACGCGAACGCAACTGAAGCAGACAGGATTCAACAACTCCAAGGTGGTGACTTAGCTATGGTTGGCACAGGAAGCAGCGTTGATTTAGGGTTTATGTACCGAACAAGAGGCCGAACTCCTTTAGGCTTTGGCGTCACAATAAAAAATGCTGGTAACACTCGCTGGACTCCAACTCAACCCACAGAATTACCTCGGTCTGAGCGCCCGTTGAAAGATGCAAAACAAACTGTCAATCTTGGGTTTGCTATGGTCCCAGGAACAAAGCTCAGTAAATTTAAAATGCTTTTAGATATTCACGACATCCTCGGCGCCACAGGACACACACTTGCTAAAAAGCTCCACATTGGAACAGAGCTCACATTAAAAG
Organism: Oligoflexales bacterium; assembly: GCA_045106415.1. GTDB lineage: Bacteria > Bdellovibrionota_B > Oligoflexia > Oligoflexales > Bog-1112 > JBGCEP01. The sequence goes on along the minus strand of JBGCEP010000001.1, from coordinate 51,299 downwards.
ATTCTTTTGGATTTATGAGTGGATTAAATCAAGGGTATCCAACGTTTGGTTTTTATATTGACACAAGGGTTCTTCGACTTGATTTAGGTGGATACTCTGAAGAATTCGGCGAACAAGCAGGTATTCGGCCTGACTCTCGATATTACGCAAAAATTTCACTAGGAATTTAAATGAAAAATCTGACTTTTCTCATGTTATTCACAATAACTCAAGGATGCGGAGTCAATTCCTTCAAAGCTCTAGAACCTAATAACGCAGCCGCTCAGGCAGCATTACGACTCGAAGCACAAGAAGCAGGAGCCGCTATCGAAATCCTTCTAGGTGCCTTAGGAAGTGATTACACATCTATCTATAACGCTATAGACACAAATACAAGCCTTAGCACCACTAAAACTAGCCTCACAACAGAGATGTACCGCCTTCAAGGAGAAGGCGATGTTAAACACATTTTTGAAGTTATTTCGATGCTATCAAGTGCCCACGCTCAACTCCATGGAATTGACCCACTTGATGTTGCACTCACGCTTGCACGCTCTGATTCAGAGGAGAGCGCGACAGCAACGAGCTCAACTGGAAACGATGTTACGAAGCTTTTCCCTATACTACCGGCAGCCACAGCGGACAACATCTTAGGTCTCGACGTTTCCATTATGCTCTTACAGTCGATTGAATCTATAAATTACTCTGAGTCTGACAGTTATAAAGAGGCGATTTTTCTCACCTCAAGCGTTTCTCTTGTGACAAAAGCTCTAGACTTGAATGCTGATGGAGAAATATCTGCTTCTGAAGTTCTTGCTCTTCAAGGGAGTGGGTCATCAGGGTCTATTTTAAATCAATTAAGAGCAGCCTCTGCTGCCATGTCTTCTTCAAACGGAGTTGGAAATTCATCAGAAACTGCGGATGGAGCAGCAAAAATCAATGCAATTCTAACTGAAATTGACGGACAAAGCGGAGATAGCGATGAGGACAAACTCATCAGCTATCTCTCTCAAAACACAACAACAACCACACTTGACTAAAGTTGGCGCCGGAGCCGTGCAATACGATCATCAAGACTTGGATGCGTCGACATCAATTCACTCCAAGAGCTCAAACGACCAGATATATTCATCACCTGCGTCGACGCCTCGCGAGATTCTAAGCTCGGGTATGACTGTTTTAACCGCTCTAAAGCTGCGACCATGCTCCCTGGACCTGCTAGACTCGCACCACCAGCGTCAGCTCGATACTCTCTTTGGCGAGAAACCCAAGCCACAAGCGGATAAGACAACAAGCCAAAAACAACATGAAGAAGTTGGTTCACCATAATAGAACCAAAATAGCCAAGACCACCACCTTCTTCTCGGTCATCCCCACGAAGCATTTGATCTAAAAATAAAGTAGCGACACGTGCAAAAAACATAACAAATGCGTTCACAACGCCTTGAACAAGAGTCATGACAACCATATCACCGTTAGCAATATGAGAGACTTCATGAGCAAGCACTCCATCAACTTCCTTAGCATCCATTTGCCTCAATAACCCTGTCGACACAGCCACTAATGAACGACTCCTAGAAGGCCCTGTTGCAAAGGCATTCACTTCAGGACTCTCATACACTGCCACCTCAGGCATAGCAGGAAGACCCGCTCGAGTCGCTAAATCATGAACCCTACGACACAAAGCAGAATAACGGTGATTTTCATCCACCATTTCTAAACCATGCATTCTTTTTGCCAGCCACCGTGACATTTGCAATGAAATAAAAGCCCCAGCAATTCCCCAAACAAAGCAGAAAATAAGCAGAGACTCATACTGTACAGGACGACCGTATCCACCCATACTTGGGCTTACACCCAAAGCACCGAGAATAATATTGATCATCACCATAATTAATATATTGACCAACAACATATAAAACAAAGGACGAATAAAACGAAACATACGACTCCCAATCCCATTTTGCGAAAGTACAACTCAATGATCATAACGCTTTATGATGAGAAATTCCTAAGCTTCTCATTCATAAAAAAACGCCACACCTTTATCAGGTATGGCGCTTAAAAAAATATTCACTATAACCATACCGAATCAAGAAAGTGTCCGACCTATCGCACAACCTTCTTTCACAGACTTTACAATGTCTTCTCTTGGCACAAGTTCTGTAGGCAAAGAAGCTCTTCTAACATTTGCACGATGCAAATTAGCACCTCGCAGCTTAGAATAATCCATATCTGCGCCCTCAAGATCAGCGCCACTTAAGTCGGCTCCTTCAAGGTTAGCGTTCCATAAAGAACTATCTCTCATATCAGCATCTCGAAAATTCGCATCTCGAAGATTTGAATACGAAAAATTTGTACCACGGAGATCACATCCTCGAAAATCTAACTTCATTAGATTCGCTTTTCGGATATCTAAACCTCTAAGGTCACGAGACTTCTCTAACATCTCTATGACTTCTTTTCTTGTAAGCGTTACTGGCTTTTTTAATTCTGGCATTTTGCCTCCGCCCATTCCATCAAGGTCGTTTATCATAATGCTTTAAAAAAAACAACGGATTCATCATTATGACCAATAAAATCAAATTTATTAATTAAGATAAAAACTTTTTCATATAATTAGTAACATCTAACATACGATGACTAAAACCTGTTTCATTGTCATACCATGATAATATTTTAACCATATTTCCACCGGTTACTTTCGTCATGCTTGCATCAACAATAGATGAGCGCTTATCCCCATTAAAATCTGAAGAGACCAGAGGCTCTTCGGTATAACCTAAAATCCCTTTTAAAGAACCTTCCGAAGCTTCTTTTAAAGCTTGATTGACTTGTTCAGGTGTTACAGATTTTTTAACCATAAATGTGACATCGACCAATGAAACATTTGGGGTCGGGACCCTCACTGCTAAACCATCAATTTTCCCAGCTAACTCAGGAAGTACAAGTCCGATTGCTTTGGCAGCACCTGTTGAGGTTGGAATCATATTAACAGCAGCGGCACGAGCTCTTCTCATATCTGAATGCCCAACATCTAAAACTCGTTGATCATTTGTATAAGAGTGGACGGTTGTCATAGAACCAAATTCAACACCAAACTTCTCATGTAGCACTTTTGCTACAGGAGCCAAGCAGTTTGTTGTACAAGATCCATTTGAAACCACACTGTCTTCGGCAGTCAATTGCTCATGGTTTACACCATAGACAACCGTTTTATCTTCACCAGAAGCTGGAGCTGATATCATCACTTTTTTAGCACCTGCTTTGAGGTGAAGATCTGCACCCTCTCTTTTTGTAAACAAGCCTGTGCACTCAAAAGCAATATCAACATTTCTTTCCTTCCAAGGTAATTCAGAAGGATTTTTAATAGATGATAATGTCACAGTTTTATCACCAACTTTGAGATTTTTCCCATCAACTTCAACAGGAAGATCTAAACGACCATGAACCGAATCGTATTTCGTCAAATGAGCAAGATCTTCAGGTTTCAACAAGTCATTAATATGAACAACTTCAATATCAGGATGGCTATTATTTTGGATGGCCCTAAAGATTAAACGCCCAATTCGACCAAAACCATTTATACCAACTTTCACTGTCATAACATCTCCTCATTCGACTTGCTAGTTAGCTTTGGAGATCTTACACGTAAATAGAAAAAAACGCAGCTGACAATTTTAATTTTTTTCAAAAAAACTAAAATTTCGTCTTCATCTCAACAAAAAACTACTGTTCGCGCTTATGTATATAGTAAACACTTTCAATACGACTATTAACTGCATACCATTTTATCTACTTTATAGGAGTAGGAACTGATTTAAAAATGCTTTGAATCCACAGACGTGCCAGAAAAATATTAACCTCTTATCGATCAATTTTCATCGACATGAAAAGCACTCCTTCTTTTTGAGTGATTTAGAAGCATCGACCACTAAAAAGATGGCCGATTCAATCAGAAGCTTAAAGCTTCATGAACTGTTGAAAGACTATAGTAAGCAAACCTAAGCTTAATGACATCATGACTTTCTTGCCTTCCTTTACTCTCACAGTTCTTTCCTTTCAAGCGCACCTTTCAAATGATTGTTTACACACGTCCTGAAAATGAATAAAGACTATTGATGCCTCTGGAGTGTCATCTCTTCCAAGAGGGCATAGTCATGAGAATGAAGCAAGCCTCAGAACTGCAGAGACTAGGATATCTCCGTCAATTGTTCCTATATCCAGTTTATAACCTATAAAGTAATATTATTTACCGTTAGAGTTGTTTCTTATCCTACCTCAAATCCAAATTAAATCGATAATTTGATGAATTTTTAAATCAGCTCTAGTGTATAAAAAAATAATGGTTTAATGCATTTTAATATCACACATCTGAAAACTAAAAAAACATTCAACGGAACAAACAATTCACGTCATTCATATTTTTTTCATGAAGGCTGAGCTCTTTCAAAGTAAAGTCTCTTAAGGGTTTCACAACAGTTTTATTAAAGTCATGCCAACACTTAGGGTGTGATGAATCAAAATAAATAAGCCCAGTCGGTACGCAACCTTCTTCACGGCATTGATCAAGAAAAGAAAATGCCGCAGCCTTATCATTGATATTATAGCTTTGATCAGAATTTTTTGTTCTTAAGAAGCTGCCATCATGAAGCTCAATACCTTTTTCCAATTCAAGGGTGGAGTGTTTTATTTCATTTTTTTGGAGAACATAATCTTGAATATGAGTCGCTTCATGAGTTGATTTTCTAGTGTATTGATAACTTTTTGTCGAACCTTGATGGTCATTAAAGCTCACACAAGGAGACACGACATCTAAAAAAGAAAAACCATGAACAGAGAGGCCCGCTTGGATAAGAGGAACAAGTTGCTTCTTATCACCTGAAAAGCTTCTAGCAACAAACGGAGCGCCACACTCAATTGCTATTCTAGCTAAATCAATAGGGTCTTGACCACACTCCACACCTTTTCGAGTCTGACTTTGTGCATCTGCCGTTGCGGAAAACTGTCCTTTCGTCAACCCATAAACACCATTATTTTCAACGATATACAGCATATTCAAACGTCTGCGTATTGCATGAATTAACTGCCCAATCCCAATCGATCCCGAATCTCCATCTCCAGAGACACCTAAAAACTTCATCTGGCTATGGGCTAAGTAAGCCCCGGTTGTTACGGACGGCATACGGCCATGAACAGAGTTAAACCCGTGAGAACCTGATAAAAAATAACCTGGGGTTTTAGAAGAGCAACCAATCCCACTCATCTTAGATAACTCTTGAGGATTGAGCTCTATCTCAAAACATGCTTGAACAATTGCTGCGGTAATAGAGTCATGACCACACCCCCCGCACAAAGTTGATACGGCGCCTTTATAGTCATCCAGTGTCAATCCAAGACTATTTATTTTTTCACCAATCGACGTCATTTTAGGTGGCTTCATAGAATACATTTTACACCTCAATAAGATCTTGAATCTTCGCAATAATGTTCTGCGCTGTGAGTGGCAGCCCATCATACACTCGTAGAGAACGAAGTTGTGTACTTTCGACTTCACCGTTTTGAATGAGCAGACGCCTCATTTGCCCATCTCTATTTTGTTCTATAACAATTCCATATTCCCATTTTTCAAGTTCTTCATATACTTTTCTATGAAAAGGAAATGCCTTTACACGTAAACATGATAAAAAGACTCCTTCTAAAGCAAAAGCGTCGACGACCTCTCTAATAACTTCTGTCGTGGATCCAAAATAAACCAACCCAATCTTTCCACACTCTACACATTCAGGCTCAGGGAGTTCTTGCGCGGCTTGTTCAAATTTTTTTGAAATTCTATCTAAGTTTTCTTGGTATAAAAGGCCATTCTCAGTATAACGACCAAATTTATCGTGCCCCGACCCTCGAGTTAAATTTGCACCTTTAGGATGACTTCCAGGTAAGGTTCTCCAGGGAATTCCATCACCATCAATATCTTCATAACGATGATAATGCTCAAGCTGCATCAACTGCGTATCATTCAAAACTTTTCCTTTTGAACCACTTGCAAGCACTGGCAATGGGGGCTCACAATATTCGTTCATACCAAGTTCCAAATCCGACATAAGAAAGACTGGAGTTTGAAAGCGATCTGCAAAATCAAAAGCTTGATAAGTCATCGTATAGCATTCAGATGGAGTAGCAGGAAAGAAGAGTAAATGCTCTGTATCTCCATGAGACGCGTAGGCACAGGATAAAATATCAGCCTGTTGGTTTCGTGTCGGCATGCCAGTCGATGGCCCACATCTTTGAATATTTAACACTACAGAAGGTATTTCCGCGTAATAAGCGTACCCTAAAAATTCATTCATCAACGAGATGCCAGGCCCGCTCGTCGCGGTAAAAGCTCTTGCTCCCATCCAGTTTGCGCCTAGCACCATCCCTATCGCTGAAATTTCATCTTCTGACTGCATAATAGCTGCCGCCACTCCATCTGAAGTTTGTCGAAACATAGAACAATATTTTCGAAAAGCATCCATGACCGATGTTGATGGAGTAATAGGATACCAAGCTGCCACAGTTGCACCAGCTGTCACAGCTCCTAATGCCGCCGCTTCATTTCCATTGATTAAAATCGAATGATCCCGATCTCTCATCTTTACAAAATAAGGAAAAGAATCTTGAACATGCTCTTGCACATAGGACTTTCCTAATAAAAGAGCTTTCTCATTGAGTGGCAGTAAGTCTGGCCGAGACCGGTATTGTTCCTCGAGAAGATCTTTTAAAATATCTTCATCCAATCGCACAAGGGTTGATATTGCTCCGACATAAATCAAATTTTGAAGTAAAGCACGTTGCTTTGGGTTCTTAAAATGCTTTCTTGCCAACTCAAATACCGGAAGTGGTATTTTTTTGGAAACACCACCAGGGGTCTGTTTCCCTAAAGGGTCATAAAGAACAAAGCTCTGCTCATCGAGATGTTCACAATCTGCTTGCAGTGTTTGTCCATTCATCGCGACCATAATATCAACTCGACCTTTACGGGCAGTATAACTTGAGTCACTGATTCTCACTTCATACCACGTTGGCATTCCTTGAATATTTGACGGAAACATATTTTTAGCGCCAATGTTCCATCCCATACGAAATAAAGTTTTCACCACCAACTGATTTGCACTTGCCGACCCTGTTCCGTTGACATTCGCAAACCTTATGACAAAATCAGTCTTCACAAAGATCTCCTGCTTTAGGAAGCTTTAAAGATGAGAGTTTCATATCCCAAGCACCTGTTGGGCAACGCTCAGAGCACAAGCCACAGTGCAAACAAATATTCTCATCCTTTGCCATCAAACGGCCCGAGCTCAATCCTGATAAAAACAAAGGCTGAGACATATTTCTTGCTGGAATTCTAAAATCTTCCCGTATCTGCGCTTCGTCTGTAACGTCTGTCATTTGCAAACAACCCACTGGACAGATATCCACACAAGCATCACATTCAATACATAGCTTTTCTTCAAAGACCGTTTGAACATCACAGTTTAAACAACGGCTGCACTCTTTTTGAATTTGTTCATCAGATAGCCCAAACTCAACCTCTTTAATCAAACCTGGATTTTTGTGGTCTTTCTCGTTTTTCTGCCTAGAAAACTGATCAAACTGATTGTCATAACTCCATTGATTCAAGGACATTTTTTGAGTTAAAAGTTCCATCTGCATACGAGGTCTATTGACCAAAGGCTTATTCTGCAAAAATAAATGCATAGATATCGCAGCTTCATGACCATGTGCTACAGCAGAAATAATATTTGAAGGGCCAAAGGCTGCGTCACCACCAAAAAAAACTTTAGGATGTGATGATTGTAAAGTTTGAGGATCAATAATAAGTTTACCTTTTTCATTCAGCCACTTTGTTTTTCCATCTAGAAAGCTATAATCACAAACTTGACCTATTGCTAAAATAACTGAAGAACATGCAATAAAGATAACCTCTGAGTCTACAAACTTTGGGGCAAAACTCCCCTGCTCGTCATAAAGCGATGTAACCTTACGAAACTCAACACCAACGAGCTTTCCGAATTCAGATCGATACCCAACAGGGAGAAGATGATTACGTATGGTGACACCTTCTTCAATTGTTTCATCAAGCTCCCATGGTGACGCTGACATCTGTTGAAAACCCTCTGGTGCAACAACTGTCACAGAGGATTTTTTCCGCACAGCCGACCTCGCACAATCCATAGCTGTATTGCCACCACCAATCACAATTGTTTGCTCTCCAAGCTCAAAAGGATGGTCGAAACGAACAGCTCCCAAAAAATCAACACCCACAAAAACCGACTCTTCTACAACTTCAAGTCCGGGAAGCTTTAATGATTTTCCTCGTGGAGCCCCAACACCTACAAAAACAGCATCAAAACCGTCCGTAAAAAGAGACTCAAGGCTTTCTATTTGTTGAGAAGCTTGTACATCCAGACCCATATTTAAGATCATATTGATTTCTTCATCAAGAACTTCTTGAGGAAGACGAAAACCTGGGACTTGCGTCTGCATAGCTCCACCTAAAGTAGAGTCTTTCTCAAAGACCACACAATTATAACCTAATGGTAAGAGGTCATTCGCGACCGTCAGAGAAGCAGGACCAGCTCCAATCAAGGCTATTTTTTTCCCATTCTGAGGAAACGGTGAAGAAGGGATATGGCTCAACACATCACCTTTACGATCAGCAGCTGCGCGCTTCAAACGACAAATAGCAACTGCCTCACCATCAACCCTGCCCCGACGACAGGCAGGTTCACACGGTCGATCGCACACTCTCCCTAAAATTCCTGGAAATACGTTAGAAGATCTATTGACTAGGTAGGCCTCATCATAGCGACCTTGAGCAATAAGGCGAATATACTCCGGCACAGGGGTATGCGCTGGGCAAGCATACTGGCAATCAACAATACGATGATATATTTCCGCATCTTTATGGTCTTGTTCCGACACTTTGCACCTCCAAGAAGTCGCCTTTAACACCATAACATTCAAATTTTGATAAATAGACTCTTGCATACAAAATTCATCGTGGTATGATATGTCTCATCTTGTGGCGCCGTAGCCAAGTGGCTAGGCAGCGGATTGCAAATCCGTCTACAGCGGTTCGAATCCGCTCGGCGCCTCCCTTAGAGAAAAAACTCGACTTAAAACATTTTCCTGAAGAGTTGAAGATGCATTGATCACGCCTCCGGCTACAGACAGCCATTGCTTTTTCAAACCACTGCCATCACCTTTTTCACCAGACTTTCCTTGCTCTCCCTGAGCACCATTGCACACTATCTCTCGACTTTTTAATTCAATATCAGTTATCACTTGATCTTTGTTCAGATCATTGCCAACTCTAACCTCTATTCCTCCAGCTGCACAGGTATCACCTGCCGCTATAGCTGCTGTTGAAATCGTTGATTGTGTCTCAGACATATCCACATCCACCCATGATTCACTAGAGCAGTAGACAAACTTTTTCTCATCAATTAAGTAAATGATCTGATTTTCACGCACATTGTCACATTCATGCAAACTATCACGTGTTGTCGCAAGTGCTTGCGGATGCTCTTGAGTGATTGGTTCGGATTTTCGTGGTGCTTCTGTGATCGCTCCACAACTCGCAGACAAAAATAAAAACAAACAATGAAAAGCTCTCATATCTTTCTCCCAATTCTAATACACAATGCTTCTGTTCGAACCGCGGTATATTTGAATTAAAAGGTTTTCCATATCTGGAATTAGTCATGATTGTCGGCGGGAATTAACCAAAACAATTTAGCTCGCCCATCAAAAGAGCCTTTCACTCGATGGAACCTATCTTGCTTTCCTGTCAACAGATATGCCATTGATACACCCAAGTGCTCACAAAGACGGTCAAGCGCCTCAAAATTCCAAGGAGAGCAACCTGAAACCCAGTTACAGAGTGTGCTTGTGCTGACACCTGCAATACTTGCCGCATGAGTCAAACTAATATCAGCTTCTTGCAGAGCGAGTTGCAGACGACGCCCAATACTGTCATTTCTATCTTTTTCCGTCTCCACGTGGCTCCCAGCATACATCATTGAGAAAAGCAGCCGCTATTAAAGCCTAGACTCCTTACTCTGAAAATGACTTTTCCATTTCTGGGAAAAATCCTCCCATACTCGGCAACAAAAAACATAACATAATATGTTATGTCCTATTTGATTGAGAGATTTACTATGACAAAAATCACCAAGAAAAAAACGAACCTCAAACGTGCGCGGGATATTCTAAGAAAAAATGAGCAACCATCCCATAAGATCAGAACCACTCTGTACCTCGAAGAAAAGCCCTACAGAGCATTTCAAGAGCTTTGCAAGCGACGCAATGTATCGACCTCCGAAGTTCTGGATACAGCCATCCAAGACCTCCTAGAGGAGGCCTAAGCCACATAAACCAAAAACGACAAAATCAAAGATCCACCTCCTCAGCACCTTATCCGGCAAGGACACCAATTTCACCTGATTCAAGAAAGAGGTAAACGTTTGATATCTCAGAATAACTCTCTAATTTCATTGACAATAAGATCAGCGACGCGATACATCTAATGCTGTTGCTCGTTTTGGACGATCATATAGACATGTGTGCTACACTACACACTGCAAATAAAGGAGGACATATGAGACATCATCTCGTTGAAAGTTTGAAACAAATGTTTCACACTCCTTCTCGTCTGCACTTCAAAAACCAGAGTGATGACCTTCCGATCATCTACGAGACACAATATTGTAACAATCTTGAATTGTCTGCTAGGATCATACACGGACAATTGTTGCACAGCTGTGAGAAGTATCTAGATGAGCAAAAAACCGAGTCAACCACCAAAAGATCAGAATAAGAGCTCTCAATCTGCATCCACAGATGACAAAACACCTATCGTCCATAACACGCAAAACAATCAAATCAATTTCTACAATACTTCTGTTTCTCCTGAGCTTCTGCAGACTGTAGAAGCAATCGACCCAGAATCGTTCAAAGCCATCATAAACATGATGAAAAAAGAGCAAGAGCATCAGCATATGATTACTAGAGAAGACCAAAAGAGAAACCATGACCGCCTGGATCGGAATAATCATGCTCAGAGCTCAAAAGTCACTAGACGAGATTGGATGAATCTTATCTACAATATATTCGGTAACATAGCTGGGAATTTTTGTGGGCTCGCAACCATCGGTGCAATTATGTACACCACATATTTGCTCAAAATTGAAGGGGGAGCTTTTGCAACAGTCGTTGGTGCTCTAGCAGCTGTTATCAGTGTCTTCGCCTACTCCCGCAACCAGTCTGTTGCGCAGGACCCCACTGAAGATTCTCAACAATCTAAGAAAAAGAAATAAGCTCTTCTTGGTTATGGTTTTATGAGATAAATCCATGTCTTGTTGTGACAACTCGGTAAATCATCAGCACACAACACTTATCAGCTATATTCAGAATATACATATCTACTTGATATTAAAAGACAAAGCACCAAAAGCCATCTTAAGTACCTAATATTGTAAAATACGGAGTAGGGAGCAATAACGTTCTCGAATACTAACTATAAGGTGATTCTCATGAGAAGAATCACAGAAACAGCGGACTGGTTCATCATTGAAGAGCTAGTTCAGTTCATCGGATCCTAAGAAGGTATCTGGGTCGAAGTCTCGCGGTTTAGGCGGCGAACATCTAGAATCTGATGAACCGAAGTGGGTCCCTCAAAAGACCTCATGCGCCTACAACCAAACTGAGCGCGTTCTGAGTGCTCCCGGGTCCCACTTCAACAACCCGTCATCTCATATCAAAAAGCCAATCACATGATCTGACATTTGCCTTTGTCAGCAGCAGGATGTTCAGTCTCATGATCATCAAGGAATGCTGTAACCATATTCCAGCACACACCATTGACGAAATATGGACGATTCTTACTCCAGCGCTTACACCATCTCACACATTGACCAACAGTCTTATCAATCTCTCCAACTCTCTTAAGATCTGTGACACGGACACCATACTTGCCTTCATCGCAAATCGTGAGACCCTTCATCCCAAAGTGAGCTTCTTTGACAACACCTTCTTTTCCAACAAAACGCAAACCTTGGTGATTCAAATAGCGACCACCAAATTCGCCGCCTCCGGAGCTCCCTAAAGATTGCAACAATGTTTCAACAATATAGACTTCCACACCATAATCTGCATCTAAATCAACAGCGCACACTTTATGTGAGAACAAAGCCAGCACCAGTAACAAAACCTGTTTCATAGAGCCACCCCCCAAGATATCTCTGGAACGACGTGAGAGTCATTCACAGCCATCACACCAAGATTCAAGAAGCCATCATCAAACTTCCAGCGGTATCCTACAGTTGTCGGCGGCATCATATAAAACGGTCCAGCACTGTATGCCGGGAATACCATTTTTCCATACCATGATGAGTTCTGATAACCAGACACAAAATATGCAGCATCAAGAAACAACGGAGGATAAGAACCGTAAGCAAACGTATTCAAGAGAGATCCAAACACGGAGGAACCCACACCAACCTGAACATGATCAGACACACCGTAATGAAGCCACTCAAAATCAGCATAACCTGTGAACATCACAGTCACTTCATACGACGAACTTTGTGCAACAGACTTTTCAGTGTCCTGTGAAAACCCAGAAACACTCAAAAAGCAGAGCAAAAACACAAAAACTTGTTTCATATCAACACCTTTTATAAAAATGGGAAAAAGACCTCAAAAGATCTTGTTGCGAACATTAGATCAAATGTCTTGTTGATATCAATATTTTTTTGTCAAAAGATGATTTCAGTCATGGGTAACGAAAAAAATCTGTCACTCTTACCTGGACATCACACGCATTTTGCTCAAGCTCAGCACGCAAATACCCGAAAAGAGATTATGCATTTTTCGATTGATTTACACTTTGTTTCTGATATCTTACATGCGGCTTCTTTGGCTCGAATCAGGCCGGCGCCTCCAGACCCACACCAAAGCAGCCCACTAAACACCTGTAAAATTAAAATATTGAAGAGAAAAATCTAATTCCCTACAGTCAAAATTTTGATTCTGGGTTACCGAAGATGCATTGACTCCAAATGTTTTCTTGAAAAGACATACACATGGGTGAGTTCGCATAAACACCCTTCCTATCTTCACACTCACAAACAACATCCCTTGGGGAAAAAGCATCATCTCTATTGAGCTAGAGGGGGCGGACGAACAGCGATTTTTGTCAATGTACACTATTCTTGATCATAACATCTTAAAATGCTGGATCTAATGAACAACCTGACACACTGACGCGACACATGAGACCTGAGGAGGCAACACCATAATGCACACACCAAAAGACCCCACAGCGCGCTTTTGCATCAGAATCTGGTACTGCTCAATTTTTCTTTGAAAATCTTCAGCATCTTGCTCGTTCTTTCTTAAAGAAGAATATACTTCGTAACGAATAGGGCCACCGCATGGGGACACACCAATGCCCACCGCATGACAATCACTTGTCTTCTCACACGCAAGATCAAGTGTTGGCAGTTTCATCTGCGCAAATAAAAAATCTTTCTCTTCACTTTTCTGATCATTGAACTTTTTTATGACATGTATTTTTTCTTTATTTTTTTCATTATTCGCAATCAAATGTGCTGTATTATGAGTACCTAAAGTATTTGTGACTGCTCTATTTAAACCCTGATCACCACTCGTTAAAACACGACACTCTTGCAAACCACAAGCATTTTCACTGAAAAGAAAAGTTTGATTTTTGTGATCATTGGCACAGAAAGGCAATACCCAATGATACCCTCCTTGCACTGGAGAGCTAAGGAAAAAAATTGCAACCCTCAACAAAAACCTTAAAGAAAAGTTTTTTTTAGACTTTTCTTTAAGGTTTTTTAAACACAGCATCAGATCACAACCTCTTAACGAGCCCATTCAAATTCAAGTGGGCGCTCAAAAGACATTGAGCCTCCTCCACTGACTTTTAAAAGCTGTTGCCCATTCTTAAGCTGTTGGTTCACTTCTCTCAGATTAGACTCTTGAATCACATAATCACCTGTTGCCAAGCCGTTTGCTACAAACTGCCTTGCTGCCACAAAACCAGGATTACCAAAAGACGGACCCTCCAAGGTTAAGTTCCAAACCTGACGAACTTCTCCTTCTTGATAAGCCACTTCATCAATTTTTACAACATCTTGCCAAAAACCTCTGGCATCCATCACACGATCACCTTCTTCAAGCTGATATGCTCTAAAAAAACCGTCTGGTGTTTGAAATGGGTGGTTCCAAGTTGCTGTAACAGTCTTTTCTCCAGAAGTTGTAATTCTATACATTTCTCGTTCTTGAGGACCACTTGTCACACTTACGACTTTGACCCCCACTTGCGTCACAGGGTTGAAGACTTTTTCACCCTCTTGAATATCTGAGATCATCCTCATAGATCTATCTGCCATCATCACAGGAGTATCTGCTGTAAAACAGCCATTACCGTTTCGGCAATTAATAGCACTCACGCGACGAGTACACTCAAGACGGTTTCCAGCATTTTGATATTCAATATAAAAGCACTTATCAAGCACATTTGTAGGTGGCTTAAAGTTTGGAGGGTTTTCATTATCTTTCAGGTCTCTTTGGCTACAACTTGCGTCCCAACTTCTATTTAAAGTTCTCTCTTTCCATAAAAATTGAGGAACATTATTATCAACAGGTTTTCCTTTTTCATCAACAACATAATCCGGATTGTCAAACTTTTTCACTTCTAAAACAGATAATTCCCCAACTAAGACATCACTGAAGTCATGCCTTTGTAAAGAAAAACCTTGAGGATCACTATTATCAAAATCGTGATGAACTTGAGAGTCAACATAAGGTTTTAAAGAACTCGATACGGTAGTATATCCTTCTTCTGTTTTCGATGATGCGACCCAGTCTGTTTGAGAATGCCTTTGCTCGGTCGCATACCAATTTTTCATGCCACTAGGGTCACTGCTCATTCTTAATGCTGGACCATAATAACGACATTTTCGAATTGCAGAATAAGTATAAGTATTGTAAGCATAAGTTAAAATGGCTCGAGCACAAAAATCTGGATATGGACTAGGGCTTCTTAATCCCCATGGCCGATAAAGAGTTGCTGCACAAGCATTTTGCAGATTTGAACGGTACCTCTTATCGTCAAAAGGCGTATTAGTTTTCCAGCCTCGGGCATTGCTACCATAGCTCGTTCTGCTTCCATCCTGCAAAAAACCTTCAAAAACTAGCAACTTGCTAGCATCTATAGCTGCAGCTTTATTTGGGACAGCAATTTCAATATAAGATCCAACTCTTTTTAAATCTTGAGCACCTTGTGATTGAAGCTCCCCACCCACTCCTTGAACACCATCAAAAGGATTAATTCTACCCGGCTTAAATGCACTATTCAAAAAACTAGCAAGTTGTGTTGGTTTTTGATCACGGCCAGGAGTATATTTCACCGACAACCCATTCAAAGATGTTGGCAACATCTTTGAGGGAACTCTTATCGTTGAGATAAAATTCTCATTAGGCTGCAAAAGAGGCACTAAAGCACCAGAAGCATCCGTTTTATATAAAACATCACCAGTTTTATTATTTAAAACTGGCTTCATATAAGGGCAATGATCAATTTGGCAGTGCTCACTATTGTCATCACTCACAACATCACATTGAATCGTTGGTTCTGGCAGTGTCAAGCGAGCAAAACGATTTAATTTTCGCCCTTCACTGTTAACAGTGCTTGTATCCACAATTGCATAACTATTAGCACGAGCGCCTGAGACTTTATCTGCATCAACACTACTTCTAGGGACAATTGTTGTTGTCACAATGGATGTTTTTGGACAGTCATGCCCTGTCAGCCAGGTTGTTCCTTTATCATCACCAAAAATAAGACTCGAATCAACACCAAGATTTGAGGATAGACACGCCTGAGTCACAAAGGCTCCTTGAGCATCTAACGACCAGCCATCAACACTCGGAGTTCTATCGACTTTAAATTTCCCACCTAAACCATCCCCCAATGAAAACTTCGAGCTCCCTGAGTCCAACTTTAAAACGGTTGCGCCTACAAGTTGGGATAAAAGCTCCATTGAAGATTCATTTGCTGCTTGCATTTGCACACCATCAACAGCTCTGCGGGACACATCCTGACTTTGCTTGGAAAAAGTTCTCGCACCCTCAGTTGCAATAAAACCAAGAACTGCCACCAAAGAGGCCATAACAATAGGACTTGCCCCTTTTTGTTTATTGATTCTCATAACTTTCTCCTACGACCTCGTAAATGAGGGGTCATAGGAAGTTTTCGGATAAAACTGCGCAAGGGTTAAGATTTTCGCCTATGCATCTAATTTTATTAAAAGTAGTGTTAAGATTAAATCTTGACATTACAACAAATCAGTTCTTAACAAACCATTTTTTGAGTGTCTCAAAAAATTGCTGAAGTTGTTGCGGCGGGATCTCATGCCCTCCGTCAAAACTTTTAAATTCCCCTTTCCAGCCAGCATCAACAAGAAGCTGGTGAAGCTGCTCAGCACCTTGATAAGGAAGCACTTCATCCAATCGCCCATGACTTTGCCAATAATTTCCTCCTTGACGAGATCCTGCCGAGACGGACCAATTTGCTCGATCAAGAACAGAGCCAGATAAAACAGCAAGCCCTTGCACTGGAGGCAAAGTAAAAGCTAAATCACATGCAAGCATAGCCCCTTGGCTAAAACCTCCTAGCACCAAACGTTCTAAGGGGTGGTTCAGATGGCTCAAAAACTGAAGCGCCTTATCTCGAGCCATATCCAAACCAACCGGTCTAGAAGAAAACCATTTCTGTGCTGACGATTGAATCTCCAGCATTCTATTTGCATCAATCGGAAACCAAGCTCGCCCAAAACCACCCGGAGCAGCTAAACAGCCGTTTGGAAAAATCCAACGGGTATTTTTTAGACCACTCATCTGAGCAAGTGCCGCTAAATCTTCAGACGAAGCTCCATATCCATGAAAAATCACAATACAGTTTTCACCCTCACCACACTCTAGTATTTCAAGATCACCAATATGACTCGATTTCATTTTCATTTTTTCAAACCTTTTTCAGCCAACACTTTTGAATATTCTTGAGTGAGTTGAGTTCTTTCTTGTTGTTTTAAAACTTTCAACACCATTTGTGCTGGCCACCAACCTCCCTCAACACCGTCATCTATAAACTGAAGAAGCCATCGAAACGTATCATCCGAACTCATAACTGCCGCAAACATCGCAATTGAAGACTGACTTTCCACAGTGTGAGGCAACAATTCAGCATTATGTCTCGTTAAAATCTGTAAAACTTTAAGAGAGCGCTCTATTTCTCCCGGAGTTGCGGTTCGGTTATTTAAAAGCCACGAAAAAACTGATACATCAACTGGATCTTGATTCTCTTGCCTTAAAGAAAGTTTTTCAACAATATAAGCTGGGGCTCCGCCTAGAACAGCTATTTGTATATCATCACTGGAGGCGACATAACGATCCTCCAATTCAAGTAAAACCTGCACAAACACAAATTTTTTCTTACGCAAAGCAAAGTTTATGAGTGTTCCCGGAGCTTGTGCTGATTTCCCTAAAATCCATGCTTCATCATGATATTTATTCTTTAAAAAAGGGTACAAACGCCTCAAGATTTCAACTTGAATGCTTTCCATATTTTTCTTTTTAAGAAGCGAAAATAAAATATGTGACCTTATATCGAAAATCACAGGAACAGCACCTGCAGCCAATAAAATCTCAACTGATTCTCTATCTGAATTTTGCGCAGCCAATAACAGCGGAGTTGCATGAAACGCCTGAAATTCTTGCTCATAATTATACATTGAAAAGTTAGGATCCGCAGGCCTTCTTAGCAACGCGGGCTGAAGAAGTTTTCGTATCTCATGGTGCCGTTGATTTTGAATAGCGGTCAGTAAACTTTTACTTCTGCCTGGAGAATATTCTCCTTCATCAGCTTGGACTATACTCGAAAAAACAAGAAAAAAAACAAGAAAAAAAATTTTCATACGGGACCTCAAAAAATCTATGGAGGTATCCTACGCTATTCTTTTTAAAAATGAAAATCATTCATTTTTAAAAAAACAAACTATGAAACTTAATATCTATTGATTGATATAGAAAGCCATAGTCTTACCTACAAACTCATATCTATCAGATATTTCTTTAAAATAAGTATTTATTAACTTCTCGAAATTCTTAATACGCAAATAAAAGCATCTCATGCTATATGCATAAAATTAAACAATGAGAAAATAAATTTCACACTCTAGGAGGCATGAAATCTTTAAACCCAAGCATTGAATCCATTGCAACAATAAAAAAAACGAGAACTTTACAGTGACAAGAACTTTACATATACGCATTCACTTTGCGTTAAATAAGTTTCCAGTAAAATGGAAATTATCTATTCCACATCAAGACCAATATCATCTAGAGTTTCCGTCGCAGAAACATCATGATGTTCTGCTGCATGATTTGATAATTCAAGCTTAAATGCTGGATCTGGATCCCTCATAGGTGGCGCTACCCCTTCTTTTTCACCTCGGAGAGCACTTTTCAAAACACGTTCATGATCATTAAGAGAGAACTCTCTTACTGTATCAATAAGACCTGGTAACTTCATAAAAAACCTCTATCATGCAAAAAAACGGGGGGTGATCTGCGAATATTTTTAGGTGATCTCGCGGCTGTTGAACAGGCTCACGACGCGTGTTCTGTTTCACAGATTAGGTTGTTCTACACAAACTCCCTTGGCTCTGTCCCGCACCCGAGCGATAAGAGCCAACCCCGATTTGCATTTCGGCGCTTCTTCCAGGAATTTTAACAAAAATCTATAACCGATTAATTTTATTAAAAAATCAAACTTCAAAACTCCCTATTTGACACTCTACAATTTCGTACTCTTTGACGCTTTTTGCAGCCTGCCCACAACTCACAGGTTGAAAACTTTCAAGACATAAAATTTCTGCATACGCTTTCAATCCTGGAGCTGTGACTTCAATATCATTTCCACTTTCTTGATAAGAAGCATTTTTTGCAACATCCAGCCAAGGCCATCCGTATTGTTCTAGCATCATTCTTTCTAAAATTTGAGCTCGAGGAGATAACATTGAACGTCCTCGTAAAGACTTCCACGGTTGCCCAGTCCGAGTCACAACTGCGTCAAAATCACTTCGTCCCCACCACAATTTTTCTGGTAATTCCAACCATGTAGGAGCAAAACGATGACCACCGAGATGGCTCACCTTCCAAATCCTTAGATCATTTGAAGCTAAATGGCTATATTTAACATATACTTCTTCACCTAAAACTCCACAGCATTGGTCTCTTTGGCCATGTGTACAAATAAAAACATCTCGACCCACTTGGTCCTTCCGATAAGACGCCACTCCCTCTGGATTATGAAGAAGACTTTGAAACCACTCTACAGATTCCTGAGCTGAAATCTCATAATGCTGATGCTTTCCTTCTCCATTTCCCTCACTCCATGCATCTATAAGTCTTATTTTTTTAGCACCAACACGAGTTTTTTCTCCGCAAAATCCATATACTGAGATCTTAGAACGAACAGCGTGCTGCAAGGCTAGTAAAACCTGAGCATGCAAATAAGAGCTTGCTAAAACCTGTCTCGGCCACGGCTGAGGTATTTCAATAAACCATTGTCTTTTTTGAGAGGGAGCACTCCCTGCCAATACTTGTGCTTGATTCTGCTGAGAGCACGAAACATCACAGTTCATTTGTTCATCCATGCTTTTAAAGTTTCTGACATTTTTGAATCACTCTTCATATCTTTAGAAATTTCGAAAAGGCTAACATATAGGCTGCTCTCATTGCGATCAAGTGACCTTCACTCAAACAATACTCAAAACTTAACAAGTTTCATGAGTACCGCCTCTATACCCCTATGTTTTCAGCTGGATTTAAAAAACGACCCTAGAGTTATCTTTATTCCATATTGACCTAAAAAATTTGCAAATAAAAGAAAGATAAATCCCTACTATACTGATTCGGTTTGAAATTTAACGTTTTATATAAAGATGTTGCCACGGGCGATGACTTGCAGAACATTAACAGCGTCGGTCATTTATTGTGATATAGCATTGGCTGATTTTATTTGCTCACCCAGAGTGGGTCTATTCCCCTTATAACTTGAATTCGAGAGACGTGATTTTATCTTATAAGTTTAGTATGTTATTCCTAGTTTTATCAAATGTTTGGAATTAACACTCCTAAGTTATACTCATTAGACTTGCAGAGTAAAGTGATTGATGCGATAGAATCTGGCTATCAATATCGCTCGTAAAACAATCTATAATTGGAAAAAGAAAATGACAGAGACTGGCTCTCTGAAACCACGGAAACGTAAATAGAGACCAGGTAAAATTCAAGACTTGGAAAAATTTGTAGAAGAAAAACCTGATAGAAGTTCCGAAGAAATGGCTCAAGCTTGGGGGGGATATTTCTCCACGGAGTATTCGTCGATACTTGCGGCTTATCGGTTTTACAAATAAAAAAACATTTGGATACAAAAATCGCTGCGATAAAAATCGGAGTGACTTTCAAAAGGAAATAAATAATAAAAGTGATAAAAACATTATTTATCTCGATGAGTGTGGCGTTAAGAAAAATGAATCCTGTCAACATGGATGGAGTCATAAAAGTTCCAGGCTCCATGGTTTAAAAGAAAGTTCACAACATAAAGCTGTTAATATCATTGGATCACTCAACAACCATAACGAAATTATTGCTCCATTTGTATTTAAAGGAAGTTGTACAGCAGAGGTTTTCAATGCGTATCTTGAGAAGGTTTTAATCCCACATTTGGATGGAAATACAGTTATTGTGTTTGATAATACTTCATTTCATAAGTCCTCAGATATAGTTCAAATATCTCAAGATTATGGAGCAGAAGTTCTATATCTTCCCCCCCCATATAGTCCAGATCTCAATCCTATCGAACACAAGTGGCATCAAGTTAAAACAAAAATACGAAAAATTCTCATAGATGGATGTGACTCTATTTATGATGCTGTTTGTGTGGCTATGAAGGTGTTGAGTAAATAAGTGTAGCCAATGTTATATGTGCAATGGTTCTCTTATGCCAAATAGTCATGATCAAGTTCCAGATCCTCTGAGAAAATGGATGCTAATGTACCTTGAGAGTTTTCCTGTACAAGTAGAATAGAGTTTATGTTTTTTTAAATTCGTCATAAGAAACTATCCGGTTCTTTTTGTTTTTGTTAAAAGAATGGCATCTTAACTGGTGAGGTGTGAGATGTCTTCATGGGTCGAAGATCTTTTTTCAAAACGTTCAACGCATATACGCCCAGGGATAGAAACTGTGCGTGAAGCGCTAAAATGGTGGAAACCTAATGAGCATATAAATATATTAGTAGCAGGTACGAATGGTAAAGGAACTGTTGTCTCTTACTTATGGAAATTACTACAGTCTCAGGCTCGGATAGGAATTTTCACTTCACCTCATTTGTCATGTTTTTCGGAACGATTTCAAGTGAATAATGAGGTGATTACGATTTCAGAAGTCGAGAATGTGTGGAAAGAACTTAAAAAATCTCTTCCAGATCATGTTTATGAAGAACTTTCTTTTTTCGAAGTTTCTGTACTTATTGGTATGGGGTTATTTAAAAATAGTGGCTGTGAAGTCGTTGTGTGGGAAGTGGGGTTAGGGGGGAGGCTTGATGCGACAAACGCTTTAGATGCAGATATATCAATAGTGACTTCGATCGATTTAGATCATCAAGAATGGTTAGGGAATCATATTGCTGATATTGCAAAAGAAAAGCTTGGAATTGCACGCCTTGAAAAACCACTTTTGTGGGGTGAAAAAAAGGCTGAGCTTAATGAAGTGCTTGAGCAAGAAAGACGCCGTATTGGTTTTGATTTGATTCATACAGACGTATATTTAAAACCACCTTCTGTTTTAACGCTTCCTGTGCATCTGCAAAAAAGTTATGATTTGGCTTGTCATGCTGTTGAACTATTGGGTTATACAGTGTGTTCTGATCAATTTGAAGCATCGACATCTGCTAGTTTTTATCGTGGAAGGTGTGAGAAACTTCAAAGGAATGGAAGAAAAATTTGGATTGATGTTTGTCATAATCCTGCTGCAGCTAAGGTGTTTGCTGATTATTTAAAAAATAAAACACATAAAATCCCTGTGCTATATTCGATTTTAGATGATAAAGATGAAGCAGGAATTTTAGAATCGTTAAAACAAGTGGCATCATTTTTATTGCCATTTTCAACGCGGTCTGCACGTTGCACCCGAAAAAACTATAAGGCAAATTTTTCTGAGCAGTGGGCTCTGCTCGAGAGGCAAGGAATTAAAGAATTTGCAGTTTGTGGTTCTTTTCAAGCTGTCACAGAAGCGATTGAGCTCTTTGAGAAACTTTAATGAAAGATTAAACCTCTATGTAACGATATTTGCCGAACGCGGTAAAGGTCTTGTGATGTTACGATTCACGGAGAGAATATCTAGGTGGGGATATGAATCCGTCGACATGGTCAGCTCCTTCAGCTGTCTTGGTGAGTCATAATTCAAGTTCTTATATGCTTTTAAGAGAGCTTCTTAGGCCTATGGGTTGGTCTGTGCATAGTGTGACCGATTCCGTTACTGAGGTTTCTCGTCTGGCCCGTATGGGGGAGGTTTCTCTTGTTATTATTCTAGATCAGATTGAGCTTCCAGCGAGTTATATTGCCAGAAGGTTGTTGTCAGACCCATTTGGAAGAACTCTTCCAGTTTTAGCTTTTTTTCTTCAACACCATATATTTGAAGAAAAAGCTTTAAAGTCGATGTTAAGTTCAGGGGTTGTGCTTCCTATGCCGTTGACTCCAGCGCGATTTCACCCTGCATTTAAGAGTTTGATTCAAATGTGGGACGTAAAGCCGTACCTTAATTTGCGACAAATGATGTATCAAAATTGGAAGCCGCGCAATTATGACCAGATTGAGGCTGTTTTTTTAAAGTTTATTAAAGAGCAAGTATTGTTGGATATTATTGTTCCTCCTTACGCTGCTTTATTAAGGCGTAAAAATCAATTTGCAACGGCCGAAAAGTTATTGCTTCAGTGTGTCAGTCAGAATCCGAGCCATTTAGGTCTTTTGATTGTTCTCGGAGAACATTACATCAAAGCTGGGTCTCCTGAAGTCGCTTTAAAACTTTTTAAGAACGCTTTTGTTTCTTTTAATCATACAACGGCAGTTTTATTTGATCTTGTTCAATGTTTATTAGTTTTAGGTGAGTTGAGTAAAGCGCAAGAATTACTTTTAACATTACTTAATCGTGGAGTTCAAACTGAATCATGTGCTGTCGCACAAGCTAAAATATTTTTTGCTCAAGGTCGCTCAACAGAAGCAGAAAGATCTCTAATGGCAGTAGATGGTGTTTACTCAAGGATGAAACGAAGCTGGAACTGGAAGTCATGATATGAAAAAACGTTATTACGAATATTGGGGTGCTCAATCTCCTGTTTTTGTAAACGAACGTGCTCCAGGAAGCCTTTTTTGGTCTTCAGAGCTAAGAAATTTATTTGATGAAATCCTACAGTGGACTTCTGTTTCTGGGCGTGTCATATCTGTTGTGGGTGAATCTGGATCTGGTAAAACAAGTTTTGTGCGTGAAATTTATCATTGTTACCCTCATGAGTGGGATGTGTCGGTATCAATTGTGACAGGGTGGGAAACAGACCCTTTGTGGCTTATGGGGAGTTTAGCCCGTTTTTTTGGTGGTGATGAAGAAAGCTGGAGAGATCCTGATATTCAATTACAAATTGTTCAACAGGGTATTGAGCAACTTCATGAAGAAGGGCGACATCTTTTGCTCCTATTGGATGGTGTGGAGCGTTTACAGAGATCTGATGATTTAAATGTTCTCAGAGATATTCAAGAACTTTGTGGTCATAGCTTTTCTGTGTTGTTAGTTGGACAAATAAATCCATATGAGCAGATTGATCGTAAATATGAATTATCACCATGGACTCTTGAAGTTGTAGAACAAGCTATATTATGGTGTCTAAAACAATCTCATCTTGAAAATATTAAGATTCACGATGATATGATGCAGGTGCTTTTTGAGAGATCAGCAGGTTTTCCTGGGCCGTTAATGAGACTTGCAGAAGGTGCTCTGATAACGGGATCTATGTGTCAAGCGAAGGTCTGGGCTCCAGAATTAATTCCTACTGATCATATTGATCAAAGTATCGCTATAAAAAAGAAAAAAAGAGTAAGAGAGCCTGTGGCTAAAGTGTTTGAGAAAAACAAAAAAGGTCCGTCTGGACGTGGCTAATATATGAACCGTGGTTTATGGAAAAAATTTTTTATTGGCAGCGCCTTAATTATAGGTTTGCATACATTTTTTCATTTTATATTGAATTCACAACCAACAGAACAGGTTATTCGAGGTATTGTCGCCAAAGAAATTGAACCTCAGATTGGTTTAGGAGTTCAATTTAAAAATATTCATTTCCGTTTTTTCCCATTTAAGTTTGAAGTAGCGCATTTGTCTCTTTTTTCTGAAAAAGAAAAAATTGTCACTATTGAAAAATCTTCTGTCTCCATCGTTTGGTGGGCTCTTGCGATGGGAAGTCCGCATTTTTTGGATATAACAATCGATGGTGTAAGCTATCATCAAAAGCCATTGCTTCAAGATAACGAGACACCATCTTCAAAAAACGCTATAAAAGAAGAACCTTTTAAACCAATTCTGCTTCCTATTCATAAAATTTATCTTGATCACTTAGAGCTCTCCTTTGAAACTCCACATGATAAAGAAAACAGAAAAGAAGGAGAATGGTATGTTTTTTTAACAAAAAAACTTTCTGGAGAACTGGCTTTTTCATCCGAGGGTTTAAAGTATATTTTACGGTCTGAGCATTTTCATATGCAAACAGAAGAAGCATCGATGGTGGAAGGAGCTTCCGTTTCTGCAGAAGGACTTATTCACTATGATGGGACAGGGAAAGGGCAGTGGGAATTGAAAGCACCAAGGTTGGATGTTCAAGGAAAGTTAGAACATACAACAGGTGGTAAAGATCAAGGATTTCTGATTGCAAATGATATACGTGGAGTCGGCAATTTATCTATTTTAGGGTCTTGGTTAGATATTGGAACCACGCGTGGTCAAGCTCAAATTGATGCTCGTGTCGAAGTTTTAACAGCAACAGATCAAGAAGCATCTCAACTTACAATTGATGGCCGATTTCATGTGAGTGATGCGTATTTAGACCGATTTTATCTTCATGACGTGAGTGGAGGGTTATCTTTTTACGATAATGAATTAAAACTAAGGCAATTAAAAGTTTCTGTAGATGGGAAGAATACCCTTGATATAAATGGAGTGATTGAAACAAAAGGTCTTGGTGAGTTTCGGTTTCATGCCTCCCCTCAAGGGATTCGTCTGTCAACATTAATGGATGCTCTTCAGGTTGATTTTCATGTGTTTGACGCGAATCTTCATCAGCTTGACGACAAAGATGTCTTGATTCATGGAAAAATGGAACCTTTTGAATTATATGCTTCATCGCATTTAAAAATGAAAGAAATTGATTTTAAAGAAATTAAGAAATTTGGTTTAGGGCTTGCTCCAGAGTGTGATGTTAATCTTGATTTTCATGCAGACAGCTCCTCTTTTCAGTTTGGTGAAACGACAGCACAATGTCAGACCTTTGGAGCGAAGGGTCATGATCCTGATCCTGATTCCTCAACATATCTTACGTTGAATGGACTTGTAGAATATAACAAAAAAATGGATGTTAAAGTTCAGATGCAAGATCTTGGACCAGGCCTGTTTGCTGCATATCTTCCAGCTCCATTGAGTGGAGCTGGTGAGATAGATTTTCATGTGCATGGAAATGTTGAGCACCCAGTTCGTGTTGATGGGTCCTTAAAATTTCAGGACTCTATTATTTCTGGGATAGATTTAGGAAGCTGGTCGAGTGAATTTTCTTTTGAAGAAGATCTTTTATCATGGAGAAATTTAAAAGGTCGTTGGTCAAGCGGGCATTATGATTCCTCTGTGGGTTCTTTGCGTATTAAGGATTTATGGTTATCGGGAAAACTTAATGTATTTCATCTTCCTGAACCGACATATAGGGGGCTTGCACACTGGGTTGAATTGCCTGTGATGGCTTCTATTGTTTCAGCAAAACTTGATGTGAAGGGTCCATTACTTTTTCCATTGGCAATGACAGGAAAGATTGAAGCTTCAGGCCGAGAAGTTTTTACAGAAGAAAATTATTTTTGCGACGATTTTCATTTTGAATTTCAAGGAACCAAAAAAGGTTGGGCTTCAAAATCATTACGTTTTGAATTGGGCACATTAGGTGTTTTTAGTCAGGTATCATTAGAAAGACCTGCTCATACTTTACAACCTTTCCTTGGTCCTCATCATTCTCTGTGGGAACGATTAGGGTTATCTCTTGCTTCGAAAGTGAAAATTGAGGCTGAATCGAAAAAAGTTTCAGGTCGTGGTCGAGGGCCAACGCTTGAACGTTTGCCCTTTTTGGGAGATTTTGCAAAAAAAGCGAAATTAGTAGGTCAGCCATCTTTTGAGGTGAATTTAGAAGGGAATCTTTTAAGTTTACAAGGGACAATGAAAGCAAAGGTGAGTGAGCTGGCTGTAAATGGAGCTTTATCAGCAAATTGGCAAATGACAGGGTTTGTCGAAGGTGGCCACCTTGACTTGACGGTGCAGCATGCAGGGCGAGCTTTAAACGGTCGTATGGCCGTGGAGTTGTTTGAACCAGGCCTTCCATACAAGTGGTATGTAAGGCTAGACCGTTTTGACATGAGAAGCGGCTTTCCTGAGGCTTTTCATCAAGATCCTAGAAATTTTGCATACCTAACAGCAGACTGGGAAATGAAAGGAAACTTGAAATCGTGGTGGGCCTCTGAGGGGCTGTTATCCGTTGAAGGTGTACAGCTTCATTACGCTAGAGATCTAGGCAGTGAAAACAGAGTTTTAGAAGCTACGAACCTACACCCTATGAGAATTGTGTTTTCTGAGCAGGGGTGGAGAACACAGAATCATCAGCCTCTAGTCATCGCGGGTTCGGGGGGGCAGGTCAGTATTCAGCTCACAAATCATCGTCCTCCAGATCATTTTGGTATTGAACTTGTCTCCCGTGTTGAGCTTGCTCCTGTAGCTGATATGAGCCGTTATGTGGAGAGTGGTTCTGGAGTTATTCACGCAAAAACGACATTAACTGGCCCTTTTGAAAATCTTCAGGTCCGATCTGTAATTTGGACAGAAAAAACAGATCCTGAAGTCAGTTTGAGTCTTCCTTTTTTACGTCCGATGTTTAGAGGGGTCATGTTTAAAGCTGTTTTGGATCAAAATATTTTACAAGTACAGTCATTTAAAGCACGCAAAGGATCAGGGTTTGTGACTGCGTCGGGGCGTGTGAACTTAGGGGAAGAGGGCCCCTCGAGTGACTTGGATTTAAGTTTTCAGCATGCGCAAGCTATTTTCACAGTGCCAGTTCTTAAGAGTTTTGAAGGAACTTTTTCGGGTGATCTGCACCTTAGTGGAAAAAGACCTTTTGATGTAACAGGTCAGATACAAGTGGAAAGAGGGCGTACAGCGCATCAGTTTGATTTGAGGGATGAAATAGCCCAATCAGTCGGACAGCAAAGACTAAGGGGGCATGAAGTTGATGCAGATCCATTGTTCCGTTTTGATGTGGCTGTGAAAGCAGATAAAAGTATTTATGTACAGAACAGAAACTTACAAATGATTCTTTCAGCAGAGTTGACGATTCAAGGAATGAATAGTCAACCGGTGTTAAATGGGCATGTATATGTTAACAAAGGCAAGTTGATCTACAAAAGAGAATTTGAGTTCATTCGCGGAGATCTTGTTTTTGATGATACTGTTTCTTCATTACCCACGCTTGATGTCATTGCTGTTGCTGATGTGGCTCCATATCAAGTCACAATTGCAGCAACTGGTAATGTGGCAGATTTGGATGTCCAGTTAACTGCTGACCCTCCAACGAGAGAAGATGGTAGTGTTTTAGCGCCTTTGGATATTATCGTGTTATTGTCTAAGGGGAGCTTGCCAAGTGGGACGCGTAGCGTCGTGGGATCTACAGCTAGTAGTGAAGCGCTTAACTTAGTGTTAAGTCAACTTGAGCAACCACTTGAAACACTTGCTGAACTTACAGGTCAAAACTTTTTTCACCTGTATATAGATACTTTACCTGATAAAGCAGGTCTTCCTGTCCCGCGGTTAAACGGGACTTTCAACCTTTCGAAGAACTTAGATGTTGTGATTCGAGGTGGTCAAAAAGGTTGGACAGTATCTGCAGAAATGCCTCTGCATGAAAGTGTTTCTACATCGATGAATTATAGCACCACGGAAGATGATGTCGGTGGAGATGTTGAGAATGCACAAACGGGACAAAGTGTCGAAGCAAATTTACGGTTCCGTTTTTCATTTGAATAACCTAAAAAATACTTGGGTTCTTCTTTTATGTCTGATGTTTACTCAAAATATTTTTTCTGAAGTTCAAAGTCATATTCAAAATGCCCAACAAGGTAGTTCTTTTTTGCGACAAAAGGCTGTATCGCAGAATTTGAGCTCTGGTGAATTGTATTATGAGGATGGTAAATGGTCTGCTGAAATAAAGCCTTCTTCTGTGATCCGTAAAATTCATATTACAGCTGTGACTCGAGATTTGAGGAGATCTTTACTAGGGGTTAGGCGGCAGTTTATTGGGGTTGTGGAAAATGATGAAGTACGTGAAGAGTTTCAGAGTGCGGCGATCCAGGCTTTACAACTGTTAGGGTACCCTCATGTCAAAGTAGGTGTTGTTGTTAAAAAGATTAAGCCCCATGTTGTGGATTATGAAGTGACTGTCCATGAAGGAGCTCCGTGTGAAATTGCCTCGATTTCTCTGCCTTTTCCACTCCCTGATAGTGTAGTTTTTTCTTTAAAAGAAAAAAGTTTATGTGATTTGAAAGAAGTGCAAAGTGCTGTCGATCGCCTTGATCAAGATTTAAGGACAGCGGGTTATCACCGTGTACGTTTGAATGTAAGGCCAATGTCTTTCGATAGAAATAAAACAAAAGGCTATGTTCGAGTGGAAGGCGAGCTTGGTGTCAGAGTTGAGGTGGAGTTTCGTCAAGAGCGAACATCTCTTTCTGTGGATCAGATTTTTCGCGATGATGCATTGAATGAGCTTGATCCAGCCCTTATTGAACCTGAGTCCATAGCATCAGAAGTAACTCGCATTTATGTGAATCAAGGGTATGAAGATGTTCAAGTGACGGGACCTCAAACTTCACGCCCAGACGATCAAACTGTTCGGCATACGTTTGTGATCCGTTTAGGGGCTCGCTACACATTGGGTGATATTCAATTTGAGGGTGGGATTGAATTTTCAAGAAAAGAGATGATTGATGTTATGGGGCTTCAAAGCGTCTGGGAAAGCAGTATTGCTTTAAATCGAGATGATCTTAATGAAGGAGTTGAGTCTTTAAAGGAGTTTTATCGACGTCAAGGTTATTGGAATGTGAAAATTCGACCTCCTCGTATTACACGAGAAGAAAATACGGCTTCAGCTAACGTTGTTATCTTAATCGATGAAGGGCCTCGTTATGTTTTAGAAGACGCAAAGATAGAAGGTTTTGATGGGTTGCCGTTACAAAAGCATTTTAAAGTTCAAAAACAAAGTGCTCTTGACCGTACAGCTCTACTTGATGCAGAAACGGAGTTGCGTCGAGAATTGATTAATCTTGGTTATTTAAAAACAACGGTTTCGACAGTATTAAAACATAGGTTCGGAGGGCAGCGGATTGAAACAGTTGTTGTTTTTAAGGTTGATCCTGGTGTGCGTGTTTATGTTGGTTCGATTCGTATTTTAGGTCTTATTCGTACAGAAGAAAGTGTTGTGCGTCGAGAATTGAGATTTAAGAGTGGTGATTTTTATAACCCTGAAAATATATTAGAATCGCGGGCAGCTCTTATTGGTTTAGGCCTTTTTCGTTATGTACAAATTACACCTACTCGTTATGGCGTTCTAGCGATGAAACCTAATGAGCTAGATGTCACTATCCAGGTTCAAGAGAGTGATCCTGGCGATGTTCGTTTCGGGCCGGGTTATCATATCCGCCGTGGTTTGTTGTACGGATTTGAAGGGACTTATAAAAATATTGGTGGGCGAGCAAGAACGGTGAGCTTGCGTGGCGAATTGAGCCAAGAGCTGAACCAAGAAGTTGTTGACCAAAGAGGTGATGAACGAGGTCGGAGTCTTCTGGGTAAGAAAATAAGTCTGGGATACGTGGAACCCTATCTTTTGGACTACCCTATTGATGGCCAACTTTCCCTTTCACATAAAGAAGTTGCTGATGAATTTTGGAAAATTTCAACAACAGGAGAGATGGCCTTAAACCATAAAATTTGGTTGAATGATCCCTCTTCAGAAATCGGTCTTTATTATGCGTATCAAATTACGCGAGATAGAGGCTCTAAAGAACAGCTTTTGGCAATTTCTTCTGGAAATGCGAAAATTGCCGATATTGGAGTGAGAGGTAAGCTTGACCTCAGAGATGATGTTAGCTGGACAACAAAAGGAGGTGTGTTGTCAGCACAAATGAGTTTGTCAAATCCAGCTTGGGGAAGTGATTTTCGTTTCGGTTTCTGGTCATTATCTGCTGCGTGGTTTTATGAAGTGTTACCAAAGTTTGTATGGAGTGTGAGTGGTGCGCTCTCAGCATATAACTGGATGGGTGATGTTGATATTCTTCCTACAACATTACGGTTGTTTGCTGGTGGTTCCGGCCGAGTAAGAGGATTTGAGCATCAATTGGGCCCTTATATTAGGACGCAGGTGAGAGAGCAAGGAGAGTCAGGAGAGTTTGTTCCTGTTGATGATGAAATTCCACAAGTTATTGGCGGCGCCAAAAGATCGTTGTTTCGAACGGAAGCCCGTATTCAATTATCTGAGCTTTGGGGCAGTTCTTTTTTTCTTGATAGTGGGAATGTCTTTTTCTCTGATCAGGAAGTAGAGCGTTTTGGTCGAGAGCTCTCACAAACTGTGGGTTTAAGTGATGACCGTGAGAGAATATATTCGATGGAAGATAATGTTAACTATTCGTTTTCAGAACTATTATGGAAACCTGGCTATTTATTAAGTCGGCATTATCTTTCATATGGTGTTGCTGTGAACTTTTTGAGTCCGTTAGGTGCTGTGAACCTTGGTTATGCATGGCCCTGGAAAGAACCTCAAACGAAAAGGTGTATTGAAGAAGGAATCTGTTTTTCACGAGCAAAAGAATGTGATTGGTATTGCCGTGGTCAATTTGAACTGACGGTGGGCAGCCAGTTTTAAAAAATTTATCAAATCTTTTTATTTGAACGGTATAAATTCATTTTTTTGAAAAAGATTCTAACGAAGGCCAGTAGAAGATTGTCGAGTTTGTATAAGGATCTCTTTCGGATGTACTAAACCAAAAACCATTTTTTTGATCTGTGGTCATATGTTGCATTTTCCTGTGACCTTCTGGAATAGAGAACTCGCTTTCTATAGGCATATGAAAACAAGAATCCTTTCGGAAAGATAAGATAGTTTGTTTTTTTTTGTCAAAAACCAACCATTGATTTGGCTCAACAAAACCAAGTCCATCCCAATTTTGTTGGGGACCTTGAAAGTCTGTTTCACAAGACCGTGCAAAGTAGCACCTGGTTAAGTTATGAGGATCACACTCCATCATAATAAAAGGAAACCCTTGTATTCGAGTAGCAATGAAGAATAGGGGTTGATTGGAAGTGTTTTGGATAGGCCAGATTCCTGCTATCCGTTCTCGCTGCGATGATTTCACGGCTTTTCTAAAGTTTTTTCTAAGTTTGAGTGTTTCATATTCTGTTGCTTCTCCGGCACTGTCAGCAGCTGGTCGCAAAGTATCCCAGGCAATAGTTCCGCTACTGATGGATTGGTAATTCTCATCAATGGAGTGCATGGTTAGTGTCTTGGGGTTGATTAAAAGAAGGTTTTCACCCCAGTGGGTTATAAGTTTGATACCGTGTGCGTCTTTAGGTAAATTGTGTCTTTTTGATTTGGTTAGTTCACCAAACCTTTGAAGTCTGTGAGGTTGTGTTGGTTGGTAAGGGGTTTCTATGACCCATGCTTTACTATCGGGAAGAAGCCATATTTTTTGATCGGTTACAATGATGCCTGTGATATCAAGGTCTATAGACTCAAAACTGTTTTCTTCAGGGTGTTGATGACGACCTCCTGTGAGCAGTAAAAAGCTTAATAAACAAATAGTTATCGTATCGATCGCGGTTGCGTGATTTTTTTTACCACTTTGCACGTATGGTAAAATCATGAGGACCATCCCACTTTATACAATTGAGTATTCTTATGTCTCGTCTCCAGCGTTATTTTGAAGTTCGTGAAGACAGCGTGCGTATCGACATTTTGCAACAAATGAAACAGTGTCGCGATACGATCCCTCTTGATGTTATTCAAGATATTTTTTGTTTACCCTTGAAAAACATTGAGAAAAGCTTATTAATTCAAAATATTGAAAGTGATCAAGGTCTTGCCTTAGAGCACTTTTTAACATCGTCTCTGATGGATTGGAATCAGGATTTAGTGGCTTCTGCCCTTGAGGTATGGAGTGAAAAAACAGATACCCTATTGTGGTATAGGTTGCTTCCTCTTGTTTGTTCACCTCACGTGACACAGAGAACTATTTACTCAGCTTTAAACTTTTGTCATAAGGCGACAGGGTCTCTTTTGCTTCAATCTATTTTAGAGCGAAATGATCTCTTTGATTGGTCTTTAACTTTGCAGGCCTTTTTGCTGGAAAGAAGTGTGCA
The DNA here is from genome assembly GCA_045106415.1 of Oligoflexales bacterium. Classification (GTDB taxonomy): domain Bacteria; phylum Bdellovibrionota_B; class Oligoflexia; order Oligoflexales; family Bog-1112; genus JBGCEP01. The sequence continues at coordinate 18,436 of JBGCEP010000001.1, read as the reverse complement.
ATGGAGCGTTCACCATGATGATCTTGAAGATTTGTGTATCAGAATCTTGAAACAAGATCGCCCAGACCAGTGGAATAGTCGTGCCTTTGCTGCAGCTGTTGTTTGGAGTGCTCGTTTTCAACCTGAAGTCTTGAACCCTATTGATTTCCGATCGAAAAGTTTGGCGTGGTCTCATATTATTTCTTGCTTGATTCAGCAAAGTCAAAAAAAAGGCACCTTAGGTAAAAAGATAGCGGAAGATAATTTGCAAAGAGTTGAACAGACGTGGCCGTTATTGTGGCACCGGCATAAATTAAAAGCTCCGCAACTTGCTGAGTATTTGCCTTTTTTAGTACGAGAAAATCAAGATTTGTGGCATTGGTGCACAGGTATTGATGAGAAAGTTTTAGAAAATAGTCTTGATCATATTTCCTGCTCGGTAGAAACGACGAAAGTCATCGGAGCGTTACAAGGTCTTTTACCTTATGGGCTTTCTTTAAAGACTTTAAAAAGTCTTCAGGATAAAATAGCACAAGCTGAAAATCCAGCAGAACCGCTGTCTTATTTACCTGTGCGTCTTCGCCTGAAATTAACAGGAAATACAGGTCCGACTCGAGATATGGCTGTTGTTTTAAAAGAGGAGAAATCTGTCATTTCCGGAGAGAAAGTTGATTTCTCAGGGTTTTATATTGAAGAAAAATCAACTCGAAAAGATTTCTTTAAAGCTGTCTACTCTCAAGAATATCGTCACCCTTTAGGTGATGATATTTGGAGCTCGTTGACTCGGGCTTGGAATGAACCCCCTGAAGGATCATTAGATACTTTGACAGCAATGGCCCGTAAAAATGGAGGCATTGCTCAGTTAGGATATATAAAAGTATTAAGTAAACAGCATAGGGATGAAGCTGTTTTAAAACTTTTAGATTATGTCAGATCTCAACAGCATGCTGAGTTAAAGATGTTAGTTACAACATTAGGTGCTATTGGGACAGCAAGGGCAGCGCAAGAGCTTGTGAGTTTATTGAGCCGCCCCAATGTGAAGTTAGAGATATCTCTGGATATTTGTAAAGAGCTTCAAAATTATGATTTGACGGTTTTGCAAGATGAATTAAGAAGTACACTGTCGGATCTTCGTAAAAGGGGTATTGATGAATTCCAGCTTTTAGAAGAAGCTCTTGTTCCTTTGCTCTTACCTATGGATAGGGAAGAAAGCCTTGTCGATCAGAAGTCTGGAGGGCAAGGTGAAGATTTAGACAGAGCTTTAGAAGAAAAAATTCCTTATTACAATGAACTTTCTACAGAAGTAAGAAGAGCTTTGCGGACTGCGCAATTTTTTAGTTCGCAAGAAGTTTTTGCTATATCTTCAATAGATTTAAGTCCTACAATTGATATGCAGTATAAAGCTTTGGAACTTTTATTTAGAGAAAGTTTTGAAGAAAGTGTTCAAAAACTTTTAACGCAAGGTATTTTACAGCGAAGGCTTGATGTTGTTGGTTATGCCCGACCTATTCCTGCGTCTATGGATCGTTTTGAGAATATGTTGGCTGGGCTGCCTATTGTGAGAGATATTCCTTTTTTCTCACGATTTAAATTGCGAAAAATGTTGAGAGCTATTTGTCAATATAGGCCTGGAAAAAGATTTACTTTAGATGGTGTGAAAGCATTTGCTTTATTTTTTCTATGTTTTGGGCGTAAACAATGTGAGTACGGGATGCAAGATTTGTTCCCTCTAGATTTTCAAGCAGATAGTGAGCTTGCTATGTATTGTAAGCATCTTCATACATTTCAAGATTTTAGAAATAGAGCTGCTCATGAAGGATTTCATCCGGAAGCTCGAGATGACCTCGTCGGGATATGGGAACAAACATCAGAGATTATTGGAATCACAATGCGGCTTCGTCATGCTTTGTGGAGCTTAGACGAAGTGTCTTGAAAAGTATTTTTTTATCACCTCAACAATGTTAGCGTGGCCTTAGTATAGATTTTGGAGTTTGAGATGAGTCAAAAAATAGCGTTGGTGACAGGTGCCTCAAGAGGGATTGGTAAAGCATGTGCAGAGATTCTCGCTTCAGAAGGGTACTTTGTTGTTGTTCATTATCGGAGTGATGAAGCTCTAGCTTGTAAAGTGGCTGAGAGTATAAGCGGTAGTGCTATGCAAGCAGATCTTTCAGATACTGAGCAATGTGAACAATTGATTCAGAACATTAAGAAGCAATATGGACGCATCGATGTCTTGGTCAATAATGCTGGAATGTGTCGAGATCAAATACTTCCAATGGCGAAGCCAGAAGATTTTGATTTAACGATGACTACGAATTTAAAATCAACATTTTTATTGAGTAAGTATGCATCTCGTCAAATGATTCGACAAAAAACAGGGTGCTTTGTTCATATTTCTTCAGTTGTAGCACACAAAGGAAATCCTGGGCAGTCTATCTATGCAGCAAGCAAAGGTGCAATTGAGAGTTTTTCAAAATCTGTCGCGCAAGATATGGCCTCTTTTGGTGTGAGAAGTAATGTTGTTGCTCCAGGTTTTATTGAAACAGATATGACGAAAAATCTTTCTGATTCTATTAAAGAACAAGTTAAAGAAAATATTCCATTGAAAAAATGGGGTGTTTCTGAGGACGTTGGAAACGCTGTGGCTTTTTTATGCTCTGAAAAAGCAAAATATATTACAGGTGCAACGCTGCATGTCAATGGTGGACTTTATTGTTAATGTTTTGAATTGTTAGTGTAGATGGTAAAGCAGAACCTTTGATACCAGGTTTTTCTATATACCTATGAATGATGTAACTTACTAAAATTGTCACTAATGATGCGATGTATCCAAGTTTTATGTGACTTTGAAAAGTGAATGATTTTTGAAGTGCTATATAAATAGTAAGGTGGCTAAGATATATTGGGTAGCTTATTTTTGATAAAAAAGTAAGGATCTTTGAATTAATATTAAAATATCTTAAAGTGATGAAGAATAAAATAATCATGGATATTTTTGATAAAAAATACGTTTTTATACTGAGTCGATGTTCATTAGTTTCAGATATAATAAAAACACCTTCAGGGTATTCATCTGAGAATTTTTGCTGGAACAACAAATCTGTAGCCGTTTTATGACAATAATTTATACTAAAATAGAGTAGAATTAATAATAAAGATATGTTTAGAGTAAAGTTTTTGATGTTTTTAGTTTCTTCTAAAGTATAGATTATGCTACCGATAAATATAAAAATGAGCAAGGATGTGTAGCGCGAGAAGACAGACATATAGTAGTGATTGTTATACAAATCACTAAGTAAATATAAGGAAAAAGATGCAGCAATGGCAAGAAATATAGAGGGCGTGATTTTTTTATTGCACAGGTGATACGATAATGAGAGTATAAGGTAAAAATAGACTTCAATAACTAACGACCAATAGACTGATACTTGTGGAGAGTTTTTAGTAATATCAAAAGTTAATAACAGAGTATTTATGAACGTTGAAAAATTTTGATGAACAAATATAAAATGGAAAGATGATACTGTGAATAAAACGGGCATTATACGATAGAATCTCTTTTTTAAAAAAATTTTAGGACCATGTTTTTTTAAGCTCATAGGTATCAGAAAGCCACTGATTATAAAAAATAAAGCTACAGGATCAAAATATTGAAGTACAGAGTTTAAATTTAGATCAGTCTTTTGAATAAAATGACCTATTAATAAATAATGACCAAGCATAACCCATATAGCGACAAGCCCTCTTACATTATCAATCCCAATGAATTTTGATTTTAAAGCCATAGATACCCTTTAATATATTTAGGTGTATATGTCATTATATACATAGAAAAAAAATGTGTTTAAATTTTCCCATCTGATTGGTTTTGCCCTCTGATTGGTGTCTATATTGTTTAAAAATATATCGTTTATAAGTGATCGTTTATTTTGATAGTCTCCATAGGAATTATTTTTAGATAAATTTTTCCATAGTTTATGGATGACTGTCTAATTTGGATAATTATATTTTTATTTTTTTATTGAATTAAAATCAGGAAAGAAAATAATGAATTTTTTTTCACTTATTCTCTCAGTGTTTAATTTAACTTATTTTTTTGTCTTAATGCTTGAAAGTGACCAGCATGATTTTTTTAGAAAAATTATTTTTTTTGTTAGATTTATTCTGTAATTATTTTCATTTAATTATCTCGCGTAAAAAACAAATTTTTCTTATTTTACCTATGCTTTTGTGTGCTTTTTTTTCAATATTCAATTTTATAAACCAAATGTGGGAAATTGGTTATACAACAGCTGATGATGTAGCAGTAACAGGTATATTAATTGATGAGTATGCTTCGATAATTTATGACGCCTGGATAAATTTAGATCAAAGAGTTGTTTTTTATTTAACTTCTGCACTGGATTATGTAAGGTTATCATTTGGATCAGGACAAATACCTTTCAGGATTTTCACTATTACCCCAGTGATTTTTTTAGTTTTGTCTTATAGTTGGTTAGTTAAAGAACTTTTTCAAAGCAGATATATTGGTTTTTCCTCATTTGTATTTTGTTTCTCATTTTTCCAGCATTCATGGTTCCATAATTCTCTATCTTCATTTCCTTTAAATCTAAATTTAGGTTTTTTGTTTTTGACACTAAGTTTTACTTTATTCTTAAAATTTTTTAAAAATAGATTGGATTATACTTTAGCTGCTTCTTTTTTAGGGAGTTTGTCTGTTTTTATATATGAGATGTTTATTCCTTATTTAGTTGTTTTTGGGTATCTTTTTTTTCTCATGATAATTAGAAAAGAATTGTCGTTTAATAAAGAAGTATGTTGGAGATTTTTATATTTTTTACTACCTTTAATATTCTCTGTTGCAATTGTTTCCTCTTATCATATAAATGCAGACTTTCAACAAGGTCACAATAATATATCAATGGTGTCAAAATTTAATATATGGAAATATATTGAATCTGTTTGGGTTTTCACTTATTCTTCTATACCTGGAACTATATTTCATCATTATCATCATTTTATAAATAATTTTTTTAATGTAAATGGAGATTACTCTATAGTGAATGTTTCTCACTTAATGAGAATTTCGTGGTTGATAGTACCTTCATCTTGTTGCCTTGTTGTTTACATATTTAAATTTTTGTATGTGAAGAAAATATTTTTGTATTCTGAATATTTTATATTATTTTTAATTAGTTTCAGCCTTGTCTTCTCATCAAATTTATTAGTTTCACTAACAATTGGTCATCAGGGTCGTGCTCTTGGAGGTCATGAAATTATGTATGCAGGATCCTATTTTTCTATGTATGGATGGATATTTATTCTTTGCTTAGTTTTGAAAATTATTTCAGATTTACAGAATATTCATATAAAGAATATTTTTATTTTTATTTCTATTTATTTATTTAATATTTTATATCAGAATCAAGTGTCGAATACTTTTGTTGCAACCCACCAGTCTTTATCATACTCAAGATGGAAAATTTTAGAAAAAATGCATAATAATCAAAAGTTTAATCATATTGATAAACATAATTCTATTATTTTTTCGAAAGGGATGTGGGGAGAGGTCGGGGATCCTTTTTGGGGTGTTTTCCATCCTCATGGTTGGAAACATCGAGATGCTTATTGGTATAATTTCAGTTTAAATTCTTTTAAAGAAGGCCTTCCTATTTTTAGGAATAACGAGGGGTGCAATCATACAGTAGGTAGGTGTGATAATAAAGATAAGTATGTATTATTATTCAATGTCGATTTTAAATCTAGATCATCATCAATACGAGTTTGTGAAGATAAAATAGAGGGCCTTGTTAATTGTGAAGATGAGAAATTCCGAAGCTTTTTATGATGTGTTATTTTGGTTTTTGATGGATTTTGACAGGGTTATTTGATCAATTAGATTTATCTAATTTTTTCCTCCAAGAAAACCTTTGGTTTTCATAACAAAAATAATATCGATGTCACATTGATAATTATTACAAAAAAATGTTCGATGTATATACTTGTCATGATTCATAGCAAAAGAACATAATTCACTGTCACAGTCAGGGCAGTGTTTAAAGGGTAATCCGCCCTTGTTAAATCGTTCTTCTTTATAAAAAATTTCAGATTCCATATTTTTTATCCTTTTGAAATTTGAATGTTTATTTTTTTATTATATTTTCTTCCAAAAAGGAAAATTGCTTTTCTAACAGATCAATTCTATTGTTAAATTTTTTATGAGCGAGAGAAATAGACACTATAATGCCAGTTAAAACACAACTACCAACGATACTTATTTCTAAAATCATATTCTGCCTCATGGTTGCTTTCTTTATTCTAATCTTATTTTTTTGAGTGTGATTAAATTTCCACATAAGATGGTGTTACTTACTATTTCGTCTAATGGCACAAATTTTGAGTTGCACCAGAACATTGTGGGTAAGAAAAGTATGACGACCTATTCTTGTTGTTAGAAAAAATAACGTAAACCCCTGACGAACCGTGCCTTCCTTTAATTTAGTCATAATCGTAAGCGTGAAGTGCATTTAAATAGAATAAAAAATGAGAAACAAAGGATCGTGTTTACAGTGTGCTATTGAACAAGCCACCCGTAGCCTTAATGTCGCGGAGCTTTGTAGAAGGCGAGGCCTTAATGCAGATTCCATGCAGAAATATGAAATTGCATTTAAAAATTAACAAAAATTGAAGAAAGAGAATGAATCTCTTTTCATACCTATTCAGATTCCGATAAATCAATCTTCAGAAGTTTGCAATGATGGCCTGTTGCTCGTCATTCTTATAGAAGTTGTCATATCCCACCCACAAGTTATGATTTCGATTTTATTAGGAAGTTGGCATGAAAAATTGAGATATCTGAAGAAATTGAACTTCTGAAAGAACGAGTTGAATCATTAGTTTGTGGTAAATTTGAGTCAAAAGCTGGGCGCAACTTAGAGGCTTGATCGAACGGACTCAAAAGTCATTATTTGATGACAATCTATTCCCTCTCCCTGCTGACATCGATGAAAAAACTGCCGATGATGATCAGAGCAAAAAACCAAGAAAATCCAGTGGAAGCCGTAAACCATTTCTATCTGATATATAAAGCCGTGAAACATTTCTTGATGTTGATCAGTAAAGTTGCATAGCTTGCGAGTCCCAAAAATCTTTAAAGTCGGTCTCAAAAAAATATCGGAGAAAGTCCACATGGCACCCGTCAAGGTCTCAGTTGAGATGACCTCCGGCCTTTTTATAGCTATTGCTGCACTTCCACTGCATCCTACACCTAAAATAGGTATCACAAGTAAATTTTTTGCTATCATTGCCACCATAAAATAATATGCAAACATCCTGTCGTTAAACCGTGTTTTAAATTTGCTCAGTCGTGGTAGCTTAAGCGTTGACCGTGAAAAACTTGCATATTGGATGATTTAATTGCAAAAGTTTTTGAACCTCTTGTGGAACGATGTGATGAACTACAAAGAGATGGTCCTCTCATACAAACTGAGAACACTAGGCTCTAAGTTTTAAAAGAACCTGGCCGAATATCTGAAGCTAAAAGTGGGATGATTTCTGCGGTGTCCCCTCATCGAAAACGAGGTGATACCATCTATTTTCATTACAGTCCCTCACGAGTGCAAAAAGTCATAAAGGGCTTTATAGGTGCATACGATGGTCTTTGGGTAACTGAGGGACTTAATGTTTATCATGCCGTAGGAGAAGCAAGTGAGATTGCTTTACATGATGGGTGCTGAAGTCATTGTTGTCGCAAATTCTTTGATGCTGCAAAGTCATCGACATAAGGTGGGCTTTGTCGTGGGCTTGCTCAAGAGTTTGTAAATCATATCAATAAGCTGTTCAAAATTGAAAAAAAGCCCAAGGCCAAGAGCCTTCTCACATTTTGAAGAAACGTCTCGAAGAACTTCTTCCCGTTCTCGATCGTCTGTGGCTATAATTACAAAGCCATCAGTCTCTTGTGCCGCCAGATTCAAGCAATGACATACATGTCGAATCAATCGAATTTCCTCAAGTTTTTTAATCTAAACGGGCATCTACCTATTCACAACAGTGCCTGTGAAAATGCTATAAGACCTTTTTTTGTAATGATACAAGGAGCGCAAGCCAGCGCTGTCTTTTACAGCCTTAGCGAGACCGCTAAGCCCACAAAGTCAATCTACAAGAATGGTTAGCTCATGCTCTTCAAGAAATATTACTCCGGCCTGTTGGGCTTGATGTTGATGACTTTTTCTTGTTCTTTGATTATAAATCAATATTAAATTGATAAGGTGTGGTAGGTATCTTTTCTTCTGCGCTTACTTATGAACAACATAAAAATACTCTATATCTATGTTGCTCATGATCTATAACAAAAGAAGATAATCCACTGCCGCAATTAGAGTCGTGTTTGAGTAAAACCTTATTTTCATTGGTTTTTTTATTTATAAGAAATTGTAGCGTTATATTTTATTTTTTTGAAATGCGAATATTTTTCAGTGCCTAATAGATAAACTCTTTTCTTAAACTTTTTATAAGTGAAATCATTCGACATCAGGGTGTCAATGAAAACACAATTATTAAAAAACTTTTTTCCAAAATCATTTTCTAATTCATGATTATTTTTAATTTTTTTGATTGTTATGAAATTTTTACGGAAGATGACATTGCTTGCGTCTCCGTTTTATCTATAAATTTTCCTAATGAAAAAATGTAGATAAAAACATTTACGAAAATCATTGACATCAAGAATGAAACTTGTAAGGTTTCTACCTATCTATATTTAAGGTGAAGACATGAAATTTTTTATTTTTATATGTTTTTATTTGAGTGCACTTACATCTTCGTTGGGGTACTCCAATGAAGAATTTTCTACAGAATATATCGAACAACCTCCATTGGCAGAAAGTCGTAATTGCTGTTCATGTATCTGGCCAGGAGATAGCTACGTTATAACTCAGCAGGAAGTTGATTTATCGCTAAAATTTAGAATTGTTAAACAATATCCACGTCAGATGTTACCTGTTGTAGGTGGATTAAGTTCTTTAATAGGATTGATTTTAGTGCTGTATGTCCGCACGGCAAAAGTGTGTGAAAATAATTATCTGCAAATAACCCCACCATGTTTTGAGAATGTGAATGATCAAGAGTGCATAGAAGGAGTGATTGAAAGGTGTGGAGGGACTTTTGCGATGAAAGAAAGTAAAGCGATTGCAGCTGGTATTTACACATTTTGTATTGCGGGAGGAATTGTTTTTGCTCCTGTTCTATGGTCTTTTATGAAACATTCTGCTGTTCAATGTTTGAACCATCCATCATTAAGAAGTCATGCCAATCATTTTTTAGACATGACGTCACACCATATATCTGAACGTTATCAAGTTGCTTTTGATGCGCAGGATTTAGAAGAAGCTCTTCAATAGGCTCCTGGTTGACTAATAAAGGGCGAAAATGAAATTTTTTTTGTTTTTTTTAATTTTTATAGAACATAGTCTATATGCTTCGTCAGCTTCTGATAGAGGTTCTCTTTTTTTTCATGCTAAAGGTGGAGGAGGTTGGGTTTCTGCCTATACTCGTGTTTTAGGTATGTCTTTTTTTCAAGATTTACAGCGCTTTGTACATGTCAAAAAAATAAAAACGAGAAAACTAAAAATTGAGAAAGGATCTTCAGTCTCAGCTGGTTCTATTGTGTGTAAAAATGTTGTTATTGGTAAAAATAGTCATGTTCATCAATCTGTTTTGGGTGCAGGAGTTGTGCTTGGTGACCATGTCGATGTCGGAGTAGGGTCGATCGTTTATCCGGGAGTTGTGATTGGCTCAGGCCAGAAAATTCCGCCAGGATCTCGTTGTCGTGTCTCTCTTCCTTTCGAGACGCAGTATGCACAAAGCCTTCTAGAGAAAACAAATGCTAGGTTTTTATATTATAAACTTCAGAATCGTTTACACCTTAATCTTCAACAAACTATTTTTGCTACAATACAAGGTTTTTTTATAAATATTCCTTTGTATGCCCTGAGCTGCCAACAACAGAGTTTCCTTTTTTTGACTAGGGCATTAATCCTTCATTATCAGAATGAATATAAAGTCTATATTGATCATGAAAATTTAAATGTGGATGAAAAACGAACAATTCAAACGTGTTTGAGTTGTTTGGAAACAGGGCCGCATGAAACTCTTGGGTCTCATAGGGAGATGTGTGCACACGCTTTATGCACTGATTGTTTTTCTGTTTTGTGGGATCTTGAACAATCCCCTCTGATGTGTCCTGTTTGTCGTTATGAGCTGAGTGTTGTCGATACTACGAGACTAGGGAAAACCATTCCAGAAAGCCTGTCACGTTATGCATATGATAAAAGAAAAGTTCAAGAACTGAATCCTTATTGGCACAGCTGTCTGCAAACGCCTCAATGCTATGGAGGTTGTTTTATTGAAAATGAAGAGACCTTTGAACTTTATGGTGAGTGCGAAGTGTGCTGGCAAGGGCCAGTTTGTTTATTATGTGGTCATGACCACAAAGGTTTATGTAAAGACTTTGAAGAAGAAAGACAAGCTTGGGAAGGCTTTGTGAAAGCACAAGAGAGCAGTGGTCACATTGAACCTTGCCCTCGGTGTTATGCCCCTGTTGAGAAGAATGGAGGGTGTCTGCATATGGTTTGTAGCCGCTGCAATGAAAAATGGTCTTGGGGTGAGGCAGATTCAAGAGAGAAGCTAAGCCTTCTTCTTCCATAGAACCGACACTGATCACCTCTGACGCTGTTTTTTTGATGTAGCTCTAATAGCCTGTAAATATGCATCTTAATTAGAGTGCCAAATCATCTCTCACATCACCTTCTGCAACGATTTGAGACGAGCAAAAAACTCTGAGTTTTATTTAGTCAGCGCTTCTACTATGTCAACTATGGAAAAGAACAAAAGTAGCGACAGGCGTGATCAATGTCGGACAGAAAAATATTAAAAGGAATTAAAAAAGAGCGTTCCAAACACATTGGTGTTGGGAGCGCTCTTTTTGATGAGGGTTCTTTTACGTTTTAAGCAGGGTCTAAAATTTCAATTTTAGGCTGCTTTAAGTTACTCATATCGACGATGCGAAAATTGTATCGAACACCAGTTTTGTATCTTACAATTTGCGGCCGTGATTTTTTCTCATGATTTTTTCTGCGGTTGTTTTTTTTGTTCTTAGGAAGCCAAATGTCAAAAGGCATGTCATCAAGATGAATGCTCATTCCTCGTGGTGCTTGGAATTGAATATAGCCAGTAAGGATCTCACCCTCATAAGGTGTTAAGAAAATTGAGGATACCTTACGTTTGATAGTGTTTGATAGCTGCCGTTCTCGGTCTGAGGCTTCAGTCATTTTTTCTGCGGTATTGTGAGCTTCTTTGTTGGTGACCGTATAAATATGAGGCTCTAATACAGAGAGAATAGCGCGATGTACGATTGTGTCACCAAATCGGCGCATAGGAGCTGTAAAGTGATCGTAATGTGAGAGTTTTAAACCGAAGTGCCCAGAATCGACATTGTCGTATTTTGCTCGTGTAAAACTGCGAAAAATGTTTTGTAGAGCAGCATCGTCTACAGGGTTGGTTGTGTCGAGAGTAGCGACGTATTCTTGAAGAGTTCCGTGCCATGGACGGCCAATAGCTGCTAATGTTTTGCGGAGCTGCTTTTTTGTTGCGCCGCTTAAGCCTTCATGAAATCGATGGATAGTTGGGATGTCATGCTGTTCAGTGAATTTAGCTGCTGCTCGGTTTGAAATAATGGAGATTTGCTCATTATAAGCTTCGACTCTATAGCGGCTGCTGATAGCGCAAGAAATGGATGTTTGGCCGATATCTGTAACAAGCTCATAGCTTTCTCGCTGAAAAACACCTCTTTCAGTAGAAAGATCGATGAGTTTTTGGCCAAGCTCTTTTAATAGATAGAGAGACTCTGTGTAGTCGTGTCCTGTGAGTGCTGATGCTGCCGCATCGTCATAAAGTTCTTGTACAAGACGATACGATAACTGTGCGCGACTATAAATATTTCCGTGATGGAATGATGTGTGTTTTTCACGGCCGTTATTATCCAGAGTAATGGAAGCGATGACAGCACGTCGTTCAACGCGAGAATTGAGCGAGCAAAGTCCTTCACTGAGTGCGCGAGGCATGACTGGGACATTACGATCTGGAAGGTATGAAGTTAAGCAGCGTTTTTTAGCTTCAGCTTCTAGAGCACTTCCAGGTGTTAAAAAATATGCTGTGTCAGCAATAGCATAGTGAACGACATATCCACCATTTTCTAAGTCTTTTTTGATGGCGACCGCTTGGTCTAAATCTTTTGAATCATCGTTGTCAATCGTGACAAAAGGGATGTGCCTCCAGTCTTCTAAAGAATCGAGTTCTAGGCCGTGATCTTCAAAATTTTGAACCTCTGTTAAAGCACTGTTTGAAAATTCAGCGTGGATGTCGAATTCAAGGAGCTGCTCTCCAATCCATCTTTTTAGGCCGTTGACACCTTCTGAAATATCTTTGTCTTCTATGGTGATAGAGTGAGTGAGTTGTTTTCCGGCGTGCAAGGCGTGCGCAGGAATCAAAAAAGTAAAAAGGGCCAGGCGAAGAAAATTTCTCACGTGTTTAGCTCCCAGAGTCGCTAGTGATGGGTTTTACGGACACCGCAATCTACTTGAAAGGTTTAGATATCTCAAGTTTTAAATAATTTTAATTTTTAGCGATTTATGAGCTTTAAAAAAGAGATCTAAGTGATTTAGGGAGTTGTGATTATTGTCTTGATGAAGAAAGTTGCATGTGTTAGCTGCTTACGGAATCTTGACGGAGATGCGTATAATGGCTGTGAAACTATTTTTCTTGATATTTGTTTTGAGTATGCAAGGGGTTGCAAGTTTTTCTTTTGCTAGCGATCTTGAAACTCCACATTTTTCGTGGGTTGAAAACGATCCTTTGATTCTTGATTTAATTGCTCATCCTGCTTTTCAGCGATTGAAACATATTGAGCAGCACGGATTATGGACGCGTATTGACGCTAAAGAAGAGTCGTATTCTAGGTATGAGCATAGTCTTGGTGTATATAGCTTGCTGAAAAAATATGGTGCTTCTCGTAGAGAGCAAGTCGCTGGATTATTGCATGATGTTTCTCATACAGCATTTTCTCATGTAGGCGATGGGGTTTTTGGGTCTGAAAACCCAAATGACGATGCTTATCAAGATTTGATTCACTCAACTTATTTAAAAACATCTGGTTTGGCATCTGTTTTAGAAGATTACGGTTTGACGGCTGAAGAAGTGGATCCTAAATGTGGTGATTTTTCTATGCTGGAACAGTCGCATCCAGATCTTTGTGCTGATCGAATTGATTATATTATTCAAGGATCCCATAAAGCAGGAGTCTTATCTTCGTCTCAGGTCTTTGAAATTAGAAATGATCTGCACTTTGAGAAAAATAAGCAGCGTTGGTTTTTCTCAACTCAAAATTCTGCGTTTGCTTTTGCTCAAGGTTCTTTATTGTTAAGTGAACATACCTGGGGTGGAGCCCAGGACAGCCTTGCTGTTTATTGGTTTCGCCAAATGATTCAAGAAGCTTTTAAGTTAAAAATTCTTCAGCCGAAAGTGATGAAAACAGGTTGTGACGATCAGGTGTGGAATGTTTTAATGGGAAGTGACCATCCCGGTTTGAAAAAATGGCAAGTCGCTCTTTTAACTCCACAACTACCTTTATCTGAAGCGAATCCTTCAGATAGAGGGGTGAAATACTTCCAGCGAAAATTTAGAGGGGTTGATCCTATAGTTATGACGCTTGCTGGATTTAAGCCATTGACTGAAGTTTCTCGAATTTACCGCAGTGAATATCTGCTGAAAAAAAAGCATCATGCCGAAGGCGTTTGGCTTGTCGTTGAACTTTGAGTAGAAAGCTCAACGTTACTCTTTTTTTTTTGGTAATAAAGAGAGTGCCAAATGTGAATAGGGCGACATTGAGATTGATCTTTTTGTTGCTTCACAAACTCCAGTCCCTCTAAACAATCTCTAATTTTTTGAAAATTTTTTACTGTATATCCAGAAATTTGTGGTGGAACTCGCTCGGTTGTTATGAGTGTAAACTCCTGTGGCGCTGGTTGCGGTAGAGTTTGTAGTAAAAAGTGAGAGTATCTTGTTATGCCAGGCCACTGGGCAATATTGGGTTGTTTTCTATATTGATTCAGCATTGCCACAAGCTGGTATTTATCCGCGAACACAGGGCCTTCCAATGTGTCTGTGTATGCGGCTAGTTCTTTGAAGCCATGTGTCTCTTTTAGTAAGCGGTCGCCCTTTGTTTGCAAAGGGAAGTGTGAGTGAAGCAAGGCTAGAACCATGATAGCTAAGTTGACCATTGAAAAACGTAATGCCCGTGAAGTGATGTGGAGTTGAGTTGCGATTAATGCAGGAGCGGATAGCAGTGCCATTGCAGGCCAGTTTGGTTCAACATGGCTGATTAAAGATACCGCTCCGAAAAAAGTTAGCGGAAACCAAAATGTAGCTCGGAATAACGAGTGGTGTTGAATATGAGTTTTTTTTCTTTTAGAGAAAAAGATGAAACAGAAAAGCAACCCACCCCAAAAAGCGAATTGACCCTGTATATATATCCATAATCTGTAAACACTTTGCAGCCATGTTGGCATGGCGAATTCAGGCTTTAAATATAGGCGGAGCTGATCCTGGAAAGAATGAAGAGGCTTTTGCTGAATTGTGGGTGTTTGTAGAATCTCTTGAAAAAAATCGGAGCGAGTACAAACTAATGAAGTGGACTCATGCTCTATTTTTTGGAGAACTTTTTGTGTGATGTCAGGTAAAAAAGCTGAGTTAGGCTCCGGTGGAATGAGTTGAGCAATGGTGTGCTTTTCGTTTCCAGGCAAGGCGTGTGGAAGTTTAAAGTAGGTGGGGTTTGGGCTTTCATATAATGGTTTTTCTTGATTGAACCCATGGTTCCACTGAAAGCGGAAACTAAGCCAATCATGTTGATAGTTCCATAAGATATTAGGAGAAAAGGTTAATATCGCAACTGCAAAGCCCATCCAAGGCCATTTTGTTTTTAATAAATGAGGTCTTTCACGGATGATAACCCATAGCAATGGAGGGAGGAATAAGATCATCGTGTATTTACTGAGCATTCCGAGGCCGACAGCAAATCCAGTACTCAACCAACGTATCGGTTTTCGGAGTGCGAAAAAAGTTTCATGCATTGCTAAGGCCCAACACAGTGCTAATGCTGAGTCTGGAGTTGTGATGACTCCTAATGTGAGAAATGCGAAATTAAAGAGCAGGCATGTGATAGCAACTTCTAGACGAATGCCTTTGAGGCCAGCAGCTCGATATAGACGAATGAGAATGTAAGCTGTTGCTGTAGTGCAAAGAAACCCTCCTAAGCGAGGGAGGGCAGAAAACGAGGCAATCCAAGCAACCATAGGGGGATGATCTAGGTAGCCCCAGGCAAGGTGTCTTGCCCATTCAAAATAATAAGCTTCATCTGTCGTGATAGGTAAAAGGAAAATCGCAAACAAGAACCATATAAACACGAAAGCGGGCATTGGAGTCTCTTTGTTCGTTCTAAGTTTATCTTGCGTTTATTCTACATGAGAATCTGTAACAGTGGTGTTGTAACATGTAAAAGTTGTTTTTTTTACCATAACATATTGTCTTGTCTGTTTTTTTTATAAATTATGTCAATTATTTTGGCGACGTTCCGATGACAAGCTGAGCACTTGTAAGGGGAGTTTATGAAAGTAGGTACTGTCATTAGTATGCCGGATGGTTATTCGCGATTTGGACGTGTGCTAGACGGCTATGGGGTTGGTTATACGGTTGAGCAAGGCGATTTGCCTGAAGATGTTGAGATTGGAGATGATGTTGCGTATAAAGTTGAAATTTGGGGTAACGATAGCGGGTTAGCGTACCAGATGGAGGAGGCCTAAATTTTTATAGGCTTTCTCCATCTGGTGTGAGCTGTGATTTATAGCCGTAGACTAGTAAATCATTGCGAGGAGTGCTTCATGAAGGCGGATGATAGATGGAGCAAAGACTAAGCTCAAAATCGCCATAAGTTTCATGAGAATATTCAAAGAAGGACCTGAAGTATCCTTCATTGGGTCACCAACTGTGTCGCCAACAACAGCTGCTTTGTGTGACTCTGAGCCTTTTCCGCCAAGTACGCCGGATTCGATGTACTTTTTAGCGTTGTCCCAAGCACCGCCAGAGTTTGAAGATGAAATTGCCATAACAACACCTACAGCGAGTGATCCGGCAAGAAGGCCAGCGAGTGACTCTACGCCAAAAAGAACGCCGTAAACTAAAGGGCTAAGGATAACAAGCATTCCAGGTGCGATCATTTCTTTTAGGGCTGCTTCAGTTGAAATTTGTACGCAACGGCTGTAGTCAGGTTTGTTCTTCCCTTCCATGATTCCAGGAATGTTTTTGAACTGTTCGCGAACTTCTTCGATCATAGCGAAAGCTGCTTTACCAACAGCGCGCATTGTTTGAGCTGTGAAAAGCATTGGAAGAATTGCGCCAATGAGGAGGCCTGCAAATACAGATGGTTGTAGAAGATCCAATGTTGTGACTTCAGAGCGGGTAAGGAATGCGGCAAAAAGAGCTAGAGCTGTTAAGACAGCAGAGCCAATTGCAAAGCCTTTACCAATGGCGGCTGTTGTATTACCAGCTGCGTCAAGAATATCCGTTCTTTCACGGACTTCTTTTTCTAGGCCACACATTTCTGCAATTCCACCAGCGTTGTCGGAGACTGGGCCGTAAGCATCGATCGTCAAACCAATGGAGATTGTTGAAATCATGCCAATTGCTGCCATAGCGATACCAAATCGGTCAGCCATTTCCCATGAGAGAAAAACTACAAGAGCAATGACGATGGTTGGAATGACGGTTGATTTGTAGCCAAGGCTTAGGCCGTAAATAATGTTTGTAGCAGCACCTGTTTGAGAAGCGTCTGCAACTTCTCTGACTGGAGCGTAACTATGTGAAGTGTAATATTCGGTTGTGTAGCCGATGATTAATCCACCCCAAAGACCGGCGAGTAGAGAGCCTAAAACACCATCTCGTGTAATAAGTGTTTGGCCAGTATAGAATTCTTCAACCATAAGGTGGTTTGTGCCAAGCCAAGCAACAACAGTCATAAGAGCTGTTGAGATGAGGAGCTGTTTCTTAAGAGGAGCTTCGACAGAAGTTGCGTCTGGCTGTACTCGCACAAGAAAAGCGGTAAGAAGGCAAACAGGGATCCCTAAAGCAGAGATTGCGATTGGGTAAAGAAGTGCGTTTGTTGATTGAACAACGGCTTCAGCTGTAGCGCCAATGACAAGAGCAGCACATGTAGCTTCTGCTAGGCTGCCGAATAAGTCTGCGCCCATGCCTGCTATATCACCAACGTTATCACCAACGTTATCTGCAATTACAGCAGGGTTGCGAGGATCATCTTCTGGAATACCAGCTTCAACTTTGCCAACTAAATCAGCGCCAACATCAGCGGCTTTAGTGAAGATACCTCCGCCAACGCGTCCGAAAAGAGCGACAGTTGATCCACCAAGGCCAAAGCCAGCCACCATTTCCATTGCTAAGTGAGCATTTCCTGTGAGGCTGAGATAAAACCAAGACACAGCTGCAAGGCTGAATGTAGCCAGTCCTGCAAGTCCAAATCCCATGACAGCACCAGAGTCAAATGCAACTCTAAATCCTTCTGGTAGGCTTTTTCGAGCCATAACAGCAGTGCGCACATTTCCTCGAGTTGCAATGGTCATTCCAAGGAATGCAGCAACACTTGAAACGATAGCACCAATCATGAAGGCAACAGCACTCCACAACCCAACGTTCAGTCCACTCGGGACAGTCTCTTGTGAAAACGCCACAAGCACGGAAAAAGCAAGGCAAAATATTGTTACATATTTGTACTCTGCAGTTAGAAATGCACTAGCACCTTCGGCAATTGCGCCAGATATCTCCCTGAATTTATCAACTTCTTCAGGTTTACCTTCTAGAGGAATAGACATGACACGGCGGGCATAGAACACCGCTGCCAATAATGCGATAATTGAACAGCTGTAAATAATGACATATACAGTCAACTTAGACTCCACAAGCGTGAGTGACTCTCATGTTACGTGGATATACGTAACAAAAACCCCAATGTATTTATCTATGCCTGATTTGTCTTAGAGGCAAGTTGAAAATTTTTGTAGTCTTAAGGGTGGAGTTTTTTAGCGGAAGTCTGTTTGTGAAGAAGGATTCTTAGGGGAGTCGCCCCATGTAGAGAATTTCCCCTAAGAATCAAGTTCTTATCACTTTTTCTTTTTAGCTACTTTTTTCTTAGTGACTTTTTTAGCTACTTTTTTCTTGGTAGCTTTTTTAGTGACCTTTTTCTTGGTGACTTTTTTAGCTAGTTTTTTCTTGGTGACTTTTTTAGCTACTTTTTTCTTGGTGACTTCTTTAGCTACTTTTTTCTTAGTGACTTTTTTAG